>CAUJCX010000015.1 GCA_963169235.1 Actinomycetota bacterium | reverse complement strand
CTGGGCGCCGTGCAGGGCGGCGTTCGGTGCCTCGGCCCGCAGCGCGGCGGCCAGGGCGCGGGCGGCCTCCGCGGGGTCGTCGATCGCGACGAGGCGCCGACCGAGGCCACTGGCGTGCACGTCGAGGCGCGATACCCACTGGTGGAGGGCGACCCGTGAGGTTCCACGCGCGGTGCGTTAGACGGCAGAGCGGCGCGGCGGTGCCGGTGTCGCAGAACGGCGCGAGCCCGGCCGACGGCCGACCGCCGGGGACCCCCGAGACCAGCCGGCGCCTCGGGACGGGGCCGCGACGCGCGAGCAGGGCCCTGGGGCGCGGCACGGGGTGGCCCACCACCCGTCGAGGGGCGCCGGACAGACGGGACACACCACGCCTCCGCCCGTCGGGCGACGCGTCGCCCGACGGGGGAAGCTCAGGCCGGGTGCGCGGCGGGCGTGCCGCCCCCGGCGGCGGCGATGGCGGCGGCCAGCCGCGCGGGCTCGTCCACCACCAGCACCAGGCGCCCGGTGCGCCACGAGAACGGCGCTTTCACCCTGACGTCCCGCACCAGGTCGACCACCACCGCGTCGCCGGTGTCGCCGGCGAACGCCACCAGCCCGCGGCCGATGCGCACGCCCAGCCCGCCCCACCAGGGCCAGCGCATGCGCCCGACGTGGGCCACGAGGTCGAGGGGCACGTCCGCGCTCCCCAGGAGGCCGAAGCGGGCGTGCACGCCGTCCACATCCACGGTGACGGTGCCGCCTCCCGGCGCCAGCAACGCCAGGAACGGGTACGACCACCACACGCGCCGAAACGTGAACTGCTCCATGCCGCCAGCCTAGCGCCGGCGCACCGCGCGACCCGAGCCGACGGCCCGCACCGAACCCGGACGGGACGGCGCAGGCGGGGCGCTCAGCGCAGGTCGACCACCTCGCGCGAGCGCAGGTGGCCGGCCACCTTGCGCTTCACGCGCTGCAGTGCGTTGTCGACCGTCTTCGGCGTGCAGTCGAGGTGGTCGGCGATCTCCTCGTACGAACGCCCCTCGAGGTACATGGTCAGCACGCCGCTCTCGAGCGGCGACAGCACCCGCTGCAGGCACCCGACCAGCGCGCGCAGCTCCTCGGACGAGATCGCCTGGTTCACCGGGTCGCCCGCGGGGTCACCGGGCAGCACGTCGGCCAGGGACATCTCCTGGTCGTTGTTGGCACCGGCCCGGGTGTGGCTGAACGACACGTACGTGTTGAGCGGGGCGTGCTTCTGCCGCATCGACGACTTGATCGCCGAGATGATCTGGCGGTGGATGCACAGCTCGGCGAACGAGCGGAACGAGGCCTGACGGTCGTGTCGGTAGTCGCGCACGGCCTTGAAGAGACCCACGAGGCCCTCTTGCACCAGGTCGTCGCTCTCACCTCCGACCAGGAAGAACGAGCTGGCCTTCAGGCGCACGAAACCGCGGTAGCGATCGATCAGCCGATCCATCGCCACGGCGTCGCCCGCCCGGGCGCGGTCGACCAGAGCCCGGTCGTTAATGTCTACCCAAGCTTGAGGTTGAGAGTTGTCGGCGCGACGTGCGGTGCGCGCGAAAGCTGATGACATAGAGGGTACCGGCCCTTTGGCTCAATCTTAGGTAGAGGGTGCTGCGTGGCGCGCATCCTATGGCACGGGGCGGCTGACGCCAAGCGATTCTTGAAACCCGTTCGGTCCCTGCAACGCAGCGTGCATCGACTGGACGACGTTTCACGGCCCGCCCCGGACCCCGCCGGGTCGCGCGCGGAGGGGTGGGCGTCGTACGCTCGGGACGCCCGACGCCCACCCCTGACACCCCCCAGGTGCCCCGCCATGAACGTCTACCGCCGCATCGCCGGTGCCCTCACCGTCGCGCTCATCGTGCTGGCGCTCGCCGCCACGTTCGGACCCATCCCGTGGTGGCCCGCCCTCGTCGTGGCCGTGGTGGCCGGCCTGTGGTGGGGGTTCGGTCTGATGTTCTTCCCCGACGCACGCGCCGAGCGCGCCGGACGCGCCGAGCGCCGTCAGCGGCGCGCCGACGAGCGCGCCGGACGAGAGGGCTAGGAGCCCGCGCCCCGCCCGGCCTCGAACAGCACCAGGCCGGCCGCCACCGAGATGTTCAGCGACTGCACGCGGCCCCGCATGGGGATCGCCACCAGCGTGTCGCACGCCGCCGCGATGCGCGGACGCAGCCCGGCGCCCTCGCTGCCCAGCACCACCACGGCATCCGCGGGGATGGCCGCCGCGCGGTAGTCGACGGTGCCGTCCGGGTCGGTACCCACCACCGTGCGTCCCGCCTGGCGGGCCTCCAGCAAGAACCCGGCCATGCTGTCGCAGCGCGTCACGGCCAGATGCTCCACCGCCCCCGCTGAGGCCTTGCACACGACGGGGGTGACGCCCGGCGACCCACGCGACGTGATCGCCAGGCCGTGCGCACCCGCGGCGTCGGCCACGCGGCAGATGGCGCCGAGGTTGCGGGGGTCCTGGGCGCCGTCGAGGCACACGATCGGCCCGGCCCCCTCCAGCACGTCGGCGGCGGTCACGTACGGGTACGGACCCGTGAACGCCACGACGCCCTGGTGGTCGGACGTGCCCGCCAGGCGGCCCAGCGTCGACTTGTCGGCCGTGCGCACCCGGACGCCCTTCAGCCACGGCTCCCGCGCCAGGCGCTCGAGCACCAGCACCTCGCGCACGTCGCGCCGGCCCGCCCGCAGCAGCTCGCGTACCGGGTTGCGCCCGTAGACGACGTCGCGCTCGCTCACCTGGGCGAGACCTGCTGCCCCTCGGGGGTGTCGCGCACGTCGAAGCCGCGCTCGGCGATGGCGTCGCGCAGGCGGTCCGACTCGGCGAAGTCCCGCTGCGCCCGGGCGGCCGCGCGGGCCTGCACCAACGCGCTCACGTCGTCGGGCAGCGCATCGCCGGCGGCCGCCAGGCTGCCGAGGCCCAGCACGTCCAGCATCTCGGCCAGCTCGGTACGGATCGACTGCAGCTGCCCGGCCGGCGGGCGCCGGTCGCCGTCGGCGGCCGCGTTCGCCGCCGTGACGGCCTCGAACACGGCGGCGAGCGCCCCGGGCGTGTTGAAGTCGTCCGCCAGCGCGGCGAAGAAGCGCGCCCGCGCGGCGGCGATCTGCTCGGCCACGGCGGGCTGCAGCGTGTCGCCCGGCGCCGCCATCGCGCGGTCGAGCGTGCGGACGCCGTTGCGGATGCGATCGGCGGCCCGCGCCGACTCCTCCAGCGCCGCGTCGTTGTACGGCAGCTTCGAGCGGTAGTGGCTGCGCACGAAGAACATGATCAGCACGTCGGCCGGCCACGCGTCCAGCGCGTCGCGCAACAGCACGATGTTGCCGTCGCTCTTGGACATCTTGCCGCCGAGCTCCAGCATCTCGTTGTGCACCCACATGCGCGCCATGCGCACGTCGTGGGCGCCCTCGCTCTGGGCGATCTCGTTCTCGTGGTGCGGGAAGACCAGGTCGATGCCGCCGCCGTGGATCTCGAAGTCGTCGCCCAGCGCCGAGTGCGCCATGGCCGAGCACTCGATGTGCCAGCCGGGACGCCCGGGGCCCCACGGCGAGTCCCAGAACGTGTCCTCGCCCTCCTTGAGCCCCTTCCACAGCGCGAAGTCGAGCGGATCCTCCTTCGCCGGGCCGGGGTCGGTGTCGAGCATGTCGTCGGGGTTGCGCCCCGACAGCGCCCCGTAGCGGGGGAAGCGACGCACGCGGAAGTAGACGTCGCCGCCCGCGGCGTACGCCAGGTCCTTGCCGACCAGCTCGGCGATGAGCGCGACGATCTCGGGGATCGCGTCGGTGACCTTCGGCTCGATGTCGGGGCGGCCGAGCCCCAGGCGATCGGTGTCGGCGATGTACTGCGCGCAGTACCGCTCGGCCAGCTCGGCCGACGGCACGCCCTCGGCCCGCGCGGCGGCGTAGATCTTGTCGTTGACGTCCGTGAGGTTGCTGGCCAGCACCACCCGCATGCCGGTGCGCGTGAGGTAGCGCTTGAGCAGCGAGAACAGCACGAACGGCCGGGCGTTGCCGACGTGGATCGGGCCGTACACCGTGGGCCCGCACACGTACATGCGCACGGTGCCGTCCGCCGACGGCTCCAGCGGCTGCTTGGCGCGCGTCAGCGTGTCGTACAGGTGCGGCGTGTCATCGGCCATCCGGCTGTCCTCCGTCGTCGACGAGGGCGGTCGCCTGGCAGAAGATGCCCTCGCCGCGCCCCGTGAAGCCCATCTGGTCGGTGGTGGTGGCGTGCACCGATACGGGCGCTCCCACCACCGCAGACAGAGCGGTCTGCATGGCCTCGCGGTGCGGACCGATGCGCGGCCGTTCGCACACCACCACGGCGTGGGCGTTGACCACGCGCATGCCCTCGTCGCGCAGGAGGCCCGTGACGATGCCCAGCATGGTCGCGCCCGTCACGCCCTCCCAGCGCGCATCGCCCGGCGGGAAGTGGTGGCCGATGTCGGCGAGCCCCGCCGCCGCCAGCAGCGCGTCGCACACGGCGTGCGCCACCACGTCGCCGTCGCTGTGCCCCACGAGCCCCTCGGGGTGCGGCACCTCGACGGTGCCCAGCATCAACGCCCGCGCACCTCCGAAGCGATGCGCGTCGAGCCCGGTGCCCACCCTCATGCCCATGAGCGGATGGGGGTCGGCTGTGGCTCGCGGCCCCGGAACCGGGTGAGGTGCTCGTAACCCGCGCCGCGCAGGGCGGCCACGGCGGTGGAGAAGCCCGCCGCGACGTCCGCGGGGCGGTGCGCGTCAGACGCCAGCGTCACCGGCACCCCGGCCTCGCGGAAGCGCGCCAGCAGCGCCGGCGACGGGTACAGCTCGCCCACCGGTTTGCGGAAGCCGGCCGAGCTGCACTCGATGGCGACCCCTGCGCGTGCGATGGCCGCGATGACGTCGTCGAAGCGATGCTCCAGCGACTGCGGCATGCGATCGCCGAACACCTTGGGCAGGTCGGGATGGGCCAACACGTCGAAGAGGCCGGATCCGGCGGCGGCGATGAGCTGGTCGAGGTAGCCGTCCCACACCTCCTCGGCGGTGTGCGCCCCCACCGGAGGGTCACCCGGATCGTCCACCGACATCTCGCCCACCCAGTGCACGGAGCCCAGCACCACGTCGAACGGGTGCGCGGCCAGGAACGCACGCATGTCGTCCACGCGGTCGGGCAGCCAGTCGGCCTCGATGCCCAGCAACACCGGCAGGCCGGCCTTCTGCGCGTCGCCGACCGCCTCGCAGTAGGCGTCGACGTCGGCCGTGGCCTCGGCGTTCCAGAACGGGGAGGCGTGCCAGCCGACGAGGGCCGAGAAGCGGTAGTCGTGCTCGGTGAAGGCGATCTCGTCGACGCCGAGGGCCGCGGCGCGGTCGACGTAGCGGCGCATCCACGCCTGCGACAGGTGGCCGCCGTCCGCGTCCCAGCCGGGGGCCTGCGCGGCCCGCTCGCCGACGCCGTCGGGTTGCAGGTGCATGTGGTAATCGATCAGCACGGCCGCCGAGCCTACCCGACCGGCCCCCTCCCCCGCACCGAGAGGAGCGCCTCCACCAGCGCCAGGTCGGTCGTGGTGGTCACCTTGAGGTTGGGCGCGCCCGGGTCGACCACGCGGACGGTGCGCCCCACGGCCTCCATCAGCGAGCTGCAGTCGGTGGCCGCACCCAGCCTGCCGTGCGCGCGGGCCGTGGCCACGGCGTCGCGCAGCGCGTCGGCGACGAACGCCTGGGGCGTCTGCGCGCCCCACAGCCCCTCCCGCGACGGGCTGTCCGCGATCAGGCCGCCGGGGGCCACGCGCTTCAACGTATCGGCCAGCGGGGCGGCCAGGATCGCCCCCGCGGCGTCGCCGATGCCGTCGAGCACCGCGGCGACCATTGCGGGCGTCACCAGGGGCCGGGCCGCGTCGTGCACCAGCACGTGGTGCAGCGCGGGCGCAAGCGCCTCCAGCCCGCACGCCACGGAGTCGGCCCGGGTCGCGCCACCGGGCACCACCGCCACCGGCGTCGCCGCGGCGGCCGCCAGCGCCCGGAACGCCGGCAGGTGGCCGGACGGAGCCACGATCACGATGGACGCCACCCGCGGCGAGGCGTCGAACGCGGCCAGGCACCACGACACGAGGCTGCGCCCGGCCGCCTCCACCAGCGCTTTCGGCACGTCGGCGCCCAGCCGCGCGCCGGAACCCGCCGCCACGATGATCGCCCCGGAGTACGGAATAGAGACTTCTCTATGGATATCGGGCCCCATGTGTCCGATGGTATCCATGTGCGTACACCCACCGGACAGGCAGATGCCGTGGATTCCTCGCAGACCCAAGAGATCTCGCTGCGCGCGCACTGGCTCGATTCGCTGTCGGACCAGGAGCGCGACGGGCTGGCCGACCTCCCTCTGGTGAAGGTGGAGGAGAACTACATGGCATGGAGGCGCCGCACCCGGCCGGCCGGGTGAGCGTCCGCGTCGGCACATCCGGCTGGGCGTACCCCGAGTGGAGCCCCGCCCTGTATCCGCCGGGACTCGCCCGCGGCGGCTTCCTGCGCCACTACGCGACCGTCTTCGGGACGTGCGAGGTGAACGTCACGGCGCACCGGCTCCAGAGCGCGGCGGCCGTCTCGGCCTGGGCCGACGCCGTGGGCCCCGGCTTCCGCTTCGTCTGCAAGGTGCACAAGGGCATCACCCACGCCGCGGGGATGCCGCGCACCGATCTGGCGGCCCGCTTCATCGCGTCGCTGGCACCGCTGGGCGACGGCCTCGCCACCGTGCTGGCCCAGATCCCGGAGGAGCGCCCGCGCGACGACGACTTCCTCGGCAGCCTGCTGGACGCGCTTGCCGGCGGCCCCACCGTGGTGGTGGAGACGGCCGACCCGTCGTGGCGGCACCCCGGCGTCGACGCCGTGCTGGCCGCCCACGGTGCCGTGCGCTGCCTCAACCACGCCGAGGGCCCGCCGCCCGCCTCCCTGCCCGCCGGGCCGCTGGCGTATGTGCGGATGCGCGCCGACCACTACCCGGCCGCCGACGTCGACCGCTGGCAGGCACTGCTCACGCGCGAGGGTGAGGCGCGCGACGTGTACGCGATCTGCCGCCACAAGGACCTGCCCCCCGACGACCCCTGCGCCGGGCTGGGGTTGGCGCGCCGGCTCGCCTCGGGCTAGGGGCGGGGCGCGCCGTCCTCATCGGGCAGGCGGCTGAAGATCATCTTGCCGGAGGGGTTCTGCAGCACGGACGTGACCTCCACCTCAAGCTCCTGCCCGGTGAACTTGCCGGCCCCGTCCACCACGATCATCGTGCCGTCGTCCAGGTACCCGACCCCCTGGTCGTACTCCTTGCCCTCCCGCACCACGCGCACGCGCATGGTCTCCCCGGGAAGCACCGCGGGCTTCAGCGCGTTGGCCAGGTCGTTGACGTTGAGCACCTCGATCTCCTGCAGGCGGGCGACCTTGTTGAGGTTGTAGTCGGTGGTGACGATGGAGGCGCCCAGCTCGCGGGCCATGCGCACCAGGCGCGCGTCGACCGGCTCGTTCTGGCCGGCCGCCGTCGTGCGCACGGCGAAGCCGCCGTTGCTCGAGACCTTCAGCTCCTCCACCAGCTCCAGCCCGCGGCGGCCGCGGGCGCGCTTGCGGGGGTCGGTGGAGTCGGCGACCCGCTGCAGCTCCTCCAGCACGAAGTCGGGCACCACGATGCTGCCGGACAAGAAGCGCGTGCGCACCACGTCCACCAGGCGCCCGTCGATGATGGCGCTGGTGTCGATGAGCCGCGTCGTGGCGGACGAGCTCCCGCGCGAGCGCACGCCCACCAGCCGCAGGATGTCGACGTGGCGGCGGGCCGCGATGCGGCTGAACACGTAGCCGACGATCAGCACGACGACGATCCACAGGTACGGGCCGACGACGGGCAGCTGGGCGACGGCGAGGCCCGCCAGGGCCGCGGCCACCAGCCCCACCACGAGCCCCAGAGCGCCCACCGTCAGCTCGGCGGCCGAGCGCCGGTCGGCGGCCCGCTCGATGGCCTTCAACCGGGTGCGCAGCAGGCGGCCGCCGATGCCCCCGAGCACGTAGCCCAGGAGCACCCCCACCACCACCAGGCCCACCCACGCGACGTACAGCCACGGGTGCCGGAACCAATCGCGCAGCGGCGCGGAGGCCCCCACCTGGTAACCGGCGAGGCCCAGCAGAAGGCACAGTGTTATGCGGGTGACGACGATCATGCGGAGAGTGCGGTAAGTATCGCGGACCGGCGGGACGGCGTGCGGGGAACGGTCGCGTCGGCCGTCACCTCGCTCATGCCACTCCGGCGGAACGCCGATACCTGTGACAGCGGTCCACGCGGGCCGTCGCGGCCGTCTCGCCCGCCCCCACGACGGACCCACGTCACGATTCCCCTCTTCAATCCCTACCGCCTGCCGTCGACGCCGCCACCCGCGGTGAAGCTGGCCATGACGCGCGAGTTCCTGCGACGCGAGCGCCGCCTGCCCTACGCGGCCCTCGGCGCGGACGCGTTCATCGCGCTCATCGCCCTCAGCCTGGGCAACGCATGGATCCTCGCCGTCGCCGGGCTGCGGGTCGCCGTCGATCTGCTGCGCCGCCCGTCGGTGAAGATGGCGGAGCGCGCGCTCGACCGGGGCGCCACGCCGCGGGCGGTCCTGCGACCCCGCATCCCGCTGTACGCGGCCCTGGGCTTCACCTGGGGGATGGTGATGTGGCCGGGGTACTTCGGCGACGTCGCGCCCAGTCACAGCGCCATC
This sequence comes from Actinomycetota bacterium, assembly GCA_963169235.1. Taxonomy (GTDB): domain Bacteria; phylum Actinomycetota; class Thermoleophilia; order Miltoncostaeales; family Miltoncostaeaceae; genus JAGQUM01. The sequence goes on along the minus strand of CAUJCX010000015.1, from coordinate 87,565 downwards.
CTCACGTGCATCGCGGTGGTCGCCGTCGTCATCGTGACCACCACCGTCTGCTACGTGGGGCCGTTGTTCACGGCGGCGTGCGCCGGCTTCACGGCGGGGGTGGTGCCAGTGGCCTTCGTCGTGGGCGGGATGCCCGCCGTGGTCGGCGCGCTGGCGATCCCGCTGTTGCAGGTGCTGTTGTGGGACATGGCGCGCGGCACCCGCGAGCAGCACGTACGGATGCTCGAGATGCAGTTCGAGCACGACCGCCTGCTGACCGAGCAGAGCAGCACCATCCGCGAGCTGCACGTCTCGCGCCGTCACGCCCGTGAGCTGGCGGCCACCGACTCGGTGACCGGCCTGCCCAACCGCCAGGCCCTGCTCGACCACGTGGACGCGCTGGTCGAACGCGGCGACGCGACGTTCGCCCTGGTGCTCCTCGACCTCGACCATTTCAAGAACATCAACGACACCATGGGCCATCACATCGGCGACGCCGTGCTGGTCGGCATGGCCGAGGTGCTGCGCGAGATGGAGGACCCCGGTGCCGGCGACGACGGCACGGTGACGGTGGCGCGTCTGGGCGGCGACGAGCTGGCCCTGGTGCTGCCGGGAGAGCAGGAGCCGGGGGAGCTGGCGGCCCGCTTCCAGGGGTGGTCGCGCCGCTTCAGCCAGCTTCCGGTGTCGGGAGCCGGCACCCTCGCCGTCAGCGCCACGGCGGGCAGCGCGGTGTTCCCCCGCGACGGCCACGACCGCCGCACGCTCCTCAACGCCGCCGACATGGCGCTGCGCCAGGCGAAGGCGGAGCAACGCGGCACCCACATGCAGTACCGGGCCGTCATGATCGACGTGTTCCGGCGGGAGACCGACATCGCCAACGCGTTGTCGCGGTCCATCGAGGAGCGCGCGTTCGCCATCCACGTCCAGCCTCAGGTGACGATCGAGGACGGCGGCATCGTCGCGGCGGAGGCGCTGACGCGGTTCACCGACCCCGAGCTGCGCCGGTACCCCGTGCAGGAGATCTTCGACGTCGCCGAGGAGCGCGGCCTCGGCAGCCGCCTGTCGGAGGTGCTCCTAGAGCTCGCGGCCGACACGGCCCTCGAGCTGCACTCCCGTCCCGAGACCCGCGTGCCGGTGGCGATCAACCTGTCGCCGTCCACGCTGAAGGCCCCCCGGATGCTGGTGAAGCAGTTGCGAGGCTGGGTCGACCGGGGCCTCGATCCCTCCATGATCACGCTGGAGATCACCGAGGACGCCATCTCGGGCAGGGGCCTCGACCAGATCCACGACACCATGGACACCATCGACGGCATGGGGTTCGCGCTGGCCCTCGACGACTTCGGTACGGGCCACGCGTCGCTGGCCCACGTGCACTCCCTGCCCATCAGCGAGCTGAAGATCGCCAAGCAGTTCGTGGACGCGGTCACCAGCAGCCGCACCGATCAGGCGATCGTGCGCTCCGCGCTGGTGATGTGCGACCACCTGGGCATCCGCTGCGTGGTGGAGGGCGTCGAGACCCCGCTGCAGGCCGCGGCCCTGGTCAGCATGGGCGCGCGCGAGGCGCAGGGCTATCGCTGGGCCCGGCCCATGCCGGTGGGCGCGTTCACGGCGCTGATGGCCCAGGGCGGCGTCGCGCCCGGGCGCCGGCGCTAGACGGGCTGCCGGGACCCTCGGGCCCCGGCAGCCGCCGCGTCAGTCGTCGGACGAGTCGTCCAGGTCGAGCCCGCCGGCGGCCACACGGTCACCGTCGCGGGAGGCACCGATCTCGTCCAGCAGGCCGTCGAGGTAGTCGATGGCCTCCTGCTCCTCCATGTCGCAGGCGTACATCAGCTCGCTGGCGAGGATCTTCTTCGCCCGGCCGAACATCTGCTTCTCGCCCGTCGACAGGCCCTTGTCGAGATCGCGGATCGAGAGGTTGCGCACCACCTCGGCCAGCTCGAACACGTCGCCCGTCTTGATCTTGTCGCGGTTGTGCTTGAAGCGACGGTTCCAGTTCTTCGGCATCTGGGTGCCGTCGTCGCGCAGCACGCCCAGGACCTCCTGCACGGTGTCCTGATCGATCACCCGCCGCAGACCCCGGTCCTCCGCGTTGTCGGTGGGGACCATCACGGTCATCTCGTTGTAGAGGATCTTGATCGTGAGGTACTCGCGGCGCTGGCCCAGGACCTCCTTGAGTTCCTTCTTGACCACGGTCCCCGCACCGTGGTGCGGGTACACGACCTTGTCACCGACGTCGAACATGCACTCCCCCTGCCCTGGGTTGACACGATCCGTTGCTACCTCGCGCATGCGACCTCCAGTGCCCGCGCGATGTCGTCCACCTCGACGCGCCGAAGCGCGTCGGGTGATTCGGGTACCGCATCGGTCGCCCTCCGTGGCATGACCGCGATCTCGAAGCCCTGCGCCGCCACCGCCGACAGCCGGCGGGCGGTGTGTCCCACGGGCCGCACTCCTCCGGTGAGCCCCAGCTCACCGAACGCGGCCATGCCGTGCACCACCGGGACGCCCCGGTGGGCGCTGGCGATGGCCAGCGCGACGGCCAGGTCGATGGCGGGGTCGGCCACCTTCACGCCGCCCGCCACGCTGACGAAGACGTCCTGGTCGCCCAGCCGCAGGCCCGCGTGCCGCGTGAGCACCGCGATCACCTGCGCCAGGCGCGTGCGGTCGACGCCGACCGCCACCCGGCGGGGCGGTACCACCTCGGTGTGGCCGACCAGGGCCTGCACCTCCACCAGCAGGGCCCGCGAGCCCTGCACGGCGGGGAACGCGCACGAGCCCACGCGGTCGCCGGTGGGGTCCAGGAACAGCCCGGTGGCGTCCGTCACAGACTCGAGGCCGAACGGGCGCATCTCGAACAGACCGGTCTCGTCGGTGGAGCCGAAGCGGTTCTTCACGGCCCGCAACAGGCGGTGGGCGCGGGTCTCCTCGCCCTCGAAGATCAGCACCGTGTCCACCAGGTGCTCCAGCAGCCGCGGACCGGCGAGGCCGCCGTCCTTGGTCACCTGGCCCACCAGCAGCACGGTGACGCCATGGGTCTTCGCGGCGCGCATCAGCGCGGCCGCCGCCTGGCGCACCTGCGTGACCGACCCCGGGGCGCCGTCCGCCTCGTCGGACGCGAGCGTCTGCACCGAGTCGACGGCCACGACGGTGGGCCGCAGCGTCTCGATGGCGGCCACCACGGCCTCCAGCGACGTCTCGGCCACCACGCCCACGCCCCGGCAGTCGACGGCCAGGCGCTCGGCGCGCGTGCGCACCTGCGCGATGGACTCCTCGCCCGTCACCAGCAGCACGTCGTGCGCGGCCGACAGGTGGGCCAGGGCCTGCAGCACCAGCGTGCTCTTGCCGATACCCGGCTCGCCGCCGATGAGCACCAGCGACCCCTCCACCAGGCCGCCGCCCAGCACCCGGTCGAGCTCGGCGATGGTCGTGGGGACGCGCGGCGGCGTGGCGATGGACGCGTCGCCCAAGAGCACCGGCGTCGGCACCAGCGCGGCCGCCGACGCACCCGTCCCCGACGGCTGCTCGGTCACCGTGCCCCAGCCTCCGCACGAGGCGCACCGGCCGACCCACCTCGACGCTCGCGACCCGCACTCGGTGCAGACGAACGCGCTCTGTACTCGAACCTTTGCCAACGACCCCACCTGTCGCATTCCTTGCGGTCCCCCGGGTCGTTGAGACCCGGGGGTGATCCCTTGTCTACCTACTGCGCGTCGGGCTGCGGGCCCTCGTCGGACGCCGCCGCCGCGGGAGCCGCCACCGCGGTGTCCTCCACCGTCACGATGTCGTCGGGCGACGTGGACACCACTTCCTCCGTGCCGTCCGGGCGCGTCAGCGTGATGGCCATCTTGTCGCCGTCGCGGTCGATCAGGATGGTGTTGCCCTCCGCCATGCCGCCCTGCAGCACCTGGTCGGCGATCGGGTCCTCGATGAGGCGCTGGATCGCGCGGCGCAGGGGCCGGGCACCCATCGTCGGGTCGTAGCCCTGCTCCACCAGCAGGTCCTTGGCCTCGTCGGTGAGCTGCAGCGTCACCCCGTGCTCGGCCACCTGCTTCATCAGGCGCACCAGCAGCAGGTCGACGATCTCGGTGATCTCTTCCTTGGTCAGCTTGTGGAAGACGATGACCTCGTCGATGCGGTTGACGAGCTCGGGGCGGAAGACCCGCTTGAGCTCACCCATGATGCGGCTCTTCATGTCGTCGTACGACAGCCCCATCTCGTCGGTCACCGAGAAGCCCAGCGGCGTGTTGCGGCTGATGGTCGCGGCGCCGATGTTCGACTTCATGAAGAAGATGGGGTTGCGGAAGTCGACCTGCCGGCCCTGCGAGTCGGTCAGGCGGCCGTCCTCGAGGATCTGCAGGAGGATGTTGAACACCTCGGGGTGGGCCTTCTCGACCTCGTCCAGGAGCACCACGGAGTACGGCTTGCGGCGCACCTGCTCGGTCAGCTGGCCACCCTCGTCGTAGCCGACGTAGCCGGGCGGCGAACCCACCAGGCGGCTGACCGCGTGCTTCTCCATGTACTCCGACATGTCGACCTGGATCAGCGCGGACTCGTCGCCGAACAGGAACTCGGCGAGCGTGCGCGCCAGCTCGGTCTTACCCACGCCGGACGGGCCCAGGAAGATGAACGAGCCGCCGGGACGCTTGGGGTCCTTGATGCCCGCGCGGGCACGCCGGATGGCGCGGCTGACGGCCTTGATGGCGGCCTCCTGGCCGATGACGCGCTTGTGGAGCTCGTCCTCCATCCGCAGCAGCTTGCGCGACTCGGCCTCGGTGAGCTTGAACACGGGGATGCCGGTCCACATCGAGACGATGTCGGCGATCTCCTCCTCACCGATGGACGGCCGCGGGCCGCCCTCGTCGGACTTCCACTCGTCCTCGAGCTCGCGCTTCTTGTTGGTGAGGCGCCGTTCCTTGTCGCGCAGGTTCGCGGCCTTCTCGAACTCCTGCGACTCGATCGCCGTCTCCTTCTCCTTGCGGACGGTGTCGATCTCCTCTTCGAGCTCGTGGAACGACGGCGGCGAGCTCATGGTGCGGATGCGCATGCGGCTGGCGGCCTCGTCGATGAGGTCGATGGCCTTGTCGGGCAGGAAGCGCTCGCTGATGTAGCGGTCGGCCAGGTTGGCCGACGCCTCCAGCGCCTCGTCGGTGATGGTGACGCGGTGGTGGGCCTCGTACCGGTCGCGCAGGCCGCGCAGGATCTGCACGGTCTCCTCCTGCGACGGCTCGTCCACCTTGATCTGCTGGAACCGGCGCTCGAGCGCCGAGTCGCGCTCGAGATACTTGCGGTACTCGTCCAGCGTGGTCGCGCCGACCGTCTGCAGCTCGCCGCGCGCCAGCGCCGGCTTGAGGATGCTGGCCGCGTCGATGGCACCCTCGGCCGCGCCCGCGCCCACCAGGTTGTGCAGCTCGTCGATGAACAGGATGATGTCGCCCCGCTGGGTGATCTCCTTCATCACCTTCTTGAGGCGCTCCTCGAACTCACCGCGGTACTTGGAGCCGGCCACCAGGGCGGCCAGGTCGAGCGTGTAGATCTGCTTGTTCTTCAGCAGGTCGGGCACCTGGTTGCTCGAGATGCGCTGGGCCAGGCCCTCGACGACGGCGGTCTTACCCACGCCGGGCTCGCCGATGAGCACCGGGTTGTTCTTGGTGCGGCGCGACAGGATCTGCATGACGCGCTCGATCTCGCCCTGACGACCCACGACCGGGTCGAGCTTGCCCTCGGTGGCCAGCTTGGTGAGGTTGCGGCCGAACTGGTCGAGCAGCTTGCTCGACTTCTTGTCCTGGCCACCGGACGGCGCACCGCCGCCCTGGCCCTGCTGGCGCCGGCCGGGACCGGACAGCATGCGGATGATCTCGTTGCGGATCTTCTCGCTGTCCGCGTCGAAGTCGGCGAGGATGCGGGCGGCGACGCCCTCGTTCTCGCGCACGAGACCCAGCAGGATGTGCTCGGTGCCGATGTAGTTGTGGCCCAGCGACAGCGCCTCACGCAGCGCGAGCTCGAGCACCTTCTTGGCGCGCGGCGTGAACGGGATCTGCCCGGACGTGACCTCCTCGCCCGATCCGACGATGCGGATCACCTGGGCGCGGACCTCGTCGACCGTGATCTCGAGCCCCTCGAGCACTCGGGCGGCGAGACCCTCCTCTTCGCGCAGCAGGCCGAGCAGGATGTGCTCGGTGCCGATGTAGTTGTGCTTCAGGGTGCGCGCTTCTTCCTGGGCCAGGACGACCACCTGCCGCGCGCGCTCGGTAAACCTCTCGAACACCGGGAGTTCCCTCCTTGTCAGCCGCACCGCGTCGGGTCGGGAACGGCGTGGAGATGCTGCGTCCGGCCGAGTGGGCGACAACGGCCGGGGGAACGGACGACGGCCCACAGGGGGCGTTGGGACGTCCGTGCGAAACCTGTCGACGGAACGAAGGCCAAGATGATGGATTCTAGCACGCCCTCGCCCTCCTCCCCACGGCGATGTGCGCCGGAATCGACGCGTCAGTCGTACGGGAGAGCATGGGCCCGGCGCGGCGGCCGCGCAATGGGCGTTCGGCGGGGCCTTGGGCGGTCGGAACTGGCCGTCCGGACGGTTGCCGTGGCCGGCGCGGGGGTACCCGCGCCGGCGGCGGAGCTAGTGCCGGACCTTGCGGTCCTGGTCGGGGTAGGCGAGCAGCCCCATGGTGCGGGCGCGCTTCACCGCGCTGGCCACCATGGCCTGCTGGCGACGGCTGAGCCCCGTGATGCGGCGCGAACGGATCTTGCCGCGCTCGGAGACGAAGCGGCGCAACGACGGGAAGTTCTTCCAGTCGAGATCCTCAATCGGAAGGCGCGGACGACGCTTACGCTGCGCCGGACCGACCATCCCCTTCTTCTTGTTCGCGCGGCCTCGCGCCCTGGGCTTTGCCATTAACTCCTCGCTGAGTGTCGTTCTGCGCGCATGGCGCGACCGCAGAGGCTAGCACGACCGCGTGCCCCCGCCCACGATGCCGACGTCATTCGTCGGAGTCGATCTTCATGATCTGGTACTCGATGTTGCCGCGGGGCGCGGGGATCTGGATCTTCTCGCCCTTCTTGCGACCCAGCACCGCCTTGCCCACGGGGCTCTCGTTCGACAGCCGGCGGTTCTTGGGGTCGGCCTCGGCCGAACCGACGATGGAGTACTCCACCGTCTCCTTGTTCTTGGTGTTCTTCAGCGTCACCCGGTGGCCGATGCTGACGCTCTGGTTGTCGAGGTGCTCGGTGTCGATGACGCGGGCGTTGCGCAGCTTCTGCTCGAGCTGCTGGATGCGCGACTCGATCTGCGCCTGCTCGTTCTTGGCGTCGTCGTACTCGGAGTTCTCCGAGATGTCGCCGAACTCGCGAGCGGTCTTGATGCGCTCGGCGACCTCCCGGCGCTTCACCGTCGAGAGATGCTCGATCTCCTCCCGCAGCAGCCGGTGGCCCTCTTCGGTGAGGATGACTTCCCGATCCATCGTTTACACCTTCTTCGTCGACGGCCGCGCGCGGCCGTTCCCGGTGGGCGAGCGGCGAAGAACCGTAGTTCAGACGGCCGCGTGTTTCAAGCCTGCAACGGAGAGACCGCGCAGGCGGGCGAGCGCGTCGTCCAGCGTGGCGTCGGTCAGCAGGGCGCTGACGTCGGCGGTGGAGACGGGCTCCCCGGCAAGGTACCAGGGGTAGAACTTGCGCATGTAATGGCAGGCCCGGTGGTCACCCATCACGGCCCGCACCGCCTCGGCGAACTCCGCTATCTCGGCGACGACGCCGGCGAGGCCGGGACGCGCGTCGTCGCGACCGGCGAGGGCGCCCAGGAGCCACGGGTCGCCCAGCGCGCCGCGGCCGATCATCACGGCGGCGCAGCCGGTGTCGCGCAGCACGGCGACGGCGCCGGGCACGGTGGTGATGTCGCCGGACGCGATCACCGGCACGTCGACGGCGGCCACCACGTCGGCGGTGATGCGGTGGTCGGCCTCGCCGCCGTACTCCTCAGCCGCGGCGCGGGGGTGCACGGTGAGGGCCGCCGCGCCCGCGTCGGCGAAGCGCTTGGCGGCCTCGACGGGCTGCGCCTCGCGCGGCGTGAGGCCGCGGCGCATCTTGACCATGACGGGGATGTCCACCGCGTCGGCCATGGCCCGCACGATCGCCGACGCGTGGTCGAGGTCGGCCAAGAGCGCCGCCCCCGCACCGGTCTTGCAGATCTTGGGCACCGGGCAGCCCATGTTGATGTCGACCGCGACGGCCCCGCTGTCGGCCACCGCCCGCGCGGCCTCGGCCATCACGGCCGGGTCGGCGCCGAACACCTGCATGGCCGTCAGCCCCTCGGCGGGGTCCATGTGCAGCATCTCGCGGGTCTTGCGGTTGCCGTGGTGAAGGCCCATGCTGGCGATCATCTCCGAGACCACCAGGCCCGCCCCGTGGCGGTGGGCCTGCACCCGGAACGCGCTGTTGCCGATGCCCGCCAGCGGCGCCTGCACCACGCGGTTGGCCACGTCGAGGCCGCCGATCGTCCAGGGCTCGGTGAGGATCTCGGCCCCCTCCACCGGCGCGCCGTGCGCGTCGCCGCCACGGCCGGTCACCACCGCACGCATGCGCTTCTTCATCGCGCCCTCGGCGCCGTGTTCATCTCGTGGATCAACCTCAGGCCCTCCAGCGTGAGCAGGGGCTCATGATGATCGATCTCGTCCGAGAGGGGAAACACCAGCTCGGCCAGCCCGCCTGTGGCGACCACCGCGGCCTCCTCCCCCACCTCGGCCCGGGCCCGCGCGACGAGGCCGTCCACCATCGCCACCGTGCCCAGCACCAGGCCGGAGCGCATCGCCTCCACGGTGGAGCGCCCGATGAGGCGCTCGGGCGGCACCAGGTCGACGGTGACCAGGCGGGCGGCGCGCGACGCGAGGGCCTCCAGCGACGTGATGACGCCGGGCGCGATGACGCCGCCCATGTACTCCCCGGCGGCCGACACCACGTCCACGTTGGTGGCGGTGCCGAAGTCGACCACGATGCTGGGCCCGCCGTAGCGCTGGAACGCGGCGACGGCGTTCACCAGCCGGTCGGCCCCCAGCTCGCGCGGGTTGTCGATCAGCAGCGGCATGCCGGTCTTGGTGCCGGGGCCCACAACCAGCGCGGTGCGCTCGAGGTACTTGTCGGACAGCTCCCGGTAGCCGGCCGTCAGCGTGGGCACGACGGACGCGACGATCATGGCGTCCAGCTCGTCCAGGCTGCCCCCGCGCAGGCGCATGATCTGGTCGTGGGCGGCGGCCAGCTCGTCGGCCGTCGCGCCCCGCTCGGTCGACAGCCGCCACTCGTGGATGAGCGTCGTGCCGTGGAACACCCCGGCCTGCGTCTGGGTGTTGCCGACGTCGATCGCCAGCAGGTTGGCGGCGGACGCCATCTAGTCCTCGGTGTCCTCGGGCTTCAGGATCTCCACCGTCACGTCCTGGGTGGTGTGGATCTCGACGCGGGGGATGATGCGCGAGGGGCGGTTCTTGTCCCACACCCACACGTCATCCATCACCACGTGGAACAGCGGGTACGCCGCCTGCGGCGTGAACGTGCGCTCGAGGCGGTTGCAGAGGTACGTCGCCTCCTGGGTCAGCACGCAGTAGCGAAACAGCGGGTACACGTCCGCGTATTCGCGCTTGAGGCGCAGCTCCAGCTCGGCGTCGTATTCGTCCAGGTCTTCGGTGTGCGACATGCCGGTCAGTGTAGACAAGGCCCGTCGGCGCACGGCCAGGGCTCCACCGGCTGCTCGGCGGCGGGGATGGCCGCGAACGCCCCGGCCAAGGGGGTGCCGTCGGGCAGCACCAGCTCCGGGTCGACGTCGAGGGGGCCCGCCATCGCGAAGCGACGGCGGGTGAGGCGCGGATGGGGGATCTGCAGGGCCTCGTCGCTCCACCCACCGCCCTGCCACAGGAGGATGTCCGCGTCGATGGGCCGCGGCCCGAAGCGCACCCCGGCGCGCCGGCCCAGGTCGTGCTCCATCTCCTTCAGGTGGGCCAGCAGCTCGCGGGGGGCGAGCGCGGTCTCCACGCGGCACGCGGCGTTGAGGAACGCGGGTTGGTCGGTGAGGTCCTGCGGGGCCGTCTGGTGCACGGGGCTGACGGCGTCCACCCGCACCCCGCGGGCACGCAGACCGTCCACGGCGGCCTGCAGCATCGCCCGCCGGTCGCCCAGGTTGGAGCCGAGCCCGATCCAGTACCACGCCACCGGGCTACTCCTGGTGCCGGCGCAGCGTGACCGCCGTCTCGCGCACCACGAACGGCAGCGCCACGTGAGGTTTGTGCACGGTCACCTCGACGGCGGCGACGCGCGGCTCGCTCAGCACCACGTCGGCGATGCGGTGGGCCAGGTGCTCCAGCAGGCGCACCGGCTCGCCGGCCACCACGTCGGCCACCCGCCGCGTCAGGGCCGCGTAGTCGACCGTGCCGGTCAGCTCGTCGTCGTACGCGCCGGGACAGTCGTTGAGGGTCGCGGCGACGTCCACCACGAAGCGCTGTCCCAGGGCGGTCTCGGCCGGCAGCACGCCGTGGCGGCCGAACACCTCCAGGCCGTTGATCCGCACCACCACCACGTCGCTCACGCGACCTCCCCCGGGTTGAGAGCCGTCCACACCCGCAGCGCGTCCACCGTCTCGGCGACGTCGTGCACCCGCAGCACGGCGGCGCCCGCCGCGGCCGCCGCCAGGGCCGCCGCCACGCTACCGGCCATGCGCTCGGCGATGGGGCGTCCGGTGAGCGCCCCGATCATGCCCTTGCGTGACATGCCCACCAGCAGCGGGGCGCCCAGGGTGGCCAGGCGCGGCAGGCCCCGCACGAGCGCCACGTTGTGCGCGAGCGTCTTGCCGAAGCCGATGCCCGGGTCGAGCATCAGCCGCTCGGCGGGCACGCCGGCGGCCGCGGCGGCGTCCATGCGCCGCCCCAGGAACGCGCGCACGTCCTCCACCACGTCGTCATAGCGGGGATCGTCCTGCATGTCGCGGGGCTGGCCCTGCATGTGCATCAGCACCAGGCCGGCGCCGCGCTCGGCCACCAGCGGCATGAGGCGTGGATCCTCGCGACCGGCCGAGACGTCGTTCACCACCACGGCGCCCGCGTCCAGCATGGCCTCGGCCACGTCGGCGTGGGTGGTGTCCACCGACAGCGCGACGGCCGCCGGGCGCTCGCGCAGAGCGTCGCGGAGCGGACCCAGGCGGCGCAGCTGCTCGGACGCGGGCACGCGCTCGGCCCCGGGTTTGGTCGACTCGGCCCCCACGTCGCAGATGGCGGCACCCGCGGCGGCCTGAGCGGCGATGGCGTCCCAGGCGCCCTCGGCGTCGAGGGACAGCCCCCCGCCCGCGAACGAGTCGGGGGTGACGTTGACGATGCCCATCACGCTGGGGACCCGCAGCCAGCCCAGGGGGTCCGGCCCGCCGGTCACCGCGGCTCAGGCCTCGGTGACGGGCTTGCCCTGCGGCGGGGGCGGCGGGATGGTGAGGCGGCGGGAGTCGCCCTTGCCGGAGTCGGTCTCGTCCTGCAGACGGCGGCGCGCCTCCTCGTCCTTCGCGCGGAACACGTCCTCCTCCGCGGCGCCGGCCAGCAGGGCGATGAACTCCTCGCGGTCGATGGTCTCGCGGCGCAACAGCACCTTCGACAGCGACTCCAGGTCGCTGCGGTGCTCGTTGAGGATGCGGGTGGCCTCCTGGTGGGCGCCGTCGATGATGCGCCGGATCTCGGCGTCGATCTCGCGGGCCGTCTCGTCGGAGTAGTCGGGCTCCGAGTGCAGGTCGCGGCCCAGGAACGGCGCGCCCTGGCTGTGGCCCAGCACGCGCGGGCCGAGCTTCTCGCTCATGCCGAAGCGCATGCACATCTGCTTGGCGGTCTGCGTCACCTTCTCGAGGTCGTTGGACGCCCCGGTGGTGATCTCGTCGAACACGATCTCCTCGGCCGCCCGGCCGCCCAGCGTCATCGCCATGCGGTCCTCAAGCTCGGCCTTGGTGGCGTTGAACTTGTCCTCGGCGGGCATGGAGATGGTGACGCCCAGCGCCTGGCCGCGGCTGACGATGCTGATCTTGTGCACCGGGTCGGCGTTCGGCAGGAAGTGCCCCACCAGCGCGTGGCCCATCTCGTGGTACGCCGTGACGGTGCGCTCGCGCTCGGACAGCAGGCGGCTCTTCTTCTCGGGACCCGCGATGACCCGCATGATCCCTTCCTCGAGCTCGGTCTGCTCGATGACGCGCTTGCCCTTGCGGGCGGCCAGCAGGGCGGCCTCGTTGACCAGGTTGGCCAGGTCGGCGCCCGTGAAGCCCGGGGTCTGACCCGCCAGGGCGCTCAGGTCGATGTCCTTCGCGATGGGCTTGCCCTTGGAGTGCACCTTCAGGATCTCGGCGCGCCCCGCGCGGTCGGGGCGGTCGACCACGATCTGGCGGTCGAAGCGGCCCGGGCGCAGCAGGGCGGGGTCGAGGATGTCGGGACGGTTCGTGGCGGCGATGAGGATGATGTTGTCCTTCGCCTCGAAGCCGTCCATCTCGACCAGCAGCTGGTTGAGCGTCTGCTCGCGCTCGTCGTGACCGCCGCCGAGGCCGGCGCCGCGGTGGCGACCGACGGCGTCGATCTCGTCCATGAAGATGATGCAGGGCGAGTTCTGCTTGGCCTGCTCGAACAGGTCGCGCACGCGGCTGGCGCCGACACCCACGAACATCTCCACGAAGTCCGAGCCGGAGATGGAGAAGAACGGCACGCCCGCCTCGCCGGCCACGGCCCGGGCCAGCAGGGTCTTACCCGTTCCGGGAGGGCCGAACAGCAGCACGCCCTTGGGGATGCGCGCGCCCAGCGCCTGGAAGCGCTTGGGGTTCTCGAGGAACTCCTTGATCTCCTGCAGCTCCTCGACCGCCTCGTTGGCGCCCGCCACGTCCTTGAACGTGATCTTGGGGGCGTCCACCGACATGCGTTTCGCTCGCGACTTGCCGAACGACATCACCTTGGAGCCGCCGCCCTGCATGCGGTTCACGATGTAGATCCAGAACAGGATGAACAGCACGAACGGCAGGATCTGCAGCAGCACGCCCCACCACGGCGAACCGGACAGTCCCTCGTCGCGGAACTCCGGCACGTCCTTCTCGAGCAGCTTGGTGGTGAGCGCCGCCGTCGTGCCCTGCGGGATGCCGGTGACGTGCTCCTTGCCGTCGGTGTCGACGATCGTCAGCGTCTCGTTGCGGTTGCTGATGGTCGCCTTCTTCACCTTGCCCTGGTCGATCAGGGCGAGGATCTGGGGGTAGTCGAGCTTCTTGGCCTCGTCCTGCCCTCCCGACACCAGCCTCAGCGCGACGGCGGCCAGCACCAGCACGATGAGGATCGGGAAGACAGCGCTCTTGAGGAACCGGTTCACTACGCCCCCGCTCGGGTGTCGACGCCGGCCGCCGGGAACGGCCGGACACTCACGTTCACCGGGCGCAGGCGCAGCTGCCAGAAGCCCGTCGGCCGAGGATAGCAGCGCTCTCCAGGGCCACCCCTCGCGCCCGGGTCAGGTGACCCCGTCGAGCTCCGCGATGTGCGGCAGCGGCCGGTAGCGCTCGTCGTAGTCGAGGCCGTAGCCCACCACGAACACGTCGGGCAGGGCGAACCCCTGGTAGCGCGTGGTGAGGGGCAGCTCGCGGTGGCGCGGCTTGGTGAGCAGCGTGCAGATCTCGAGGCTGGCGGGCTCGCGCGACTGGAGGTTGCGCACCAGGTACGTGAGCGTGAGCCCCGAGTCGATCACGTCCTCCACCACCAGCACGTGGCGCCCGGCGATGGGGTAGTCGAGGTCCTTCAGGATCCGCACGACGCCCGACGAGTGCGTGGACGAGCCGTACGACGACACGGCCATGAAGTCGAGCTCGCACGGCACCGTGAGCTGGCGCACCAGGTCGGCGATGAAGAAGACGGCCCCCTTGAGCACGCCCACCACCAGCACGTCGCGGCCCTCGTAGTCGGCCGAGATCTCGGCGGCCAGCTCGGACACGCGCCGTTGCAGGTCATCGGCCGAGATCAGCACGCGACCCGGACGGGCTTCCGTCATTCGTCCTCCAGCTCCAGCACGGTTGCGGATGCGCCCACGGGTGCGAGGACGCCGGCGGCGGCGCGATGGCCGGCCACCCAGATGGGCACGTCGCCCGCCAGCACCACCGGCACGCGCGCACGCAGCCGGGAGGGTACCCCTGCGCCGGCCAGCAGGCGGCCCACCGCCGCGTGACCACCCCCGGGCAGCGCGATGCGGTCACCGTCGGCGGCGCCGCGCACCGACAAGGGACGCTCGTCCCGCACGGCGATGCGGCGGGGGGTGTGGTCGCCGGCGATCCCTCGGCGGGCGCGCACGGACCATCCGGGAAGGCGCACACAGCCGGGCACGTCCAGCGCCTGCGGCGTTCCGGGCGCGTCCGGCGGGTCGGGCAGGGGCTGCGGCACCACGCGCAGGACCCCGCGCTCGACCACGGCGCAGACGCCGCCGGCGACGTCCACGCGCGGCGCGAAGCGGCGCACCGCCTCCACGGCGTCCGCACCGCGTCCGTCCTCGGCGGCACCCGCCCGGGCCAGCAGCATGCGCACGACGCGCCGCTGCACCGCGGCGGGTTCTGCCTGCAGGGCGGCGACGCGCACCCCGTCGCCCGACGTCGCACGACCCAGGGCGTCGGCGGCCAGCGCGTCGAGCACGTCCGACTCGTCGCGCGCCAGCGCCGCGAACCGGGCCAGGTGCGTCGCCGCGCCGGGGCTGACGTCGTCGAGCGCGGCCACCAGCGCCCGCGCCCGCACGCGCGCGTACGCGGGGTCCTGGTTGGACGGGTCGTCCGCGAACGCGACGCCGTGTTCGCGACACCAGGCCCGGGTCGCGGCCCGGCGCACGTCCAGCACGGGTCGCACCAGCTCGGCGTCGCGCGGCGTCATGCCGTGGACGGCGCCGGGACCGGTGCCGCGCGCCAACCGCATCAGCACCGTCTCGGCCAGGTCGTCGGCCGTGTGGGCCAGCGCGACGGCCGACGCGCCCACGCGCGCGGCCTCCCGGCGCGCGGCCTGCCGGCGGGCGTCGCGGGCCCGCCGCTGCAGCGCCGGGCCGGGGCGCAGGGCCAGCTCGACGCGCGTGCAGGGGATGCCCAGCCCGGCCGCGGCCGCCTCCACCAGAGCGCACTCGGCCCCGGCCTCGGCACGCAGGCCGTGGTCGCACGTCAGCACGTGCAGGTGGCCGTCATGCAGGCGGGCCAGCGCGTGCAGCATGAACAGCGAGTCGGCGCCGCCCGACACCATCGCCAGCACGGTCTCGCCGGGGGCGGGCGCCCCGTGACGGGCGATCGTCGCGGTCACGGCGGCGACGGCGTCGCTCACCCGGCCTCCGCCAGGCGGGCCATGTCGTCGAGGTCGTCCGTCGTGAGCCCGCCGATGAACGTGGTGATCACCTTGCCGTCGGCCCCTACCAGCACGGTCACCGGCAGCCCGCTGCCGCCGTATGACGACAGCACCTCCGCTTGGCGGTCGATGCCCAGCGGGAAGCGGATGTCGTGCTCGCGCGCGAACTTCCGGCTGGCGCCGACATCGTCGTTGACCGCCAGGCCCACCACGCTCACCTGCGGGTTGCGGCGCGCGAACTCCGCGATGGCGGGCATCTCCTTCACGCACGGCCCGCACCAGGAGGCCCAGAAGTTGATGAGCATGGGCTTGGAGCCCCGGTCGGCGAGGCTGCGCGTGCCGCCGTCGAGGCCGGGCACGGTGAAGGCCGGGGCGGCCGTGCGCTCGCCCTCGGGGATCGCCGCGACCCCCGGGCGGCTGTCCGAGCACCCCGCCGCGACGGCCAGCACGATCAGCGCTGCGATAATCCCCGTCCACGCTCTCATGCATCGGATGGTACCAACACGGGGTGGGGCGGCGGCGACCGCTCGCGGGGCGGCCGGTCGCGCAGACCGGGCGGTGGGCCGCGCGCTGCGGGCGCAGCTGGCCCGCCGGCCGCAGGCGGCGCGGGCGGCCGACCGTGCGGGACGGCTGATGGCTCCCGCATTCCGGGGACTCGTGGTGGCGCTGATCGCCTGGCCCCGGACGCGCCGCACGGGGATCACGGCGGGGGCCGCCGCCGTCGCCGCCGCCGGGATCGCCCGGGTGCTGCGCGACCGCATCGGACGCCGCCGGCCGGGGACGCGGGCGGAGGCGGGGTTCCCCAGCCGCCACGCCGCCGCGGCGACGGCCATCGCCCGCGCAGTCGCCCGCGACCATCCCGTGGGCGGTGCCGTGCTGGTCGCCGGGGCGGCGGCGGGGATGGTGGGACGCGTGGAGACCCGCGACCACGACCCCGCCGACCTGGCCGCGGGTGCCGCCACGGGATGGATCGTGGCGGCCGTCGTCACGCGCGTGGCGCGCCGTCTCCTTTCGCCGCGACCCGATTCCCGGTAGCGTCGGACCATGTCCACCGAGCCGCTGACACCCCTGCCGTCGCACCCCGCACAGCGCTCCGGGCAGCCGCTGACGTTCGAGCGCGGGTGCGCGCAGCTGGTGGGGTGCACGCTGTCGTTCCTCGCGATCGTGGGCGTGCTGCGCGCGGGGCTCCACTCGGCCACCGACCCCGTCGCCCGCAACCTCTTCTTCTTCCCCGCCCACCTGTTCACCAGCGTCACGCTGCTGATCGCCGGGCTGGTGGGCATCGCGGCGGCCACGTCGCGCGTGGCCGCCCACATGTACCTCGTGGCGCTGGCGACGCTGTGCGTGACGTGGGCGGCGGCCGCGTTCGTGCTGGACGGCCGTCCCAACGACATGTTCGCGCGCAGCGCATCGCTCATCACCGTGCTGCTGGTCACGGCGGCGGCGGCGGTCGCCGGAATCATCTGGCAGCGGCACATCATCCCGCAGGTCGAGGACCCGCCGCTGGTGTGATCCCGGTCGGGCTCGCGTCGACCATCGAACCTGCCGAAACATGTTGAACCAACACGCGGCATGCCGGGCCCCGTCGCGGGCCACGTCTTCCCGAGAGTGACCCGCACAAGCGAACGATGAGCCCCGTCGTCATCAGCGTCACCGCCCTGGGGGTGGTGGTCCTCGCCAGCCTCACGATGATCGCCATCGCGGCCCGCCGGGGCCGGCGTCCGGGACGCGGCGGCCTGGTGATGGCGTCGGTGGGCATGACGCTGTGGTGCGTCGGCCTGATCACCCAGCTGACGTCGCGCGACCCCCAGGTGAAGCAGTGGCTGGGTGGCGTGGTCTACCTGGGCATCTGCGTGGGCGTCGTGGGCATCGCGCATAGCCTCACCGAGCTGGCGGGGCGACCGCGCGTGCCCCGGTGGGTGTGGGCGCTCATCGCGATCCCCGGCATCGTGACGCCCACGCTGGTGGCCACGGGCTGGGACGAGCTCGTGCTGCGCAACGTGCGCGCCCCCGCGGGCACCGGCCCGGTCGTCAGCGAGTCCGGCCCGTGGTTCTTCTTGCACACGGTGTGGGCCTACTCGCTGCTGGCGGGCAGCCTGCTGACGTTCGCGCTGGTCGCGCAGAACGCGCCTGCGCCGCTGCGCCGGCAGGCGCATCTGATCGCCGCAGCGATGGCGGTGCCGATGCTGGCCAACGTGGTGTTCATCAGCGGCCTCGTCGACACCGGCGCGTACGACCCCACCCCGTACACGCTCATCGTCAGCAACATCGCGCTGGCCTGGGCGGTGCTGAGGGGACGCCTGATCGAGGGTCAGATCGGCATGGTGGGCCTGGCTCGCGACCAGGTGGTGGAGGCGATGCCGGACCCGGTGCTGACCCTCGACCGCGACGGCCGCGTGCTCGACCTCAACCCCGCGGCGCTGGCGCTGGTGGACGCCCCGTACCCGCCGCTGGGCACGCCGGTGCGCGAACTGCTGCCCCGCTGGCCTGGTCCCGACGCGCTGGGGGACGACGCCCGCCACGCGACGTTCGACCATGGTGGGCGCACGCTCGACATCGCGACCACCACCGTCGGTCACGGGGCGGGGCTGGTGCGGGTGGTCGTGCTGCGCGACGCGACGGCGCGCGAGCAGGACGTACGCACCACGCGTGAGGAAGCCGTCGTCGACCGCCACCGGGCCACGCACGACGACATGACCGGCCTGCCCAACCGGGGCCGGGTGTTCGCGCAGCTCGAGGCCCTCTTGGCCCGCGGGGACGACCCAGCGCCGTTCGCGCTGCTGGTGCTCGACCTCGACGGCTTCAAGTCGCTCAACGACAGCTTCGGCCACCGCGCGGGCGACGACGTGCTGCGCGAGCTGAGCGCCCGCATCACGTCGGTGGCCGACGAGACGGCGCTGGTGGGACGGCTGGGCGGCGACGAGTTCGCCGTCGTCATGCCCGACACGGACGACGCCGCCGCGCGGGCGATGGCGCACCGCGTGGTCGAGGCCGTGCGCGTCGCGTTCGCCGTGGGCGACGCCGACATCCGCCTCGGCGGCAGCGTCGGGGTGGCCCTGGCCCCGCAGCACGGGCGCGACGCCGACACGCTGATGCATGCCGCCGACGTGGCGATGTACGACGCCAAGCGCGAGCGCCGGGGTGTCGCCGTCTACACCACCACCAAGGGCCAGCGGCGCCCCGGACGGCTGGTGATGAGCGGCGAGCTGCGCGAGGCCGTCGGCCGCGACGAGATCGAGGTGCACTACCAGACGCAGATGGACGGGGAGGGGCGCGTCGTGGGCCTCGAGGCCCTCGCCCGGTGGCGGCACCCGCGCCGCGGGCTGCTTCTGCCCGCCGACTTCCTGCCGCTGGCCGAGGACTCGGCGCTGATCACCGACATCACCGACCACGTGCTGCAGAGCGCGCTGCGTGATGCCGGCGCCTGGCTGACCGACCACCCCGGCGTGGGCGTGTCGGTGAACCTCGCCGACCGCGACCTGCGCGACCCGCGCCTCACGCGCCGCATCGCCGACGCGCTGGAGGTCTCCCACATCGACGCCGACCGGCTGACGCTGGAGGTCACCGAGAACGCGCTGATCACGGCGCGTGAGACGTCGGCGCACCTGGCCGAGCTGCGCGGCATCGGCGTGCGGCTGTCGCTCGACGACTTCGGCACCGGCTTCGCGCCGCTGGCGACGCTGCGTCAGCTGTCGGTGGACGAGCTCAAGATCGACCGCTCGTTCGTGTCGGGCATGGACACCCGGGACGCCGCCCTCATCCGCGCGCTGCTCAACTTCGGCCACGAGCTGGGGCTGGTGATCGTGGCGGAGGGTGTCGAGAAGCCGGGCGAGCGCGACGAGCTGCACCGCCTGCGCTGCGACGTCATGCAGGGCTTCCTGTTCGGCCCGCCACGGCCCGTGGACGAGGTCGACTTCTCGCGCCGGCCGCTGCCGCGACCCGCCCCGACCTGACCCGCGTCAGGCGGCGCGGCGGCGGCGGCGTCCCAGCTCGTCGGTGGGGGCGGTCACCACGCGGTTGCGGCCTGCGGCCTTCGCCGCGTACAGGGCCTCGTCGGCGCGCTTCACCAGCTCGTCGGTGGTCTCGCGTTCGCGCCGCTCGGCCACGCCGGCGGACGCCGTGACGCCCACCTCGATGCCCGGGTCGACGGTGATGGTGGCCTTGGAGATCGCCGCGCGCACCCGCTCGGCGGCCTCGCGGGCGTCCTCGGCGGGCCCCTGCACGATCACGGCGAACTCCTCGCCGCCGAACCGTCCCACCACGTCCGACCCGCGGGCGACGCTCTTCATGGCCTTGCCGGCGGCGATCAGCATGCGGTTGCCCGCCTCGTGCCCGAAGCGGTCGTTGAACTGCTTGAAGCGGTCGAGGTCCAACAGCACCAGGGAGACCATGGTCTCGCTGCGGTCGCAACGCCGCAGCTCCAGCGGCAGCGCCTCGCTGAGGAACGCGTAGTTGGGCAGGCCCGTCAGCTTGTCGGTCATCGAGCGCTCCGACTCGCGCTCGAGGGCACGCTCCATGCGTCCGTGACGCAGCCCCACCACGACCGCCAGCGCCGCGAACGCGACGAACCCGGTGGCCAGCGTGGTGCCGTCGACGCCGGGATGCCCCGACACGAGCGCCAGGGCGAGGGCCACGACGCTGGACACGAGCGCAAACGCCGTGGAACCGCAGAGGGCGAACGACAACACGATGGGCACGCCCACCAGGGGCCAGGCCGCAGGCAGGCCCAGGGCCAGGGGCACGAAGCTGGCCGCGACGACGGCGCCCAGAAGCACCGCGCGGCGGCGGGCCGCGAGGTGTGCTTCCCTCATCGTGTCGTGGGACGGGCGGCGGACCGCGGTTTCTGGGTGCATGGGCACGGCCACGTTAGTCCTCGGGTCGGACGTCGAACGGCTCACGAAACGTTGTTTCGTGACACCCGGCGAGACTCCTTCCGCCGCGTTCCACGGCAAGGACATTCCGGGGCGGTGGCGAAAACCGACGCACCCCCCACCGCCCCGTCCCGATCCCCACACGCCTGCTCCGATGACGACACCCGCCGAACTGCACCCGCACCCCGCGCTGCGGGGCCAGTCCATCCTCACGCTGAAGGAAGCCCCGGAGGCCGTGCCCGACGTGGTGCGCTCGGCCGCGTGGCTGAAGGCGACGCCGCGCAACCGGTGGCCGGCCGTGCTGGACGGACGCGCCGTGGCGCTGATCTTCGAGCGCCCGTCCACCCGCACCCGCGTGAGCTTCGACGTGGGGGTCCATCACCTGGGCGGTCACCCGCTGACGCTCAACGGGGCCGACCTGCAGATGGGGCGCGGGGAGAGCATCCGTGACACGGCGCTGGTGCTCAGCCGGATGGTGTCGGCGGTGGTGCTGCGCACCGGCCCCCATGCGGTCATCGAGGAGCTGGCCAACCACGCCACCGTGCCGGTGATCAACGGGCTCACGTACGACCACCACCCGTGCCAGGCGCTGGCCGACGTTCTCACCATCAGCGAGCGCTTCGGCGATGTGCGGGGCCTGAAGGTGGCGTACCTGGGCGACGGCAACAACTGCTGCGTGTCGCTGATGATCGCGGGCGCGGCGCTGGGGATGGACGTCGTCGCGGCCTGCCCGGAGGGCTTCACGCCGAAGGCCGACGTCGTGCGCTGGGCCGACGAGCTGGGCCGTCCGCTGGGTGGCGGGGCCCGCGTGGTGACGTCGCCACAAGAGGCGGCCGCCGGCGCCAAGGTGCTCTACACCGACACGTGGATCTCCATGGGCGACGAGGACACCCGCGACGCCCGGCTGGCCGCCCTCGGCCCGTACCGCGTCGACGACGACCTCATCGCGCACGCCCACGCGGCGGCCATCGTGATGCACTGCCTGCCCGCCCACCACGGCGAGGAGGTGGCGGAAGGCGTGCTGTACGGTGCGCGCTCCGCCGTCTGGGACCAGGCAGAGAACCGCATCCATGCGCAGGCCGCGCTGTTGGCGCACGTACTGGGCTGACGCCCGCGGCGGGACCCGCTGATGATCCCGCTGCATGACGACATCCCCACCGGGCGCATCCCGGTACTCACGATCGCGTTGATCGTGGCGTGCGTCGTCGGCCTTCTCTACACCACGTCACTGCCCGACGACGCGCGCCGCGGCAGCCAAACCGCGCTGTTCTGTTCATACGGCGCGGTGCCCGCCAACATCCTGGATCACAGTCCCGATACCACCGTCGGGGTGCCCGCCGACGCCCTCACCTGTTACGGCCTCAGTCGCGAGCAGGGGCGCTTCACCGGCCTTGTCAGCCACATGTTCCTTCACGCGGGATGGATTCACCTCGTGGGCAACATGCTGTTTCTGTGGGTGTTCGGCAACAACGTCGAGGATCGCCTGGGCAGGCTTCGCTTCGTGCCGTTCTACCTCGGGTGCGGCGTGATCGCCGCGCTCGCCCAGTCGTTCACGGAGGCCTCGTCGGACATCCCGATGATCGGCGCATCCGGGGCCGTGTCGGCGATGCTCGGCGCCTACGTGGTGCTGTATCCCCGCGCGCGCATCTGGACGCTGGTGCTGTTCGTCATACCCATGCGACTTCCGGCGTTGCTCTGGATCGGGCTCTACTTCGTGGGCCAGTTCGTGTCGATGGGCAAGCAGCTCGGCGGCTCGGGTACCGACACCGCGTATGTGGCACACGTCGTGGGATTCATCGCCGGTGCGGCGCTCATCACACCCGCATTGGCCGGCCGCCGCCATGGGACGTCTCTCGGAGCCTCCCCCGCGCCACCAACGTGATGACATGTCCTCGCGAGGGCGCGCATTACATACAGGTGGCGTGGTATACACGAAGTGACATCCCCCACTTCCACGGAGGCATCACGTGACAGACGACCGCGGCGGCCGCACCACCATCGGTGACGAGATCTTCGAGCAGGTCGAAAAGCTGGTCGAAGGACAGGGGATGCGTCGCACCGATGCGTTCAAGAAGATCTCGGCCGACACGGGCCGGCGTGAGGGCACGGTGGCGGCCAACTACTACCGGGTGGCACGTAAGAAGGGCGCCACGCTGCAGCCGCGCACGCGTCGCAGCGGCGGCTCGTCCGACAGCGTCGATGCGGCGCTCGAGCGCGCTCTGGCCTCGGTGAAGGAGCTCGCCAACCTGGCGCGCGCGCAGGAGGACGAGCTCAACGCGCTGCGTGAGCAGAGCGCGCAGCTCGAGAAGCTGCGCAAGATGCTCAACAACTGAGCACGCGGGGCCGGGGCCGCGCGGCCGCGGAGGCGTCTAACATTCCGCGACCGCTCGCCCCGACCCAGGTGTCGCCTCGCCGTACCCCGACCACCTTCGCGACCGGGTCGACGCGTACCTGTCGGCCCTCGATTTCCGCCCGGCCGACGTCGCCGAGCGTCGCGAGTCGGACGGCACCGAGGGCCTGGTCGACGCCATGCGTCACTCGCTGCTGGCCGGTGGCAAGCGGTTCCGGCCCGTCCTGACGCTCGCGTGCGGCCAGGCGCTGGGCGTCGCCGACGACGTGCTGCTGCCGGCGGCGGCCGCCATCGAGCTGATCCACACGTACTCGCTCATCCACGACGACCTGCCGGCGATGGACGACGACGCGCTGCGGCGCGGTCAGCCCACGTGCCACGTGGTCTTCGGCGAGGACACCGCCATCCTCGCCGGCGACGCGCTGTTCGCCGAGGCGATGCTGCTGGTGTGCGAGCACCAGCCCGGCGGGCCGGACGTGGTGGTGGGCGTGCTGGCTGAGATCAGCCGGGCGACGGGCGTGGGCGGCATGGTGGGCGGCCAGTACCTCGACCTGCGGGGCGCGGGGCGCGGGGCCGGCGACGCCATGCGCCGCGTGCACGCGCTGAAGACGGGCAAGCTCATCGCCGCCTCGGTGCACGTCGCCCTGACGGTGGCGCGGCCCGAGCCGCACATCGAGGCCGCGTATCGCGCGTACGCCCGCGACCTGGGCCTGCTGTTCCAGATCGTCGACGACATCCTCGACGTGTCGGGCGACGAGGTGTCGTTGGGGAAGGCCGTCGGCGGGGACGCCCGCCTCGACAAGGCCACGTACGTCAGCGTCTACGGGCTGGAACGCGCCCGCGACCTGGCCGGTGAGACCCACGCCCGCGCCCGCGCGGAACTCGAGCGCATCCCCGGCCGCACCAGCGACCTGATGGACCTCACCGACATGGTGTTCGACCGCCGCAACTGACGCGCGGCGGGGAGGGCGTCAGGCGCCCTGCGCCACCGTCGCGTCCATGGCCTGCGCCTCACGGGCGCGGCGGTTGACGCCGACGATGCCCATCAGCAGGTCGCGGTACGTGGCCGGCGAGCCGACGCCGTCGGTGTGGAGTTCGGCGGCGAGGCGGTTGGTCCACTCGATCAGGCTCACCTGCGGCTGGGCGCCGGCGTCCATCAGCGCCTGCTCGTGCACCAGGCCGCCCAGGCCCTTCAGCTCGGCCAGGATCACGGCCTGCGGACGCGGCGGACGCGGCTTCGCGCGGCTGCGACGACGCGACGTGCGGGCGGCGGGAGCCTCGCTGGTGATCGTGTCGGCGGAGGGAGCGAGGCGGCGCAGCGACATCGGGTGAACTCCTCGGGCGGGGTGGATCGGGGTGAGCGTGCACAGCACTTGTCGGCAGGCACCCGGAATCCTTTACCCCCCCTTCGGGGGATGTTCGCGGTCGCATTTCGTGACCCTGTGGTGACTTGGCGGCTCGCGGCGCCCGTGCCGCAGGTACGATCACGAGCGCAACGCAACGCGCGTCGACATGGTGGACGGAGGCCCGGTGGAGCTTCATCAAGGCGAGCAAGTGCTGTACTCGGGGCGCCCGTCGCCGCGCTCCAGCATCGGTTTCTTCCTGACGTGGGGCGTGCCCGCCCTGGTGCCCGGCATCGCCGCCAGCCTGCTGTCGTCGATGGACGTCAACACGGGCCTGGCGGTGTGGAAGTGGTGGCTCATCAGCCTGGTGCTGCTGCTGGCGGTGATCGTGCGCGACCTCATCCGCCGGTACGCGGTGACGTACCGCGTCACCACCGAGCGCATCCACATCCGGCGCGGCATCCTGTCGCGGGCCGAGCAGTCCACCGACATCGACCGCGTGCAGAACGTCAACACCAACCAGACGTTCCTCGAGCGCGCGCTGGGCGTGGGGTCGGTCGACTTCGACACCGCGGGCACCAACGTGCAGGAGTCGGCCTTCCGGTTCGACGGCATCGCCGACCCGGCCGCCGTCGTGGCGCGGCTGCAGGCCTACATGATCCAGCGGGAGCGCACCCGCATGGGTGGCCTCTGACGCGGCCGCGATGCCGGAGGTGGGACTCGAACCCACACGCCCCGAGGGACAGGGGAGTTTAAGTCCCCCGCGTCTGTCCAGTTCCGCCACTCCGGCCGCGAGCGGCAGCGTAGCGCCGCGGCGCGGGGGTCAGCGCCCGAACGTCGCCGCGCCGGGCGTGCGGTCGATGAGACTCAGCCGCACGTTCTCGACCCCGCGCGCCCACGGCTCGGACAGCACCGGCCAGCGGTCGAGCACCTGCGCGTGCCGCACGTGGCGGGTGTTCTCGCCCTTGGCGTAGATGAGGCGGCGCTCGTCGCGCGGGTCGGTGACGCTCTGCACCGCGGCGGCCAGCCCGGCCACCGACAGCCCGGTGATGTCCGTGTCGGAACTCTTCGAGACGCCCGCCATGACGGGATGTTAGGGGTCGGCAGGCGGTGAGGCCAGCGGCGGACGTGAACGATGGGGCCCGCCTCGAGACCACCTCATCCCCGGCGTATCACGCAACGCACGCAGCGGGATACGCAAGGGCCAACGGGCGGACGTCCACTCGCAGGAGCCGCGCGGGGCGCGACGCCTAGCGACCGATGTAGCGCAGCGGGCCCATCAGGGTGCGCCGCGCCGTGGTGGCGTGCGACGCGAGCACGCCCAGCACCTGGCCGTGCCGCTGGATGGAGGCGACGGTGTCCTGGATCTCGGCCTGGCGGCGGGGCAACTCGGCCTGGCGGGCCTGCAGCGCGGCGGCGCTGCGCGACAGCTGGTCGGTGATCGGCGTCACGCGACCCATCTCGGCCTTCGCGGCGCGGTACAGCGCCCAGCCCTTCAGGCCCGCGTACGCCAGGGCCGCGAGGATCGCGACCAGCGCCACGAGAAACGCCACCAGCACGAGGTTGTCGTGGATCCACTGCACGGCGGCCAGTATCTCACGTCACGCGCGGGACGACGCCGCGCGCGCCACCTCCGCGTACACGGCCCGGTGCTCGGCGGCGCAGCGCTGCCACGTGAAGCCCGCCGCCAGCGCCTTGCCGCGGGTCACCAGGCGCCCGCGCAGCTCGCGGTCGTTGAGCGCGCGCATCAGCGCGACGCCCAGTTCGCGCGTGTCGCCCACCGGCACGAACAGCGCGGTGTCGCCGTCGGAGAAGTGCTCGCGGAACACCGGCAGGTCGGACACCACGTTGGGGATGCCGGACGCCGCCGCCTCGATGGCCGAGAGTCCGAACCCCTCCCGCGTGGACGGGGACACCAGCACGTCACACGCGCGGTAGAGGCCCGGCATGTCGTCGGCCGACACGCCGCCCACCTCCAGCACGTCGGTGGTGGGCTCGGCCGTGCCTCCGCGGGTGACGCGCAGGCCCAGGCGCTCGGCATCGTCGGCCCAGCGGGCCCGGTAGTCGGCGTGCTCGGCGGGTCCGGCGACCACCAGGATCGCCCGGGCGCCCAGCCGCGCCCGCGACCGCGCGAACGCCTCCAGCAGCACGCGGCTGCCCTTGCGCGGCTGCACGCCGCCCAGCGACAGCACCGCGGGCCGGTCGTGCCACCCGAACCGTTCGCCCGCCGCGTGCCGGCCCAGCAGGGGCGCCGTGAAGCGGTCACCCTCGACGCCGTGGGCCACCACGTGGGCCTCGACGCCGAACTCGTCGAGGATCAGGTCGGCCCACCACTGCGACGCGCACACCACGGCGTCCGACTCCTGGATGGCGTGGCGCTGCATGTCCTCCAGCCGTCCGCGGGCGTGCGTGGCGATGTGGTGGACGGTCGTGACGACGCTTCCCACGACGCCGCGCTCGCGCAGCGCGATGAGCGTGGTGGCGGAGACGGCGTCCTGCGCGTGGGCCACGTCGACGCCCGTGAACAGGGGGCTGGCCGCCGTCAGCGCCGCTCCCGCCGCGCGCGCGGCGTCAAGCGGATCGTGCCCTTCCTCGATGTCGACGGGCAGCACCAGGATGCCGCCCTCCACGGGACGACCCCGCGCCGGGTGCGCGGCCACCGCGTGGATGTCGGTGCCCGCCTCGCCCAGCGCGTGCGCCAGGCGGCCGGTGTGGATCACGGCCCCGAGCGGGCGCGGCCAGCCGCAGGCCAGGACGACCCTCACAGGCCCTCCCCGCGGAGGACGAACCGTGCCGACGCGCGCACCATCCGCCCACTGTTTCACGTTGGCCACCCGGGCGCGTGCCGGCTACGCGGCGTAATCGCCCACGGTGCGCCGGGCGACGCCGCTCTCGAGCATCAGCCGGAAGTCGTGCGGGCTGGCCGCGGCGGCCACGGCGTCGTCCAGCGACACCCGCCCGGCCGTGACGTGGTCGAACAGCGACTGGTCGAACGTCTGCATGCCGTAGAAGTCGCCGTCGCGGATGACCTCGCGCAGCCGACCCGTGTCCTCGGGGTTCACGATGAAGTCGCGTGCCCGTCCCGTCATCACCAGGGCCTCGACGGCGGCGGCGCGGCCGTTGCTGTCGCTGCGGCGCACGAGGCGCTGCGAGATGACGCCGCGCAGCGTGGACGCCAGCATGGTGCGCACCTGCGCCTGCTGGTGCAGCGGGAAGAAGCCGATGGCGCGGTTGACCGTCTCGGTGGCGTCCAGCGTGTGCATGGTCGACAGCACCAGGTGGCCGGTCTCGGCCGCACTGAGCGCGGTCTCCATGGTGACCTCGTCGCGGATCTCACCGATCATGATGACGTCGGGGTCCTGCCGCAGCACCCGCCGCAGGGCGCTGTGGAACGACTCGGTGTCGAGGCCCACCTCGCGCTGGTTGATGAGCGACAACTGGTCGGTGTGCAGGATCTCGATGGGGTCCTCGATCGTCACCACGTGCTTGTGGGACGTGCGGTTCATCTGGTCGATCATCGCCGCCAGCGTGGTGCTCTTGCCGCTGCCGGTGGTGCCGGTGACCAGGATGATGCCGCGCTCCTCACGCGCCAGCTTCGACACCACCGGCGGCAGGCCGAGGTCGTCGAGCGACGGCACGGTGAACGGCACCACGCGGGCCACGATGCTCACGGAGCCGCGCTGCCGGAACACGTTGACGCGGAAGCGGCCGACGCCGGGGCATGCGTACGACAGGTCGGCCTCGCCCGTCTCCTCGAACTCGGCGCGCTTGCTCGGAACCCGCGAGAACAGGTCGTCGGCGAAGCCGTTCACGTCGGCGGGACGCAAGGGGGGGTGGTCGGCGATGGGCTCGAGCGACCCGTCGATGCGGATGGCGGGGCGGGACGGCACCTTGAGGTGCACGTCGCTGGCGCCGCGGTGAACGCCGTACGCGAACAGGGCGTCCAGGCGGTTGGTGGGAGAGGATGTGGACACGCTGGTTGGATCGGCACGGCTCGCCTCGGCCATTACCCCGGCAGGGTGACCGTCGACCCCCGTGGCACCGGCCCGCCTTGCCCATCACCCCCTCCAACCGCCACCATTCACGCGATGCCGCAACCCGACGCCCCCGACGCACCCGACACCCCCTCGCGGCGCACGACGCCCCCGCTGAAGCGCGTGCTGCTGGCCGCGGGCGCCGCGGCCGTCGTCGGCGGTGGCCTTCTGGGCATGGCGATGGCGCTCGACAAGGAGCCCACCGAGGTGGCCGTGCAGCGGGCCCCACTGCAGGTCGGCCCCGGCGCCACGACACCCGGTCCGCAGCAGTCGCCCGCGCCCGCCGCCGAGCTTCCCCCGCTGTCGCTCTCGCTCGACCAGCCGCCGCCCGACGGCATCGCCGACCTGGACGCGGCCCAGCAGGTGGTGCGCCTGCGCGAGCTGACCGCCGCGCCGGGAGCGCCGGCGCGGCGCTACGTCGAGCTGGGACGCGCCCAGATGTCGCTGGGTGACACCACGTCGGCCGAGCAGGCGTTCCGTGAGGCGCTCAAGCGGGCCCCCGGGGACACGGCCGCCACGATGGGCATGACGTTCCTCGACTTCCTGTCGGGCAAGGCCGGGGAGAAGCGGGCGGTGGCGGCGATGGCGAAGATGGCGCGCGAGCGGCCCCGTGATCAGCTGGTGCTGTTCAACCAGGGCATGCTGTCGGTGTACGCGCGCGACCCCAACGCCGTGGTGAAGGCGTGGCAGCGCACGGTGGAGATCAACCCCCGGTCGCGCCTGGGGATGGCCGCGCGCATGCTGCTGGAGCGACTGACTCAGGCCCGCGGATAGAGGCCGCCGACGGCCTCTCCGCGGGGCCGAGCAAAACCGCAACGCGCACTTCACTGGCCGTTAAGCGCCGGATGAGAGCATCCGATCATTGGATGGAGACGTGCGCACGCAGACGGTCGAATCGGTGCCCGGAGAAAAAATTCTCCGTCAGGGCTAAAGGTTTCGCCGCGTCTGCCGATAAGGGGGTCCCGCAACCGCTGGGAGCCGGCATCGAAGGTGCTGGGTCAACCCCCGCGGTGAAGGTAACGCCGGCGGACCGGCAGGGGTCGTCGTGCGCACGATGTGTGGTGTACCGGAGGTGATGTAGTGACCGTGAAGGACGTGGTGGCGAACGAAGAGATGCGTGCCCTCGTGGCTCGTGGCCAGGAGCAGGGCTTCCTCTCCATCGAAGAGGTGGCGCAGGCCGTCGAGAGCGCGGACATGGAGCCGGGGTTCGTCGAGGCCTTCTACAGCCACCTCGACGAGCAGGGCATCGATTTGCTCGAGGACGCCGAGGCGCGCGAGAAGATGGCGCAGCTGGCCGATGAGGCCGAGCGCCCTCGCCGTATCAACCTGAAGGCCGAGACGAGCACCGACTCGCTGCAGCTGTTCCTGAAGGACGTCGGGCGCGTGCCGCTCCTGACGGCCAAGCAGGAGGTCGAGCTGGCCAAGCGCATCGAGCTGGGTGACCAGGAGGCCAAGCGTCACATGGTGGAGGCCAACCTCCGCCTGGTGGTGTCGATCGCCAAGAACTACCGCAACCAGGGGCTTGCGTTCCTCGACCTGATCCAGGAGGGCACGCTGGGCCTGGTGCGTGCGGCCGAGAAGTTCGACTACCGCAAGGGCTTCAAGTTCTCGACGTACGCGACGTGGTGGATCCGTCAGGCCGTGGCCCGCGCCATCGCCGACAAGGGCCGCACCATCCGCATGCCCGTGCACGTGGTGGAGAAGCTCAACAAGATCAACCGCGCTGAGCGCAAGCTCATCAGCGAGCTGGGCCGCGAGCCCACGATCGCCGAGATCGCCGACGCCATCAAGCTCCCCGAGCCCGAGATCGAGTCGATCAAGCGCAGCGCGCAGACGCCGGTGTCGCTCGAGAAGCCCGTGGGCGACGACGAGGAGTCGGAGTTCGGTCAGTTCCTCGCGGACGACCGCGCCCCCGACCCCGAGACGTCGGCTGCCTCCGCGATGCGCGTGGAGGGCCTGCAGATGGTGCTGGCGACGCTGAGCTACCGCGAGCGTCGCGTGCTGGAGCTGCGGTACGGCCTCGGCGGCGAGCACCCGCGCACGCTCGACGAGGTGGGCCGCGCGTTCAACGTCACCCGCGAGCGCATCCGCCAGATCGAGAACCAGTCGCTGCAGAAGCTGGCCTCCCTGGCCGAGGCGCAGAAGCTGCGCGACGTGGCGTAAGCCACCCGTAGACACCGCACGATCGCGAAGGGGCTCCCGCACGGGGGCCCCTTCGTCGTTGCGGGGCCCCGTCGCCACCCGCACCCGCACGCGGCGCATGCCGGCGACGGCGTGGTGCGGTAACGTCGCGGCATGACCAACCGCTTTCCCGACGAGGACGACGACTTCCCGCCGCCCCTCAAGGACCCCGAGGAGATCGCGCGCGCCAAGTCGGCGTACAACTCCACGTTCGACCTGCGGCGCAAGGCCCTGCGCTACGGGTACGCGGTGCTGGGCATCCTGATCATCCTGGTCATCTACCTGGCCCTGCGTTAGCGACCGGTAAGGGGCGGCCCGGAGGGTTTGACTGACCCCGCGTTCGGTGGCATAGTTCCTACTCCGCCGCGGGGTGGAGCAGTCTGGTAGCTCGTCGGGCTCATAACCCGAAGGTCGCAGGTTCGAATCCTGCCCCCGCTACTCCGAAGGGCCCTGGAAACAGGGCCCTTTTTCGTGCGCCGGGCCGGTTCGTCCCGGGTTGCGAAGTACCCCGGGATACCGTGCGGGGACACCTCCGCACCGTGCGGGGACTCGGGTTCCGGTCGCCACGGCGGGTTCTCGCCGCGCGCCGCCATCCCGCGCCGCCCCGCGATGATGGCTCACCCGTCCGCTGCCAGCCGGGCGGCCACGTCGCGGGGACGCTCACCCAGACCTGCCGCCAGCAGCGCGTGGTCAAGGGTGGCCAGCACGGCTCCACGGTTGCGGGCGACGGCGGCGTACGCGGCGTCGTACACGGTGAGCTCGTGGTCGGAGGCGAGTGCCGTCGCGCATCGCCAGTCGTCCGCGTCGAGGTGGACCGACGGACAGATGTCGCGAAGCGCACCGAGCACCGTGTCCACGCGCGCGGGGGCCAGCTGGGCCCGTCCCCGCAAGAGCGCGTTGCCGACCTCGTACGCGGTGAGGTCCAGCACCATCACGCTCGCCGACCGTGCCCTGTGCGCGTCCAGCAACGCGCGCGACGCGTCGACCTCCTCCTCACCCGAGGCGTGAAACCACTTGAGGACCACGTTGGCGTCAGCGACGACGTCGATCGTGCTCATCCCGCCCGTCGCGCTCCGCGCGCACCAGATCGACCGACTCGAAGGCGCCGGCAGATGCCAGGGCGGCTCGTCCACGCTCGAGGGCCGCGTCGATCACTGCCGCGTCGGGCCAGCCGAGCTCGCGACGGGCCGCCTCTTGGAGGAACGCGCTGCGCGTGGTCTGGCGGCTGGCGACCTCACGGTCCACGCGCGCCAGCAGCTCCTCGTCCATCGAGATCATCACCTTCTGAGCCCTGGGCATGCCCGGATTATAGCTTGCGGCAGTAGCGCGGCGTAGGCGGGGGGACTTCGGCCCATCACCCCCCAAGCCCCAGCGCGCGCCGGCCCTCCGGGGTGACCACCACGGCCCGCGGGTGCACGCCCCGCACGATCCAGCCGCGGGCGAACGCCGCGGCGGCCAGGCGGTCGGCCAGCGGGCCCGCGGCGTGGGGACGGCGCTCGGTCCAGTCGAGGCACGGGCGCAGCAGACCCCGGCGCGGGTCGGGCGTCGTGTCGATGCCGACGTCCTCGCACCACGCCCGGCCGGTGGGGGTGAGCGCCCACTCGTCGGTCACCAGGCCGTGCGCGTGCCAGCGATCGGCCAGCGCCACGCCCAGGGCACCCGCCAGGTGGCGGTAGCACGTGCGGGCGGCGGCCAGCTCGGCGTCGGCGCGCACGCCACGCAGGCCCGCGGCGGGGCGGACAGGCGCCACCAGGCTCATCGCCTCCAGCGCGTCCGCCACGTGCTGGCCGGCCAGCGTGACGTAGCGGTGGCGCCCCTGCCGCGTCGCGGTGACGAGGCCCGCGGCCACCAGGCGCTCCACGTGGCCGCTGGCCGTGTTGCGGGCCACGCCGGCCACCCGCGCCAGCTCGCCCACCGTCCACGCCCGCCCGTCCATCAGGGCGCCCAGCATCGCGGCCCGCCGGGGATCGGCGACCTCCCGGGCGAACAGGGCCAGGTCGGGTGTGCGGGGAGCGGCGCGCGGTGGTGAGGAGGCCATGGCCCCATTGAACCCCGCCGAGGGGTCGACGCGCACCGACACGAGGCAGAGGGTGCGCGCGTGCAACCGCGTTCCGACGCGAAACGCCCCCATGCCGCGCGGGGTACGGTGATGACGATGACGCACACGCCGCCGCCACCGCCGCCCCCGCTCCCACCGCCCCCGGGGGCCGCCCCGCCCTCCCGGGCCGGGGCCCGCGGCGACCTGCCGCTGCGCCTGGTGCTGATCGCGCTGATGGTCGGGATGGGCGTCTACTCCTCGGTCCAAATGCCCGTCAAGGACACCGACGGGATGCGCTGGGACGACGCCGTGATCGGGGTCGTCGGCATCTGGGTGCTGGCCGCGTTGGTGATCTGGGGCATCACCCGCATGCGCGGCTGCCGCCTCACCCTGTGGCGCGTCGCGTCTACCCCGGGGCTCACCGCGTCGTTGCTGGGGTTGTGGGTGCTCGCCGGCTGCGGCGCGATCGCCAGCCACATCACGTAGGCCGTCGGCCAACCGCGCCGGGCCGTTTGTAAGCGCCTGGTAAGGAAGCCCCGGGTCGCCAGAAGTGGGCTGTACCCAGGGCTAAGGACGGCCCTACGAATAGCCGAGTGGGGACCGGCGGGACGACCCACCCTGGGGTGGCCCCGTTGCGCGCACACGGTTCACGCTCACGAAGGGGAAGCATTGCGCTCCAGCAGCCACGCCCAGCACACGTTCGCCCGTCGCGTCGCCCACGTCGCGACGTCCGGACGGCCCGGCCGGGCGCTCGCCGTCGCCGGCGCCTCCGCCGCGCTGCTGGCAGGCATGACGTCCACGGCGTCCGCGACCAACCCGTACACGTTGAACGGCAACAACACTCAGGCGTGCGCGGTGGCGTGGCACGCCCAGTCGGACGTGTCCGGCGCGTACCCCGACTACTCGAACGCCGGCTACATCTACGAGATCGCCCCCGGTGACGCGTACCCCGCCGTCAAGGGTCCCGGCCACTTCCTGGTGCAGCACTGGTTCAGCGGGCAGACCATCAACTACCGCCTGCCCGTCGCCACCGACCACGCCATGTACGACGTGACGGTGAAGGTGTCGGCCGGCACCGCCAACTGGACGCTCAACACCGCCGCCGGCGTCGCCACCCCGTCGACCCCGACGATGACGAACCTGGACCTCTACCGCCGCTTCGACGGCAACGCGCGGTTCACCGTGCAGGCGCCCGCCCCCACCGTCACCGTGAAAGACGGCGGGTTCGAGCTGCACTGGGACGTGCTGCCCGCCGGGAGCGCGGGCATCTACTCGTTCACCGGCACCACCGCCATGGCCAACCCGGGCGCCCCGGACGCGGCCGGCCAGTACGCCCACTTCCTGGTGGACGCCAACCTGACGGCGAAGTACGCCGAGGGTGCCGGCTGCGCCGTCACGCAGCCCGCCGCGCCCACCGTGCCCGCCGCCGGCGTGTGCCAGACCGTGCTGGCGGGCCGCACGCTGTTCCCGCTGGGCGCCCCCGACGTCACGGCCCGCATCAAGACGGGCGCCGACGGCGAGACCAACGCCGACGGCTGGGGCTCGGGCGACAGCCGCTACGTGCGCCTGTACGGCGGCACCGACCGCGAGCTCACCAACGTCACGTTCACGGCCACGGCCGCGCAGGGCCTCACGTTCGCCTCGCCCGGCGCGGTCGTCACCGGCTCGCCCCGCGGCATGGGCGCCCTGTACGGCAACGGCTTCACCGCCGCCGCCACCGGCGTCGGCACGCCGCAGCTGAGCGCCGACGGCACGACCGTCACGCTGACCATCGCGCACATGCCCGCGCACTCCGCGTTCGCGTTCACCGCCAAGGCCACGCCCGACGGCACGCTGAAGCAGATGGTGATGGACGAGCGCATGCAGGGCGCCCAGGTCGACTGCACGCCGCCCACGTCCAGCGGCCAGGGCGGCACCACCCCGACGCCCGACCCGGCGACGTCCACCCCGGTGCAGCCGGCCGGTGACCCGGTGGCCGCGAAGACGCCCGACGCGACCCCCGCGGGGTCCCCCGCCGAGACGCCCGTCGTGACGCCGGCGCCCGCGCCCGTCGCCGTGGCGACCCAGCGCCCCGAGCGCACGCGACTCGCCATCACCAAGCGCGGCCCGGGCGTCGTGCGTGCCGGCGAGCGCGTCACGTACACCATCCGCGTGAGCAACATCGGCCGGGTCAACGCCCGCCGCGTGGTCATCACCGACACCGTGCCGGCCTCCATGGCCCTCGCCGCGACCCCGCGTGGCGTGTCGCTCCAGAGCGGCCGCGTGGTGGTGTCGGTGCCGCGCATGGCCCCCGGCGCGAGCCGCAGCGTGCGCCTGACGTTCGTGCTCCACCGCAACGCCACCGGCGCCCGCACCAACACCGCCACCGCCGTGGCCGAGAACGCCGCCCGCGTGGGCGCGTCCACCCGCGCGACCATCGTGACGGTGCGCAACACCACCACGCAGCCGGCGACGCCCGCCGTCACCGGCTGACGACGCTCCTCGCCTCAGCGGGCGCCCCGGAACCCCGGGACGCCCGCTGACGTGCGGCCCCGCGTGAGCGGGGTGCGCTATACACCGCGCATGATCGCGGTGCTCTCCCCCGCGAAGTCGCTCGACTTCCACACGCCCCCGGCGATCCGGCGCACCACGCGCCCGCGCCTGGAGGCCGACGCCGACGCGCTGGTGGCGCTGATGGCCACGAAGACCGCGCCCGAGATCGCCCGGATGATGTCGCTGTCGCCCGCGCTGGCCCAGCTGAACGCCCACCGGTACGCCGAGTGGGACGAGGCCGCCGCCGAGGAGCGGGCCGCGCTGATGGCGTTCGACGGCGACGTGTACCGCGGCCTCGACGCACCCGCCACGTTCTCCACGCGCGACTACACCCAGGCCCAGAAGACGCTGCGCATCATCAGCGGCCTGTTCGGCGTGCTGCGCCCCCTCGACGCCATCCGCCCGTACCGCCTCGAGATGGGCACGCGCCTGGCGACGCCCCGCGGCGACACGCTGTACGCCTAC
The DNA here is from genome assembly GCA_963169235.1 of Actinomycetota bacterium. Classification (GTDB taxonomy): domain Bacteria; phylum Actinomycetota; class Thermoleophilia; order Miltoncostaeales; family Miltoncostaeaceae; genus JAGQUM01. The sequence continues at coordinate 52,437 of CAUJCX010000015.1, read as the reverse complement.
TGGGGCGAGCGCATCACCGATCTCCTGCGCGACGACGTCGACCAGAGCCCGGGCGCCGACGTACTGGTGAACCTAGCCTCCAAGGAGTACTTCGGCGCCGTCCACCCCGACGTCCTGGGCCGCCGGGTGGTGTCGCCCGTGTTCCTCGACCGCAAGGGCGACGCGGCGCCCAAGATCATCAGCTTCAACGCCAAGCGCGCCCGCGGCGCGATGGCCGGGTGGATGGTGCGCGAGCGCATCGCCCGCCCGTCGCACCTGCCGCAGTTCGAGGGCCTGGGCTACCGGTACGACCCCCATCTGTCGGCGCCCGACGCCCCCACGTTCGTGCGCGCCCACCCCGCCGGGTAGCGCGCGGCGTCACTTGGCCGCGGCGATCTCCTTGAAAACCGCGTAGCTGGGCTTCTCGGAGCCGTCCACGCGCACCAGGCCGGCGGGCCAGTTGGGGTTGTCCTGCAGGTTGAACCACACCACCGCCTTCACGTGTGGGTCGTGGGTCAGCTCGAGCGAGAACATGTCGCGCAGGTACTGGGCCTGCTGGTCCTCGGTCACCGCCACCTTGCGGTAGGGCGTGGGCGCCGTGGTGTACCCGGCCTCGGTGATGTACACGTCGGCGCCGGGACGCCACGCGTGCAGGATGTCCATCAGGTCGGGCAGGGTCGCCCAGCTGGGCACGGCGGGCGTCACGTCGCGCGGCGCGGCCGCGGGATAGATGTGCTGGCTGTACGCGTCCATCGGCAGGTCGCGCGCGACGATGCCGTTGAGCCAGTCCTTCGCCCCCACCGCCTTCGGGCCCGTCTTGCCGCGCGGCCCCGTCGCCCCCACCAGCACCACGGTGTCCTTGCCGCCGCCGCGCTTCACCGCCGCGTACCCCTTCTTCACCATCCCCGCGTACGTGTTGAGCCACGCCTCGGTGCCGCCCTTGGGCTGCAGGAAGATGCCCTGGTTGGGCTCGTTCCACAGCTCCCAGAACCGCACCCGCGGCAGCTTCTTGCCCCCGTGCGTGAAGTCGCCGGAGTAGCGGGCGGACACGGCCTGCATGAACTGCCCGAACGCCTCCGGGTCGGGGGGCACGGAGTTGTACGGCATGGCCGGGGTGACGGTGGTGGTGCCGCTGGCCCACTCGGGCGCGTTGAACACCGCCAGGATCGGCTGGACATCGTGGGCCGCCAGGCCGGTGACGATCTGGTCGAGGCGGTACGCGGGGTCGGCCGGGTCGGTGGGGTCGGCCGGGCGCGTGGGCGCCACGTCCTTCCAGAACACGTCGATGCGGGCCATCGACGCGCCGGTGGCCGCGATCATGGGGATCCGCTCCGCGACGGGCGTGTCGAGGTTCACCAGCCGGTCGTCCTGGATCGCGACGGCCGCCCGGGGGGTCGCCGCCGTGGTGGGAAGCTGCGGAGGTTGCGTGGTGCCGGCCTCGTCGCCGCCCGAGCAGGCCGCCGCGGCGAACGCCAGCGTCACGGCGCACGCGAGCGCGGCGATGGTGCGCACCGTCGCGCGGGTCATCCTGCGCCCTCCACCGAGCGCTGCGACCGCTGCCAGAACGCCACGATGCCCAGCAGCAGCGCGATCAGCACGAACGCCGTGCCCGCGAGCACCGGGATGGTGATGTAGCCGTACTCCTCGATCCACTTCACCGAGCACGGCACGCCCTTGCGGCACGACGCGGTGGCGTCGCCCGGGTGGTTCTCCACCCACACGTGCCACGCCGAGATGCCCATGCCCACCAGCGGGAACGCCATCGCCGCGAGCGTCAGCCACCAGCGGCGCGCCAGCGCGACCACGATCAGCACCACCACCAGCGGGTACATCGCGTAGCGCTGCAACCAGCACAGGTGGCACGGGATGAAGTGGGCCCCGTTCGACAGCCACAGGCTGCCCAGCATCGCCACCAGGGTGACGGTCCAGGCCAGCCACACGCCGGCCGCGCCGATGGTCTGGCGCATGCCCGCGAGCGCCTGGCGCGACGCGGGGCGCACGAACCACGCGACGATGCCCACCACCAGGGCCGCGATGGCCAGCTGGCCCACGATCCCCAGCGCTGCCAGCAGCGCGACACCGAAATCGATCACGAGGCGAGCCGCTCCTGTGCGGTGGGACGGAGGGCCGCGCACGCCGTGCGGGTGGCCTCCACGAACGGGGCGACCCCCTCCGGCAGCGCGCGGCGGGGATGCCAGGCCAGGCCGATCTGGCGCGGCGACACGCCGTCGATGGGCACGGCCACCACCCGCGAGTCGAACGGATCGATCGACAGAAGGGGCATCAGCGCGTGGCCCACGCCGGCCGCCGCCAGGCCCTGCAGCATGCCGTTGTCGTCGGTGCACGACGTGTACCTGACGGGCGCGCCCGCGCCCTCCATCTCGCGGTCCATCGCCACCCGCGCCTGACACGAGTCGTAGCCCAGCACGCGCTCGGCGGCGACCTGCGCGGGGGTCAGCACCGGGCGCGACGCCAGCGGATGGTCGGCCGCGACCACCAGGAACCAGGGGTCGTCCAGCACCCACATGGTGGCCAGCTCGGCGTCGGCGCGCGGCAGGTGCGTGAACGCGATGTCGAGCTCGCCCGAGGCCAGGGGCCCCACGATGTCGCCCATCGCCTCCTGGTTGGCGAACGACACGTCGAGGCCCACGTCGCCACCGGCCAGCTGGGCCATCACGTGCGGGATGATGCGGGCCCCGGCGCTCTGGAACACGCCCACGCGCAACGAGCGTTGCCGGTTTCCGTCGAGGGCGGCCAGGTCGGCGTCGAGCACCGCCATCGAACGCACCATCTCGCGGGCGTGGCGGCACAGGAGGACGCCGGCGGGCGTGAACGCGATGCGGTGCGCGCCGCCGCCGCGCTCGACCAGGCGCTCGCCCAGCCGCTTCTCGAGCGTCGCGATCTGCTGGCTCACGGCCGACTGGGTGTAGCCGAGGGCCAGCGCCGCGGCGCCGAAACCGCCGTGGGTGGCGATCGCATCGAGCGCCACGAGATGCCGCATCTCGACGCCCCGCATCCCATTAGTGCGCATGATGGGACGATAGCGTGACCCGCACTCCGCAACACGTCCGGACGGTGACGCCGGCGTCACGAAACACACCCGGGACGGTGCCGGCGACGCGCGCCGCCGACGGGCCGGACGCGGTGACCGGACGCCGATCACATGACGTACGCCTTTCACCACGTGAACAACCTGCACGCGGGGGTGTGAAGTCTTCGGCCTTTTCGGGCAAGACGTGTTAGAACCCCTAGTCGGCGCCACCCGAAACGGTGCATACGCACCCCCGTTGACCCGGGCCATCGAATCAGCCAGGAGATGTTTGTGTCTGCCGACACCCAGCCGTACCGCGTCCTGCTCCCCGATCTGGGTGAGTCGGTTACGGAGGGGACCATCACCGAGTGGCGCGTCGCCGAGGGTGACACGGTCGCGTCGGGCGACATCCTGCTTGAGATGACCACCGACAAGGTGGACGTGGAGGTACCGGCCCCCGTCGCCGGCGTGGTGACCAAGCTGGTGGCCGGCGAGGGCGACACCGTCGAGGTCGGCGGCGTGCTGGCCGAGATGAGCCTCGACGGCGCGGCGCCCGCCCCGGCGGCCCCGGCCGAGGACGGCGGCGCCGAGGAGGCGTCCGAGCCCGCCGGCAGGCGCGGGGCGCAGCCCGCCGACGCGCCCGAGGCCGAGGCCGTGGGCCAGCCGCTGCCGCAGGAGCAGGGACGTCCCACCGGCGACGGCGCGCCGCCCGCGTCCGGTGACCAGAAGCTGGTGGCCATCGTGCTGCCCGAGATGGAGTCGGTGGTCGAGGGCACGGTCATCGAGTGGTTCCGTGCGCCCGGCGACAGCGTGAACCAGAACGACGACCTGCTGGAGATCTCCACCGACAAGGTGGACACCGCGGTGCCGTCCCCCGTGTCCGGCGTGCTGCACAGCATCGCCGTCCCCGACGGCGAGACGTTCGAGATCACCCAGGCCCTGGGCTACATCGCCGTCGGCGACGGGGCCGCCGCCCCGGCCGCGCCCGCCGCTTCCCCGGCGCCCGCCCAGGGTTCCGCCCCGGCCCCCGCCGACGCCGGCGGCGGCGGCCCCGCCACGCCGGTGGCCCGCCGCCTGGCCGCCAAGGAGGGCGTCGACCTGGCCGGCGTCACCGGCTCCGGTTCGGGCGGAATGGTGCGCAAGGACGACGTGGCGGCCGCCGCGAAGGGCGCGGGCACGCCGCCCGCCGCAGGCACCCCGGCCCCCGCCGCCCCGGCGGCGCCCGGGTCGGGCGAGGAGGGCGTGCTGCTCAAGGGCCCCGCCGCGGTGCTCACCAACTACATGGACAACAGCCTCACGGTGCCCACCGCGACCAGCTTCCGCACGCTGGGCGTGGGCCTCCTGGACGCGTCGCGTCGCCAGATCAACGAGGACCTCGCCGCGGCGGGGCGCAAGGAGAAGCTGTCGTTCACCCACCTCGTGGCGTGGGCCATCATCAAGGCCGCCGCGCAGTGGCCGGTGATGAACACGGGCTTCGAGCGCCGCGACGGCAAGCCGTACGCGCTGCGCCGCGGCCAGGTGAACCTGGGCCTCGCGGTGGACGTCGAGCGCAAGGACGGCTCGCGCTCGCTGATGGTGCCGGTGGTCAAGAACGCCGACGCGCTGGGCTTCAAGGGCTTCCGCGACGCGTACGACGACCTGGTGAAGCGCACCCGCTCGGGCGACCTGTCCCCCGACGAGCTGCGCGGGGCCAGCATCACGCTGACCAACCCGGGTGGCCTGGGCACGGTGTCGTCGGTACCCCGCCTCATGGCGCTGCAGGGCACCATCGTCGCCACCGGCTCCATCGCGTTCCCCGTCGGCTTCGGCAAGGCCGACAAGCAGGCGCTGTCGCAGCTGGGCGTCGAGAAGGTCATGACCATGACGTCCACGTATGACCACCGGGTCATCCAGGGCGCCGAGAGTGGCGGCTTCCTGGCCTCCATCGACGCGCTGCTCGAGGGCGGCGACGAGTTCTACAGCGAGATCCGCCAGAGCCTGGGCCTCGCGCCCGCGGTGCCCGTGCCCGCCGCGGCGCCCGCTCCCGTGGCCGCGTCCGCACCGGCCGTGCCCACCCCGTCCGCACCCGGAAGCTCCGGCGCACCCGCCGACGGCGACCTCGACCAGCTGCTGCGCTGGGTCGCCGCGGCCAACTCGGTCATCCGCGCCACCCGCAGCCACGGCCACCTGGCCGCGACGCTCGACCCGCTGGGCTCGCCGCCTCCCGGCGACCCCGCCCTTGACCCCACCTTTTACGGCCTCACGCCCGAGGCGATGGCGCGCATCCCCGCGTCGGTGCTGCGCATGCGCGTGTCGGGCGAGAGCTTCCTGGCCGCGCTGCCCAACCTGCAGTCCGCCTACTCGGGCAACATCGCGTACGAGGTGGAGCACATCACGTCGCACGAGGTGCGCCGCTGGTGGCACCAGCACATCGAGTCGAGCGACATGGCCAACGCCCTGCCGCCGGCCCGCAAGATGGGCGTGCTGAAGCGCCTCATCCAGGTGGACGCGTTCGAGCGCTTCCTGCGCCGCCAGTACCTGGGCCAGAAGACGTTCTCCATCGAGGGCGTCGACGTCACCGTGCCGCTGGCCGACGAGATCATCGACCTGCTGGGCGAGGCGGGCTGCGAGGAGGTCGTGCTGGGCATGGCCCACCGCGGCCGCCTCAGCTTCATCACGCACGTCGTGGGCCGCCCGGTGGAGTCCATCCTGGCCGAGTTCGAGGGCCACATGGAGTTCTCGAGCGAGGAGGAGGACTCCGACTTCGTCAAGACCGCGGGCGACGTGAAGTACCACCTCGGCGCGGAGGGCACGTTCGACACGCACAACGGGCACCGCGTCACGGTGTCGCTGGCCGCCAACCCGAGCCACCTCGAGCAGGTGAACGCGGTGGCCGAGGGCTCCACCCGCGCCCGCCAGAGCGTCCGCCACGGAGCCGAGTTCGAGGTGGACCCCAAGATCGCCGCGCCGGTGCTGATCCACGGCGACGCCGCGTTCCCCGGCCAGGGCGTGGTCGCCGAGACGCTCAACCTGCAGGCGCTCGCCGGCTACACCACGGGCGGCACCATCCACATCATCGCCAACAACCAGATCGGCTTCACCACCGACCCGATGAGCTCGCGGTCGACCGACAGCGCGTCCGACCTGGCCCGCGGGTTCGACATCCCGATCATCCACGTCAACGCCGACGACGTGGAGGCCTGCCTCACCGCCGGCCGCCTGGCCGTGGCGTTCCGCCAGGCGTTCCACCGCGACGTGCTGATCGACATCATCGGCTACCGCCGCCTGGGCCACAACGAGGTGGACGAGCCCGCCTACACGCAGCCCGTGATGACGCGCACCATCAAGGCCCACCCGCCGGTGTCGCGCATCTACGGCAACGAGCTGATCATGTACGGCCTCCTCACCGAGGAGGAGTTCACCGCGCTGGTGGAGCAGGCCGAGGCCGAGATGACCGAGGCCCACCACCGGGTCACCAGCCAGGGCAAGCCGGAGACGCCCGAGGAGCCGGTGACGCAGCGCAACCCCAACACCCCGCTGCCGCCCAACCCGCCCGCCGAGGTGCTGCTCGACCTCAACGAGCAGCTCATCACGGTGCCCAGCAGCTTCACCATCCACCCCAAGCTCAAGCCGCAGCTCGAGCGCCGCCGCGGCGTGATGGGCCCCGAGGGCGGCATCGCCTGGGCGCACGCCGAGGCGCTGGCCTTCGCGTCGCTGCTGGTGGATGGCGTTCCGATCCGCCTCACCGGCCAGGACTCCGGCCGCGGCACGTTCAGCCAGCGTCACCTCGAGCTGCACGACGTGGGCGAGGGCGAGACGTGGACGCCGCGCACGGGCCGCGTGTACGTGCCGATGATGAACCTCAACGACGCGAAGGCGACGTTCGAGCTGCACAACAGCCCACTGTCCGAGGCCGCCGCGATGGGCTTCGAGTACGGCTACTCCACGCGGGCCACCAACGCCCTGGTGCTGTGGGAGGCGCAGTACGGCGACTTCGCCAACGGCGCCCAGATCATGATCGACCAGTTCATCGTGTCGGGCCGCGCCAAGTGGGGCGAGCGGTCGCGCCTGACGCTGCTGCTGCCCCACGGCTACGAGGGCAACGGCCCCGAGCACTCGTCGGCCCGCATCGAGCGGTTCCTGCAACTGGCCGCCGAGGACAACATCCGCGTCGCCAACTGCAGCACCGCCGCCCAGTACTACCACCTGTTGCGCAAGCAGGCGCTCAGCGAGAAGCAGCGCCCGCTGATCCTGTTCACCCCCAAGAGCCTCCTGCGCGCGAAGGCGGCGGCGTCCACCCTGGACGAGCTGGTGAACGGCGCGTTCCAGTGGGTCATCGACGACCCCACGGTGACCGACCGCGCCAAGGTCACCAGCGTGGTGCTGTGCACCGGCAAGATCTACCACGAGCTGCAGGCACACGCGCTGCGCGCCGCCCGCACCGACCTGGCGGTCGCCCGCGTGGAGATGATGTACCCGTTCCCGCGCCAGGAGATCGAGGACCTGTTCGCGTCGTACCCCAACCTCACCACCGTGCTGTGGACGCAGGAGGAGCCCGCCAACATGGGGGCGTGGGAGTTCATGGACACCCGCATCCGGACGACGTGCCTGCCCGAGAACGTCACGCTCGGGTACGTCGGACGCGAGCGTCGGGCCAGCCCCAGCGAGGGTTACCCGCAGGCCCACCAGGCCGAGCAGGAGCGCATCCTCGTCGACGCCCTCACGCCGCGGAAGGCGTAGCGACCCCGCGATGACGGCGCCGCCGGCCGAGGCATGGCGGCGCCTGGGCCCGGCGGCGCGCGAACCCGGCGACGCCGTGTCCCTGCCGGTGCGTTTGCTTGAGACGATGTCGCCGGGCGATGCCCCGGTGGCGTCGTGGTCGACCGTCACCCGCCCCGTCCTGGTGCGGGGACGCTCCGGGCGCCCGGACCCCGTTGGTGAGGACTTCGCGCGGGCGCGGGGCATCGCGGTGGCCGAGCGGCGCTCGGGCGGCGCCCCGGTGCTGTGGGACGCCGATCTGCTGTCGCTGGACGTCGTGCTGCCGCCCGGCCACCCGTTGGCCGGGACGGACGTGACGCAGGCGTACCGCTGGCTGGGCGAGGCGGTGGCCGCCGCGTTGGAGGGGCTCGGCGCCGTGGTGCGCGTGGCGGGCATCGACGAGGCCCGCGCGGCGGCCCGCGCCACCGACCCCGCGTCCGTCGCGGCCCGGCGCACGTGCTACGGCGGACTGTCCCCGTTCGAGGTGGTGGACGCCGCCGGGCGCAAGGTCGTGGGCCTGTCGCAGGCGCGGCGGCGCACCGGCACGCTGTTCCAGTGCGGCATCCTGCGCGACGCCGACGTCGCGACGCTGGCGTCGCTGGTGGAGCCCGACATGTCGGTGCGCATGTTCCTGGCCGAGGCCCTCGGGGAGCGCATGGCGGGCACGGGGCTGGACCACGCGCGGGTGGTGGCCGCGGTGGACGACCAGCTGCACCGCCGCCACGGCGTGGTGTTCACGCCCGAGGCGCCTCCGGGGTGACCCGCACCACCAGGGCCGCGGGGCCGTCGTGCGTGCGCCGCCTCAGGTCCTCAAGGGCCGCGTCCAGGTGGCGGGCCTCGTCCACGCGCTCCACGGGCACGCCGAACGCCCGGATGAGGCCGGTGGGGTCCAGCCCGGCGGTCTCCATGTCGGGCCACGCGTCGCCGGGCCGCCCCGTGAGGGTGCGCAGGCCGGCGCGCAGGATCTCGTAGCCCGAGTTGTCGGCCACCACCAGGCCCACCCGGGCGCCGTGGCGGGCGGCGGTCCACAGGGCCGGTGCGCCGAACACCAGGCTGCCGTCGCCCTGCAGGCACACCACCAGGCGCCCGGGTTGCGCCAGCGCGGCCCCGACGGCGGCGGGCATGCCCCAGCCGAGGGCGCTGCCGCGGTGGGCCAGCCAGTTGCCCCGGCGCCGGCCGGCGGGCAGCCGCCGCAGCCACCGTCCCGACGTGAGGCTCTCGTCCACCAGCATGTCGCCCGGCCGCACCGACGCGGCGACCGCCCGGCTGAGGCGTCCCGGCGCGATGCCGGGTCGCGCCGCCAGGGCCGCGCGCAGCGCGTCGCGGCGGCGGGCGGCGTTGGCGGCGACCACGCGGGCCAGGCGCTCGGTCGCGGGCGGCAGGTCGCCCAGCCGGGCGGCCAGTGCGGCGACGAACGCGGCCGGGTCGGCGTGCACCCCGACGGCGGGCGCGACGTTGCGACCCAGGCCGGCCGCGTCGGAGTCGGCGTGCAGGAGGCGGCAGCCCGGCGGCACCAGCGGGCCGTCGGAGTGGCCGAACACGCGGAACACCGGGCAGCCGACCGCCAGCACCACGTCGTGCCCGTCGAGCGCCGCGCGGATGGCGTCGCCCAACGGGGGTAGGTAGCCCCGCCACGCCGGGTGGTTCCACGGGACGGGCGCGCGGCCCGCGTGCGGCTCGCCCCACACGGGCGCTCCCAGGCGAGCGGCGACGCGCGCCAGCGCCTCCCCGGCGTCCGAGCGGGCCAGCTCGTCGCCCGCCACCACCACCGGCGCGCGGGCGGCCGCGAGGGCCTCCACGATCGCCGCCACGGCGGCGGGCTCCGCAGCGGCCGGCGCTGGACGAGGCCCCGGCACGTGGGGCGGGGGCGCGGCGGCCGTCTGCACGTCGAGCGGCAGCCCCAGCACCACCGGCCCGCGCGGCGCGGTGCGCGCGATGCGCAGGCACTCGCGCAGCATCTCCGGCAGCTCGGCGACGGTGGAGGCCTCCACCGCGTGGGCCGCGACTCCGCGGGCCATGGCGACGATGTCGCCGCCCAGGAACGGGTCGGCGTCGGCGAGGGCGGTGTGCTGGGTGCCGACGGTCACCAGCATCGGCACGCGTGCCCGGCGGGCGTTGAGGATGCCCGCGAGGCCGTTGGCGAGGCCGGGCGTGACGTGCAGGTTGACGGCCGCGGTGCGCCCCGTCGCCTGCGCCCACCCGTCGGCCATGCCCACCACGGCGCCCTCGTGCAGGCCCAGCACGTAGCGCACGGCATCCTGGCGGCCGAGGGCGTCCATCAGCGGCAGCTCGGTGCTGCCGGGGTTGCCGAACAGGCGGTCGATGCCTTCGTCGGCCAGCGCGCGCAGCAACCAATCGCAGGCGTCGCGCACGGCTCCGCCCCGCCGGCCGCTACTCGAGGGGGGCCATGGTGAGCCCGGCGGCGTCGAGCTGCTCCCAGTACAGCTCGGCCGGTTCACGCTGGCCGCTCCAGACGCGGGCCTGCCCGCGCTGGTGGATCTCGTTGGCGAAGCCCATGCCCTTCTCGAACGACACGCCCGGCAGCACGCCCGCCAGCGCCGCGGCGACGCCGTCGAACGTGTTGTGGTCGTCGTTCAGCACGATGATGTTGGCCGGGCCTCCCAGGCCGGTGCCATAGCCGGTGCGGGGGCGTTCGAGGGTGGTGGGGTCGATGGTCGCCATGGCGCAAGGATACCCCGCGGAGGGGGCGAGGCTCGACGCGGGCTCCGAGGCGCCGGCGGTGACGCGAGACGTGCCGGGACCGAGGATCCACCCGGGGTCCTCCAGGTCGGCGGTCGTTCACGCTCTCGCCCGGCCCGACCGTGCGCGCCAGCGTCCCGGGCGACGCGGACGTGCGATGCTCGGGGCCCGTCCCCACACCCGTCAGGAGACCCGATGACCGACTCGCCTCAGGCCGATGTCGTGGTGACCAAGCGCGACGACCGCTTCGCGCTGACCGTCGATGGCCAGCCCGCCGGCATGATCACGTACCGCGACAACCACGACGTGCGCGCGATGCCCCACACCGAGGTGGACCCGGCGTTTCAGGGGCGGGGCCTCGCGACCGTGCTCATCACCGCCGCACTCGACCAGACCCGCGCGGAGGGGCTGCACGTGCTGCCCATGTGCCCGGCGATCGCGAAGTACATCCGCACGCACGCGGAGTACGCCGACCTGGTTCCCGAGGCCCAGCGGGCCGCGTACGGCGTGGGCGGAAAGGACTAGGTGTAGTGACCACGGACGTTGTTGACGGTGGTCTGGCATGAGGTGAGCCCCCTGGGCGAGTGTGGAGCTGTCTAGAAACCACGCTCAGAACCAGGAGGCTCACTGGTGCACGGTAACGCTCGGCTTACGCCGGTTGGTCGGCTCACGTTGGTGATGAGGATCGAAGCGGGTCGTGCGGTGGCTCACGTCGCCGCGGAGATGGGGGTGTCGCGTCCGACCGCCTACAAGTGGTGGCGGCGGTGGCGGATGGAGGGTGAGGCGGGCCTTGTGGACCGCTCAAGTCGGCCGCATTCGTGCCCCCACCGCAGCCCGGCCGGGGTGGAGGCGGCGATCGAGGAACTTCGTCGGACACTGAAACTGGGCCCGGTCAGGATCGGTGCACGCCTTGGTGTTGCGGCCTCGACGGTGCACCGGGTGCTGTGCCGGCTTGGCCTGAACCGGTTGGTGTGGATGGACCGCCCGACAGGTCGCGTGATCCGCCGCTATGAACGCGCCCGGCCAGGCGAGTTGGTGCATATCGATGTCAAGAAACTGGGGCGGGTCCCCGACGGCGGCGGATGGCGCATCCACGGCCGTGGGCACCGACCCCACCGCACGCGCCGCCCGGGTTGGGACTTCATCCACTCCGCAGTCGATGACTACTCCCGGCTTGCCTACAGCGAGATCCACCCTGATGAACGCGCCGATACCTGCGTCGCGTTCTGGCGGCGAGCCACCACGTTCTTTGCCCGCCACGGCATCAGCGTCACCGGCGTGATGACCGACAACGCCAAGGCGTACCTGTGCGACCGATTCCAAACCGCGCTCACCACCCAAGGCGCCCGCCACTGGCGGATCCCGCCCTACTCACCCCAGATCAACGGCAAAGTCGAACGGTTCCACCGCACCTTCCTCGACGAATGGGCCTACGCCCGAGCCTGGCCAGACAACCCCACACGAACCGCCGCCCTGGCCGACTGGCTGCACATGTACAACCATCACCGCCACCACACCGCCCTCGGCGCCCCACCCATCAGCCGCGTAAACGACCTACCGGGTCACTACAACTAGGCGGGGGCGATGCGCACGAGCCCGGTCCACTGACCGGCCCCGTAGCTGCGCTTCGACACGGCGTCGGAGGAGTTGCCCTCGACGGTCTCGACGCCGCCGTCCGGCCGCACGGCCGTGACGATGCCGATGTGGTCGGTGAGGCCGTCGCCGTTGCGGTCGAAGATGATGGCGTCGCCCACCTGGGCGCTGACGCCGGAGTTGGGGGCGATCCAGCGGCCGGTGTCCTTGCCCCACCGCTCGACGTTGGGCACCCAGCCCTCGCCGCGGCCGTCGGGACCGATGGGCGCGCCGGCCTGCGCGGCGACCCACGACACGAAGTAGGAGCACCAGGGGCCGACGCCGGCGCCCTGGGTGGCGGTGCGGTACTCGGCGATGCGGGCGCCGTTGTTGGACCCGGGCGGCTGCTCGCGCACGCCCAGCTCGGCGGTGGCGAGGGCGGCGATCTGCTGGCCCGTGGCGCTGCCGGTGCCGGTGGGCGTGAGGCCCATGGACGTGATGGCGGCGGGGTTCGTGGTCAGGGAGTCGAGCCCCGGCGTGGACGCCGCCGTGGGGGACGCCGCCTGGGCCGTCGCGAGCTGCTGCGCGAACGCCGACGTGGTCACGGTCTGTGTGGGTCCGGTCGGCACGGGCTGCCCCATGGCCTGGATCTCACGGATCCGGGACAGGGTGCTGTCGAGGCCGCCGACGTCGCTGATCTGAGTGCTCATATCCGTCCGCCTTGTCGGCATCCGGGGGACCCGACTTGAGGGAGGCGGAGCACCGCCGGTCGCGCGGCGACCGGGGCGGGCGCGGATCGCCCGCCCGCACCGCGTCGATCAGCCGTTGAGGCTCGGCTGCGCCGGTGCCGGGTCGAGGGTGGTGGCGCCCTGGCAGCTGCCGTTGAACCGGCGGGTGGTCTCCTTCACCACGTCCGGCACCGGCGCGCCCCGGTCCCACACCATCTTGATCTGCACCTTCCAGTCGGCCGTGGGGCTGACGTTGTCGGTGGTCACCATGATGTCGTAGGCATGCCGCTTGTCCTGCGTCAGGTACGGGGTCTTCCACTGGCGCCACGGGCGCGTGATGTTGAGGCCGGACGTCGTGGGGATGAGCCGCGCCTTCATCACCATGTGCTTCGCCCAATCGAGCCCGCGCAGGCCGTGGTAGTTCACCACCGTCATCCGCACCCGCACCTGTGCACGCACCGTGCCACCCGCCGCCGGGACGCACTTCACGCTCTGCACGTTGTAGTGCGCGATCAGGTTCGGGGCCTTCGCCTGGGCGGGCGCCGCGGCGACGGCGGCGAGCCCGGCGGTGGCGAGTGCGGTGGCGGTGGCGATGGTGCGGCGCATGTGACCGATCCCCTGTGGGCGACGACGGGAAGGAGAACCCTCACCCGCGAATGATGAGGGTGCCAACCGTACGTCCGGCGTGGGGTTCCGTCCACCCCCCTCTGGGGGGCTTCCCCGCATTCCGTGCGGGTGGCCCGTGTTCCGAACCGGCACCGCACCCGCGCTCGCACGCTCACTTCTGGGACGACCTCGGGATGGAGGACTCGCGTTCCCTCTTGCGCGGAGACGGCAACCGCCAGCGACCGTTGGTGGTGCAGATCGAGGCGCCAGTGTTCTGGTGCCATCACCGAGCTCCATTGCGGCCCCGCGGTGTGAGCGCGGTGTGCAACCCACACCCCCTTCCAGAGCCAGACGACGGTGCGTCCTTCATGTCGTGCGGGTCCGGGTGTCCTCGGCGTGGGGAGGGTCCGTGGTCGTCGTGGGGGGTGCAGACCAAGGGAGCCGCCTCGGAGAGCGAAAGCAAGCGCCCCGTGGGCGCGCGGAAGGAAGCTGGTGGCCACGGTGCACCGCGCCCGTCCTGATGGGGCGCGACGCCGCTCTGCGTCTCGCAAGCGTGCATTCAACGACGGTGAGGACGGCCCCACCGCTCCGTGTGAAGACCCACGAGCCGCACCTGCGCCGTCATCGCGCTGCGTCAGGCGGCGATCATCTCCGCGCTGGTGCTGGGCGGCGGCACGCGGTCGCCCTCGGCCATGAGGCCCTCGATGTGAAAGGCAATCGCTTCGCGGATGAGTTGGGCAACTTCGGCCCTTGTCTCTCCGGCCGCGACGCAGCCGGGAAGGTCCGGTACGTAGGCGCTGACGCCGGGAGCATCGCCCGTCTCGAAGATGACTAGGTACTCGCGCATACGCCCCAGACTAGCGCAACCCCGCCTGCTTGATGATGCTCGCGAACGTCTTGGGCTTGAGGTCCGAACCGAGAGCGCCGGAGACGGTCACCTGTCCGGGCTTTGTGGGGTGGCGGTACTGCCTGTGGCTTCCGCGCTGGCGCGCGAAACACCAGCCGTCCGCCTCGATGATGCTGATGGCCTCCCGGACTTTCATCTCACGTCCGCCCGGTGCGGTCGACCGCCACACCCTCGCCCGATACCGCCTCGTAGACACCATCAGCGACGCGCACCGCGTGCTTATCTGTCACGAGTTTGCTAAATCGCGCAGACATCGTATTTCTCGAAGCCTTGGTGTGCGCGAAGCGCGGATCGGCCCGGACAAGACGCTCCGCGTCATCAAGGGTCAATCGCCCCTTCTCATACAACGCCTCTCTCAAGAACTGCATGAGCCCAGGCCGCGCGACCCTGACGCCCTCACCGCCCATGCGGAACGGCGGCGAAGTGAGAGGTTCATCGGACCTCTGCACACCACTGGCTCGAGCCCGGCGAGCCCCCACATCCTGAATGGCAGCGGGCATCACCACGCTCTCCAAGCTCGAGATCAAATGCTGGAGTCGCTGGATCTCCGCCGCGAGAGAGCGCGCCTTTGATTCCGCATCCTCAAGCCCCTCTCGCGCTTTCCGCTCAGAGAGCTTGGCCTCCGCGAGAGCTTCCTCAAAGACACCCACTCCTGCCCTCCTTTTGCGCCACACCATCGCCACCATCCAATCATGTCGGTACCACAGGCACAACCCTTTACCCTCACTCACCGTCCACACATCATGTCGCGACGCACCCACTGCGTGGCGGCGGCTCTCCGCGATGCCCTCTCGCTCACGACGGCGGAACGGCGCCCGTCCGCCAAGGAGGACCCGCCCTGTCGCCAAACACACGTTCGCCTCGCTATCCTTCCGGGATGACCGACGGCGCCCCCGACCCGCTCGCGCCGTTCCACCCGCTCACGCGCGACTGGTTCGGCCGCGCGTTCGAGGCCCCGACGGCCGCGCAGTCCACCGGGTGGCCGCACATCGCCGCGGGCGAGAACACGCTGATCCTGGCGCCCACGGGCTCCGGTAAGACGTTGGCCGCGTTCATGTGGGCCATCGACCGGCTGATGGCCGCCCGCCTGGACGACCGGCCGGCGAAGCGGGTGCTGTACGTGTCACCGCTGAAGGCCCTCAACTACGACGTCGAGCGCAACCTCACCGGCCCCCTCGCCGGCCTGGCCGACGCGGCCCGCCGCGCCGGGCGCGATCTGCCCGCGCTGCGGGTGGCGGTGCGCACGGGCGACACGCCCCAGGTGGAGCGCCAGCGGATGCTGCGCACCCCGCCCGACATCCTCATCACCACCCCCGAGAGCCTCTACCTGCTGCTGACCTCACGCGGACGGGAGATCCTGGCCGACGTGGGCACGGTGATCGTCGACGAGATCCACGCGGTGGCGGGCACCAAGCGCGGCTCGCACCTGGCCCTCAGCCTCGAGCGCCTCGAGGAGTGCGTCGCCGCGGCGGGTGGCGGGCCGGTGCAGCGCATCGGCCTGTCGGCGACGCAACGGCCGTTGTCGGAGGTGGCGCGCTTCCTCGCGGGAAACGGGGCGGACGGCCAGCCGCGCCCGGTCGCCATCGCGGACGCATCGACGCCCAAGCAGATGGACCTCGAGGTGATCGTCCCGGTCGACGACCTCGCCGACGTCACCGCCGGCGGGCCCGAGCGCATCGCCGACGTGCACGCGGCGGTGGCGGGGTCCGAGACCACCACGGCCGCGTCCATCTGGCCGTCGATGTACCCCCGCATCCTCGAGCTCATCCAGGCCCACACGTCGACGCTGGTGTTCGTCAACAACCGCCGCCTGGCGGAGCGCCTGGCGCTGCGCCTCAACGAGCTGGCCGACGCCGAGATCGCCCGTGCCCACCACGGCTCGCTGGCCCGCGAGCAGCGCGTGCTCATCGAGGAGGCGCTCAAGCAGGGACGGCTGCCCGCGCTGGTGGCCACCAGCAGCCTCGAGCTGGGCATCGACATGGGCGCGATCGACCTGGTGGTGCAGGTGGAGAGCCCCCACAGCGTCGCGGCCGGCATCCAGCGCGTGGGCCGGGCGGGCCACGGCGTGGGCCGCACCAGCCGCGGGCGCATCTTCCCCAAGTTCCGCGGCGACCTCCTGGAGTGCGCCGCCGTGGTGCCGCGCATGGCGACGGGCGACATCGAGCCCACCACCGTCCCCCGGCTGACGCTGGACGTGCTGGCCCAGCAGCTGGTGGCCATGAGCGTCGACCGCGAGTGGCACGTGCCCGACATGCTGGCCGTGGTGCGCGGCGCGTACCCGTTCGCCGAGATCTCCCGCGAGCAGTTCGACGGCGTGCTCGACATGCTGTCGGGCCGGTATCCGTCGGACGAGTTCGCCGAGCTGCGCCCGCGCCTGGCGTGGGACCGCGCCGCCGACGTGGTGCGGGGGCGTCCCGGCATCCGGCAGCTGGCGGTGCAGAACGCCGGCACCATCCCCGACCGGGGCCTCTACGGCGTGTTCCTGGCCGACGGCTCCACGCGCGTGGGCGAGCTGGACGAGGAGATGGTGTACGAGGCGCGTCCCGGGCAGACGTTCATGCTGGGCGCGTCCACCTGGCGCATCGAGCAGGTCACGCACGACCGGGTGCTGGTGTCGCCCGCGCCCGGGGCGCCCGGGGCCGTGCCGTTCTGGAGGGGCGAGGGCGTCGGACGCCCCGCCGAGCTGGGACGCGCCGTCGGCCGCCTGGCCCGCGAGCTGCTCGCCGCCGACCCCGCCGAGGCCCGCGCCCGGCTCGCGTCCGAGAGCCGCTTCGACCATCGCGCCGCCGAGAACCTGGTGCGCTATGTGCACGACCAGGCGGCGGCCACCGGCGCCGTCCCCAGCGACCGCACCATCGTGGTGGAGCGCTTCCGCGACGAGATCGGCGACTGGCGGCTGTGCCTGCTGAGCCCGTTCGGCGCCCGCGTCCACGCCCCCTGGGCCATGGCGCTGGCCGCCCGCATCCGCGAGCAGACCGGTGCAGAGGTGCACCCCATCTGGAGCGACGACGGCATCGCGCTGCACATGCCCGAGACCGACGAACCGCCCGACGTGTCGTGGGTGCTGCTGGAGGCCGGCGAGGTGGACGAGCTGGTCATCGGCGAGCTGGCCGCAAGCGCCCTGTTCGGGGCCCGCTTCCGCGAGAACGCCGGGCGCGCCCTCCTCATCCCCCGCCGCCGCCCGGGACAGCGCACGCCGCTGTGGCAGCAGCGCCTGCGCGCGTCCGCGCTTCTGCAGGTGGCCCGCCGCTTCGGCAGCTTCCCGGTGATCCTCGAGACGTACC
The DNA here is from genome assembly GCA_963169235.1 of Actinomycetota bacterium. GTDB lineage: Bacteria > Actinomycetota > Thermoleophilia > Miltoncostaeales > Miltoncostaeaceae > JAGQUM01. The sequence goes on along the minus strand of CAUJCX010000015.1, from coordinate 34,893 downwards.
GGGAGTGCCTCAACGACTGGTTCGACCTGCCCGCCCTGCGCGCCCTGCTGGACGGGGTCGCGCGGCGCGAGATCAGCGTCGTGGTCGCCGACACCGACCGGCCGTCGCCGTTCACGGCCAGCCTCATGTTCGAGTACGTCGCCACGTACATGTACGAGGACGACGCCCCCGTCGCCGAACGCCGGGCGCAGGCGCTGGCCCTCGACCGCGACCTGCTGCGCGAGCTGCTGGGCGACGAGGGCATGCGCGACCTGCTGGACGCCGACGCCATCGGGCAGGTGGAGGACGACCTGCAGCACCTGTCCGAGCGCACCCGCGCCCGGCACGCCGACGCGGTGCACGACGTGCTGCGCCGGGTCGGCGACCTCACCCAGGCCGAGGTGGCCGCCCGCATGGACGCCCCCGCCACCGCCCACGACGTGCTGGGCGGCCTGGAGGCCGAGCGGCGGGCGGCGCGCATCCGCGTGGCGGGCGAGGAACGCTGGGTGACGGCCGAGGACGTCGCCCGCTACCGCGACGGCCTGGGCGTCATGCCGCCCGCCGGCCTCCCGGCCGCGTTGCTCGAGCCCGCCGACGACGCCCTGGCCGGGCTGGTGGCGCGCTACGCCCGCACCCACGGCCCGTTCACCACCGCCGACGTCGCCGCGCGCCTGGGCATCGCCCCCGGCGCCGCCGACGCCGTGCTGACCCGGTTGCGCGAGCGCGGCACGCTGGTGGACGGGCACATGCGCCCCGGGGGAGTGGGCGACGAGTGGTGCGACGCCGACGTGCTGCGTCGCCTGCGCCGCGCTAGCATGGCCGCACTGCGGGCCGAGGTGGAAGCCGTCGACCACGCGGCGCTGGCCTCGTTCGTGCCCGCCTGGCAGCGCGTCGACCGGCCCGGCTCGGCCGGTGGCCCGGACGCCCTGCGCGACGTCATCGCGACGCTGCAGGGCGTGCCGCTGCCGCCCGCGCAGTGGGAGGGCGAGGTGTTCCCGCGCCGCCTGGGCGCGTACTCCCCGGCCTGGCTCGACCAGCTGCTGGCCGAGGGCCAGGTGCGCTGGCTGGGGGCCGGCGCCACCGCCGGCGGCCGGGTGGCCCTGTACCTGCGTGAGGACGCGCCGCTGCTGGCCCCCGCCCCGCCCGCTCCCCCCGGCGACGCGCCGGCCACGGCGCTCGTGGGCGCCCTGGAGCACGGGCCGATGTTCTGGGACGACCTGGTGGACGCCTGCGGGCTGGCCGCCGACGACGCGTTCGCGGCCCTCTGGTCGCTGGTGTGGAGCGGCCACGTCGCCAACGACCTGTGGGCGCCCCTGCGCGCCCCCAAGCGCCTGCAATCGTCCACCCCGGCGTCGCGGGGCACCCGCCGGGGACACGCCCGCCTGCGCTCGTCGCGCACCAACCGGGCGGTCGTGGCGGGCCGCTGGCTGGCGACGGCCCCGTTGTACGCGCGGGCCCCGGCGGCCTCCGAGCGCGCCCACGCCGTGGCCGAGACGCTGCTGGAGCGCTACGGCGTCGTCACCCGCGGAGCCGTGCTGGCGGAGGGCGTGCCCGGCGGGTTCGCGGGCGTCTACCCCGCGTTCGCCCAGATGGAGGTTACGGGCGCGTGCCGCCGCGGCTACTTCGTGGACGGCCTGGGAGGCGCCCAGTTCGCGGTGTCCGGCGCGGTCGACCGGCTGCGCGACCAGCCCGCGACGCCCGTGCCGCTGGTGCTGGGTGCGGCCGACCCGGCGCAGGTGTACGGGGCAGCTGTGCCGTGGCCCCCGCACCGGGGTCGGCGCGCCCCGTCGCGGGTGTTCGGCGCCCACGTGGTCACGCTGGGAGGGCGCCCGCTGGTGTACGTCGAGCGGGGTGGTCGCGGCCTGGTGACGTTCGCCGCCACCGACGATCACGACCACGACGACGCCCTGCGGGCCCTGGCCCAGTGGGCCGTCGCCGACCGCGCCCGCAAGGTGCGCCCGGAGCGCGTGGATGGCGTGCCCGTCGTGGGCGGCCCGTGGGAGGACCGCCTGCTGGACGCGGGCTTCCGGCGCGACCTGGGCGGGGTGATCGCCCGTGCCTGAGGGACACGTCAGCCACCGCAACGCGGGGCTGTGGCAAGAGCGGCTGACGGGCCACGTCGTGCGCGAGGCCCGCTCGCGCGACCCGCGTGCGCTCGCCCTCGGCATCCCCGGGCGCCTCGAGGGCGACGCCGTCACCGGCGCCGAGGCCCGGGGCAAGCACCACCTGATGCGCTTCGCCAGCGGCCGGGTGCTGCACACGCACCTGCGCATGACCGGGGTGTGGCGCCTGGTGCCCGCAGGCCGGCCCGTGCGTTCCACCGGCCTCACGCTGATGCTGCGGTTCGACCACGCGACGGCAGTGCTCTACTCGTGCCAGGGCATCCGGCTGCTGGAGCCCGGTGAGCCGCTGCCGCCGGGCATCCGCGCGCTGGGACCCGACCTGCTTCACCAGGCCACCGATCCCGCCGGCGACACGGTGGCCGCCCTGCGCGCCATCGACCCGGGCCGCGAGGTGGGCGAGGCGGTCATGGACCAGCGCGTCGTGGCCGGCATCGGCAACGTCTACAAGAGCGAGACGCTGTTCCTGGCCGGCGTGGACCCGTGGCGGCCGGTGGGGTCGCTCACCGACGCCGAGGCCGCCGCCATCGGCACCATCGCGTGCGACCTGCTGCACCGCGGCGTGGCCGAGCCCGGCTCCATCACCACGTACGACCCGCCGGGCCGGGTGTGGGGGCGCCCGCGGGGTGAGAAGTGGGTGTACCGGCGGGCCCGCGAGCAGTGCCGCCGCTGCGGCACGCCGGTGCGTTCACGCGGCCAGGGCGACGACAACCGCACCACGTACTGGTGCCCGACCTGCCAGACCTGACCGCGGCGGCTCAGACCGAGGTGTCGCCCGCGGACTCCGCCCGCCGGGGCGCGCGGCCGCGCAGGTGGCGGAACTCCTGGTTCACCTCGGCGCCCACCAGCAGCACCACGCCGATGGCCCACAGGAACGTCAGGTACACCACGATGGTCGCCAGCGTGCCGTACACCTCGAAGCTGTCGAACATCGACAGGTACTTCGCGAACACCTGCGTGAAGCCGATGGTGCCGATGCTGGCCACCAGCACGCCCAGCGTGTACGCGCGGTGCGCGCGCTCGGGGTCGTTGGGGCCGTAGCGGTACAGGATCCACACCATGGCCAGCAGCATCAGCACCACGATGGGGAACCACAGGTCGCTCATGCGCCGCACGGTGCCGCTTTCCAGTTCGTAGCGGTCGCCCAGCCACTCGATGACGTTCTGGCCCACCAGGAGCGCGCCGTTCACGAACGTCATGAGGGCGCTCCACAGCGTCGCGAACGCGATGCCCACCACCTTGCCCCGCACCCAGCCCCGGTGGCGCACGTCGGCGGCCCGGTCGAGCCCGGTGATGAGCGCCCCGATGGCGTTGCCCACCAGGTACAGGGCGCCGATGGAACCCAGCACCAGGAACACGGCCGCGCGCCCCGTGTTGGACGCCGCCGAGCGCAGCACGTCGTGCAGGATCGTCTGGTACGCCTCGGGGATCTGCTCCTCGTACGTGGTCTGGATGCGGTCGGCCGCGTCCTTTCCGCCCAGCACGGCCACGGCCGAGATGATCACGATGAACAGCGGCACCGTCGCGATGAACGCGTTGTAGGCGAACTGGCTCGCGAGCCCCGTCACCTGGTCGCGCTGCGAGCGTTTGGTCGTCCCCACGATCAGGTGCCACAGCGTGCGCACCACGCGCACCACCAGCGGACGCCGCCGCGGGCGCGCCGCGGCCTCGGTCGCCGCCTGTTCGGGCGGCGCGGTGCCACCGCCGTCGGGCGCGGTCACACGGGTGCGGGTGGTCGGGTCGGACATGTCACCAGGCAGATGCAAGCACGGCGGGCCACGTGTTGCCTTCGCGGCCATGCCATGGGCATCCTGCACGAACGTCCAGTTCCCGGGGCCGCGTACCATCCGCGTGGGGAGGGGACGAGGTGTGAAAACTGCGAGAAACTTCACGTGCGGGATCGCTCGAAGTGCACCGCATTCGGCACGCTGGCACTAGGGCACAGTGCATGGCGCGCCGAGCGAGTACGCCGCACCGGACGCCGGCGGCCTCGCGATGAGCGATCCCCACCCCTCGGGCCGCGCAGCCGGCGACGCGGTGCCGTATGAATACGACATGAGAGTCGCATTCGTGGGAGCCGGCCTGATGGGCCGGTGGATGGTGGCCCGCCTCGTCGCCGCAGGGCACGACGTGGCCGTGTTCGCGCGCGATCCGCGTCGCGTCACCGGCGTCGACGCCCCCGTCGTGGACGACCTGGCGCAGGCCGTCGCGGGCCGCGAGGCCGTGTGCCTGTGCGTCACCGACAGCGCGGACAGCGCGCAGGTGGTGGACGACGTGCTGGCCGTCGGCGACCACCCCGGCCTGGTCGTCGACCTCAGCACCATCGCCCCGGCCGTCGCCCGCCGCATCGCGGCGCGCTGCGCGAAGGCCGGGGTCGCGTACGTCGACTGCCCCGTCAGCGGCGGCCCCGCCGGCGCGGAGGCGGGCACGCTGGCGATCATGTGCGGCGGGGACGCGGAGGCTCTCGACCGGGCGGCGCCGCTGCTCGACGCGATCGGCGACCCCGCCCGCCGCACCCATTGCGGACCGGTCGGGGCAGGCCTCGTCGTGAAGTTGGTGAACAACCTCCTCGTGGGCGTCATCAGCTCCGCGACGGCGGAGGCGCTGGCGCTGGGGCAGCGGGCCGGGATCGAACCCGGGCTGGTGCGCGACGTGCTGATGGGGGCCACCGCGAACTCATGGCAGCTCGAGAACCTCTTCCCCCGCGTGTTGCAGGGGGATCACCGTCCCGGCTTCACGGCGGCGAACCTGTGCAAGGACCTCGGCCACGCGCTGGGGCTCGACGACGCCCCGATGCCGTTCGGCGAGCTGGCGATGGCGCAGATGCTCACGGTCGACCCGGCCCAGGACTACGGGGCCGTCGCGCGGCTCACCATGGACCTGCCGCCGCCGGCCTGAGCGGGCCCTCGGCACGGTCCTCGTACCGGGCCTTCACAGAACAACGAAGAAGCGCTGTTACGTTGGCCGCCATGCGTGCCCTCGCTCCCCTCCTGGCAGGAGTCCTCGCCGTCACCGCGGCCGGCGCCGCCGCGCAGACGGTCCCCGTCACCGTCACCCCGCCGCCCGCGGCGGCGCCGGAGCCCGCGACGTCCGCGCCCGCCGACGCGGCCCTACGGGTGCTCGACCCCGCGTGGGTCTCGCCCCGCACGGCCGGCGCGATCACGGCGCTGGCCACGCCCGCGCAGGTGCTCGACCCGCTGCTGGCGGCGTCGGAGCGCACGCGGCCGGAGGCCGAGGCGCGCCTCGCGTCGTCCCAGATGGTGGGCGGCGTGGCGCAGTCGTACGACCAGCCGGGGGCGCCCACGCTGCGCGCATGGGCCGTGCAGTTCGCGACGCCCAGCGCCGCGCGCCGCGGTGCAGAGGCCATGCGCTGGGCGCTGCGGGTGCGCTCGGACACCGCCACGCAGACGGTGATCGAACTGTCCGACCCGGCGGGCGCGCGTCTCATCGTCACCGCCGACTCGGCCGGCGGCCTGCGCACGGTGGCGCTGGCGACGCTGGGCCAGTGGACGTACGGCATCGAGAGCCAGGCGACCGCGGGGCAGCAGCCCGACCCGTCCGTGGCGTCGCTGGTGGGCCGGCTGGCGCTGCGCCAGCCCGACCGCCCCGACCCGGCCGGAGCGCAGGCCAAGGGCGTCGACGACGCGCTGCGCGCCGACCTGGCTCGTGCGTACGCGGCGGCCGACCGCAAGGGGTCCACCAAGGCCATCCCACCGGTGCCCGGCACCACCCAGGCCGCCACGTTCCAGGGGCGCGACTGGGCGCTGGCCCGGTTCCCCGGGGTGTCGTCCGACCCGCTCTTGTTCAGCCGCACGCCTCCGGGCGGGTGGACGGTGGTGGGCGACGTCGGCGGCCAGGGATGCCCGCGCATCCCCGTCGAGGTGCGCACCGTCTGGGGGCTGGCCGACCGCTGTCCGCTGAACACGTCGCCGATCTCCCGCCCCGACGACCCCGACGCGCTGTCGGGCGACGACTCGCCGTTTCGCGGCCTGGGCACGTGGGTGTGGGAGCTCAAGCGCCCGGGTGACGTCGACAACGTGGTGACGCAGGCCACCACGTTCGGCATGCGCACCGTGTTCGTGAAGTCGGGCGACGGGGTGCGCTACTGGCCGCAGTTCGACCGCTCCATCGGCACGTTCAAGGCCGCCGGGCTACGGGTGTGCGCGTGGCAGTACATCTACGGGCGCCGGCCCGTACAGGAGGCACGCACCGCGGCGCGCGCCGTCAAGGCCGGGGCCGACTGCTTCGTGGTGGACGCCGAGAGCGAGTTCGAGGGCCGCTACCAGGGCCGCACGTACACGGCCGCGCGCCGCTACATGGCCGAGCTGCGCCGCCTGGTGGGGCGCGACTACCCGGTGGCGCTCACCAGCTTCGCGTACGTCGACTACCACCCGCGCTTCCCGTACTCGGCGTTCCTGGGAGGGCCCAACGGCGCCGACGTCACGATGCCCCAGATCTATTGGGGCGCGTTCCGGCAGGCCGTCGACCGGGCCGTCGTGCGCACCGCGGTGAGCAACTCGGTGTACGGCGTGCCCATCGCCCCCATCGCGGGCACGTACGAGCGGGAGGTGCCCCGTGACCTGGTGCGGTTCCGTTGCCTGGCCGCCGCGTACGGCTGGCCGGGTGCGTCGTACTGGAGCTTCCAGGAGACCCGCCCGTCGCAGTGGCCGTCGCTGGGCCGCCCCGTGCAGTGCGCCGACGCGGTCACCAGCCGCCAGTACCCCACGCTGAAGCTGCGCAAGCACGGCGACCAGGTGGTGTGGCTGCAGATGCGCCTGCGGGCCTGGGGCAACCCCGTCCCCATCACGGGCTACTTCAAGGCCCAGACGCGCTCGGCCGTGCGCGCGTTCCAGGCCTCCCGCGGCCTGCAACCCGACGGCGTCGCGGGCCCGGTGACGTGGGCGCTCTTGCTGGAGTCGCCGCCCGCACGGGCCGCCGCGCGGCGGTAGCCCGCGGGCAACCCTCACACGGGTCTCAGGGTCGTCTCAGGGTCGCCACCGATGCTTGGGGTGTCAGGCAGTCACCGCACCCAAGGAGATCCACCCCATGCAGCGTTCCACCCGCCTCGGCCTCGCGGCCACCAGCGCCGTCGCCGTGCTCGGCACCGGCGCGCTGATCGCCGTGCCCACCGTCACCGGCGCGACGAAGACCGTCACCGCCGCCACCGCCACCGCGACCACGCCCAGCGCCACGGCCACCGCGGCCAGCCGCGCGCGGGCCGCCGACCGCAGCGCCGACCGCACCGCATACGAGACGGCGCTGGCGAAGGAGCTCGGAGTCAGCGTGGCCGACCTGCAGGCCGCCGAGAAGAAGGCCCGCACCGCCGTGTTCGTGGCCGGCCTCGACGAGCAGGTGGCGTCCGGCCGCCTCACCCAGGCCCAGGCGGACGCGCTGAAGAAGGCCGCGGCGGACGGGACGCTCGAGAAGACCCTCAAGGCGCAGGCGCGGGCCCGCCTGGCCGCGTCGCTCAAGGGGCAGGTGGACGCCGGGCTCATCACCCAGGCCCAGGCCGACGCCATGCTGAAGCGCTTCGACGCGATGCCCGCCGACGGTGCCGGCTTCGGCTTCGGCGGCGGCGGCCGCGGTCACCACGGTGGCCACGGCTTCATGCCCGGAGGCCCGATGGGCCCCGGTGGGGGCGGCACCACGCCCTGACGCCCCGGCGTATCCGGCCCGGTCCCACGCCCGGGCCGGATACGATGCCACCGCGCATGAACGACCTCCCGACCGACCGCCGCGCGCCCACCGCCGCCGCCCGGCGCACCGCGTAGATGCCCGCCCGCATTCTGGTGGTGGAGGACGACCCCCGGGTCGCCACGTCGCTCGACCGGGCCCTGCGCGCGCATGGATACGCGGTCGAGCTGGCGGCCGACGGGGCCGGGGGCATCCACAAGGCCCGCGGCGCGCCTGACGCGATCGTGCTGGACGTCAACCTGCCCGACATGTCGGGGCTCGACGTCTGCCGCGTGGTGCGAGCCGAGGCCCTGCCGGTGCCCGTGCTGATGCTGACGGCACGCAGCACCGTGGAGGACCGCGTCGCCGGCCTCGACGCGGGCGCCGACGACTACCTGGTGAAGCCGTTCGCGCTGGCCGAGCTTTTGGCGCGCGTGCGGGCGCTGCTGCGCCGCAACCTGGGTGATCCCACGTCCGGCGATGCCCGCCTCGAGGCGGGCGACCTGGTGCTCGACCTCGACACGCTCGAAGCGCGCCGGGGCGACGCGCCGCTGGAGCTGACCCGCACCGAGATGCGCCTCTTGGAGCTGTTCATGCGCAACGTGGGGCGCGTCCTCAGCCGTACGCAGATGCTCGACCGCGTGTGGGGGGTGGACGCGCAGACGAGCTCCAACGGCGTGGAGGTGTACGTGGGCTACCTGCGCCGCAAGCTCGAGGCCGGCGGCGGCACCCGCCAGATCCACACCGTGCGCGGCGCCGGGTACGTGCTGAAGCCGTGAGCCTGCGCGCGCGCATCGCGCTGGTGGCGGCCCTGGCCGTGACCCTCGCCGTCGTCGCGGTGTCGACGGCCGCGTACCTGACCACCCGCAGCACCCTGCGCGGCCAGATCGACCGCGACCTGGCCGACCGGGCCAACGGGGCCCTGCGCGACCTGGCGCACGGCGGCGACAGGGGCGAGGGCCGCGGCGGGGGGCCGTTCGGTGGCCCCGAGGCCGGGCGGTTCGGCGGCCCCGGCGTGTTCCGCCAGCTTGTCGATGTGCGCGGCGAGACGCTGCGGCTGCCGGTCGGGCAGGACGCGATCCCCGTCGACGCGCAGGCACGTCGCGCCGCCGCGGGCGGGGCGGGCGGATACTCCGAGGTGACCGTCTCCGGCACCCGTCTGCGGGTGCTGGCCGTCCCGGTGGGAAGCGGCATGGCGCTGCAGGTGGCCCGCCCGCTCGACGAGGTGGACGCCAACCTCACCCGGCTGCGCAACCGGCTGCTGGTGGTCTCGCTGGCCGGCGTCGCGTTCTCGGCCGTGCTGGGCGCGCTGGTCGCGGCCCGCGGCGTGCGCCCCGTCACGCGCCTCACCGAGAGCCTCGAGCACGTGGCCCGCACCCGCGACCTCACCCACCGGGTGCCCGTCACCGGGCACGACGAGCCCGCCCGCCTGGCCGGCACGTTCAACGACATGCTGGAGAGCCTCGATCAGGCGCGCACCGCCCAGGAACAGCTCGTCGCGGACGCGTCCCACGAGCTGCGCACGCCGCTGGCCGCGCTGCGCACCAACGCCGAGCTGCTGGCCTCGGGCGTCGAGATCCCGCCGCAGGAGCGTCGCGGCATCGCCCGCGACGTCGCGGCCCAGATCGACGGGTTCGGGCGGCTGGTGGCCGATCTGGTGGAGCTGACCCGGGGCGAGCGGCCCGCGGCCCACGCGGAGCCCCTGCGCCTGGACGAGCTGGCACACGACGTGGTCGCGCGTGCGCGGGTGCACCACCCCGGCATCGACTTCGTGGTCGCGGCCTCCCCCGCGCACGTGGTGGCCGACGCCACGGCCCTCGAGCGCGCGCTCGGCAACCTGGTCGAGAACGCGGTGCGGCACGGCGCGGGCCCGGTGGAGGTGCACGTCGCGGACGGCACGGTGCGCGTGCGCGACCACGGCGCGGGCATCGCCGACGTCGACAAGCCGCGCGTGTTCGCGCGCTTCTGGCGGGCCGACGACGCCCGCGGCCGGGAGGGCTCCGGCCTGGGCCTGGCGATCGTGCAGCAGGTGGCGCGGGCACACGGCGGCACGGTCGACGTGCACGACGCCGCGGGCGGAGGGGCCGAGTTCGTGCTGAGCCTGCCGGTGGGGGCCGGTGCCGACGGGGACGCAGAAAGACGCGGGTCCTAGTTTCCGCCCGTCCTCCGGGCATTGCCAGGACCCGCTACGTGTTACTGCTCATATACCCCTCGGTCGGATGTAGCCTCCGATCGATTACGAGACGCTGTGACCATCGCCCGGTCCTTGACCGGTTTTCCTGCCGACCACGCTCCAGAGCGCAGGGTCCGCATGACGCAAGTCCGCTCGGAGTACATGCTCCGTCTCAGTGGCCCACGTGGCGCTTCGGGCGCGATTTTCTGCGGTGCGCCGCTGCCTATCGAGCGCTGGTCGCCGATGGGCGGCATTGCGATGGTGACGTGTCAAGTAACGGTTACTGCACCAACCACGGTAGCCCACCCTGGGGCCGCGTCATCGGTGGTTTACACGGATACGGCGGAGAAACCACCCGCAGGCGGCGCCTGGTCTGCGGCGCCCCGCGGCCGCGCCATCCGCGAGCCGGGGCGGGTTTCGGTCTATCCTGCGCCGATGGCGATCACCCGCACCCTCGTGGCGGCCGCAGTAGCGGTCGGCGCCGCGTCCCTCCCGGCCGCTGCCGCCCCCGCGTTCCGCGGCGGTGTCTCCCCGCTGCCGGCGGTGGTGAAACAGCGGATGACCCCGTCGGTGTGGCGCCCCGGATGCCCCGTGCCGCTCAACCGCCTGCGCCGCGTGGTGGTGACCCACCACGATTTCCGCGGCCGCACGCGGCGCGGCATCGTGGTGGTGAACGTCGACGTCGCCGCGCGGGTGCTGCGCGCGTTCCGCCTGATGTACGAGGCCGGGGTGCCCATCCGCCGCATGCGCCCCATCGAGGCGTACGGCGGGGACGACTTCCGCTCGATCGAGGCCGACAACACGTCGGCGTTCAACTGCCGCGCGGCCACGGGCTCGTCGCGCTGGTCGCAGCACGCGTACGGGCGCGCCATCGACGTCAACCCCATCGAGAACCCGTACGTGTCGGGGGGGAGCACGTCGCACCGCGCCAGCGTCCCGTTCCTCGACCGCACCCGCGTGCGCCCCGGCATGGCCGTCGAGGGCGGGCCCATGGTGGCCGCGTTCGACGCGGTCGGTCTGCAGTGGGGGGGCCGCTGGAACGGCATCAAGGACTACCAGCACTTCTCCGTCGGCGGCTGACCCCGCCGCGCCTCGTCGTACGAACCCGTCACCACCTGGGAGGCCACATGACCGACACCGCCCCGTCCCGCGCCCTCATGATCGACGGCGATTTCGTGCCCCCCGGGGACGTCGCGTCCATCCCCCTCGACGACGGCCTCGTGCGTGGCGACGGCGTCTTCGAGGGCCTGCGGGCGTACGGCCGCGCGCTGCGCACGCCGGGTGCTCACCTCGACCGGATGCAGCGTTCGTGCCAGGAGATCGCCCTGGACTTCGACCGCGCGACCGTGGCCGACGACCTCAACCGCTTCGTCGCGGGGACGGCGTCGCCCGACTGCGGCGTGCGCGTCATCCTCACGCGCGGGGGCCGGCGCGTGCTGCGCGAGGAGCCCCTCATCGACACGTCGGGCTCGTGGACGCTGGCGGCGCAGCAGCACCGGCCCACGCCCCTCTTGTCACACGCGAAGACGCTGTCGTACGCCGCCAACATGCAGGCCCACCGCCGGGCACAGGCCGCCGGCGCCGACGAGGCGCTGTTCGTGGACGCCGACGACGACGCCGTGCTCGAGGCGCCCACGTCGTCGTTCGTGTGGCTCGAGGGCGAGACCCTGTGCGCGCCGCCGCTCGAGCGCGGCATCCTCGACTCGCTCACGCGCCGCCTCATCGGCGAGGTGACCACGCTGGAGGTGCGCGAGCGGACCCTGTCTCAGATGGCCGACGCCGACGCGGCCATGCTGATCTCGTCGGTGATGGAGTCGCAGGCCATCCGCGAGGTGCTCGACGTCGCTCAGTGGCCGACGGACGGCCGGCGGCTCAATGAGCTGCGGGCGGCCCTGGCGGACGCGACGCGGTCGCGGTTGGGTCCGGCGGAGTAGCCGCCTCGGGCGACGGCGGCGGGGCCACGCGATAGCGGTCGCGCCCGCCGGCCTTCGCCTCGTACAGCGCGTCGTCGGCACGCCGGTACAGCATCGACAGATCGTCCTCCGGGCCCGCCAGCTGGGCGACGCCCATCGACGCGGTGACGATGCCGGCGGCGCCGTGCGTCGTGCCCCGCAGCGCCTCCAGGGCGCGCTCGGCGGCGCGGGACGCCCCCTGGCTGTCGGCCTCCGGCAGGATCCACGCGAACTCCTCGCCGCCCACGCGCGCCAGCATCTCGCCCGCCCGGACACCGCGGCCGACGCGGTTGGCCACGGCGGTGAGCACCTGGTCGCCGACGGCGTGGCCGTGCGTGTCGTTGACGGCCTTGAAGTGGTCGAGGTCGAACAGCACCAGCGACAGGGGACGCGCGTAGCGGCGGGCGCGCTCGATCTCCACCTCCAGCTGGCGGGTGAAGGCGCGGCGGTTGGCCAGCCCCGTGAGGTCGTCGGTGGACGCCAGCCGCGCCAGCTGCGCGCGCTGTTCGGCGGCCGACACCGCCATGCCCAGAAGGCTGGCGAAGTGCTCCATCAGCGCCTCGGTGTCGATGACGCTGACGTGCGGGCCGCACGCCACCACCAGCGCGCCCCACACCACGTCGTCCACGATGATCGGCAGGGCCAGCGTGGTGCCCAGCGACGGCAGCGGGCTGCGCAGCCACCAGGCCTCGCCGTCCCACACGTGCTGTGCGACGCCGTGGTCGCGCAGGGCCTCCAGCGGCACGCAGTCGTGAAGGCGGAGCTCGTCGCCGACGTCCAGCGTGGTGCCACCCGCCGACGGCCACACCGCGCGCAGCTCGCCGTGGTCGGGCAGCGTGAACTCCACGACCATGGCGTACGTCGCGCGCGCCGTCCATCCGGCCTTCTCGATGGTGGCGGCGGCGGCCGCTTCCACGGACACCTGCTGGGCCACCAGGGTCGCGAGGCTGCGCAACGCTTCCTGCTCGAGCGCCCGCTGCTCGGCGGCCCGCTCGGATTCGACATGCTGCGTGAGGTCGCGCAGCACTACCGTGAAGCCTTCGCTCTCGCCGAGCGCGTGGGGCTGCACGCGCACCTCAAGCGGGATCTCGCGGCCGTCCGCGCCCCGGCCCCGGATGGCGAAGCCCAGGTCACCGGCCAGCAGGCCGTGGGCGGCGAGGCGGTCGGCGAAGAAGTCGGGGTCGTCGGCGCCCTCCTCCGCGAACAGCCCGCCGATGGCCATGCTGAGCAGCTCGACGTCGTCGTACCCGAACACGGCTTGGGCGGCGGGGTTCGACCACAGGATGGTGCCGTCGCCGTCGGTCACCACGATGGCGTCCGTCATGGCGCCCACGATGCTGCGCATGCGCTCCTCCGAGCGCGCGATGCGCAGCTGTTCGGTGCGACGGTCGGTGACGTCGGCCATGAAGCCGATGGCGCCCGAGACCTCCCCGTCGGCGCCGTACGTGGGTGACATGCTGCAGTTGACCCAGCGCACGTCCCCCGACGGGCGCCGGATGCGGAACACGGCCGACTCGCCGGCCGCGATCGACTCGGCCGCGCGGTCGTGGTCGTCCGGTGCCACCATGTCGCTCCAGTGCACGCCGGCCAGCCCGTCGCCGTCGCGCCCGGTGAGCGCGCACCACGCGGGGTTCGCGGTGACGACGCGGCCCTCCCCGTCGATGGTGAACAGGCCCGTCGGCACGTCGGACACCAGGGTGCGCAGGTGGTTCTCGCTCGCCCGCAGGCCCGACTCGGCGCGGTCACGGGCTTCGGTCTGCAGGTCGAGCTGCTGCATGGTGTAGCGCTGGCGACGGATCGTCAGGAGCAGCACCCACAGGCCCATCAGCGCCGCGGTGATGCCACCACCCGCGATCGCGAGCGCGGTGATGTCACCGCCGGCCGCGGGCAGCTGGATGTGGATGTCCCACAGCCGGCCGGCGACCGAGAGCCGTCGGTGGGCACCGCCCCCGGGCAGCGCCTCACCGGCCACCAGGCGTCCGTCGTCGGTGATGTGCACGCGCGAGCCGCTGGGCAGCACGCTGGTGACCTCGCTGGCCAGCTCGGTGGTGCCCACCATCGCGCTGACGACGTCCACCAGCTCGGGGTGGCCGGGGTGCAGGCCCCGGACGGGCGCGTAGATCACCACGCCCGGCTGGTGGCTGCTGGCCAGGGTCACCGGCAGCGTCGCCTGGGGCGCGTCCAGGGCCACCGCGGCCGAGATCGCGCGGCTGCGCAACGGGTCGCTGTTCGAGTCGAAGCCCTTGCCCATGTGGTCCGGGCGCGCCGACGCGATGTATTTGATGACGTAGTGGATGGCGGGCCTCGCGGCGGCCACGCGCTTGCCCTCGAGGTCGACGATGGGCAGGCCGTTGCGCCGCGTCCAGGCGGGCACCGCGGCGGAGGGGACCGCCTCGTGCAGCGACAGGGCGTCCAGCGCGGGGTCGTTGAACGCAAACCGCGTGTAGGCGGTGAACTCGCGTTCGGTGACGCCCTCGGACGCCTCGAACAGGCCCTGGAGGCCCGCCACCGTGCCCATGTGGAGGTCCATGATCGCAGCCACTCGCGCCGAGGCCGCCGCGATGGCACGGTCCCGTTCGAGCTCCTGACGGCTGGTTTGCGCCCGGTGCACCACGAAGGCGGCGACCAGCGACGCGACCAGCGCCGTGATGATCGTCAGGAGGGCAACTGCGATACGTCCCCTGGACACACCCCCACTATCGTGCGGCGACGCCCGGGAGTTGAGTTCTGCGCCCTTCGTCCGCGTCATCAGCCCGGCAGTGATGCCCCTGTGCGGCGCAGGGTGTCGCGGGCGTCGTGCATGAGCGTGGCCACAAGGTGCTCGGCGTCGTCGGGCTCACGCGCCGTCGCCCCGGCGTTCTGGCCGCCCCACAGGGGGAAGTGCTCGGGGTCGTCGGCGGCGACCGCGGCGCGGCGCACGTCGGCGATGGCCGCCGCCTGGCGGGGCCAGCCCAGGTGGCCGGTCTCGTCGAGGGTGCGGGTGAGCGTGTTGGGGATGCCGCGGGCCGGCCGCCCCGAGACGCCACGGGTGATGCGGGTGGAGTCGTCACCGGCGGCGCGCAGGCGCTCACGGTAGGCCTCCGAGATGCCCGACTGGCGGGTACCCAGGAAGCGGGTGCCCATCTGCACGCCCTGGGCGCCCAGGCACAGGGCGGCGGCGATGCCGGCCCCGTCCATCACGCCCCCGGCGGCGACCACGGGCACCGACACGGCGCGCACCACCTGCGGCACCAGCGCGAACGTGCCGATGGAGGGCAGATCGTCGCCGGGCCCGGACAGGAACGTGGAGCGGTGCCCGCCGGCCTCCCACCCTTGCGCGACCACCACGTCGGCCCCGGACGCCACCACGCGCTCGGCCTCCGCGGCGGTGGTGACCATCGCGACGACGGGCGCGCCCGCGGCCCGGGCGACGTCGACCACGGGCGTCGGGTCGCCCAGCCCCACCGACACCACGGACGCCCCGGCCTCGAGGGCGGCGGCCACGAGGTCGGCGGCCGCGGTGCGCGGCGCCGCGGCGGGCGGCAGCATGGGCGCCTCCAGACCGAAGCAGATGCGGACCCCGCGCAGCCCCTCGGTGAGGGCGGTGTCGTCGGTGGTGGGCTCGGTGGGCCCGGCCAGCAGCACGTTCACCCCCACCGGTGCGCCGCCGGCGGCCTCCACCGCCGTGGCGACCGCCGCCCGCACCGCGTCGGTGGTCATGCCGTTGATGCCGAACACGCCCAGGCCGCCGCCGCGCGAGACGGCCGCGACCAGTTCGGGGGTGGTCGGGCCACCGGCCATACCGGCCAGCAGCACGGGATAGCGGATCTTCAGCAGGTCACACAGGTGCTCAGACATGCGAACCAGTGTATCCCGCAGGTCGGGAACCCGGTTGCCCGGGCGGCGCGGGGGGCCGAGGCCTCCCGCGCCGCGGCGCCGCTAGTAGCGGTAGTGGTCGGGCTTGAACGGCCCCTCGACGGGCACGCCGATGTAGTCGGCCTGCTCCTCGCTGAGCGTCGTCAGGCGGGCCCCCAGCGCGTCCAGGTGCAGGCGCGCGACCTTCTCGTCGAGGTGCTTCGGCAGCACGTAGACCTGACGCTCGTAGTCGTCGGTCTTCGTGAACAGCTCCACCTGGGCGATCACCTGGTTGCTGAACGAGTTGGACATCACGAACGACGGGTGTCCCGTCGCGTTGCCCAGGTTCAGCAGGCGCCCCTCGCTGAGGATGATGATCGAGTGGCCGTCCGCGAACGTCCACTCGTCGACCTGGGGCTTGATCTCGATCTTCGAGGCCCCGTCCAGCTTCTCGAGGCCGGCCATGTCGATCTCGTTGTCGAAATGGCCGATGTTGCCCACGATGGCCTGGTGCTTCATGCGGGCCATGTCGGCGGCCGTGATGATGCCCTTGTTCCCGGTGGCGGTGATGAAGATGTCGGCCGACTCCACCACGTCGTCGAGCGTGGCCACCTGGTAGCCCTGCATCGCGGCCTGCAGCGCGCAGATGGGGTCGATCTCGGTCACGATCACCCGGGCGCCCTGGGCGCGCAGCGACTCGGAGCAGCCCTTGCCCACGTCGCCGAAGCCGCACACCACGGCCGTCTTGCCGCCGATCATCACGTCGGTCGCGCGGTTGATGCCGTCGATCAGCGAGTGACGGCAGCCGTACAGGTTGTCGAACTTCGACTTGGTGACCGAGTCGTTGACGTTGATCGCGGGGAACAGCAGACCACCGGCCACGGCCCGCTGGTACAGGCGGTGGACGCCCGTCGTGGTCTCCTCGGTGACGCCCTTGATCTCCTTGGCCACGTTGGTCCACCGCGACGGGTCCTCACGCAGCGAGCGGCGCAGCACGTCGAGGATGATGCGGAACTCGTCGGAATCGGTCGTGCCCGCGTCGGGCACGGCGCCCGCGGCCTCGAACTCGACGCCTTTGTGCACCAGCAGCGTCGCGTCGCCACCGTCGTCGAGGATCATGTTGGGGCCGCCACCGTCGGGCCACAGCAGCACCTGCTCGGTGCACCACCAGTACTCCTCCAGCGTCTCGCCCTTCCACGCGTACACCGGCACGCCCTTGGGCTCGTCGACGGTGCCGAACGGGCCCACGGCGATGGCGGCCGCGGCGTGGTCCTGCGTGGAGAAGATGTTGCACGAGCACCAGCGCACCTCGGCGCCCAGGGCGACCAGCGTCTCGATGAGCACGGCGGTCTGCACCGTCATGTGCAGGGACCCGGTGATGCGGGCGCCCTTCAGCGGCAGGCTGTCGGCGTACTCCTCGCGCAGCGCCATCAGCCCGGGCATCTCGTGCTCCGCGAGGCGGATCTCCTTGCGACCGAAGTCGGCCAGGGACAAGTCGGCGACCTTGAAGTCGGCCTGCGCGGACGAAGAAGTGGTCATGCAGCCTCCGAGGGGTGCCGGGCGATGCGCGGCGGTTGAACCGGGACGTGCCGCACCGGCACGCGAATGGCGGGCGACGACCGAGAAGTCTATCGCGCACCACGCTCCGACACGAAACCACGCTCGTTTCGCGGGTTCCGCCCCCTTCGTGCTTCGCCGGCTACGCGTCCCGGGTGTCGGCGTCCGCCGAGGTGGGCGGCTCGTCGCCCGCCTCGGCGGGGCGGCCGATGAGGTACCCCTGCAGCAGGTCGCAGCCCAGGCCGCCCAGGAGCGCCGCCTCCCCGCGGGTCTCCACCCCCTCCGCCACCACGGTCAGGCCCAGGTCGTGGCCCAGGCGGATGAGCCCGCCCACCAGCGCCGCGTCGCGGGGGTCGTCGGCCATGGCGTGCACGAACGAGCGGTCGATCTTGAGCTCGTCCACGGGCAGGTCGCGCAGCGACGACAGGGGGGCCATGCCGGTGCCGAAGTCGTCGAGCGCCACGCGCACGCCGCCCTCCCGCAGGCGATCAAGCTGTGCCTCGCCCAGGCCGGATCCCCACAGGGCGTTCTCGCTGATCTCCAGCGTCAGCAGGCGCGGTTCGACCCCGTGGCGCTCCAGCGCGGCCGCCACGCGGTCGGGCAGGTCGCGGTCGCGCATGTCGAGAGACGACAGGTTGACCGCCACGCGGAACTCGGGATCGCCCCAGCGGCGCAACTGGGCCAGCGCGAGGTCCATCACCGTATCGGTGAGGTGGCGGATCAGCTCGGTGTCCTCGATCACCGGCAGGAACTGATCGGGCATCAGGAGCCCTCGTGCGGGGTGCTGCCAGCGCACCAGGGCCTCCGCCCCGCTGATGCGGCCGTTGGGGGCCGCCAGCGGCTGGAAGTGCAGCACCAGCTCGGACGCCCCCAGCGCCCGCTGCAGGTCGTGGCGCAGAATCAGCTGCTCGGGCCGGCGGGCGTCGAGCCCGGGCTCGTACGCGGCCCAGCGGCTGGAGCTGCGCTTGGCGTGGTACATCGCGACGTCGGCTGCGTGCACCAGGTCGTCGGCGTCCCGCCCGTGCTCGGGCCCCAGCGCCACCCCGACGCTGCAGCTGATCTGCACGTCGGTGGTGGCAACGCGGAACGGGGCGCGGAACGCCCCCAGCACCCGCTCGGCCAGCGCCGCCAGCCCGTCACCGTCGGCGTGCGGCGCGAGCACCGCGAACTCGTCCCCACCCAGGCGCGCGATCAGCACGTCCTTCTCGAGGGCGACCTCCAGGCGACCGGCGAGGTCGCGCAGCACCCGGTCGCCCGAGCGGTGCCCGAACGTGTCGTTGAGCCCCTTGAAGCCGTTGAGGTCGAGGATGAACAGCGCGCACCCGTTGCCCGACGGGCTCAGCGCCGAGCGCAGCTCGCTGAACAGGAGGACGCGGTTGGGCAGGCCGGTGAGGGGGTCGTGGCGCGACGCGTGCACGTGCTGGGCGACGCTGCGCTCGAGGGCCGCCTGGGCGTTGCGCTGCCGGGTGATGTCGCGCAGCAGCACCAGGGTGCCGGTGTTGTCGCGGCGCGTGCCCAGTGATTCCACCCGGGCCTCGATGACGCGCGGCGGGTCGGCCCCAGGGGCGCTGAACTCCCACGTCTGCTGCTCGGGCTGACGGTCGCTCCAGCCGGGCAGCACGTCGTCGGCGACGGCGCCGCCGTGGCCGTCGATGGCCAGGATGGCCGCTCCCGCGGGGTTGAGGTCCAAGAGGCGCGCGCTGTCGTCGAGCACCACCACGCCCTCGCTCATCGACTCCACCACCTCGTCGCGGGCGATGGGCAGCACCGCGATGGAGTGGTCGACCACGTGCAGGCGCTCGGTGCCCACCCACAGCGTGAAGATCATCACGGTCATGCCGACGACCGTGGTGTCGTGCCCGGCCGAGTCCGGGAGCCCGGCGATGGTGACGATGTTGGCGGCCACGGGCAGCGAGAACGACGCGGCCGTCACGTACCCCCACCGGCGCAGGCGCCGCGGAACGGCCTGCGCCAGCCACAGAAACGACGCGAACGCCAGGCCCGACATCAGGTAGACCCAGGCGATGTGGATCACGCCCAGCGCGCCCAGCTCGTAGTGCACGGGCCGGTGGTCGGACGGCGCGTCCAGCGACGTGAACATCAGCTGGCCGGGGTCACCGAACCACATCCACAGGGCGGGGCCGACCCCGGGTAGCGCGATCAGGAGGGGCAGGCCGCGGCCGAAGGCCTGCCTCCACCCCGTGACCCGCATGGCCCACCACCACAACGAGAACGGCACCACGGTCATCAGCGTCACCTTCACCGTGATGACGGACAGCTTCACGTTGGGGTCGGTGCTGAGCACCGACACCAGGGTGGCGAACGACCATCCGGCCAGGCCGATGGCGACCACGGCGAACCAGCGGCTGGTGCGCTCGGCCGACGTGATGCTCCCGGCGGGTCCCCGGCGCCGCGTGCCGCCGCGCAGGTACGCCCGGATGCCCATGGCACACGCGGCCGCGGTGGCAACCGCCGACAGCGCTGCGATCAGGTGATGGCCCTCCATCAGCGGGCGTCACCGGCCCGTGCCACGGGCGTTCGAGGGCAGGAGGCGAGCCGCGCGGCGCGCTGGGCGGACGATGCAAACACGTGAATGTTATGGAGATGCGACGGCGACGCTATCGTGCCGCACCACCGGGGCGAATGCCAGCGCCGGGCCGATGCCCGCACCGGCCGCTGCGGACGTCAGGCCGTGCGTGCCGGCGTTGCGGGATCGCGCGGCGGGGAGGGAAAGGGCAGCGCGGGGTGTACGTCGCCGAGGGCGTCGAGCCCGTTCCCGGAATCGGGCGCCGGGATGAACTCCAGCCCGATGGCGCCGTCGTAGCCGCGGGCGACGAGGGCCGCCACCAGGGCCTCAAGCGACACGCGCCCGCTGCCCGGCGCCCCGCGGCCGGGGTGGTCGGCGTACTGCACGTGGCCGACGCGCGACGTGACGGCGGCGAGCGCATCGACCACGTCGAGGCCTGCGGCGGCGGCGTGGTACGCGTCGAACAGCACCGACACGTTGTCGCGGGCGACCGACCTCACGAACGCGTCGGCGGCGGCGGGGGTGGCAAGCAGCGGGCCGGACACGTCGACGGGGTTGAGGTGCTCGATCACCAGCTCGGCGCCCAGCGGTGCCACGGCGTCGGCCGCGGCGCGCACCGCCTCGACGGCGATCCCGAGGGCGTCCTGCGTCTCGACGCCGTCGCGTTCGCGCCCCACCAGCAGGTTCACCAGCCGCCCGCCGCACGCCGTCACCGTCCGGGCCGCCGCCGTGGCCGCCACCACCACGTCGTCGCGCCGTTCGGGCACGGCGCAGTAGCCGCGCTCCCCGGCCGCCAGGTCGCCTCCGTCGGCGTTGACGCAGGCGGCCCGCAAACCGGCGGCGTTGACCAGCTCGGCCCACGACACCGGGTCGGGATCGGGCGGCCACCACGTCTCGACGTACGCGAACCCGGCCGCGGCGGCCGCCTGCGGGCGCGCCTTCGCGGGGACGTCCTGGAACAGCGTGCTGAGGTGCGCCGACCACCTCACGGCGGGGAGATCTCCCGGCGCTCGGCCGCGATGCGCCGCCCGGCCTCCAGGGCGTGGGCGCGCAGGGCCGCGACGGCCTCGGCATCGCCGGCCGTCCAGGGGGCGAAGCGCCCGCCGTCGTCGGCGCGGCGCGTCAGCTCGTCCGACACGTCGGTCTCGCGCGCGAGGTGCGGGAACAGCTGCGCGCTGACCCGCCGGAACGTCTCGAGGCCGCCCAGGTCGGCGGTGGCCAGCGGCCCGGCGGCGACCCAGCGGGGGGCCAGGCCGTCGCAGACGGCCGCGTCGATGTCGGCGGGGTCGGCCACCCCCTGGTCGACCATGTGCAGGCACTCCCGCAGCACGGCGAACTGGATGCGGTTCCAGATGAAGCCCGGCACGTCGCGCCGCACGTTCAGCGGGGTCTTGCCCAGCGTGTCCACGAAGTGGCGCAGCACCGCGATCACCTCGGCGCCCGTGTCGGGACCGGGGATCACCTCCACGACGCCCGTGAGGTGGGCCGGCTTCAGGAAGTGCAGTCCGGCGAAGTGGTCGGGACGCTGGAGGCACTCGGCCAGGCGGGCGATGGTGAGGCTGGACGTGTTGGTGACGATCGGGGTGCCCGGCGTGCACCACGCCTCCACGCGCGCCAGCACGTCGTGCTTGACCGCGAGGTCCTCCACGATGGTCTCGATCACCAGGTCGACGCCCGACAGCTGCGGCTCGTCGATGAGCCCGGACGTGACCGTCGCGTCGGTGACAAACGTGCGGCACCACTCGGCGGCCGCCTCGGCCCGGGCGGCGTCGCGGCCCAGGATGAGGGTCTCGTAGCCGGCCCCCGCACAGGCCACGGCGATCTCGGGCGCCATGGCGCCCGTGCCGAGCACCGCGACCACCTGGGGTGTGTGTCCGCCGGAGACCTGCATCACCCGAGCTTAGTGCGTCGCCCGGGAGCGTGTACCGTCATCGAGTCGCACCCCACTTTCGGAGCACCGCATGCGCCGCCCGTCGTTCCTCGCCTCCGTCACCGTCACCCTCACCGCCGCCACGGCCGTCGCCGTCCCGTCGGTGGCGTCCGCCGCGGCACCGCTGGTGTGGGTGCAGGCCGGGCACGAGTCCCCGCGCGAGCCCGGCTACCTCGCCAGCACGGGCACGTCGGCCGGACCGTTCGGCGAGGTCGATTTCAACCGGCGGGTGGCGGCGGCGGTCGAGAAGCGGCTGCGGGCCGCGGGCGCCGATGCCCGCCACACGCCGGGCCGGGTGACGCCGTGGGGCGCACGCGGGCAGGTGTTCATCAGCATCCACCACGACTCACCGGGCGGCCAGGCCGCCGTGGGCTACGCGGTCTCCGACCCGACCCGCGGCGAGAACTACTACCACGGGGAGGGCTCCGGGACGGGCAGCCCCCGGCCGTACTCGGACAGCGCGCCCCACCGCAAGGCCACCCGGGTGACGCCCGTCGTCGAGCGCCGCTCCCTCTCGCTGGCCCGGTTCGTCTCGACGCGGCTGGGCGCCGTGCACGTGCGCGCCAACGGGGCCACCGCGCCGTTCGGGGGCGTCGTCGCCCGCCGTGGCAACACCCGCATGCAGTACTTCTACGGCTTCTACCGCACCCGCACCGCCGCGCGCGTGCTGGTGGAGTGCGGCGCCGGCGGCGCCGACGACGCGTTCCTGTCGCGCACCGACCTGGTCGCCGGGGCGGTCGCCGACGGCGTCATCGACTACCTGCGCCGCCGCGGCAAGCTGCCCGCGCGGTGACAGCGCCGCCGCGGACGGGCGTGAGAGGATGCCGCCATGACTGACGCCGCGCCCCCGCCCCGCGAGATCCGCCACGTCAACTGGCCCCGCCGCATCCTGGTGGTCGCCATCGGCTTGGTGGTGGTGCTGGTGGTGGCGCTCATCGCGTCGGCCGTCGTGCCGCGCGAGTGGGCGCAGACGGTGGGCGGGCAGGCCGACGGACGCATGACCTCAGGCATCGGCCTGGGCCTCTTTTACGGCTTCGTGTTCACCCTGCTGCCGCTGATGGCGCTGTGGTTCGCGATGCGCCCCCGGTGGCCGTACAAGGTGTGGATCGCGGGCGCGATCGTCGCGCTGGTGCTGGCCGCACCCAACCTGATGACGCTGTCGATCGTGGTGGGCACGGGCAACGCCGCCCACGCGGGTGAGCGCATCCTCGACGTCGAGGCCCCCGCGTTCCGCGGCGCCTCGCTGGTGGGTGCCGTCGTCGCCGCCATCGGGTTCGTGTTCTGGCGGTACCAGATGGTGATGCGCCACCGCTCGTCCCGGCGCGCCGACCGCCTGGCAGACGAGCTGCGCAGCACGCGCAAAGACCCGCCGCGGGACGACGCCGCGTCCTGAGGGCGCGGCGCCCCTGACGGGGTTTCGTGTCGCATCTGTCGCCACGTCGTAAAGCGGTCGGTCTCGCGGTGACGCACACGCTGTCCGGCGGCGAGCTGCACTGCGCCAGCAACGTGTTCCGCCGCCTGAACGACCCGCGTTTGCGCGCGTTCACGTGGTGGCGGGAGCGGTAGCGCCCGCCTGCCGCCCGCTAGTGGGGCGTGCCGGGCAGCACCACGCCCTGCGACAGCAGCATGCCCGCGAAGAACACGCCCCACGCCAGCACCAGCCACACCACGCTGCGCACGACGATGCGACCGACGGCGCCCATGCGCTGGGCGACGGCGGTGGGAAGGCGCCGCGGCACCGACCACGCCGCCCACAGCGCGGCCACCAGCCCCACGCCGACGTACGTCAGCACCAGGCTCCACCCCGGTAGCTCGCTGCGGCTGGAGTGCCATAGCAGCGCCCCGACCGACGTGATGAGGCCCACCCCCACCAGCAGGCCCAGGGCCTGCTGGGCCTTGGGGCCGGCCACCGCGTCGTCGGACAGCTCGCCGCGCTCGCGGGCCGCCTGCTCGTTGCGGCGCTCGGCCCGCTCCATCCAGAAGTAGAGCACCACCAGCGCCAGCGCCAGGGCGTAATGGGGGATGTGGGTGATCACGGGGCGCACGGCAGCCCTCCCTGTCCGGTACGAGGGGGATAACACATCGGGGCCGGCTCCCGCATCGCGTGCGTGAGCCGGCCCCGGGAACCGCGTGGGTCGTGCAGGGTCAGACCCTGGTCACGCCCTCCTTCACCCGCCAGGGCGAGCTCATCGCCGTGCGGACGATGTTGTACAGGCCGGTCAGGATCGACAGCGCGAGCACGATCATGAACGGGATGGACAGCTCGGTCCAGATCTGCCAGCCGAAGCCGTCGGGCAGGAGGTCCCAGCGACGCGGGGCGCCGTCGAGTCCCTGTCCGAGCCAGCAGATCACCCAGCCGTAGCCGCCGATCAGCATGCCCCAGAAGTGGATCTTGGCCAGCTTCTCGCTGTACAGCTCGCGCTTGAGCAGCGTGGGGACCCCGGCGTAGAAGATGCCGAAGATCACCATGCCCATGGCCAGGAGGGCCATGTGGTGGAAGTGCCCCACCACCCACAGCGTGTTGTGAAGCACCACGTTGAACTGGATGGTGGCGTTCAGCACGCCCTGGAAGCCGGCGCTGAGCCAGCCGACGATGCCCGCGATCATGAACAGCGACCCGGGGCTCCACTCGAAGTCGGAGCGCCACATGGTGCACGCCAGCCCGAACAGGCTGAGCGCCGACGGCAGGGTGATCGCGAACGTGATCGGCTCGTGCGTCATGTTGAGGAAGCTCTGAGCCGAGCCGTCCGGGTAGTCCATGTACATGTGGTGAGCCCACAGGAACATGTTGGCCAGCAGGCCGATGGTCCAGGCGAGCACCACCACCTTGCCGAACACCAATGGCCGCTTCGCGTAGCGCGGGATGAAGTAGTAGAGCGCCGCGACCACGGGGAACAGCAGCAGGTAGACGACGGGGTGCCCGAACGCCCACAGGAGGTTCTTGGCCAGCTGGGGGTCGGTGGAGAACGACGAGTCGAACACCTGCACCAGCATCAGCACCAAGAGCAGCGCGAACGGCAGCGTCATGAAGAACATGTTGATGCCGATCACGGTGATGGGGATGATCGGGTACGGCACCTCGCGGTCGGCCTTGAAGCGGCTGGGCCACAGGTAGCCGAAGCCCAGCGCCAGGCCCAGACGGCCGAACCAGCCCGTCTTCTGCTCGCCGCTGATGGCGGGGCCGGTGACCGAGATGATCAGCGCGACGCACCACGTGATGATGCTGACGCCGGCCAGCAGCACGGACGCCGAGAACACGCCGGTGGCGGCGCTGGTCCAGCGCCCCTGCGAGTGGAACGGCAGCGGGTAGAGCGCCACCCACGAGCCGGCGAACCGCATCAGCAGAGTCGAGATGACGATGCCCAGCGTGCCCAGCACCATCGTCCAGTACGAGAGCTCGGCGAACACGTACGTACGCAGGGGGAAGCCCAGGCGCATCAGCAGCCACAGCATGCTTCCCATCAGGAAGAACGCGGCCCACGCGACGAACGCGCCGAGGCCGTGGGCGGTCATCAGGGCGTACCAGAGGTTCGCCTGGTCGGTCTGGTTGCCCGGCAGCGAGATGATCTCGGCCTGATAGCTGCGCAGGATGAGGCCCAGGAGGCCCGCGATCACCAGGAACAGCGTCGAGGTCCACCAGAAGCGCCGGGTGAGGGCCTCGGTGCGGGCGACGTCGGCCGCGTTCAGCACGGGGGCGTCGTCGTACGGCAGGGTGCCCGCCGGCATGACGGAGATGTGCTCGTGCGTGGCGGTCACTTGGTCACCTCGAATTGGCCGATCATCTGGGCGTGCCCGACCCCGCAGTACTCGAAGCAGAGGATCTTGTACTTGCCGGTCTTGGTGAGCTTGGTCGAGAGCGTCGAGGTGACGCCGGGCACCACCTGGATCTGACTGACCATCTTGCCGTCAGGGTCGAACAGGCCGAAGCCGTGGCTGACGTCGTCGGACGTCACCTTGAAATCGACGTTGCCCGCCTTGACGGTGGCGGGCTGCATGACGAAGACGAACTGGAGGGCCTTGACGTTGACCGTCGCGTCGGCCTTCGCGCGGTTGAGCCACGGCACGCCCGCGAGCGTGCCGAAGAAGAGGACCGTGACCACCACCAGCGCGAACACGGCCCACCAGGGCTCCGCGCGGTGCATGCTGGCGATGGGCGCCTCGCCGCCGCCTTCCCTTCGACCACGTTTGGTCGAAGCGATGACGACGAAGTAGACGGCCACGCCGATGACGGTCACGATCGAGTAGAGGATCGTGATGAAGAAGAGTGTCCCGTTCATGACACGATCTTAACGAGACCATCGCGCGGGCAAAGTGTTGTGATGCAACGGACGGTGACGGTTTCACCGCGTCCGCCGCCCGGGATTGCCCGCAATGCGCAACCCATCAGCGGTCGCGTCCCGGCGCATCGTTCAGCCGGGACAAACGTCGCTGACGGTCACGTCCCGGTGGCCCCCAGGCGGTCGGACGCGGCGGCCGTGCGGCGGGCGTCGCCGCGCATCCACGCCACCAGGCTCTCGTTGGGCATCGGACGCGCGATGTGGAACCCCTGCACGAAACGGCACCCCATGTCGCGCACCAGCTCCAGCGTCTCCTCGTCCTCGACCCATTCGGCCAGCACCGCGTAGTTGAGGTGCAACGCCAGCTCGGCCAGGCCCTTCACCAGGGCCAGGTCGTCGGCGTCGGCGCGCATCTGCACCACGAACACCCCGCCGATCTTGGCGACGCTGCCGCGTAGGTCGCGCAGCATCGTCACCGGCGCGTGACCCGTGCCGAAGTCGTCCAGCACCAGCCGCACCCCGGCCTTACGCAGGCGGCGGATGCTGCGGTTGGCCGCGGTGTCGATGGCCGTGTCGAGGAACACCGTCTCGGTGACCTCCACGATCACGTCGGCGGGCTCCAGGCCGCTGTCGCCCAGCATCGCGAGGGCGTCGTCGATGAGGTCCTGATCGGCCAGGTCGCGGGCGCTGAGGTTGAACGCCACCTGGAAGCCGTCGGGTCCCACGGGCCACGCGGCGCGGTCGGCCAGGCAGCGGCGGATGACCCAGCGGGCGAGGTCGCGCCCGATGCCCGCCTCGTCGATCTCACCCAGGAAGTCCGCGGGGTACAGAAGCCCCCGGGTGGGGTGGTTCCAGCGCACCAGGGCCTCCACCCCGGCGGTGCGCTCACGCTGCAGGTCGTAGACGGGCTGGTAGTGCAGCACCAGCTCGTCGCGCGCCACCGCACCCCGCAGGTCGGACAGGTGCCGCAGGCGCTCGGGCGTGTTGGGGTCGGTGGCGGGGTCGTACACGACCACCCGCCCGGGGCTCGCCTTGGCCTGGTACATCGCCACGTCGGCGCAGCGCAGGATGTCGTGGGCGTGGTGGGGCGCCAGGGCCAGGCCGACGCTGGCGGTGATGCGCAGCCCGTGGCCGACGGCGGCGATGTCGCGGTCGAAGATGGACGCCACCCGGTCGGCCAGCCGGCGGGCGTGCCGCTCGTCACGGTACGGGGCCATCACCACGAACTCGTCGCCGCCCAGCCGCGCCACGAACGCCCCGGGGATGCCGCAGTCTTTCAACCGCAGCGCGGCCTCGCGCAGCAGTTGATCACCGCTGCCGTGGCCGTACGTGTCGTTGACGGCCTTGAAGCCGTTGAGGTCGAGCAGCATGAACGCGACCTGGTTGTCGCCCACGATGCGACGGGCGATCTCCACGTCGAGGCGCGCCCGGTTGGGAAGGCCCGTCAGCGCGTCACGGTGCGCCATCTGCTCGAGGCGGGCCTCCGCGCGCGCCCGGGCCGACCCGTCGCGGATGACCACGATGACCTCGGATCCAGGGCCCTCGCCCCCCACCCGCGTCACCGTGAGATCGAGCGTGCTGCCGCTCTCGACGGTGCGCGAGATGGTCGCAGGGGTGGCGCCGGCCTCCGCCACCTGGTGGCACAGCCACTCCGGGAGGGCCCGGTCGTAGTACGCCCCCACCAGCGTGTGGGGAAGCTCCAGAAGGCCCGTGGCTGCGGGGTTCTGGTCGACGATGAGGCCCGTCGAGTCGATCACCACCACGCCCTCGCTCATCAGCTCGACCACGGTGTCGCGGGTGGCCTGGCGGAAGCCGTAGCGCTGCACCACGATGGGGTGGCGGCGCATGCACAAAAGCAGCGCGGCGGTGCTGGCCTGCAGCCCCAGCATCCCGACGCATGAACGCAGCGGCTCGCCCCCGGGGAGCGTGGACGGGACGCCGAGCGCGACGGACACGGCGACGCCCAGCGCCAGCGTGATCAGCCCACCGCGGTAGAGGCGTGGCGCCGTGATGAACGCGACCCCCACCAGGCCCAGCGCCGCCAGCGCGCAGAGGCCCGGCAACAGGTACGCGGCCGTCGACAACGGCGTGGAGTCGAGGTCGAGCACCTCGCCCGGGGCCTGCTGGCGCATCATGGCCGTGGTCCACAGCCCGCGGTGCCACGGGTTCGTCGCCACGAGGCAGCTGACGACCACGACGGGGCTCCACGCCACCGCCCGGCCGACGCGCGAGCGCAGGGCGGGTGCCCCCACCCACGAGGCGACCGCCGCGTAGAACGCCGGCCCGATGACCGCGAGACCCAGCACCGTCCCCGACCAGATGACCTCGCGCAGCGTCGTATCGCGTGCCGCCGCGGCGCCCCCCAGCGCGCACGCCACCACCAGCGACGCACAGGCGTGCATCAGGACGTACGGGGACGCCGGAGAGCGGCGCCGGTCGACGAGCCCCCAGACCACCAGCGCCAGCGCCCCCAGCGCAAGGGCGAATACCGTAACTACTGTGGGGGTCAGGGTCAGTGCAGCGCTCCCGGGAGACGGCGGCGCGAGACGGTCCGCTCGCCGGTGATGGCGCGCCGGTCGACGGTGGAGGACGTCGTATCCCCATCGGTCCGATGCGCAACTGCCTTGAGCCAGGGAGCCAGCCGCGTGCGGTGCGGGCCCGGAGCCCGCACCGTGTCACAGCGTCATGCGGACGGTTCGCCCACCTCGGCGTCGTCTGCGTGTACGTGCGAGGCGGCGCCGTTCGACGAGATGTGCGCATCGAACACGGCGGCCGGGTCGCCGGCGGAGCGGCGGCGCATCAGCGCGCGCAGCACCAGCGCCGCAACGGCCGCGGCGGCCACCAGCATGCCCAGACGCCCCACGCGCCGGTCGCGGACGGCGGTGTCGGCCACCTTGCGCGTGACGGCGGGGGTCTTCGAGCCGACGTCGCGCAGTGAGCCGGTGAGCGTGGCCAGTGCGTCGCGCAAATCATCGTCGTGGGCGACCCGCTGCGTCAGGCGCTTCACGCTACCGCGGTCGAGGTCGCGCACCGCATGGGTGAACGCGCGCGCCACGTCGGCGGCGTCGCGGCGCCGGGCCTTCCCGGTGAGAGTGCGGCCGGTCTGCTCGACCCAGTCGCTCAGCTGGGCTACGGGGAGTTCTGCCATCACGTCCCTCCTTCTGTGGAGCCTCGCCACGCGCGACGCGCGTGGAGTCGGGCCCATCGTACGCCGGTGCCGGGGCAGACGCGGGTCACGCGTTCCCCACCACCTTGGCGTAGAAACCGTTCATCCCGACGAACGCCGGGAATGCATCGTCGAGCAGTTGCTCCACCCGGGTCTGCAGCGCGTCGTCGTCGAGACCAGCCGAGTCGACCCCCACCCGCACGGTGGCGGGCGACAGCGGCGACGTCACCGTCAGCCCGCCCTCCTTGAGCGCGGCGGTGATGCGATCGGCCTCAGCACCCACGTCGACGTCGGGGTGGCCGATCTCGACCAGGGGGCTCACCGGTATCCCCCGGGGCCCGATGCGTCGCGGTTGTCGCCCTTCGACGTGCCGCGCCACGCCTCGTATGCCTTGAATGCGGCGAACGCCGCGGTCGCCAGCTTCAGCAACCGAAAGAGCTTCTTCACGGGTGTGTCCTTCCGCGAGTGAGGCTTTCGTTCAGGGTCGTCCCCTGGTGGTGCCCACAGACTCGCATGCGGGCGCCGCCCGTTCCAGAGACGGGGGCTGGCCGGACGCCGTCTGCCGTCACGCCCCGCGACGGACCTTGCGGGCCACCGCCCGAGCCGCCCGCCGCAGCGCCGCCCAGCGTGGACGCGCCGGGGGCAGCGGCGTGGTGAGCTTCTTCGTGGCCGTGTCGATGAGGTACTCGCGGCCGTCGTCGTCCACGCGGGCGCGGCTCACCACCACGTCGGCGCGGTCGTCGTCCAGATGCACCGTCATCACGCCGTTCTCGAACTCCAGCGGTCCGTCGAAGCGCCAGTGCGCCGCTGGGTCGCCCACCCCGGCCAGCCGCGGCAACGGGCGCAGCACCTGCGCCGACAGCCACGTCTGGAACGTCCAGAACGCGCCCACCATCACCTTGGGCAGCGCGTTGCGCATGGGCGACTGCACCAGCTGGTGCACGGCGGTGCGGTCCATGGGGGCGTCCAGCAGCTCGACGCGGGCCGTGTACGAGAAGTGCACGTCACCCGACATCATCAGGATGCTGGCGGGAGGGTCGGGGCGGCGCACCAGGTCGCCCAGCAGGTCGACCATCGCGACGAACGACCGGTGGTACGCCGGCCAGTGCTCCAGGTCGACCGCCTGGCGGATGTGCTCGCCCGCCCACGCGCACGCCCGTCCCCACGCCCCGGTCGACACGGCCTCGTTCCACGTCTCCAGGTGGTGCACGCCGTACGGCAGGAACACCGGCAGCGTGGTCGCGATCAGCACATGGCGGGTGTCGGTGGCCGCCAGCGCCCGCTCGCGCAGCCACGCCCACTCCACGTCGTCCACCAGCGCGCGCTGCTCGGGCGGGTCGAGCACCCGCGAGCAACGCGAGTCGACCACCAGCAGGCGCGCGGGGCCCAGGTCGCGGGCGAACGACCAGCGCGCCGAGTCGGGCTCGGTGTCGGCCCTCCACGCGTACTGCTCGAGCGTGTCCCACGCCTCGTCGGGGGGCTGCGTGGTGACGGCCGCGAACACCGGGTCGTCGTGCAGCTCGGCGGGCGACAGGTTGCCGATGTGCTGGTAGACCCAGTACGACGCCAGCCCGCCGATGACGCGGTCGCGCCACCACGGCTGGGTCTGCACATCCCGCCGCCACGACGCCGACGTGTTCCAGTCGTCGCGCAGGTCGTGGTCGTCGAGGATCATGGCGTTGGGCACCGTCGACAGCAGCCAGCGCACGTCGGGGTGCATCCACGTGGTGTGGTACAGCCACGTGTACTCCTCGAAGTTGCGGATCTCCTCGCGGGCGTCGTCGTGGATGTCGCGGTGCAGCTCGCGCAGGCGGTCGGCGATGTCGGGCGACGGCTCGTCGGCGTACACCTGGTCGCCCAGGTGCAGAAGCAGGTGCGGGAAGTCGCCGTGGTCGCTGCTCTGCAGCCGGCGGGAGAGCCCCACCAGGGCGTCGGCGCCCCACTGGTCGAGCCCGTCCTCGTCGTACGGGCCCAGCTCACGGCACGACCCGAACGACAGGCGCAGGCGATGGTCGGCGGGCGGCGCGAACACGCTGGGCGGGTGGTCGCGCGCCGGGTCGGGCCACACCAGCGTGTCGCCCAGCCACACCTCGTACGGCACGGCGCGGTCGTCGGGCAGGCCGCTCACCATCAGCAGCACGTAGTGGTGCCCGCGCAGCTCCCACGTGCGCGCCCGCGTGGTGACGGGGTCGTCACCGCCGGCGCGCAGCTCCACCTCGCACGCCGCGCTGAGCTCCAGGAACACGGTGGCCTCGCCCCCGGCACCGCGGAAGCGCTGCACCGGGCCCACCAGGATGTCGGGGACGCCGTCCGGTGTGTCGCCGTCGACCGGGGCGTCGAGCTCGGGGAAATCGTCGTTCGTCGCCATGGTGCGGGGATCATACGACGCTCCCGCGATCCCGCCCGCGCCGCATCTTTACCGCTCCGAACACCACTTTTCGGCGGTTTTCCGCGCCAAGATGTTGCGGCGGCGTCACAGTGTGCGCCCAGCATCGCGGACCGGAAGCGGGTGACGCATCCCATACCTGGTTGTCCTGGTCGCGGCGACGTGTGGGGCGCTCATCGGCTGGTGGCTGGTGGGCCGTTTCCCGGCGATGCTGCGTCCCGAGGCGAGCACGGCGCCCCACGGCGCGATGCGCAGCTTCATCACCCGCCGACGCGGCCCGGGCGTGGCGTCGGGCGTGCTGCTGACGGCCGCGGCCGCGGTAATCGTGGCGGGCGCGATGGTGCTGGCGGTCGCGTGGCTCGCGATGCGCCACTCGGACGCCTTGCGCCACCTCGACTCGAGCGCCAACGAGTGGGGACGCCGCGTCGCCACGCCCACCAGCGACCGGGTGCTGCACTGGGTCACCGACCTGGCCGACACCGTCGACACCATCATCGTGGGCGTCGTGGTGGCGGTCGTGGACATGGTGCGCCGGCCCAACCGCTGGGCCGCGCCGTTCTTGCTGGCCGCCGCCCTGGGCGTGTCGGCGCTCACCAACATCCTCAAGCTGATCGCCGACCGGGCGCGCCCCGCCATCGTGGAGGAGGCCGCGGCGCTGGGGCCGTCGTTTCCCAGCGGTCACTCAGCCACGGCGGCCGCGTTCTACGCCGCCGCAGCCCTGGTGGTGGCCCGCAGCATGTCGTGGCGGTGGCGGCGCGCACTGGGCGCCGCCGCCGTCGCCGTCGCCCTGGCCGTGGCCTCCACCCGCGTGATGCTGGGCGTCCACTGGTTCTCGGACGTCGTCGCGGGCCTCGCCGTGGGATGGGCGTGGTTCGCGGCCTGCGCCATCCTCTTCGGCCGCGGCCTGCTGAAGATGCACGCCCCCGAAGGCATCAACCGCCGCGTCACACACTGGAGGCTGGGACGATGATCAACGACATCCCCGTACTGGAGCCGCGCGAGGGCGACGGCCCGGCCCGCCGCGTCGCCGCCGCCCTCGGGCGCCTGCATCCCGCCGCCGTGTGGTTCATCGGTCTGCTGCTGGGCATCGTGGTGCTGACGGTGGTGACGATCCTCTGGGGAGTGCTGCTGGTGCATGTGCTGCTGCCGGCGGGTCTTGAGAGCCCCGACGAGCGGGTGGTGCGCGAGCTGACCGAGCTGCGCTCGGCCCGGGTCAACCACCTCACCAACATCGGCTCGCTGGTGGGTGACGCCCCGGTGCTGCCCGCGGTGGTGCTGCTGGTGTCGCTGGTGGCCCTGGTGCTGAAGAGGTTCCAGGTGGCGGCGTTCATGGTGGCGGCGGGGGCCGCCGAGCTGGCCGTGTACCGGATCGCCACCCTCACCGTGTCGCGCGAGCGCCCCGACGTGACCCGCCTCGACCCGCAACTGCCTATGGACCAGAGCTTCCCGTCGGGTCACACGGGCGCGTCGGTGGCCGTGTACGCGGGCCTGGTGCTGGTGCTGGCCTCGCGCTGGCCCCGGCTGCGGGTGCTGTGGGTGCTGGCCGTCGCGCTACCCGCCATCGTGATGCTGTCGCGGATGATGCGCGGCATGCACCATCCCACCGACGTCGCATCGGGCACGCTGGTGGGCATCGGCTGCATCGCCATCGCGTTGATGGCGACCCGCGCGGCGGTGGTGGTGAGCCGTCGCCGCGCGCGCGACCGGGGCGACGATGCCGCCGCCGCCCCCGTGACCGACGCGCCCGCTCAGGACTCCTGTTGACGGGTCGGCGCGCACACCACCAGCGCCCCGGGATCCACCTCGAGGTCGATCTCGCGCACCGCTCCGCGCTCGTTGCCGTCGAGCTCGAACTCGACGTCGCGGTCGAAGCGGATGGTGCCGCGCCGCGTGAACGTGGTCTCGTCGACGTCGGGCGACTCGGCGGCCCGGCCCGCGACCGCGCGGGCCATGGTGCGCAGCCATTGCAGCGTGCCGTCGGCGGTGACGACGCCCACCTCCAGGCGGCCGTCGTCGGGTTGCGCGTCGGGGAAGGGCTGAAGGCCGCCGAACAACTCGCCCACGTTGCCCAGCAGCACGCACGTGGCCTCGCCCGAGAAGAACTGCTCGCCGTCGATCTCGATCTCGGCGACGAACGGGTCGGCCCGCACGCTCTTGGCGGCCGATGCGATGTACGCCAGGCGGCCGATCTTGGCCTTCACGTCGTCGTCGGCCCCGCCGATGACCAGCGCGTCCATGCCGGCGCCCGCCATCACGGCGAACAC
Organism: Actinomycetota bacterium; assembly: GCA_963169235.1. Classification (GTDB taxonomy): domain Bacteria; phylum Actinomycetota; class Thermoleophilia; order Miltoncostaeales; family Miltoncostaeaceae; genus JAGQUM01. Next base: position 1,055 of record CAUJCX010000015.1, on the reverse strand, counting down.
CTCGCCGTTGGCGCGTCCGACGTCAAGCTTCACGCGGCGCCCGTCCAGCGCGATGTCGAGGGCCTCGTCGATGTCCTGCGGCACCCCCAGATTGGCGGCCAGCAGGTTGGCGGTGCCCGCGGGCATGATGGCCATGGGCACGCCCGATCCGGCCAGCGCGTCGGCGCAGCACTGCACGGTGCCGTCGCCGCCCCACGTGATCACCAGGTCGGCCCCCTTGTCGACCGCCTCGCGGGCCTTGTCGGTGAGCAGCGCCCCGTCGTCGACCACCAGCCACAACGGGTCGCTGACGCCACGCGCGGCCAGCGCGTCGCGCAGGCCGTCCAGCCCCTCGCCGAACGTCTTGCCGGAGTGCCCGACCACCGCGATGACGCCCTCACTCATGACCGTTCTCCCGTCCGCGTACGTTGATCCGCCCAATCTGTCCCGCCGACACGACAGGTAGCACTCATGACCGCCGAAACCTCAGTTCGTGACTTCAGCCGTTCGCGTGCATTCGAGGCGCTGGCACGCGCAGGGTACGTGTCGCGCGGCCTCATCTACGTGCTCATCGGGGTGCTGGCGTTCGGGCTTGCCCGCAACCACACGGCCGAGCACGCCCCGAACCAGCAAGGAGCCATCGCCGAGCTGCTCGAGAAGCCGCTGGGCAAGGTACTGGTGACGGCCCTCGCCGTCGGCCTGCTGGGCTACGCCGTGTGGCGGTTCGTGCAGGCCGCGGTGGGCCGCACCCCCGAGCAGGGCAGCTACTCAACCGGCGAGCGCGTGGCGGCCGTGGCCAGCGGCCTGGCGTACACGCTGTTTCTGGGCATGGCGGTGACCACGCTGATCGGCGCCGCCAAGAAGACTCCGCCGAAGAGCATCGCCGCCGACGTGATGACGTGGCCGGCCGGGCGCCTGCTCATCGTGCTCGCCGGCCTGGTGTTCATCGGCGTGGGCGCGTACCAGGCGAAGCTCGCGATCAGCCGCGACTTCGACGAGTACTCCAAGACGCACGAGATGCCGAAGAACGTGGCCCGCACGTTCTACATCTTCGGGCGCGTGGGCCACCTGGCGCG
>CAUJCX010000014.1 GCA_963169235.1 Actinomycetota bacterium | reverse complement strand
TCGAGCGTCACCGTCGCGCCGGCGGTGAGTGCCGGCGGGGGCACCTTGCCGATGCCGAAGTACGCGTCGCTGGGACCGCGAGCCCCCGTGGCACCCGTCTGGCACGTCTGACCCGTCGGCCCGGCGGGGCCCGCAGGACCGGTGGCGCCGGCCGGTCCCGCGCCGCCGCGGATCCCCGCAACTGCGCGCGGGCGCGGGCGCTCAGGTCGGCCGTGCCCAGCGATCCATTCTTGATGTCGACGCCGGTCAGCGAGCCGTTCTTCACCTGCTTGCCGGCGGTGCCTCGCATTGCGTGTGTGGAATCCGCGTCATCCTCGTGCGTCCGGTCCGCCTCACGCCAGCCCTCGGCGGCGGTCGTACGTGCCCGCTGTTACGAAAAAACTCCAATCGCCCATCGCGCCGCGCCGGCGGGCCGCGGTAGCGTGATCGGGTCCGCACACGACCCAAGGAGCACGCAGAATGCGCATGCCCCGTCGTCGCACGGCCGCCTGCGCGGCCGTCGCCACCGCGCTGGCCATCGCCCCCGCAGCGTTCGGCGCCCCCGGCGCGAAGGGCCCCAAGGCCCCCAAGGGTCCGAAGGCGCCACCGCCACACCGGCTGGTGAACCTCGACCTGCTGGCGCTCAACGACTTCCACGGAAACCTCGAGGTGATCCCGCCCACCAGCTCCTCCGGGCGCATCAACACCACCCCGGCCGGGGGCGCCGAGTACCTGGCCGCCCACCTCGACCGGTTGCGCGCCGAGGCCCGCGCACGCGGGGCCCAGACGCTGACGGTGGCCGCCGGCGACCTCATCGGGGCCTCGCCGCTTCTGTCCGCCGCGTTCCACGACGAGCCCACCATCGAGGCGTTCAACCTGATGGGCCTCGACTTCGCCAGCGTCGGCAACCACGAGTTCGACGAGGGGTATCGCGAGCTGCAGCGCATGCAGTACGGCGGCTGCCTGGCCGACGGTGACGGGGCCAACAACCAGAACTCGTGCCCGATCCCCGGCACGTCGTTCCAGGGCGCGTCGTTCCGGTACCTGGCCGCCAACACGTTCTACACGGGCGGCAACCGTACGGTGCTGCCCGCGTACGGCATCCGCAAGGTCGGCGGCATCAAGGTGGCGTTCATCGGCCTGACGCTGCAGGACACGCCCAACATCGTCACCAAGTCGGGCGTCGAGGGCCTCACGTTCACGCCCGAGGTCGAGACGGTCGAGAACCTGGTGCCGGTGCTGCGCAAGAAGGGCGTCCGCGCCATCGTGGTGCTGCTGCACCAGGGCGGCACCCCGGCCGACGCGACCCAGTACGACGGCTGCGCCGACGTGACGGGCCCGGGCATCGACATCGCCCGGCAGCTGCCGCCCGAGGTGGACCTGGTCATCGAGGGCCACACGCACCAGGCGTACAACTGCGTGATCGACGACCCCGCCGGCAACCCGCGCCGGGTCACCAGCGCATCGTCGTTCGGGCGCATCATCACCAACATCCAGGTGACGCTCGACAAGCGGACCCGCGACGTGGTGCGCCCGTCGGTCACCGCCCGCAACGTCATCGTGACCAACACCGACACGGCCCCGCGTGCCGACATCACCCAGCTGATCGGCACGTACAAGGCGCTGGTCGCGCCCATCGCCAACCGCGTGCTGGGCCACCTCGCCCCGACGGACGCGGTGAACACGCTCAGCCGCACCGCCGACGCCGACGGCGAGTCGCCGCTGGGCAACCTCATCGCCGACGCGCAGCGCCTCGACGCGAGCACGATCCCGGCGGGCGGTCGCACGCCGCAGATCGCGTTCATGAACCCCGGCGGCATCCGCGCCGACCTGGTCGAGAACGACGCCGCGGCCGTGACGTTCGGTGCCGCGTTCGCCGTGCAGCCGTTCAACAACTACGACGTGTCCATCACGCTCACCGGCCGGCAGGTCGTCGACGTGCTGAACGAGCAGTGGAACGGGCGCAACGAGACCGCGCGCAAGGTGCTGCAGGTCTCGGGCATCACGTACTCGTACAGCCGGGCGCAGGCCGCGCTTCCCACCACCGACGCGGTGGTGGCGGGCTCGGTGATGGTCGACGCGGACTCCGACCCGGCGACGCCCATGGTGCCGCTGGACCCCGACGCGACGTACCGGGTGGTCGTGAACTCGTTCCTGTCGGACGGCGGCGACGGCTTCGCGACGCTGGCGCAGGGCACCGACAAGTACTACGGCGGCCTCGACATCGACGCCCTGGCGTCGCACCTGGCGGCCAACGACCCGTACACCCCGGGTCCGACCGACCGCATCACCGCGGTCGACTGACGCACGCGTCCGTGGGTGCCGGGCCCCGTCGCCCGGCACCCACGCGCGGTGCGGCTACCCCTCGGCGCCGGGCATCACGCGCGCACCGAGGCCGTGCGGCATCACCTGCTCCACCAGCCCGTGCAGCTCGTCCGGGTACGGGCTGTTGCCCGCGGACGCCGACATGCCGCCGTCCACCATCAGCGTCTGCCCCGTGATGTAGCTGCCCGCGTCGGAGGCCAGGAGCAGCATGGCGCCGATGAGCTCCTTCGGGTCGCCCAGGCGTCCCAGCGCCGTCTGCTGCTCGAGGTGCTGCTTGACCACCGGGATGGCCAGGGGCTGCGCGGTCATCTCGCTGGGGAACCAGCCGGGGCCGATGGCGTTGACGCGCACGCCGCGGTCACCCCACGTCACCGCCAGGTACTGGGCCATGTGGGCGGTGGCCGCCTTGGCTGCGGCGTACGCGATCGGCGTGTTGCGGTGGCCGCCCATGCCGGCGATGGACGACAGCATGATGATGGAGCCGCCGCCGTGTCCCAGCATGTGGCGGGCGGCCGCCGCGGCCGTGATGAACGTGCCGGTCAGGTTGATGTCGATCGACTGCCGGAACAGGTCGGCGGGGATGCGCTCGGGCACCGCCCACCCCTCGGGTACCGAGCCGGCGTTGGCGAGCGCGATGTCGAGGCCACCGAAGCGCTCCACCCCTGCGGCGATCACCGCGTCCACCTGTGCCTGGTCGGTGACGTCACACTGCTGCACCAGCGTGCGATCGGCGCCGATCTCGGCGGCCAGCTGCTCCATCGGCTCCACCCGGCGGGCGGCCAGCACCACGTTGGCGCCGGCGGCGGCGAGCGCCTTGGCGAACTCCACGCCGAGGCCCGACGAGGCCCCGGTCACCAGGGCGGTCTTGCCGGACAGGTCGAACAGGGGCGGGGCCGTCATGGGCGGTCTCCTTCGCGATGAGGACGTGGGTGTGCCGAGCATCCTAGGCGGTTCCGGCGGCTAGGCTGGCGAAATGGGCGATCTCGGCATCGTGCGCATCGCCGACGCGTCCGATGCGCGGCTGCACGACTTCGTGGGGTTGAAGGACGTCGGCCTGCGGCGATCGCTGGAGGCCGACGACGGCCTGTACGTGGCCGAAGGGGCCGTGGTGATCGGGCGGGCGCTCGACGCCGGGCACCGGCCGCGGGCGCTGCTGGCGTCGGACGCCACCGCAGCGTCGGCCGTCGCGCTGGCCGCGTCGCGCGCGCCGGTGTACGTGGTGCCCGGCGAGGTGATGCGCCGCGTGGCCGGGTTCGACGTGCACCGCGGCTGCCTGGCGTCGTTCGAGCGCCCGCCGGTGCCGTCGCCTGCGGACGTGGTGCGCGGCGCCACGCGGGTCATGCTGCTGGAGGACCTGACCGACCCGGGCAACGTCGGCGCGGTGTTCCGCTCGGCGGCCGCCCTGGGGGCCGACGCCGTGATCGTCAGCAACCGATGCGCCGACCCGCTGTACCGGCATGCGATCAGGGCCTCGATGGGAGCCGTGTTCCACGTGCCCTGGACGCGCGTGCGCGACTGGCAGGACGCGCTCGACCAGCTCACCGTCGCTGGTTTCGCGATCGCCGTGTTATCTCCGCGTGATGACGCCGTAGACATCACCGAGTGGGCGGACCGGCGTCCCCGGCGGGCGGCGCTGCTGGTGGGGGCCGAGGCGCACGGGGTGCGGCCGCGCACGCACGCCCGGGGCGACGCGGTGGTGCGCATCCCCATGGCGGGAGGCGTCGGCTCGTTGAACGTCGCCACGGCCGCGGCCCTGGCGCTGTGGGTGCTGGGCCCGGGCGCGCCGCCGCGGTGAGGCGCGCCGGCGGGAGTGGCCACGCCCACCGGGCGTTTGACGTGCGGCCTCTTGGCTGGATACGGTCCCAGTAACGATTCTGGGGGTGCAGCGGTGGGTGAGCCGGACGTCGACGATCGCCGCGAGGCCTACGGACGGTGGTTCGAGGACCTGCCCGAGGGGCGGGAGATCCGCCACTGGCCGGGTCGGACGGTGACCCAGTTCGACGACATCTGGTTCAGCCAGATGACCATGAACCAGCATCCCCTGCACAGCGACGACGCCTACGCGGCGGGTACCGAGCACGGGGAATGCCTGGTCAACGGCATCCTCGTGCTGGCCCTGGTGCACGGCATGACGGTGGCCGACCTCTCGGGGCGGGGGGTGCACCTGGGCTACCGCGAGGTGACCATGCTGGCGCCCACGCACCACGGCGATTCGCTGTACGCGCGCAGTACCGTGATCGAGGCGCGCGCCTCGGCCAGCAAGCCCGACAAGGGGGTGGTCTGGGTGCGCACGCACGGCTTCACCCAGGACGACCGCGACGTCATCCGCTTCGAGCGGGGCATCATGCTGCCACGCCGCCACGCCGCCACATGAGCGCCCCGCGACGTCCGCTCGACGACATCACGGTACTCGCGCTCGAGCAGTTCGGCGCCGGCCCGTTCGGCAGCCTGCAGCTCGCCGAGCTGGGCGCCACCGTGGTGAAGATCGAGGATCCCGGCCAGCAGGGCGACGTGGGCCGCTACACGCCACCGTACCAGGAGGGGGAGGACTCGCTGTTCTTCGAGTCCTTCAACCACGACAAGCGCAGCATCTCGCTCGACCTGCGCAACCCCGCCGGGCTCGAGGTCTTCCACGATCTCGTGGGTGCGGTCGACGCGGTGTACAGCAACCTGCGCGGTGATCTGCCGCACCGGCTGGGGCTGACGTACGCCCAGCTGGCCGACCGCAACCCGCGTATCGTCTGCTGTTCGCTGTCGGGGTTCGGGATGACCGGGCCGCGGGCCGCCCAACCGGCGTACGACTACATGCTGCAGGGGCTGTCCGGCTGGATGAGCATCTGCGGTGAGCCGGGCGGGCCGCCCACCAAGACCGGGCTGTCGCTGGTGGACATGATCGGCGGCACCGTCGCCGCGCTCTCGCTGCTGGCGGCGGTGCACGCGGCGCGACGCGACGGTCGCGGCTGCGACTGCGACATCTCGCTGCACGAGAGCGCCCTCAGCTTCCTCAACTACGTGGGCACCTGGCACCTGGCCGGTGGCTACGCCCCCGAGCGGGTGCCGCTGTCGGGTCACCCGTCCATCGTCCCGTTCCAGAACCTGCCGACGCAGGACGGGTGGGTGGTGGTGGCGTGCGCCAAGGAGAAGTTCTGGCAGGCGCTGTGCGTGGCCATGGAGCGCCCCGACATGGCCGAGGACCCCCGCTACCGCACGATGAAGGACCGCCACGTCCATCGCGAGGCGCTCGTGGCGCAGCTGTGCGAGATCTTCCGCCGGCGTCCGACCGATCACTGGTTGCGCGTGCTGAGCGACGCGGGGGTGCCCAACGGGCCGGTGCACGATGTCGCCGAGGCGTTCGACGATCCGCAGGTGGCGGCCCGCGAGGTGATCGCCGAGTACCCCCATCCGCGCTTCGGCACGGTGCGCACCATGCGCAGCGCCGCGCGGGTGGGCGACGAGCGCCCGCCCCTCACGCGGGCCCCGTTCCGGGGCGAGCACACGGCGTCGTTCCTGGCCGAGCGGCTCGGCTACGCGCCCGAGCGCCTCCGCGACTTGCGCTCGGCGGGTGCCTTCGGCTGAGGGGCCGCGGCGGCGGGAGGCGCGACGCTCTCCCGGGGGACGTACGTGGTGGGAAGAAGCACCTCGCGCGGCTCATCGTCCTCGCGGATGCGCCGCAGGATCAGCTCGGCCGCGGTGCTTCCCAAGAGCTCGTTGTCGCGCAGCACGACGGCGATCGGCGGCTGATGCAGCTCGGTCATGGGCACGTCGTCGCAGCTCACCAGCGACACGTCGGCACCGACCCGCACTCCGCGCCGCGACAGCTCCCGCAGCGCGCCGATGACGATCTGGTTGCCGCCCGCGATGATGGCGGTGGGGGGGTCGTCCGCATCCAGCAGGGCGCGGGTCGCCTCCTCGCCGTGCTCCTGCGACAGCGACCCCTCCATCACGATGGATGTGGACGGCAAGCCCCGCTCGGCGAGCGCGTCGGCCAGTCCCAGCTGGCGCTCCCGCGACGGGCGCAGCGGCTGGCCGACGATCAGGCCGATACGCCGGTGCCCGAGGTCGAGGAGGTGCCCCGCGGCCGCGCGGATGCCGGTGCGGTGGTCCGACAGCACCGCGGACGCCTCGATGTCGTCGGGCACCACGCGGTCGATCACGACCACCGGGATGTCGAGGTCGCGCAGCGCCGCCAGGGTCGCCTCGTGGCCCTCCTGCGCCAGCGACAGGATCAGCCCGTCGACCCGCCGCTGCTCGAGCAGCCGGACGTGGTCGGCGTCGAGGTCGGGATCGCGCTCGGAGTTGGTCAGCAGCATCGAGTAGCCCTGATCGCGCAGCGTCGTCTCGGCCCCCTTGGCGATCTGCGCCAGCAAGGGGTTCGAGATGTCACCGACCAGGAAGCCCACCGACAGCGTCTCGAGTCGGCGCAGCGATTGGGCCAGCAGGTTGGGCTTGTAGCCCAGCTCGTCGACGGCCGCCATCACCTTGGCGCGCATGCCGTCGCTCACGTCGGGGTGGTCGGAGAGCACGCGCGACACCGACGACATCGCCACGCCCGCGCGGCGGGCGACCTCGCTCATGCTGTGACGCGACCGGGTGCGCCGGGCCCCTCCGGCGCGACCAGGCCGGGTCATCGTGCGTGCACCTGCACCGTGGTCGTCACCCGGCACCCGGCATGCCCGTCACGGGCGGCAGGTCGCCGGCATTGTGCGCGACCGAACCGAACCGGTCGGGTTTGGTGCGCCCCACGCGGCGGTAGTACTCCTCGGGCACGGCGGTCGGATCTTTGAACATCTCCCACTGGCATTTCTGTGGCGGCGCGGGTTCGGGGCCGTCGGGGTACACCGGCGGGTCGATCGTGCGGACAGGGTAGCCGAATCGGTCCATCGGCATCTCCTCCATCAACACGATGCAGTGCGCGCAGTACAGGCAGATGCCCTCCTTGTAGTGGTTCCAGGAGTGCTTCTCGCGCGACACCTCCCAGCCGTAGGGGGCCTCCATCCGCGGCGGCGTGCCCTCGACGGTGTCTCCCCGGATCGTGCGCCCACCCGAACCGCACGGGTCGAACCGCAGCACGAACCGGTCCTCCAGCTCGACCAGCTCGAAGTCGCCGGTGCGCTCCGGGCCGACCAGGTGGCCGCGCATCGCCTCGCACGCCACCAGCATCAGCACCTCGAGGCCCTCGTCCCAGGGGTGCTTGGCGATGTCGAACTTCTCGTAGCGCCATGCGAACAGCGGCAGCAGGACCCGCTGGTACATGTCGGCGATGGCGGCGTCGCCGAACCGCGTGGTGACCTCGCTCATCAGCCCGTACGTGTGGTCGACGTCGCGGTCGTGGGTCTGGCGCCAGGTCTCCTTCATCAGGTCGGCGGATGCCTTCGCGTCGTCGCCGCGATGCTGGTGGCACAACCGCACCGTGGCCTCCACCTGCGTGATGAACTCGTGCCAGCGCCGGCGGGGCTGCCAGGGGGTGCCGTCGGGCAGGGAGAGCTTCGCGACGATGCCGTCGTTGACCTGCGCGAGGTCGGCGGCCGCCACGCCGCGATCGGCGAGGAACGCGTTGAGGTCGGCGATCCACTGCCGGTACAGCGAGAAGCAGACGTTCGCCTCGTCGACGAAGTAGTGGGTCAGCTCGGCGGCGTCGTCCCATCGCTCGGCATCGATCGCCTCGTGGATGCGCCGGTACGTGGATACCTTCAGCTCGTCCCAGCTGCCCATCCTGATGCGGCGTCCCAGTGCGTCGGAGAACGCCACCCCGGTCTCGCTCATGTGAGCCCCCTCTACCTATGCGGCCGAGTCACCTCTGGTTACGATACCGGCAACGATTCCCATCTGGCAAGGAGTGGGTGATGCAGCGCATGTGCTTCACGTTCGAGATCCGGCCCGGAAGCGAAGCCGAGTACAAGCGGCGCCACGACGAGATCTGGCCCGAGCTCGTGGAGGTGATCAGCAGCGCGGGCGTGAGCAACTACTCGCTGTTCCGCCGCGGCACGCAGGTGATCGCCTACTGCGAGTGCGAGCCCGACGTGGCCACTGCGTTCGCCAAGATCGGCGCCAGCGAGCACAACACCCGCTGGTCGGAGTGGTTCGAGGACATCATCGTGTCGCTCGCCGACGACGACGGCAACCTCTACGTGGCCGACGAGGTCTGGCACCTTGACTGACGCGCCCCCGCGCACGCGGGTGGCCGTGCTGTTGCCGTACTGGAGTTTCTGGGAACGCTCGGTGGGCTTCGACCTGCGCGCGGACCGGCGCCGTCGCCTCGACGACGCCGTCGCGGGCCTCACCGCGACCCACGACGTGGTCGTGGCGGCGCTCCTCGGCAGCCCGGAGGACGGCGCGCGGGCCGCGGCGGAGGCCCGGGAACGTGGCGCCGGCGTGGTCGTGGTGGTGCAGACGATGGCGGCGCCGCCCACGCACACCACGGCCGCGCTGGACGCCCTGCCCGGCGTCGCCGTGGTGGTGTGGGTGGCGGCCGCGGCGCCCACGCACGGCGGGGCGGACCACCAGGCGATCACCACCGACGGCGGCACGGTGGGAGGCCCCATGCTCACCAGCATGCTGGTGCGCCAGGGGCGCCCGTTCGCGCTCGTCGTGGGGCCGGCCGGCGTTGTGGACCTGGCCGCGGAGATCGACGCCGCCGGCGACGCGGGCCGCCAGGCCGGGGGACTGCGCCGCGCGCGGGTGGGGCGCATCGGGCGCCCGCTGGACGGCTACGCGTGCGTCGAGCTGGACGACGACCTGCTGCACCGGCGCACGGGCATCACCATGGTGCCGATGGAGGCCCGCGAGTTGCGCGACGCGTTCGAGGCCGTCACGGACGCGCGCGTGGGGGAGCTGCTGCGCGACACCCGCGCCGCCCACGCCGTCGCCGCGGACGCCGAGCCCGGACTGGCCGGGTCGCTGCGGGCGGCGCTGGCGCTTGAAGACCTCACCCGCCACCACCGCCTGGATGCCGGCACGCTGAACTGCCACGTGCCCGAGATCCGGCTGGCGCCTCCCATCCATCTGGCGCCCTGCTTCGCGCTGGGGCGCATGACCACCCTCGGGGTCCCGTGGACGTGCGTCGGCGACGCGCTGACCGCGGTGGCGATGCTGATCAGCTCGCGCGTCGGCGGTTCGTCGCAGTACCACGAGCTGGAGCACCTGCGGCCGGATGGCCAGCTGGTGATCGCGTCGTCGGGGGAGCACGACGGGCGGCTCGCGTCCGGCGCCACCACGGTGATCCGCAACGGCTGGTTTCCCGACGACCCCGGCTGCGGCGTGTGCGTGCGGGCGGGCATCGCCGCCGGCCCCGCGACGCTCGTGGCGCTCGCGCACGTGGACGTCCCCGCGCCCACGCTGCGGCTGGTGGTGGCACGCGGCCACTTCACCGGTGACGCGTGGCCCGGCGTCGGCACGGTGTCGGGGGGCTTCCGCTTCGCGTGCGAGCCCGCATCGGCGGCGTGGGGAGCGTGGGCGCGGGCGGGCGCCAACCACCATTCGGCCGCGGTGGCGGGGGACATCGCGGAGCCGCTGGCCCAGGTGGCCGCCCACCTGGGGATGGAGTGCGCGGTGGTGGGTTAGGGCTGCGACGCGGCCCTGTCGGGTGCACCGTGCACGGTTTGCTGCGCCCGCAGCCAGCGGACGGCCTGCTCCACCATCACCCGCTCGTCGACGTCGCCGGGCAGCTGCGCCAGCTCCACGCACACGAGGCCGGTGAAGCCCGCCTGCGCCAGCGCCGCGAGCACGCCGGCGATGTCGACGATGCCCTCGCCGTAGGGCACGGACGCGGGGCCGGCGACGGCGTCCGCACTCGCCGGCGCGCAGTCCTTCAGGTGGACCTGGCGCACGTGGCGGCCCAGCGCCCGGGCCCCGGCCACCGGATCGTCGCCCATGCGCAGGGCGTTCGCGGTGTCGAAGCAGACACCCACCCGCTCGTCGGCGACCAACCCGAGTACGCGGGCGAGCTCGGCCACCGTCAGGTCGGCGTGGTTCTCGATGGCCAGCGCCACGCCCTCGGCCCGGGCCACGTCGCACGCGGTGGCGACGGCATCGGCGACCGCGGCGAGGTCGGGGGGCGGCGCGGACGGGGGGCGCAGCGCCGGGCTCGCCACGACCAACCGCACCAGGGGCGCGCCCGCCTGTCCCGCGATCCCGATCCAGCGATGCAGGTCGGCGGCGGCCGCGGGATCGCGCCCGAAGCACAGGCCGTGCGGGTGTCCCCAGGCCAGCACCAGCTCGTGTTCGCCGGCGACCGCCCGCAGGCGGCGTGCCAGATGCGCGTCCGGGGGCGGCAGGAAGCAGGTCTCCAGCGACACCCCGTCGAGGCCGAGGCGGCGGCATTCGGCGACGACGTCGTCCAGGGGATCGGCGAAGCGGTGGCCGGGGTCGCGCTCACCCGGCCGGATCTCGCCGCACAGGCGGTGGTAGGAGTAGCTGTCGACGCCGATGCGCATGCGTGGCAGGATACGATTCCAGGAACGATCTCACAAAGCGGGGACGGCATGGGTGAGTGGGGCGTGGGCGCGGGGCTGGACGGCAAGGGCGTCGTGGTGACGGGTGCCGCGGGCGGGATCGGGCGCGAGGTGGTGGCGGCGTTCGCCCGGGCGGGGGCCCGCGTGATGGCGGTCGACCTCGACCAGGCGTCGGTCGACGCGGTGGTCGCCGGCCTGCCCGCAGCCGGGCACATCGCGGTGGCGGCCGACCTGTCCGACCTGGAGCAGCATGCGGCCCTGTGCGAGCAGGCCCACGCGCAGCTGGGTTCGCTCGACGTCCTGGCCAACCTCGCCGCGGTGCTGCGCCGCCGCACCACGCTGGACGACGTGTCGGAGGCCGACTGGGACCTTCAGCACGACATCAACCTGAAGGCGGCGTTCTTCCTGTGCCGCGCCGCGGGCAACGTCATGCGCCGCCAGGGGAACGGCGGCCGCATCATCACGTTCACGTCCCAGGGATGGTGGACCGGCGGCTACGGGGGATCCGTGGCGTACGCGGCCGCGAAGGGGGGCATCGTCTCGATGACCCGGGGCCTCGCGCGCACGTTCGGCCCGGACGGCATCACCGTCAACGCCATCTCGCCGGGGCTCGTGGAGACCCCGATGCTGACCGACGGCCTGGACGAGGCCACGTACGAGGGGCTGAAGGCGGCCACGCCGCTGGGCCGGGTCGCCCACCCGCGCGAGCTGGCGGGCCCGGTGGTGTTCCTCGCCTCGGACCACGCGTCGTTCATCTCGGGCGCGACGATCAACGTCAGCGGCGGCTTCCTGATGTATTAGCCCGCGCGGCGGGGATCCACGACCGCCCGCATCACGCGGCCGCTGCGCAGGTCCTCGAGCGCGTCGTTGGCGTGGCTGAGGGGGCGCACATCGCCCATCAGATGGTCGACGGTGACGGAGCCGTCGAGGTAGAGGTCGATGCACGCCGCGATCTCACCGGCCGTGAAGGCGCGCGATCCGCGTACCTCGAGCTCACGCCAGATCAGGTCGGTGGCCCGCACCTGGAACGGCTGGTGGGCCGCGCCCACCAGCACCACCCGGCCCGCGCGGCCCGCGGCCGCGATGGCCAGCTCGTCCGCGGCGGGGTCGCCCACGCACTGCACCACCACGTCCGTGCCGTCGTCACCCACGGCCTCGGCGATCCGCTCGAGCACGTCCGGCGCGCCGCCGTCCACCACGGCGTCGGCCCCCAGCCGGGCGGCCAGGTCGCGCTTGGCGGCGCTGCGGGTCACGGCCACGACCCGCGCGCCCAGGTGGCGGCCCAGCTGCACCGCGTTCGACCCGATGCCGCCGATGCCGATCACCACGACGGTCTCGCCCTCCTGCACGCGGCCGATGGTGACCATCGCGTGGTACGGGGTGGCCACGGCGTCGGTGAGTACCGCCAGCGCCACGGGATCCACCCACGCGGGGGGCCGGATCAGCGTGGTGGCCGGCACCACGACGTACTCGGCGAACGCGCCGTCGCGCTCGACGCCCATGCGCGACATCGGCAGGCTGAGGTTGGGCCGGCCGCGGGCCGAGAGCCGGTCGGGCGGCGCGTGCATGTAGTAGATGGCGGCCTGGTCACCCTCCGTCCACCCGCTCACCCCGGGACCGACGGCGTCGACGATGCCGGCCGCCTCGTGGCCCGGGATGAGGGGGAAGCGAGTGCCGGGGATGCCGCCGGCCTGTACCAGCAGGTCGGAACCGCAGACGCCGCACGCGTCGACCCGCACCCGCACCGCGCCGGGGCCCGGGACGGGCACCGGTCGCGTGACCATCCGCAGCGGCTCACCGGCGGCGGCGAACTCGGCCGCGCGCATGGTGGTCATGGTGCGGTGGGGGCGAAAACGTCCTCGTGGATGGACTCGGGCGCCGGGTGCGGGGCCTTCTCCGCGGCGGTGCGCGCGGCGAGGGCCTCGTCGCGGGCGGCGGCGTCGATCTCGTCCAGCGTCGCGGCGTCACCGACGTCCCACGCGGTCAGCGCGGCGCGGAAGCGCGGCAGCGGGTCCACGCGCTGCCACGCGAGGCGCTGCTCGCCCGGGTCGCCGCCGCCGGCCGAGAACGCCGAGTGGCGCTCCCACCGGACCGTCTTGCATTCCACCAGGCTGGGTCCCTCACCCGCGCGGGCGCGGGCGACCGCCGCGCCGACGGCGGCGCGCACGGCGATCGGGTCGTTGCCGTCCACCACGTCGGCCGGCATGCCGAAGCCCCGGGCCCGGTCGGCGATGTCGGGCGTCGCCTGGCTGAGGGCGGTGGGCACGCTGATCGCGACGCCGTTGTTCTCGCAGATCAGCACCAGCGGCACCCGCCAGATCTGGGCCATGTTGAGGGTCTCGAAGAACTCCCCCTCGCACGCGGCGCCGTCACCGAAGAAGCACAGCACCACCTGGTCGGTGCCGCGGATCTGGCACGCCTTGGCGACGCCCCCCGCCATCGGGATGTGGCCCGCGACGATGGCGTTCGTCGACACCAGCCCCACCGACGGGTCGGACAGGTGCATCGAGCCGCCCTTGCCCTTGTTGACGCCGGTGGTGCGGCACATCAGCTCCGCCATGATGGCCTCGGCCGAGATGCCCTTCAGCAGGCATTCGCCGTGGCCGCGGTAGGTGGCCAGCACGAGGTCGTCGGGGCGCAGCGTGGACAGCGCCCCCGCCTTGATGGCCTCGACCCCGATGCAGGGGTGCGTGGACCCCGGGATCAGCTGCGCGTTGAACGCGTCGACCACCTGGTCCTCGAGGGCCCGCACGCGCGCCATGTCGCGGTAGAGCCCCAGCAGCGCGTCCGCGTCCAGGTCGGTGGGGCGCGGGCCGGGCTGGGCCTCGTCGACGGGTACCGGCAGGGTGGTCATCGCACATCTCCGTGTGGGATCAGGGAAGGAAGCTCGGCGATCGCGCGCTCGAGGGCCGCCAGCAGCCGACCGCCGGCCTCGCCGTCGGCCGCGCGGTGGTCGATGGCGACGTTGGTCCACATGGTGCGCCCGACCCCCAGCATGCCGTCGCGTGCGACGGGCACCTCGCGGGCCCGGCCCACCGCGACCATCACGATCTGCGGGCCGGCGATCACCGGCGTGAAGAAGTCCACCGGCAGCGCCCCCAGGTTGGACAGGGTGATGGTGCCGCCGGCCAGGTCGGCGCGGGGGGGGGGGGGCCCGCGCCCCGCGGGCGCCCCCCGGGGGCCCCCCACCCCCG
>CAUJCX010000013.1 GCA_963169235.1 Actinomycetota bacterium | reverse complement strand
CCGTCCGATAGCGTGCCCACCTTCACAACCATGGGAGATGCGTGGAGATCTGGCCGGGACAGCCGTTCCCCATCGGCGCCACCTGGGACGGCGCCGATGGGACGAACTTCTCGGTGTTCAGCGAGAACGCCGAGTTCGTGGAGCTGTGCCTGTTCGACGACTTCGGCGTCGAGACGCGCCTGACGCTGCCCGAGCGGCACGCCTACGTCTGGCACGGATACGTGCCCGGCGTCGGCCCCGGCCACCGCTACGGGTTCCGGGTCAGCGGCCCGTACGACCCGCCGCGGGGGCACCGCTTCAACCCCACGAAGCTCTTGATCGACCCGTACGCCCGCGCCATCGACGGCCACATCGACCACACGCAGGCCAACGTGCTGCCGTACGTGCCGTCGGGGACGGCCGACGACGACCTGGAGTTCGACGACGAGGACGACGCCGACGCCATGCCCCGGTCGGTAGTGGTCGACACCAGGTTCGACTGGGAGGGCTCCACCAAGCCCCGGCACCCCTGGCACGACACGCTCATCTACGAGATGCACGTGAAGGGCTTCACAAAGCAGTTCCCCGGCATCCCCGAGCATCTTCAGGGCACGTACGCGGGACTGGCCTCCGACGAGGCCGTCGGTTACCTGCGCGACCTCGGCGTGACGGCCGTGGAGCTCCTGCCCGTGCACCACTTCGCCGACGAGGCCCACCTGGTGGACATCGGCCTCACCAACTACTGGGGCTACAGCTCCATAGGCTTCCTGGCGCCGCACTCCGGGTTCGCCGCCACCGGCACGCGCGGCGAGCAGGTGCGCGAGTTCAAGGGCATGGTGAAGGCCCTGCACAACGCCGGTATCGAGGTGATCCTCGACGTGGTGTACAACCACACCGCCGAGGGCAACCACCTGGGCCCCATGCTGTCGTTCCGCGGCATCGACAACGCGTCGTATTACCGGCTGACGCCGGATAACCAGCGCTTCTACATGGACTTCACGGGCACCGGCAACAGCCTGAACCCCGTGCACCCCAGCGTGTTGCGCCTCATCATGGACTCGCTGCGCTACTGGGCCACCGAGTTCCAGATCGACGGGTTCCGCTTCGACCTGGCGTCCGCCTTGGCGCGCGAGTTCTACGACGTCGACCGGCTGTCGTCGTTCTTCGACATCATCCACCAGGACCCCGTGCTGTCGCAGGTGAAGCTGATCGCCGAGCCGTGGGACGTGGGCCCCGGCGGCTACCAGGTGGGCAACTTCCCGGTGCTGTGGGCCGAATGGAACGGTCTGTACCGCGACGAGGTGCGCGACTTCTGGCGCGGGCACGGCCACGTGGGCGGCTTCGCGGCGCGGCTGTCGGGCTCGAGCGACCTGTACAAGGACGACGGCCGGGCGCCGTTCTCGTCGGTCAACTTCGTGACCGCGCACGACGGGTTCACCCTCAACGACCTCGTGTCGTACGACGTCAAGCACAACGAGGCCAACGGGGAGCACGGGCGCGACGGCACCACCGACAACCGCAGCTGGAACTGCGGCGTGGAGGGCCCCACCGACGACCCCGAGATCCTGGCGCTGCGGCGACGCCAGCAGCTCAACTTCCTCACGACGCTGATCCTCGCGGTCGGCACCCCCATGCTGACGGCGGGAGACGAGTTCGGCCGCACGCAAGGGGGCAACAACAACGCGTACTGCCAGGACAACGAGGTGTCGTGGCTCCAGTGGGAACACGAGCCCTGGCAGCAGCGGCAGCTGGAGTTCACCAAGAAGCTGATCGCCCTGCGCAAGAAGCACCGGGTGTTCCGCCGCCGCGACTTCCTCACCGGTGAGGCCCCCCGCACCGGCGCGCTTCCCGACGTGTGGTGGTTCCGCCCCGATGGCCGCCGCATGACCGCGAACGACTGGGACCATACCGTCGCGTTGGGGATGTTCCTCAACGGCGAGGAGATCCACCATCGCGGCGAGCGGGGCGAGCGGCTGATGAGCGACTCGTTCATCATCCTCATGAACGCCGGCAGCGACGACATCGGGTTCACCATGCCGGCGCGCCGCTACGGACGCCGCTGGCTGGTGGAGCTGTCGACCGGCGACCCCGAGAACGGCCTGACGCACTCCACGGTCTCCACGGGCGAGCACGTGGCCCTGGTGTCACGCTCGGTGGTGGTGCTGCGCCGCGACCTCTGAGGCGCGCCCGGACGAGACAGGCGCGTATGGTGGCGGCGAACCCCTGAAGGGAGATCGCGTGCGTGCCACCGTGATCCACGGAACCCGCGACGTCCGCGTTGACGACGTGCCGGACGCCGCGCTGTTCGACGCCACCGACGCGGTCGTGCGCGTGACACACGCGTGCGTGTGCGGCAGCGACCTGTGGCCGTACCGAGGCATCTGGCCCGTCGAGGGCGGCGTGACCCGCATGGGGCACGAGTTCATGGGCGTGGTGGAGGACGTGGGCGCCGACGTGCGCACGCTGCGCCGCGGCGACCGGGTGATCGCCCCGTTCGCGTTCTCGGACGGCGACTGCGAGTTCTGCGACGCGGGGCTCCACACGTCGTGCGTGCACGGCGGCTACTGGGGTGGACGCAACGACGGCGGCCAGGCGGAGGCCGTGCGCGTGCCGTGGGCCGACGGCACGCTGGTGCGCCTGCCCGACGCCGTCGACCTGACCGACACCCGCCTGGCGACGGCGCTCGCGACGCTGACCGACGTGTGCGGCACGGGCCATCACGCCGCCGTCAGCGCCGAGGTCGTACCCGGCTCGACGGTGGTGGTGGTGGGCGACGGCGCGGTGGGCCTGTGCGGGGTGCTGGCGGCGCACCGCCTGGGCGCCGAGCGCATCATCGTGATGGGGCGCCACGACGACCGGCTGGATGTGGCCCGCCGCTTCGGCGCCACCGACGAGGTGCGTGAGCGCGGCGACGAGGGCATCGCCCGGGTGGCGGAGCTCACCTCCGGCGGCGCGCCCCACGTGCTGGAGTGCGTCGGCACCGCTCAAGCCATCGAAACCGCGATCGCCGTGTGCCGCCCCGGGGGCACCGTGGGCCACGTGGGCGTGCCGGACGGGCCCGTGGGCCTGGGCGTGGCGTACCAGCGCAACATCGCGGTGCGCGGCGGAGTGGCTCCCGTGCGCGCGTACATCCCCGAGTTGCTGGCCGACGTGCTGGCGGGCACCATCGACCCGTCGCCGGTGCTCGACCTCACCGTGACGCTCGACGCCGTCGCCGACGGCTACGCCGCGATGGACGAACGCAGGGCGATCAAGGCGCTCGTGACCCTGCCGTAGACGGCCGCCGGCGGCGTCCCCCACGGTGGACGCAGGACGCCGGCGGTGGCGCCTTTCGCCGTGTGCTTTCCTTCCCCGGGGAGGGGTGGCCGAGCGGTCGAAGGCAACGGTCTTGAAAACCGTCAACCGTGAGAGCGGTTCGTGGGTTCAAATCCCACCCCCTCCGCTCAGAAGGGCCCGAGAACGTTGCCCGGTGCCGTCGGCACCCCGCGAGCAGCGTCCGCACGGTACGACGGCGGCTCTGTCGACGCGAGCGTGCTCATCGCGTACCTGGATGCCACCGACGTCCACCACTCCCAGGCGACCCAGATCATCGCGGCGGCCGCCGATGACCACCGCACCCTGGGACTCAGCACCATCACCCTCGCCGAGGTGTTCGCCGGCGCGGTGCGGGCGGGCCACGTCGACGCGTTGAAAGGCGTGCTCGACGCGGTGGGGTATCCGCGAGATCCCGCGCTCGCCGGGCACCCCACGTTCGGGACTGAGATCGCCGAACCTCCTCCCCCGCCGCCGGTAGGCTGAGCGGGTCCCCACGCGACGGGAGCCGCGAGATGTCCGACGCACCGCCCACAACATCGAGCGGACCGACCACCGCCGAGCTGGTGCTGGTGCCGGTGGTACGCCAGGTCGGCGTGCCCCTCGTGCTGCTCGACCTGATGCTGGCCGCCGGCATCATCACGGCGTTCCTGTGGCGGCCGGAGATGTCCGAGTGGTGGCACATCGCGCTGGCGATCGTGCTGGTGGTGGTACCGGCGGCGGCCACGATGGCGGCGCTGCGGCCCGCCCGGCGTATGTGGAAGGCGGCGACCGCGGCTCCGGCGTGGGCCCTCGAGGAGACCATGTCGGCCACGCTGATGCGGTT
This sequence comes from Actinomycetota bacterium, assembly GCA_963169235.1. Taxonomy (GTDB): domain Bacteria; phylum Actinomycetota; class Thermoleophilia; order Miltoncostaeales; family Miltoncostaeaceae; genus JAGQUM01. Next base: position 46,316 of record CAUJCX010000013.1, on the reverse strand, counting down.
CAAGTGGGCGATCCTCGTGGCCGCCGGGCTCGTGGTGATCGGCGTGCTCACCCGCACCATGCCGGCTCTCGGCCTCGTGGCCCTGGGCGTGCAGGCCGCGCTCGCGAACCACCTGTTCGCCGCCATGCGCTGGCAGACCCAGGACACGCGGCGCCTGTACAACGAGGCCCACCTGGCCGCGCACCCGCAGGGCGCCCGGGCGTACTGGCTGCCGGGCTGACGACCACCCGGGCGCGCGGAACGCCCCCGCTACAGTGCCCGGCGCTCCGACGGCGCGGGCGTCGTGCGGCGCTCGTACGGCTCCACCTCCACCCGGTTGCGCCCGTTCTGCTTGGCCGAGTACATCGCCCGGTCGGCCGCGACCAGCGCCGTGTCGATCGGCTCACCGGGCTTCCACGCCGCGATGCCGATGCTGGCGGTCAGCGTGTGGTCGGCGTCGTACAGCGCGGCCCGCACGGACTCGAGCGCCGGGCGCACGTCGTCCGGGGTGCGACCGGTGAACAGGAACCCGAACTCCTCCCCCCCGAGGCGGGCGACCTGGCCGTCGGGCACGGATGCCAGCACGCCGGCCACGCGGCGCAGGGCCTCATCGCCCGCTGCATGCCCCTGCTGGTCGTTGATGCGCTTGAAGTGGTCGAGGTCGAGCAACGCCACGGTGGCGACGGCGTCGTGCCGCAGCTCACGCGCCCACGTGAAGAACGCCCGGCGATTCGGCAGCCGGGTCAGCTCATCGGTGGACACCAGGCGCTCCAGCCGCGACTCCACCACGCGGCGCCGCTCCACCTCCTGCTCGAGCAGCTCCGAGCGGCCGCGCAACTCGGACAGGACGCCCAGGAACCAGACGAACGCGATCGGGCTGATGGTCAGCGGTACGACGAACGGAAGGCCCAGGGCGACGACCTGATCGGCCGGCGTGTCGGGGACGATGCCGAAGATCACGTACACCAGCAGGCACGACAGCAGCGACAGCACCGAGACGACCACTGCCAACGCGAGCGCGGCGACGCGCACATCGCGGCGCGTGCGGATGCGTCTCACAAGGGCGTTGTCGGCCCACCACGACAGCGGGGTAACCGCGGTCGATTCGGGCCGGTCGGGGGGCGGCGCAGGCATTTGGACGAAGACCGTAGCGCGAACCCGGACGCAGCGGTATCCCACGTCTTGCGGTAGCACCGAAGCAGGTGGACGGGAATCGCCCATGACGACGCGGCGTAACCCCACTATCGTGGGGGTGTGTTCCACGATTCAACGCCGCATCCGAGGTGACCGTGCCGAAGCCACCTGCAAAACGCAACAATCAGCCGCGTCCCACCGCCGGTGGCGACGTGCCTCCCGACCTGAGCCCCGACGGCATCCAGGCGTTCGTCGTCGACGACGGCGCCGAGGCCGCCACCACCGCCAAGGTGGCGGCGGTCAAGGACCTGCTGGAGAGCGCCGATCCGCTGGTGAAGACCAGCGTGCGCGACTGGCTGCTGGCGGAACTGAAGGGCGCGTCGCCCGAGGACGCCCGGGAGATCCTCGACACCGTCCTCGGCCCCCAGCACTCCGCGTACGGCGTGCCGCCGCTGGATCCCGACGACGAGCTCATCCCGCACCGCAAGAACGGCCAGTACCCGTACCGCAACCTGATGTCGCGCAAGAGCTACGAGCGGCAGAAGTACCAGCTGCAGGTGGAGCTGCTGAAGCTGCAGGCGTGGGTGAAGGAGACCGGTCAGCGGGTGGTGATCGTGTTCGAGGGCCGCGACGCCGCCGGCAAGGGGGGCACCATCAAGCGGTTCATGGAGCACCTCAACCCCCGCGGCGCGCGCGTGGTGGCGCTCGACAAGCCCACCGACCGCGAGCGCGGCCAGTGGTACTTCCAGCGCTACGTGGAGCACCTGCCGACCAGCGGCGAGATCGTGCTGTTCGACCGGTCGTGGTACAACCGCGCCGGCGTCGAGCGCGTGATGGGCTTCTGCACCGACGAGGAGTACCACGAGTTCCTGCGCCAGGCGCCGGTGTTCGAGCGCAACCTGGTGCGCAGCGGCACAGTGCTCATCAAGTTCTGGTTCTCGGTCAGTCAGGACGAGCAGCGCCGCCGTTTCAAGGCCCGCCGCAGCCACCCGCTGAAGCAGTGGAAGCTGTCACCCATCGACCAGGCGTCGCTGAACAAGTGGAAGGAATACACGGCCGCCAAGGAGGCCATGTTCCTCCACACCGAGACCCCCGAAGCGCCGTGGATCGTCATCAAGTCGGACTGCAAGAAGCGGGCCCGCCTGAACGCGCTGCGGTACGTGCTGCACCGCCTGCCGTACGACAGCCGTGACCCCATGCGCATCGGCCAGATCGATCCGCTGATCGCGGGCCGCGCCTCGGCCGTCTACGAGAAGGGCGAGAGCCACCCCAAGCCCACGGCGTGACGCCGGGTGACCGGCGGCCTCACGGGATGATGGTGAGCAGCACGAAGCTGCCGAAGACCACCAGGTGGAGCGCACCCTGAAGCAGGGTCGCCCGCCCGGTGGCCAGCGTCACGGTGCCCACCACGAACGTCATCGCCAGCAGCACCAGCTGCGTGTCCCCAGGCCCAGCAGGAGGGTGGTGTCGGTGAGCCACGCGGCGAGCGCGATCACCGGCACCGTCAGGCCGATGCTCGCGATGCCGGACCCCAGCGCCAGGTTGAGACTGGTCTGGAAGCGGTTGCGCCACGCCGACAACACGGCGGACGCCGTCTCGGGCATCAGCACCACGAACGCCACGATCACGCCCACCAGGGCCTTACCGGTCGCCAGGCCGGACACGGCGTCCTCGATGGCGCTGGAGCTCACTTTGGCCAGGCCCACCACCGCGGCCAGGCACGTCACGAGGAGCGCCAGGTGCGTCAGCGAGCTGGTGCGGTGGTCGTCGGGGTACTCGTCACCCGGGTCGTTCTCGTCGAAGAAGCCCTTCTGGTCGTCGACCACCGCCGGCTCGGGCGGCGGAGTCTGCGCGACGGTGGCCGGGACGTGGGCCTCGTCGGACCCTTCGGGCAGGAAGGCCTCGCGGTGCCGCACCGTCTGGGTGAACGCGAACACGGCGTACAGCACCAGCGACGCGACGGCGGCGAACGCCAGCTGCGAGGCCGAGTACTCGGGGCCGGGCTCGCTGGTGGTGAACGACGGCAGCACCAGGGTGAGGAACGTCAGCGTGATCAGCGTCGCCAGCATCCCGCCGGTGCCGCTGACGCGGAACGTGCCGACGTGGTGGCGCAGGGCCACCACCACCATGCAGGCGCCCATCATGCCGTTGGTGACCAGCATGACGACGGCGAACAAAGTGTCGCGCGCCAGCGACGACGGGCCCGTCTCGCTGGTCATCAGCATGATCAGGAGGCCCGCCTCCAGCACGGTCACCGACAGCGCCAGGATGATCGCGCCGAACGGGTCGCCCACGCGATGGGCGATCACCTCCGCGTGGTGCACGCCCTTCACGATGGCCAGCACCAGGCTGAACGCCACCACGGCCAGGAGCACACCGCGGGGCTCGTGCCCCCACGTGAGGATCAGCATCGCCACGGGCAACGCGGGCACACCCCAGAGCATCAGCCGGCGCCGCAACGCAGACGTCCCCGTGTCGTGGCGCTGTGGCGTCGGCATCCGCCGGAAAGGTAGCGTCTCTCCACCCCGCGGTGACGCCGGATGGCTCGCGCAGCGCATTCGCTCGCATGCGACACCCATGTGCTCGCAGCGTGACATCGGCTTCACGACCGCGTCGGTAGTTTCTGCGGAAACCCCGTCCCAGCGACCCCCAGGTGCCCCCGATGATGATCACCGACACGTCCAAACGCGTCATCCCGTTCCGGCCGCATGACGCCAGGCGCGTCGGAGAAGGATGCTTCTACATCGACCAGATCGTGTGGCTCAACGGCAATGAGATCGAGATGGGGGACAAGGTCGGGTTCAACGTGGGGTGCTTCGTCAACGGGTTCGGCGGCCTGCGCATCGGTGACGGCACCATCATCGGGCCGGGCACGATGATCCACACCGCCAACCACGAGACCGACCCCAGCCGCCCCATCCCCGAGCAAGGCTGGGAGAACCGGCCGGTCACGATCGGCGCGGGCGTATGGGTGGGCATGGGCGTATGCATCCTCCCCGGCGTCACCATCGGCGACGGGGCCATCGTCGGCGCCGGCGCCGTGGTCACCAAGGACGTCGAGCCGTGGGGGGTCGCCGTCGGCAACCCCGCCAAGGTGATCAAGAACCGCCGCTCATGAGGGTGCTCTTCATCCAGCGCCAGCCGTGCATCCGGGCGCTGAAGTGCGCCACCGGGCTGCGCAGCGCCGTCCCCGACCTGACGCTGGGGTTCGCGGCACAGGGCCAGACGCTGACCGAGTTCTACGGATCCGGCGACGAGCTGTTCGACCAGTGGTTCCGCATGGACGACCCCGCGGCCGATCTTGCCCACGCCATCGACGCGTTCGCGCCGGACGTCATCCACAGCCACAACCTGCCGGACTCGCTCACCGTGCTGGCGCAGACGGTCTGCGGCGGGCGCGTGCCCATCGTGCACGACGTGCACGACATGCAGAGCCTGCGGGCCACGCCGTACGAGGACGGCTTCCCCGACCCCACCGACCCGGCCGAGATGGAGCGCCGGGCCACGGAGGACTCGGATGCCCTGGTCACCGTGTCGGACGAGGTACTGGCGCAGCTCGCCGCCCGCTACCGCCTGCCGGCGCGCACCATGATCCTCCCCAACGCGCCGCTCGACGCCGACATCCCCGCCCAGATCCCCCCACCCGAACGTCCGCACGGGCCCCGTCCCCGCGTCGTCTACCAGGGCAGCCTGTCCGACAACGGCAGCCACTACGACCTGCGGGAGATCTTCACGGTGCTCGCCGCGCAGGGTTTCGACCTCAGCATCCGCCCGTCCCGGCCGCAGCCCGCGTACCGGGCCCTGGCCGACGAGATCGGGGCCACGTACCACGACCCCGTCTCCCCTTCGGAGCTCATGACGCTCCTGCCCGAGTACGACTGGGGCTGGGCGGGGTTCAACGACACGCTCAACCGCGCCCACATCGACACGGCGCTTCCCAACAAGGCGTTCGAGTACCTGGGGTGCGGGTTGCCCATCCTCACTCTGCCGCACGCCGCGCTGGCCCGCTTCGTCGCCGCGGAGGGCGTCGGCATCGTGCTGCGCCGACCGGAGGATGCCGCGGCCGCCGTCCGCGACGCCGACGTGGTGGCCCTGCGACGCCGCGTCGCCGACGTGCGCCGCCAGTTCACCGCCGAACGCAACGCGCAGCGGCTGGCGCGCCTCTATGGCGAGCTGATCACGCTGCGTCCCGTCGCGCCGGTGGGGGCGTGAACGGCGCACGGCCCGGCGGCACGCGGTGCGCACGGTAAGATGCGCACGTGACTGCCAAGGGGACCGTTGACTAGCACGGTCCAGATCATCGCGGCGCTACTGCTGGTGGCGCTCAATGGGTTCTTCGTCGCCGCCGAGTTCGGACTCGCCCGCGCGCGCCTGACACGCCTCGACCAGATGGCCGCGGAGGGCGTCGGCACGGCCGAGCTGGCCGCCAAGCAGGCGCGCCACATGGACCGCTACCTGGCGGCGTGCCAGCTGGGCATCACGCTGGCCAGCCTGGGTCTGGGCTGGCTGGGCGAGCCCGCGTTCGCGCGGCTGTTCCGACCCGCGTTCGAGCAACTGGGCATGGGCGCCGGGGGCGTCCACTTCGCCACGTTCGTGATCGCGTTCCTCATCATCACCGCCCTGCACATGGTGGTGGGCGAGCTCGCCCCCAAGAACGTCGCACTGCAGCGCGCCGAGGACACGGCCCGCTACGTGGCGCGCCCGCTGGAGGCGTTCCGCGTCGCGTTCCAGCCGTTGATCCACGTGTTCAACGGCGCCGGCAACTGGCTGGTGCGCAAGGCCGGCATCGAGCCCGCCACCGCCCACGAGATGGCGTCGACGCCCGAGGACCTGCAGCTTCTGATCGCGCAGGGAGAGGAGGGCGGCACCATCGAGCCCGAGGAGGCCGACATGCTCGAGGGCGTGTTCTCCCTGGGCGACACGCTGTGCCGCGACATCATGACCCCCCGCCCCGAGGTACGCACCATCGCCCACGACCTGCCGCTGAAGGAGGCCGTCACCCGCGCGATCGAGGCGCGCCACAGCCGCTACCCGGTGATCGACCTCGAAGGCGTGGTGGGCGTCACCCACCTCAGCGACCTGGTGCGGGCCATGTTCGAGTACGGCGAGGAGGCACCGGCCAGCAAGGCCGCATCACCGCCGCTGTTCGTGCCCGAGACGCAGCCCGCCGACGACGTGCTGCAGCAGCTCCAGCTTCAGCACACGTCGCTGGCCGTGGCGCTGGACGAGTACGGCGAGATGGCCGGCGTCGTGACGGTCGAGGACATCGTCGAGGAGATCGTGGGCGAGATCGACGACGAGCGCGACAGCGGCCCGCCCGTGTCGACCGCACCTGATGGGCGCCTGATCGTGCGCGGCAGCGTGCCGCTGGAGGACCTCGCCGACTACTCGGTGGAGGTGGAGGACGAGTCGGTCACCAGCGTCGGGGGCCTCATCTTCACCCGCCTGGGCCGCCTGCCCCGCACCGGCGACTCGGTGACGGTGGACGGCTGGACGTTCCAGGTGGAGGCGACGCGGGGCACCCGGGTGGTGCTGGTGTCGGTCACCGAGGACCGCACCGACAACGCCGCGGCCCCGCCGAACAGCTGAGCCACCGGCGCGCGCGGCGCCGCCCGGGGCGGGTCAGCCCGGCGGCACCAGCAGGGCCGGCGCGCCGAACTGCTGCAGCGCCTCCGGCACCGCCACTGATCCGTCCTCGCGCTGGTGGGTCTCGAGCACCGCGATGATGGTGCGCCCCAGGGCCGTCGCCGTGCCGTTGAGCGTGTGGACGGTGCGGGTCACCTTGCCGTCGCGCATGCGGCAGTTGAGCCGCCGCGCCTGGAAATCGGTGCAGTTGGAGCACGACGTCAGCTCCCGGAACCGCCCCTGCCCGGGCAGCCACGCCTCGAGGTCGAACTTGCGGTAGGCCGGGGCGCCCAGGTCGCCCACCGCGATGTCCATCACGCGGTAGTGGAGGCCCAGGTTGGTGAGGATCTCCTCCTCGACCGCCAGGATGCGGGCGTGCTCGTCGTCCGAGCTCTCGGGCGCGCAGAACGAGAACATCTCGACCTTGTCGAACTGGTGCACGCGGAAGATGCCGCCGGTGTCGCGGCCCGCGGCGCCCGACTCGCGCCGGAAGCAGCTGCTGATACCCGCGTAGCGCAGCGGCAGCTCGTCGGCGTCGAGGATGCGGTCGTGGCCCAGCCCCGCCAGCGGCACCTCGGACGTCCCCACCAGGAACAGGTCGTCGTCGGCCAGCGCGTAGATGTTGCTGCGGTCGGTGGGGAAGAACCCCGTGGCGTACATGGCCTCCTCGCGCACCAGCACGGGCGGCACCACGGGCACGAACCCGGCCCGCTCCACCGCCGCGACGGCGTGGTTCACCAATGCGAGCTGCAGCCGTACCAGCGGCCCCATGAGGTACGCGAAGCGGGCCCCGGAGACCTTCGCCGCCTGCGCGATCTCGAGCCCCCCCAGGCCCTCCGCGATGGTCACGTGGTCGCGGGGCTCGAAGTCGAACTGCGGGCGCGTGCCCACCTCCCGCACGCACACCGCGTCGTCCTCGCCTCCGTCCGGTGCGTCCGGGTGCGCCAGGTTGGGCAGCGAGATGAGCAGCTCGTGGCGCTCGTGCTCCACCTGCCGCAGCGCCTCCTCGTCGCGGGCCAGGGTCTCGCCCAGCTCGCGGGCGGCGGCCTCCTCGGCCGCGCTGTCGCGTCCCGCGCGCTTCGCCTCGCCGATGGCCTTCGAGGCGCGGCCGCGTTCCGCGCGTACCTCCTCCACCCGCGTGCGCAGCGCACGGGCATCGCCGTCGACCTCCAGCAGGCGATCGAGCGGCGCGTCCGCATCGCGGCGGACGAGCGCGGCGCGTACCGCGTCAGGTTCGTTGCGGATGAGCTTCAGGTCGAGAATCGCGTCACTCCATCACTGGGGATCAACCGGCGGGGCGGGCGGGTGCGCCAGGGCCTCCTGCACGCCGGGCACGTCGTCGGCGAACACGAACGCGTCCTCCAGCCCCGTCACCCGGAACACGGTACGCAGCCGCTCCGCGGGGCACGCCAGCCCGACGCGCCCGCCGTCCGGCGCGGCCTGGTTGAGCACGCCCACCAGGGCGCCAAGGCCGGACGAGTCGAGCAGCGTCACGGACGACAGGTCGAACACCATCGCCCGGGGCGGCGGGGTGACGGTGTCGAGGCGCTCGCGGAAACCGGCCACCGTGTAGATGTCGAGCTCGCCCTCCAGGATCACGATGAGGACGTCGCCCTCACGGCGCGTGGACATCTGCAGGGCCATGCCCTGACGATACCGGACCGCGTGCCGCGCCCCCGCGGGGTTCAGCGCAGCGGACCCGATGCGAGGAACCGCGCGAAGCCCGGGCTGCGGACGAGCTTGCGCAGCCCCCGCCGACCCGACATCGGGTCGAGCACGAAGCGGGGTACGGTGAGCGGGTCCGCGGCGGACGATGTCCAGCCGTCGACGGTGGTCACGGCGCCGGTGTGCCCGGCGTCGCGGGCGGCGGCGACGGTGTCGGTGCTGACGTCGTCGGGCTGCCCGTTGGGGTACGCCAACAGCTCCACCCCGACCCCCAGCTCGGCCTGAAGGCGCGTGCGGGCTCCCTGCAGGTCGTCGTGCTGGTCGGCGGGGGTCTCCCGGCTGAGGATGGCGTGGCGCTGGGTGTGCGACCCCACGTCCATGCGACCCGCCAGCGTGCGGGCCTCGTCCCAGTTCATGAACAGGCCCGGCAGGGGGTTCTCGCCGGCCGGCGCGAGACCGTCGACCAGCTCGGCCACCCAGCGCTCACGCGTGTCGGTGTCGACCGCCTTGGCCGCCTCCATGAACACGCGCACCCGTGGGTCGGTGACGTCGCCGCCCGGCACGCTGTGCCCGGCCACCTCGGTCATGGGGCGGGTGGCGTGGTGCACCGCCCACGACGACACCTCCCACCACGCCTGCACGTCGCCATCCAGGAAACCGGGCACCAGGAAGAACGTGGCGGGCACGCCCATGCGGTCCAGCAGCGGCATCGCCCTCTCGACGTTGTCGCGGTAGCCGTCGTCGAACGTCAGCGCGATGGCCCGCCGGGGCAGCGGCCGCCCCTCCGCGATGGCCGCCACGATGTGCCGGAGGGGCACGATGGTGCCCATGCGCCGGAACCACCGCACCTGCTCGGCCAACCCGCGCAGGCCCGCGTCGGGCGGCGCGCTCCAGAACGGCGTGGGGGCGACGTTGTGGTAGCCGATGACCAGCGCCCGCCAACCGCCCTCGTTCGCGCGAACGCTCATGCCCCGAGGATAACCGGTGACTAGCGGAAACCCCAGCGCCGGCTGGCGAGGAAGTTGACCGGCAGCAGCACCGCGGCCACCAGCAACTGCCCCAGCACGACGGGGGAGACGTCCAGCTTGTCGACCACGACGAACAGGGCCGAGAGGTTGATGACCATCATCGCCACCTGCACGCCGGCGAAGCCGACGAGCTGGGCCAGCACGTGGCGCTCACCGCGGCCGCGGAACGTCCAGCTCTTGTTGACCGCGAAGTTGGTGACGATGGCGCACGCGAACGCGGCGGTGGCCGCCGACATGTAGTGCGCGCCCATCACCATGAAGACCTGGGTGAGGCTGAGGTAGACGATCGACGCCAGCCCGCCGACGATCGCGAAGCGCACGAACCGCAGCGCCTGCGAGCGGCGGAGCGCGAGGCGCTCGACACGCCCCAGCGTGGTGTCGGCGGCGGTGCCGTAGCCGGCGACCGACGGGTCGAGAACGGCTTCGGGTGCGAGTGGAGAAACTGGCGGAGTCATTGGTGTCCAATGTAGGCGCAGCACGGTGTCCACGGCCCCCCCCGGGGGGCCAGACACCTACTCAACCCACGGGGGGGACCATTCGTTACCGGCGCTCCGCACGCCCTTGGCCACCGCGATCTGGCCGCCTGGTTAAGCGAGGGTCAAGAGCACCTGCCCGCTGTCGACCGCCTGCCCCTCGGCCACCGCCACGTCGGCGACGTCGCCGTCGCGGTGCGCGGTCACCTCGTTCTCCATCTTCATGGCCTCCACCACGCACACCACGTCGCCCTGCGCGACCGTCTGACCCGCGCTGACGTTGACCTTCAGCACCGTGCCCTGCATGGGGCTGACGACCGAGTTGCCCGAGGACCCGGCGGCACCCCCACCACGGTTCTTCTTGGCCTTGGCGCGCGGGGCGACCGTAGCCGCGCCCCCGCCCCACGTACCGGCGGGGGCGCTCAGCCGCACCTGGAAGCGGCGGCCGTCCACCTCGGCGGTGATGTCGCGCACCACCTCGTCGGCGGGCTCCGGCGCCTCGTCGCCCGGGACGGCGGGCGGCTGATCGGCCGGGGTCTGCAGCGGCGTGGCCTTGGCCGCGAGGCCGTCGAGCGCGTCGTGGCACGCGCCCCCGTCGATGAACTCCTGTTGCGACAGCAGCCAGCGGTGGAACGGGATCAGCGTCGCGGGGCCCTCCACCACGTACTCGCCGAGGGCGCGCAGCATGCGCCGCCGGGCCGTCTCGCGGTCGACGTCCCACACGATCAGCTTCGCCACCATGGGGTCGTAGATCTCGGGGATCACGGTGCCGGCACGCACGCCCGAGTCGACCCGCACGCCCGGGCCCGTCGGCTCGCGGTACGCCGTGATGCGGGCGGGGCTCGGCACGAACCGCTGCTCGGCGTCCTCCGCGTTGATGCGGCACTCGAACGCGTGGCCGCGGGAGGCCACGTCGTCCTGGGCGACGCCCAGCGGCAGGCCCTGCGCAATGCGCACCTGCTCGCGCACCAGGTCGATCCCGGTGACCATCTCGGTGATGGTGTGCTCCACCTGGATGCGGGTGTTCATCTCGAGGAAGAAGAACTCCTCGCCCGCCACCAGGTATTCCAGCGTGCCGGCCGAGACGTAGCCCACGGCCTCCGCGGCCTTCACGCTGGCCTCGCCCATGCGCCGGCGCAGGTCGTCGGACACCACCGGGCTGGGGGTCTCCTCCACCAGCTTCTGGTGGCGGCGCTGCACCGAGCAGTCGCGCTCGCCCAGCCAGATGCACCGGCCGTGCGTGTCGGCGAGGATCTGCACCTCGACGTGCCGGGGATGCGGCAGGTAGCGCTCGAGGTACACCACGGAGTCGGCGAAGAACTTCTCGCTCTCGCGCCGGGCGCCGTCGAACGCGCCCGCGAGCGCGTCCTCGTCCAGCGCGACCCGGAAGCCCTTGCCGCCGCCGCCCGCAGCCGCCTTCACCGCCACGGGGTAGCCGATGTCGGCCGCGATGCGCCGGGCGTCGTCGACGGTGTCCACCGGGTCGGTGACGCCGGGCACGATGGGCACGCCCGCCCGGTCCATCAGGGCCCGCGCCTCGATCTTGGATCCCATCGCGTCGATGGCCTCCGGCGGCGGGCCGATGAACACCAGGCCCGCGTCCGCGCACGCACGGGCGAAGCCCGCGTTCTCGGCCAGGAAGCCGTACCCGGGATGCACGGCCTGCGCCCCGGCCCGCAGGGCGACGTCCACGATGACGTCGGCCTTCAGGTAGCTCTCGGACGCGGGACCCGGGCCGATGAGGTACGCCTCGTCGGCGAACCCGACGAACAGCGCGTCCCGGTCGGCCTCGCTGTAGACGGCGACGGACGCGATGCCCATCTCCCGCAAGGTGCGGAACACGCGGATCGCGATCTCGCCGCGGTTGGCCACCAGCACCTTCGTGAACGTGCGCTCGGTCATCCCCGTCCCTTCGTCGTCATCGCCACACCGTCTGCCACCGCCTGCCCCGCGTGCAGGCCCTCCCACCGGGCCCTGCGCCGCCACGCGTCACCCGGCGGGGGTGCGGGCGGCGCCCCGTCACCGGCGGACCCGAGCGCCGCCACCGCCGCGACGATGGCCGCGGCCACCTCCGGGGGTGCGGCCGGCGTCACCGTGACCCGGCTCACAGCGGGATGTTGCCGTGCTTGCGGGGCACCGGCTGCTCGCGTTTTGTCAGCGAGGCGTCCAGCGCCGTGATGAGCCACGCGCGGGTCGTCTCGGGGGCGATCACGTCGTCGACGTAGCCGCGCTCGGCCGCGACGTACGGGTTGGCGAACCGCTCCTTGTACTCCTCGATCAGCTCGGCGCGGCGGGCGGTGGCGTCGCCACCCGCGGCCTCCACCTCGGCCAGCTCCCGCTTGAACACGATGTTCACGGCCCCGTCCGGCCCCATGACGGCCACCTCGGCGGTGGGCCAGGCGGCGTTGAAGTCGGCGCCCACGTGCTTGCTGGCCATCACGTCGTACGCGCCGCCGTACGCCTTGCGGGTGATCACCGTGAGCTTGGGCACCGTCGCCTCGGCGTACGCGTACAACAGCTTCGCGCCGTGCCGGATGATGCCGCCGTACTCCTGCTGGGTGCCGGGCAGGAACCCGGGGACGTCGACGAACGTGATCAGCGGGATGTTGAACGCGTCGCAGAAGCGGATGAAGCGGGCGGCCTTCACGCTGGCGTCGATGTCGAGCACGCCCGCCAGCGCCTTCGGCTGGTTGCCCACCACGCCCACCGAGCGCCCGTCGAGGCGCCCGAACCCGATCACGATGTTGGGCGCGTAGCCCGGCTGCACCTCGAAGAAGTCCTCGTCGTCGAGCACCAGCTCGATGACGCGCGACATGTCGTACGGCTTGGTGGGCGCGTCGGGGATGATGTCGGCCAGCTCGTCCACCACGCGGTCGCGGGGGTCGGCGGTGGGGACGCGCGGAGCGTCCTCAAGGTTGTTCTGGGGCACGAACGACAAGAGCTCGCGCACCATCTCGAGGCACGCCGGCTCGTCGTCGGCCGCGAAGTGGCACACCCCGGAGCGGGCCTGGTGCGCGTCGGCCCCGCCCAGTTCCTCCATGGTGACCGTCTCGCCCGTCACCGTCTTGATGACGTCGGGCCCCGTGATGAACATGTGGCTGGTCTCGCGCACCATGAACGTGAAGTCCGTGATCGCGGGGCTGTAGACGGCCCCGCCCGCGCAGGGCCCCATGATCACCGAGATCTGCGGCACCACCCCGCTGGCGCGGACGTTGCGGAAGAAGATGTCGGCGTACCCGGCCAGCGCCACCACGCCCTCCTGGATGCGCGCGCCGCCCGAGTCGTTGATGCCGATGAGGGGACAGCCCATCTTGGTGGCGAGGTCCATCACCTTGACGATCTTCTCGGCGAACACCTCTCCCAGGCTGCCGCCGAAGACCGTGAAGTCCTGGCTGAACACGTACACGCGACGCCCGTCCACGGTGCCGTGCCCGGTGACCACGCCGTCGCCCCAAGGGCGTTGGGCGTCGACGCCGAAGGCCGTCGCCCGGTGGCGCGTGAACATGTCGAGCTCGGTGAACGAGCCGGGATCCAAGAGCAGGTCGATGCGCTCGCGCGCAGTCAGCTTGCCCCGGGCGTGCTGGCGTTCCACGGCCAGCTCCGAGCCGGCGTTCAGCGCCTCGTCGCGTAGCGCGTCGAGGCGACGCCGGGCGTCAGCGGCGGACATCGCTGGGTGTACTCCTGTGAAGCGTTGACGACCCGTCGTCCCCCCGAACGTCGGGCCCCGTCGCTTCCGGTTCGCGTAGCGCGCCGCACCTCGCAGCCCCGGATCCGTGGCCCGGGAAGGCTACCAGGGATACTCGTCAGGGGACCCGTGCCGCTTTCCCCCGCCGCGCGGGCGCTATCCTTGATTGCGGATCCGTCGTTCGAGGCAGGGACTGGCATGGGCGTCGCGCTGGGTTTCATGTATGGAGTGTGGATTTGTCTGGCGGCGGGTGTGGCCTACGTCATGGCCAAGGCCATGCAGGACCCGCCGGACGACCACTAGCCGGACCCGTGGTGGGCGCGAACGCCCACCAGCCGTCACGGTGCGCGCCGGGACCCCGACGCCAGGGCTGCACGCCGTGACCCGCGGTCCCTTCCGGGGCCGCCGCGCGCGACGCTGAGCGCTCGCCACGCCGCCACGACGACGCGTGGTGGTGGGCGGTGAGCCCACCACCGTCGCGTCAGATCACGCGCCTGCGCACGGTCACCTTGAGCGTGCGCGGCGCCGCGCCCAGTCGCTGCGACACCACGACGCGCACGTTGCGAGCCCGCGTCGCGCGGCGCACGTAACACACGATCGGGCGCGTCGAGACGGCCCGCCTCACGACGCACGCCTTCACGCGGCGCTTGCCGACGTACAGCGAGATCGCGACGCGCCCGTTGGCGGGCGGCACGAACCACACCGCGACGCGGCCACCCATGCGCACCAACGTGGGACGCGGCAGGCGGCGCGGCACGCGCTGGGTGCGCCGGGTGATCGTCGCGGACGGCGCCGGGGTGGACGTCGTCGGGCCCGGGGAGGGCGTCGGGACGCCCGGAGCCGGACCCGCAGCGGCCGGGGACGCCGGCACGAACGGCAGCGGCTGCGGCTCGGGCCGCGGCGGGGTGGTGATGGTGATGCGGGCTTCGGTGAACACCGCCGGGTCGGACGCGAGGGCGGCCCGCACCGTGATCGTCCCACCCGCGGGGACGGTGGACGGGGACGTGAACACGCCGTTGGCGTCGATGGTGCCGGCCGTGGCGGTCCACGTCACGCCGCTGGTGGAGTTGACCACCGCGGCGTCCATGTCGACCTGCGTGTTGACGTCCATCGACGACGGGTTGCCACTGATCGCCAGGCCGGGGGCGGGAGCCACCGGACGGGCCGTGATGCGGATCGCCACCGTGTAGCTGATGGCCGGGTTGGCGGCGAGCTTCGCCACCACGGTCACCGACCCGCTCGCCGGGACAGTCGCCGGGGCGGTGAACACCCCGTTGCGGTCGATGCTGCCGGCCGACGCCGTCCACGTCACGCCGCTGGTGGAGTTCGCCACCGTCGCGTCCAGATCGGCGCGATCGCTCACGCCCAGGGACGCGGGGGCGTTGGTGATCGTGACGGTGGGGACGGGGGCCGCGGTGACCGCGATGGTCACCCGCGCCGTCACGGCCGCGTTGGTGGTGAGGCGCGCGGTCACGGTGATGGTGCCGCCCGCCGGCACCGACGCCGGAGCCGTCAACAGGCCGTTCGCGTCGATGCTGCCCGCCGACGTCGACCACGTCACGCCGCTGTTGGAGTTCACCACCGCCGCGTTCAGATCGACCCGGCTACCGGCCACCATCGACGACGGGTTGCCCGTGATCGCCACGCTCGGCACGGGGGCCGCAGTGACCGCGATGGTCACCCGCGCCGTCACGGCCGCGTTGGTGGTGAGGCGCGCGGTCACGGTGATGGTGCCGCCCGCCGGCACCGACGCCGGAGCCGTCAACAGGCCGTTCGCCTCGATGCTGCCCGCCGACGTCGACCACTCCACGCCACTGGTGGAGTTCGCCACCGCCGCATCCAGGTCGACCCGGCTGCCCGCCACCATGGACGACGGCGCGTTGCTGATCGCCACCGTCGGGACGGGGGCCGCCGTGATCGCGATGGTGACCCGCGCCGTCACGGAGGCATCCGAGACCAGGCGCGCCGTCACCGTGATGGTGCCGCCCGCCGGAACCGACGCAGGCGCCGTCAACAGGCCGTTCGCGTCGATGCTGCCCGCCGACGTCGACCACTCCACACCACTCGTGGAGTTCGACACCGCGGCGTTCAGATCGACCCGGCGACCGGCCACCCTCGACGACGGATTGCCGCTGATGGCCACGCTGGGCACCGGCGCCGCGGTGACGGCGATGGTGGCCCGCGCGAGCACGGAGGCATCCGAGGCCAGGCGCGCGGTCACCGTGATGGTGCCGCCCGCCGGAACCGACGCCGGCGCCGTCAACAGGCCGTTCGCGTCGATGCTGCCCGCCGACGTCGACCACTCCACGCCACTGGTGGAGTTCGTCACCGCGGCGTTCAGGTCGAACCTGCTGCCCGCCACCATGGACGACGGCGCGTTGACGATGGCCACGGTGGGTGCGGGGGCCGCGGTGACGGCGATGGTGACCCGCGCGAGCACGGACGCGTCCGCGGCCAGGCGCGCGGTCACCGTGATGGTGCCGCCCGCCGGCACCGACGCCGGCGCCGTCAACAGGCCGTTCGCGTCGATGCTGCCCGCCGACGTCGACCACTCCACACCACTCGTGGAGTTCGACACCGCGGCGTTCAGATCGACCCGGCTACCGGCCACCATCGACGACGGATTGCCGCTGATGGCCACGCTGGGCACAGGCGCCGCGGTGACGGCGATGGTGGCCCGCGCGAGCACGGAGGCATCCGAGGCCAGGCGCGCGGTCACCGTGATGGTGCCGCCCGCCGGCACCGACGCCGGCGCCGTCAGCAGGCCGTTCGCGTCGATGCTCCCGGCCGACGTCGACCACTCCACACCACTCGTGGAGTTGGACACCGCCGCATCCAGGTCGACCTGGCTGCCGGCCACCATCGACGACGGATTGCCGCTGATCGCCACGCTGGGAGCGGGGGCCCCGGCGCCGATGGTGACGTTGACGCCCATCGACGTGCGGTTGAGCGGGTATCCGCTGGCCGCGTCGTAGACGGCGTACGAGAACGTGTCGGACGTGGATGCCACGCCGGCGTTCGGCGTGTACGTCACCGACGTCGCGGTGAACGGCTGGTTGAGGGCGACGTTGAGCGTGCCCTTCGCCGGGACCTTGGTGATGACGAAGCGGCGGTCCGAGTCGGCGGGTGTGTACTGGATGCCGCGGGTGGCGGTGCACCCGGCGCGGTCACCCTCCGCCGGGCGTGGATCGGTTGGGCGGAACTTGCACATGCCACCGAACTTGGTGGAACCCAGCGCGACCGCCACGGGTGCGCCCGCCCCGGTCGACACGGCGCCGGGTGACACGGGCACCCAGCCCGGAACCACGAACGCGCCGGCCGAGACGTCGACAGGGTTGTTCTCGTTCTTCTCCCAGATGCGGTTGAACGGATCGACCTGGTCCCCCAGGCGGTATCGCCCGGGTTGCACGTTGCTGACGTCGATCCACTGCCACGCCAGCCGCGACTCGTACACGTCGCGGAAGCCCGGATTGATCCCCTCGATCAGGTTCGTCGCACCCGGGTTGTACTGCTGGCAGAAGTTGTTCGTCCCCCCCGCGTACCCGTAGAACCGGGTCCCCGACGGCATCCCCGGGATGCGGTCGTAGTCGTACATGCAGAACCCGACCTTCTGACCCGGCGACACCTGCGCCGTCCCCGCCTGGTTCCACAGCGAATAACGCGCCGCACCCACCAGGTGCCAGTGGTTGTGCCCGTCCGACGCCGCCGCCGACGTGTTGATGGTGCGGTCGGTGGTGGAGTAGATGACGCACGGGCCCTTCGCCGGCTTGGCCGGCGGCGCCGCTGACACCGCCGTGCACTCCTGCGAGTCCTCGGCGTCGTTGTTCAGGGGGTAGCCCGTGGGCGAGGCGATCGCGTCCGCCGCCATCAAGGCCTGCGGCGCCCCGCCCGAGGCGCGCTGGGCCCACTGCGCCACGGAGCGGGCGTTGGGGTTGCCCTCGAAGTGCACCGGGCCGTCACCGACGTTGTCGATGAACCCGTCGAACCGCACCAGCAGGCGGTTCTCGGTCAGCTGCTCCGTGGCACCCGAGAACGTCCCCTCGATGAGGTACGCGTTGTCGGTCGGGGGAGCCACCGACACCAGGTCCGGCAACCTGTAGTCACCCGCCGCCGAACTGGCCACCAGCGGCACCACCGCCGCCACACCCGCCAGCCCCGCCGCCACACCCAGCACACCAAGAACACGAGAGCGCCGCATGCGCGCGACTCTATGACTCGGGGCGACCGGCCCGCGCTAACCGGACGGGTAGTTCCGCGTCCCGCCGGGTGAGGGCGGGACGCGTATACCACAACCTCAGATGCGGGCCTTGCGCACCGTGGCCTTCAGCGTGCGCGTGGTGCCGCGCACCTTCAGGCTGGTGGCGACGCGGACCCCGCGCAGCGCACGCGGGCTGCGCACGTAGCAGACCGCCGCGCGGCCCCGAACGGCCTTCGTGAAGAGGCACGCCTTGACGCGCTTCTTGCCCTGGAAAACCGACACGGCCAGGCGACCGTTGGCCGGCGGCACGATGCGCACCACCACGCGGCTGCCGATGCGCGTCACGCCCGGACGCAGTCGCAACGCTGTCGTGGTCTTGGTCGTGGTCGTGGTCCTGGGACCGCCGGTGGTGGTGGCCACCGGAGGCGTGAACGGCAGCGGCTGAGCCTGCGGGGTCGGCGGCGTCGTGATGGTGATGACGACGTCGGCGAACACACCCGGGTTGGACGCGAGCGCCGCCCGCACCGTCACCGTGCCGCCCGCGGGGACTGCGGCGGGAGCGGCGTAGACGCCGGTGGGGCTGACGGTGCCCACCGTGGCGTTGCCACCCGGAACGCCGTTGACCGACCACGCGACGGGACCGGCGCCGTTGACGACGGCGGCTTGCAGGGCGACCTGCGTGTTGACGTCCATCGACGCCGGGTTGCCACTCACGGCGATGGCGGGCGTCACCGGGGCGACCCCACCGACCGAGACGGTGACGGCCGAGGACGTGCGGGTGAGCGGGTATCCACTGGCCGCGTCGTAGACGGCGTACGAGAACGTGTCCGACGTGGACGTCACGCCGGCGTTCGGCGTGTACGTCACCGACGTCGCGGTGAACGGCTGGTTGAGGGCGACGTTGAGCGTGCCCTTGGCCGGGGCCTTGGTGATGACGAAGCGGCGGTCCGAGTCGGCGGGTGTGTACTGGATGCCGCGGGTGGCGGTGCACCCGGCGCGGTCACCCTCCGCCGGCCGCGGATCGGTGGGGCGGAACTTGCACATGCCACCGAACTTGGTGGAACCCAGCGCAACCGCCACCGGCGTCGCGGCCGACGTCGCTGCGGACCCGCCCGTGGCCGCCCATCCGGGCACCGTGAACGTGCCGTCCGAGATGTCGACCGGGTTGTTCTCGTTCTTCTCCCAGATGCGGTTGAACGGGTCGACCTCGTCACCCAGGCGGTACAGGCCGGGCGGGACGTTGGACACGTCGATCCACTGCCACGCCAGCCGCGACTCGTACACGTCGCGGAAGCCCGGATTGATCCCCTCGATCAGGTTCGTCGCATCCGGGCGGTACTGCTGGCAGAAGTTGTCGGTCCCCCCCGCATACCCGTAGAACCGGGTGCCCGACGGCATCCCCGGGATGCGGTCGTAGTCGTACATGCAGAACCCGACCTTCTGACCCGGCGACACCTGCGCCGTGCCCGCCTGGTTCCACAGCGAATAACGCGCCGCACCCACCAGGTGCCAATGGTTGTGCCCGTCGGAATAGGCCGACGTCGTGTTGATCGTCTTGTCGGTGGTGGAGTAGATGACGCACGGGCCCTTCGCCGGCCTGGCCGGCGGCGCCGCCGACACCCCGATGCACGTCGACTGGTCCTCGGCGTCGTTGTTCAACGGGTAGCCCGTGGGCGACGCGATCGCGTCTCCGGCCATGAGGGGCTGGGGGGGGCCACCCGCAGCGCGCTGCGCCCATTGCGTCACGCCCCGCGCGTTGGGGTTGCCCTCGAAGTGGATCGGGCCGTCACCGACGTTGTCGATGAACCCGTCGAACCGCACCAGCAGGCGGTTCTCGGTCAGCTGCTCCGTGGCACCTGAGAACGTCCCCTCGATGAGGTACGCGTTGTCGGTCGGGGGAGCCACCGACACCAGGTCCGGCAACTTGTAGTCACCCGCCGCCGAACTGGCCACCAGCGGCACCACCGCCGCCGCACCCGCCAGCCCCGCCGCCACACCGAGCACACCAAGAACACGAGAACGTTTCATGCGGGCAACCTATTCATGACGAAGGTGCGCGCGCGACGCACCCTTGGGGGGGTTTCACCACCCGACCGTAGGGGTGGACGATTCTCGGCCGCGCCCGGAGCGGACGTGCGGGTTGCCCGCACGTCCGCGGCCGCGGTCTCAGACAATGCGGCGCTTCACCACGGTGGACTGCGCGTGCTTCGCGCCGCGCGCCTTCGTGGTCACCACGATGGTGGCGCGACGCAGAGCCTTCGGCTTCGGCGCCTGCACGAAGCAGACCGCCAAGCGCCCTCTCACCGCGCGCCGGAACGTGCACGACTTCACGCGCTTGGTGCTGCGGAAGACGCGCACGTGCATGACCCCGGTGCGCTTCGGGACGGCCTGCACCACGACCCGGGAGCCCAGCCGGGCGACCGAGAGGGTGACGTTCTTGCGCTTCACCATCGACGAGAACGGCAGCGGGATCGGACGGCTGCGCGTCGGCATGGCGATGCGCACCGTGGTGCGCGCCACCACGCCGGGGTCGGACGCCAGCGCCACGCCGATCACCACGCGCCGGGACGCGGGCGGAAGGGCGGGGGCGCGGTAGACGCCGCTGGCCGAGATGGTGCCCACCAGGCGGCTGCCGCCGCGGCGGCCGTTGACGCTCCACACCACGGGCCCGGACGCGTTCACCAGGTTGGCGCGCAGTCGCGCCTGCATGCCGGCCAGCACCGTGCCGGGGGCGCCGTCGATGGTGACGGCCTTGACCGGGGCGCTGGGCGCGACCGGACCCGGACCGGGTGCGGGAGATGGCGCCGCGTTCACCGAGACGACCGCGCTGACGGGCGACGGGTGCAGCGGATACGCGCTGGCCGCGTCGCGCACCGTGTACTGGAAGCTGTCGGCGACGCCCTGCACGCCCGGGTTGGGCGTGTAGACCAGGCTGGGGTCGGTGAAGTCACTCCCGGCGGCGACGCTGAGCGTTCCGTACTGGGGCGCCTGCACCACGCGGAAGCGCCGGTCGGCGTCCGCGGGCGTGTACGTGCCGCCCGTGGTCGCGCACGGCGCGTAGCGGCTGGTGTTGGGGTCCTTCTTGCAGCTGCTCGCGATCTTGGACGCCGTCAGGGGGATGGCGACGGGGGTGCCGGGAGCCGTGGACGCGGCCGCCGGGGCCGGCGACACCCAGCCGGGGATGGCCACCGTGCCCGGCGACTTGGCCACCGGGTTGACCTCGTTCTTCTCCCAGATGCGGTTGTACGGGTCGACCTCGTCGCCCAGGCGGTAGCGGCCGGGCGGCACGTCGGAGACGTCGATCCACTGCCACGCCAGGCGCGACTCGTACACGTCGCGATAGCCGGGGTTGATGCCCTCCACCAGCGACGTGACGGTCGGCCCGCCACCGTCGGCCTTGCTCTGGCAGAAGTTGTCGGTGCCGCCCTGGTACCCGTAGTACTGGGGCCCCTGGGTCATGCCCGGGATCTTGGCGTAGTCGTAGAGGCAGAACCCCGCCTTCTGACCCGGCGCCACCTGCGTGTCACCCGCCTCGTTCCACAGCGAGTACCGGGCGGCGCCCACCACGTGCCAGTGGTCGTGGCCGTCCGACGCGGCGACGCTGTCGGTGCTGGAGTAGATGAAGCACGGGCCGGACGCGGGCCGCGCCGGCGGGGCGGCGCTGACGCCGGCGCACTCCGTGCGGGCCTCCGCGTCGTTGTTCAGCGGGTAGGCGCCGGGCGACGCGATGGCGTCGCCCGGCATCAGCGGCTGGGGGACTCCGCCCGTGGCGCGCTGCGCCCACTGGCGCACGCCGCGGGTCTGGGGGTTGCCCTCGAAGTGCACCGGGCCGTCACCGACGTTGTCGATGTACCCGTCGAAGCGCAGAAGCAGACGGTTGGCGGCGTTCTCCTCGCCCGGGTTCGACGTGAACGCACCCTCGATGAGGTACGCGTTGTCCGTCGGCGGCGCCACCGACACCAGGTCGGGCAGGCGGTAGTCGCTCGCGGACGACCGCGCCATCATGGGCACGACCGCGACGGCGCCCGCGGCGGCGGCACACAGGGACAGGGCGGAGACGAGGCGGGTTCGGCGCATGCGGGCGAGATTACGAACAGCGCCCGTGGTCCCCACACCCCCCGAACGTCGAGGTTCGCCCGAGGTTCCCTGGAACATTGCCGTTCCCTCCCATCTTTCACACAAAACCGATCGCTGACTCGGTCACGCGACCCCGCGCGGCCGCGGCCGTTACCGCCGCGCGGGTAACCTTGGCACGCATCCGCCGAACCGCCGGCATCGTCAGGAGGAGTCCGTGGCCGAGCACGACGAGCGCGAGGACGGGCCCGCGATCACCATCGACGACCCCCGCCTGGACGATCCCGACCTCGATCAGGACGAGCAGCTGTGGACCGACGACTCGGGCGAGGACTACAGCGGGTGGTTCTGCGTGCGCACCGACCCGTGGCCGTGCCCCGCGGCGGGGTGCGAGTTCGTGGCGACGTTCCTCACCGCCTCGCACCTCATCATCGTGTGGCCCGAGATGGACGACCCCGCGCTGTTGCGTCACTGCGCCGCCGCGCGCGATATCGGCCGTAACCCGCGCGTGCAGACGTACGAGAGCGGCCTCGGCCCGGCCTGCTCGTACTACCAGTGGGACGCCGCGGGCAACCCGGTGCACGCGGTGCGCCGCTCGGACGGCGACGACCGCTACTACTCCGGCGGCAAGAAGTAGGGCCTACGGCGCCAGGGCGGCGTCCAGCTCGGTCCACATGCGGGCGATGACGGCCGCGTCCACCACGCCCCTGTCGGCGTCCGCGAGCGCGGCGCGCAGCGCCGGCTGCTGACCCCGGTAGCGCGGCACGCGATCGGGGTGCGACCGCGCCCGCGCGATGCGGTCGGCCAGCTTCACCGCGACGGCTCCCGGTTCGGCCGCGATGCGCCGCCATGAGGCCTCGTGGTCGGGCGCGCCGTCCGGCCCGGGGTACACGGTGAGCGCGTCGACGAGGGCCGCGACCCGCGCCCCGTAGTCGGGCACCAGGTCGGCCACCGTCACCGGGGTGTCCTCCACGCAGTCGTGCAGCCACGCGGCCGCCCGCAGGCCCGGGTCGTCGACGCCGGCCTCGGCCAGCACGTCCACCACCTCCTCCAGGTGCTGCGCGTACGGGCGGCCACCGTCGCGCTGCCCGGCGTGCGCCACCCGCGCCAGCGCGGCGGCGCGTTGCACCCGGCTCTCGGCCCGGCTGCGCCGCTGGCCCCCGGCCCGGGCGAACACGTCGCGCGCCAGCGACGTGACGCGGTCGAGGATCAGCACGCCGTCCAGGTGGTCGATCTCGTGCAGGAAGACGCGGGCGGTGAAGCCCTCCACCTCGTGCGTCACGGGGCGCCCGTCGAGGTCGAGCGCGTGCACCGTGGCCCGGTGCGGCCGCCCCACGTCCGCCGTGATGTCGGGCAGCGACAGGCACCCCTCGCGGCCCACCTCCCAGCCGTCGTGGTCGACCACCTGCGGGTCGACCAGCCACAGCGGGCCGACGGGCGCGTCCACCTTGGGGTGGTCGGTGAGGTCGATGTAGACCATGCGCCACATCACGCCCAGCTGGGTCGCCGCCAGCCCCACGGTGCGGGGATGCGACCGTGCGGTCTCCTGCAGGTCGACGGCGAGCCGCCGGGCCGCGGGGCCCACCCGGCCCAGCCGCACCGCGGGCTGCTTCAGGCGCCGGTCGGGAAATCGCAGGACGGGGCGGATCACCCGGTCACAGCAGGTCGTCGTCCGCTTCGGTGACGGCCAGCTCCACCCGGTTGCGCGCGGCGGTCTCGGCCAGCATGCCGCGCATCTCGGCCACCGTCACGCCCGCCGGCAGGTCGACCTCGATCGCGAGCGTGTAGATGGGTGGAGTCCCCACCGACCGCGACGACAGGTCGCGGATGTTGGCGCCGCGGGCCGCGAGCTCGCTGGTGATGTCGTGGACGATGCCGGGGTGGTCGATGCCGTACACCGACACCACGCACCGCGCGCCCGTGCCGGCGTCCGACGCGGGCGCCGCGGGTCCCGCCCACAGCCCCAGGCCCAGGCGCTCGGCCTCGGGACGCAGCGCCGCCTCGACCGCGGCGGCGTCCACGTCGTCGGGCACATGCACCAGCAGCACGATGGCGAACGACCCGCGCAGGAGGGCCGCACGCACGTCGGCGAGGTTGCCGCCCATGCCCAGGAGGCCCTTGGTGAGCGCTGCGACGATGCCGGGCCGGTCGGCTCCCATCGCGGTGACGGCGATCTCGTTCATGGCGCACAGGCTACCCCGGATAGGATGGCGGGCGTGAACGTCGCGCTTTGGCTGACCGCCGCCCGCATCGTCGCCATCCCCGTGGTGATGGTGCTGATGGTGCAAGAGGACTCCCGCACCCGCTGGTGGGCGGCGGGCGCGTACGTCGCCGCCGCCGCGACCGACAGCCTGGACGGCTGGTGGGCGCGTTCGCGCGGCCAGGTGACGGTGGCCGGCGCGTTCCTCGATCCCCTGGCCGACAAGCTGCTGGTGACCGCCGCGCTGTTGTGCCTGGTGCAGACCGACGACGTGCCCGCGTGGGCCGTGATGGTGATCCTCACGCGCGAGTTCGCCGTCACCGGCCTGCGCCTGCTGGCCGTCAGCGAGGGGCTCGTGATCCCGGCGGCGGGGCTGGGGAAGGCCAAGACGCTCACCCAGAACCTCGCGATCGTGATGTTCACCGTGGACCACCCGTGGAAGTGGGCCGACTGGCCCGTGCTGTGGCTGGCCCTTGTGCTGACCATCCTCTCGGGCGTCTACTACTTCGTGATGGCGAAGCGCCGTCTGCTGGCCCGCAAGTCACCCGCCTCCCAGATGTCGAGCGACCCGTGAACGAAGCCGTCTCCATCGTCGTCGCGTACCTCTTGGGGTCCATCCCGTTCGCGTACCTCGCGGGCCGCATGCGCGGCATCGACATCCGCACGGTCGGCTCGAAGAACGTCGGCGCCACCAACGTGTTCCGCACGCTGGGCAAGGGCATCGGCATCGCGGTGATGGTGCTGGACATCGCGAAGGGGGCCGCCGGCGTGCTGATCGCCCAGGCGCTGACGCAGCCGCACTGGCCACTGGCCGCCGCGGCCGCCGCGATCCTGGGTCACGTGTTCCCCGTGTGGCTGCGTTTCAAGGGCGGCAAGGGCGTGGCCACCGCAGGCGGCACCATCCTGGCGCTGACGCCCATCCCGGCGCTGATCGTGCTGGCGGTCTGGTTCGTCACCATCGCCCTGACCCGCTACGTGTCGCTGGGCAGCATCCTGGCGGCCATCGCGTTCCCTCCGCTCCTGGTCATCTTCGGCGTGCCGTGGCCCACGCTCGCCTTCGGCACCGCCGCCGCGGCCGTGGTGGTGTGGAGGCACCGCGCCAACATCCAGCGCCTGCGAGCGGGCAACGAGCTGCGCCTCGAGCTGGGCAGGACGCCGAAACCCGGAGGGGAACCGCCCCGCACGACGTGACGCGCGGCGCCCGATCGGGTGGACAACCCTCCCGGGACGGCACCGTCGCCGCCCGGAGGATCGGCGCTACCTGCGGCGGAGCCACTCCCCCATGCCGATGTCGTCGCCCGCGGGCGACCGACCCAGCACCTCGGCCCGCATCTCGCCCAGCAGACCGGTGCGCTGCGCCTCGACGTCGTGGGTGTGGATGGTCTCGAAGTTCGCCTGGTGCGCCGACACGAACGCGTCGTCGGGAAGGCCGGGGAAGCTGTCGATGACCCCGCGGATCATCTCGCGCACGCTGTCCTCGACGAACCGCGGGCGCCGGTGCGCGCGGTCCACCACGTAGCGCTCGTCGCTGCGCTTGAGCAGCTCGTAGATCTCCGAGGACATGGCGTCCTCGATGATGGCGACCAGGTCGTCGGCCACCAGGTCGTGCCCCTCGGGAGCCCCGATGTGCAGCGTGCCCTTGGCCCGCTGGTTGTGCGTGGCGATGGGTACCAGCCGCACGATGCGGGCGATCTCGTCGGCGTCGAAGCCGTCCGCCGCCAGGGCCTCCTCGGCCTGGTCCTGAATCAGTCCCTGCGCACACGGGCAGGCGTTCATGCCCTGGGCGGCGACCCCCAGCACGCGCCGTGCCCCGTGCGGCCCCGCCACCGCGACGCCGAACAGCTCGTACATCTCCTGGCTGTCGATGTCGGACACCGGCGTGCGCCGGGTGACGGGGTACGTGGCGCGGATGCTGACCTCGCCCGTGTGGGCGCCCTGAAGCGCCGTGACCGACGTGGCGATGCGCTCGGCCAGCACGTCGATGGCCACCGCATCCATCTCGGTGGCGGCGTCGATGGCCTCGTTGATGCCCTCCTCGAAGCGCGACATGTGGACGCCCTTCTGCGTCGCCCCCAGGTCGACCCCGCACCGGATATCGGCGTGGAAGAGCTGCTCCGTCCCGTTCACGCGCATGCGGATCGCCTTGGACGACCGCGTCACGCCCGCGCGGGTGAGGCGCACGGGCAGGGACGGCAGGGTCTCCTGCACGTCGACTCCCGGAAGCAGTGATTTTGCGCACATCGCGGGGGTTCCGCCTTGCTCGCTCGACAGGGATGTCGGCGCATTCTGGCAACATCGCGCCCGCGCGGCCGTGCGGCGGTTCTTGGCGTACCGCCCACCGTGCGTATCGCGGGGACGCCGGAACATCACTACACTGGGGTGGGTAAGGCCCCAACCCGGTGAGGTCAGGACCTTGTCCAATGCCCGCGCAGCGTCCCATGCAGATGCGGCCACCTCCCTGTTGCGGGAGCTGGCGGAGGTCGGCGCGAGCAGTGGCCAGCTGACCCACTCACAGATCGCGTCCGCGGTGGAGGACCACGATCTGTCCACCAGCGTGCTGTCGCAGCTCTTGGGCGCGCTGCGCGAACGCGGCATCGAGATCGTCGACGACGGCGAGGGACCGGACGCCCCCGACGCGCTCGGCCTCGACACGGTCGTCGATCCCAGCCTCGACTCGCTGCGCCTCTACCTGGCCGCCATCGGCCAGGTGCCGCTGTTGACGGCCCAGCAGGAGGTGTCGCTGGCCCGCCGCATCGAGCGCGGCGACATGGTGGCCAAGCGCCAGATGATCGAGGCCAACCTGCGCCTGGTGGTGAGCATCGCCAAGGGCTACTCCAACCGGGGCGTCGGCTTCCTGGACCTCATCCAGGAGGGCAGCGTGGGCCTCATCCGCGCGGTCGAGAAGTTCGACTACCGGCGCGGCTTCAAGTTCTCGACGTACGCCACGTGGTGGATCCGGCAGGCGGTGACGCGCGCCCTGGCCGACAAGGCCCGCACCATCCGCATCCCCGTGCACATGGTCGAGAAGCTCAACCGCGTGGTGCAGATGGAGCGCGCCATGACGCAGAGCCTGGGACGCGAACCGCGGCCCGAGGAGCTCGCCGCCGAGCTGCGCATGGAGCTCGACGAGGTGCGCGACATCCTGCGCCTGGCCCAGCAGCCCATCAGCCTCGAGCGCCCGGTCGGCGAGGAGGACGAATCGACGCTGGGCGACTTCGTCGAGGACGACCGCGCGCCGTCGCCGTTCGACTCGGCGTCCGAGTCGATGCGCAGCGACGGCATCCACCGCGCGCTGGCGTCGCTGCCCGAGCGCGAGCGACGCGTCATCGAGATGCGCTTCGGCCTCTTGGGCGATCAGCCCGCCACGCTCGAGGAGGTGGGCCGCACGTTCGGCGTCACCCGCGAGCGCATCCGGCAGATCGAGACCAACACGCTGCGCAAGCTGCAGGCGATGCCCGAGGCGCAGGGCCTGCGCGAGTCGGCCTGACCCGTCAGGCGGGGGTGCGTGGGCCCCAAGCGGGAGGGCGGGGCGTGCGCAGCGCCGTGACCGTCGGTGCCGCATCACGCGGGGCCGGGCGGGTGCCGGGCATCACCCGGGGCGTCGCCTCGAAGCGGTAGCCGACCCCGTGCTGGGTCTGCACGTACGTGAACGCGCCCTCGATCTCGTCGATCTTGCGGCGCAGCCGCCGCACCAGCACGTCCACCGAGCGGTCGCCGTGACCGCGCTCGCCGCCCCACACCTTGCGGAAGATCACGTCGCGCGTCAGCGCGCGTGAGGTCCCCTCCGCCAGCACCCACAAGAGCTTCCACTCCAGCGGGGTGAGGTCGACGGGCCGGCCGGAGATGGTCACAGTGAGGCGGTCGGGATCGATGGTGAGGTCGCCCTCGGTGATGGGGGCCCGGGACCCCTGGTCGGCCGCGACCGCCGACCGCCGCAGGGCCGCGCCGATGCGCGCCACCAGCTCCCGCATGGAGAACGGCTTGGCGATGACGTCGTCGGCGCCCAGGCTGAGCGCCTCCACCCGATCGTGCTCGTTCGTGCGCGCCGACACCACCAGGATCGGCACCTGGGGCGCCCACTCGCGCACCTCGCGGATGATGTGCCAGCCGTCCACGTTGGGCAGCATCAGGTCGAGCACCATGGCGTCGGGCAGCGCCGATTTGACGGCCCGCAGGCCGGCCAGCCCGTCCATCGCCACCGTCACGGCCATCCCCGCCTTCTTCAGGTGGAACGCAATGGCCTCGCTGATGCTCTCGTCGTCCTCAACGATGAGGATGTTGGGTGGCGACTGTTCCATGAGGCGCACGATAAGTGACGGCGGCGGACGTCATGGCGCCACCCGGTGACCATCGTGTGAACACCGTGTGAACCCGCGGGAACCGCATGGCGCTGGCGGTGGGCGTCTCGTCACGACCCCCTCGCCAGCCCGCGTTCTGACACCGGCATTACGTAACAGAGCACCCGGGTTTTGTCACAACTCCGGCGTCGTCAAACACAAGAACGATACGCGGTCACGAGTAGCGTTCTTTTCCGCCGGATCGCCCGGCGCACCACTTTCACTTGGCGACGACGTCCGCCCGATCTCCCGGGCCACCCCACGTGCCGTCGCCGCGACAGAATGAGGGATTCAGCGTGAACCGATCCATGCGCACGTCCATCGCGGCGGGCAGCCTCGCGCTCATCACCGCGGTACCTGCTCTCGCCTCCTCCAGCGGCTCGGGCGCGACGTTCCCCGCTCTGGTGTACCGCGACTGGTGCCAGCAGCTGGGCTGCTCGTACACCGGCAAGGGCTCCTCCGGCGGCATCCGCGACTTCATCGCGGGCACGGTCGACTTCGCCGGCACCGACGCCGTCATGACCGACTCACAGGTGGGCGACCTCGCCTCCAAGCGCGGCGGCGTCAAGGCCCTGTACTTCCCCACGCTTCTGGGCGCCATCTCGGTCCCCACCAACACGAAGGCCGGCCGCCTGCGCCTGGACGGCCCGACGCTGGGTGACATCTTCTCCGGCGGCATCACCAAGTGGAACGACAAGAAGATCCGCGCGCTGAACCCCGGCAAGGCGCTTCCGTCGAGCGACATCACGGTGTGCGTGCGCGCCGACGGCTCGGGCACCAGCTTCGGCTTCTCGCTGTACCTCGAGAAGACGAGCGCGTCGTTCAAGTCGAAGGTCGGCAACGCGTCCCAGACCCCCAACTGGACCGCTCCCAAGCTGGTGAAGCAGCCGGGCAACCCGGGTGTCGCCCAGTGCGTCAAGGACAACGCCGACTCCATCGGCTACGTCGACCTGGGTGACGCCACGAACGCCGGCCTCACGGGCAACCTCGCCGCCATCGGTAAGGGCGAGATGGTGCGCACGGTCGTGAAGCGCAAGGGCAAGAAGGTCGTGAAGATGGTCCGCAAGGAGGTCTTCCGCCTGCCGTCCCCCGCGTCGATCACGGCGGCCGCCACGCTGAAGCGCGTCGACCTGTCGAACCCCTACGCGATCCAGCGCTCGCTGGTGGCGTCGAACGCGACGGGCTCGTACCCGATCACGATCACGACGTTCGTGCTGGCGTACAGCGACTACTCCAACGCCGGCAAGGCGTCGTCGCTGGGCGACATCAAGACGTTCCTCGGCCACGCCTACGGCGCCGGCCAGCAGAGCGTGTCGAAGTACGGCTTCGCCCCGCTGCCGGCCCCGATGCTCGCGGCTGCCAAGGCGCAGATCGGCTCGCTGCAGAAGTAGTACGAGCCCGGTTCCGTCCCCGCCGCCCCGCGCGGCGGGGACGCCGCTCGTCATCGTCGTCCTGAGCTACGGGGTCGCCCCACCGCCGTGCTCCTCGTCCGACCGGGGCACGTCACCGTGACACTGACCCCTCCTGCGGACGACCAGATTCCCCCCGACGCGACCCGCTGGCAGATGGCCGGGCTGCGCCGCTCGGCGCTCTCGCGCCTCTCGGATCGCCTGTACCTCGGCCTCACCGGCGGTGCCGCCGCCGTCGCCATCGCGGTGGTCGCGTACCTCATCTGGGCCACCTGGGACCAGACGAGCGCCGTGTGGGACACGTTCGGCGTGTGGGGCTTCCTCGCCGGGCGCGAGTGGATCCCGTCGCCCGCGGAGGGCGATCCCGTGTTCGGCGCGCTGCCGTTCATCTACGGCACGCTGGTCACGTCGGCCATCGCCATGCTGATCGCCGTCCCCCTCGCCGTCGGCATCGCGCTGGCCACCACCGTGGTGCTGCCCCGCCCGCTGCGCGGCCCGGTGTCCGGAACCATCAACCTGCTGGCCGCCGTGCCGTCGGTCGTCTTCGGCTTCTGGGGCCTGGTGGTGCTGGTACCGGCGGCCCGCCCGGTGCTCGAATGGGTCGCCGCCCACAACCTGCGCACGCTGGCCATCGCCATCGCCGTGCTGGCGGTCATGGCCCTGGCGTCGTCCCACGGCGCCCGGGTGTTCTCGCTGGCGTCCGCGGCGGTGCTGGCGGCCGTCATCGCGATGACGCTGTGGGACCTGCCGTTGGTGCCGCACCTCGACGCGCCGTACACGCTGCTGTCGGGGCCGGTGATCTCCGGGTCGTACGTGATGGCCGGGCTGGTACTGGCCGTGATGGTGCTGCCCGTCATCACCGCCGTCGCCCGCGGCGTGCTGGCGACGGTGCCGCGCGAGCAGCAGGAGGCGGCGCTCGCCCTGGGCGCCACCCGGGCCGAGATGATCCGGCACTCGATGCTGCCGTGGGCCCGGTCGGGCATCGTGGGAGCCTCGGCGCTGGGCCTGGGCCGCGCGCTCGGGGAGACGATCGCCCTCGCGATGGTGGCCGGCAACGTGCAGAACATCGGCGGCTCCCTGCTGGGCCCCACGTACTCGGCCGCCGGCGTCATCGCCCTGCAGTGGGGCGAGGCGGGCGACCTGCAGATGGCCGCGCTGACCGCGCTGGGCCTGGTGATCTTCGCCATCACGCTGCTGGTGAACATGCTGGCCCGCATGCTGGTGCGCCGCGGCGCCACGGGACCCGGCCCCGTCGAGCGCCTGCGCGGGCGGTTCTCGCACCGCGCCGACGCGCCGGCCGCGGACGCGACGGACGTGCGCCACCGGCTGCGGGCGGGGAACGAGGAGCGCGCCCTGCCCCGCGTGTCGGTGAACCGGCGGGTGCGTTCGGCGGGCTTCGAGGGCGCGGTGCTGGTGATGGTGCTGATGGGAGCGGTCCCGCTGGGCCTCTTGCTGTTCGAGGTCCTCCGTGAGGGCGTCGGGATGATGAGCACGACGTTCTTCACCCAACCGCAGCCCGTCGACCCCAACGACGTCATGGGCTACGGCATCAAGGACGCCCTCATCGGCACCCTCGTGCTGTCCGGTATCGCGACGGTGATCGCGGCTCCACTGGGCCTCCTGACCGCCATCTTCATGAGCGAGGGCCACGCGCGCGGTGGCGTCGCCGGGCGCGCCGCGGACGGCATCGGCGTGTTCGTCGACGTGCTGCTGGGCATGCCGTCGATCATGGCCGGCGTCACCGTGTACCTGGCCATCGTCACCGCGATGGGGCACTTCTCGGCCCTCGCCGGCGGGATCGCGCTGGCCATCGTGATGTTCCCCATCGTGGTGCGCTCGAGCGACGAGATGCTGCGGCTGGTGGCGGGCGGGCAGAAGGAGGCGGCACAGGCCCTGGGCGCGCCCCGCTGGCGCACCATGTGGAGCGTGGTGCTGCCGGCCGCCGCCCCCGGCATCCTCACGGGCGTGATGCTGGCCATCGCCCGCGCCGCGGGTGAGACCGCGCCGCTGCTGTTCACGTCGCTGGGCAGCCAGCAGGGCTTCGAGGGGCTGGACAAGCCGATCGCGTCCCTGCCCCAGTTCATCTATGGATTCCTCATCCAGGTGCGCACCGACGGGAGCGTGAGGTTCTCGTGGGGCGCCACCTTGGTGCTGGTCGGGTTCATCTTGGCGCTGACGCTGGTCGCGCGCCTGATCATGCGCTTCACGAGCGCACGGGAGGTACAGCAGTGAGCGAACCGACTGAGGCCAACGTGGCCGACGCCCCCACGGGCGCCACCACCGGCGAGGGCATCGACACCCCGCTGGTGGTCCCCGCGACCGGCGACGAGGCCGCACCGCCGCCCGTCGACCCCTCGACCACGGCCGTCCCGCTGCGCACCGACGCGCTGTCGTGCCTGTTCGGCAAGCGCGTCGTCGTGGAGGGCGTCTCGCTGGCGTTCCCCGAGAAGACGGTGACGGCGCTGATCGGCCCGTCGGGGTGCGGCAAGAGCACGTTCATCCGCTCGCTCAACCGCATGCACGAGGCCGTCCCGGGTGCGTCCATCCGCGGCGGCGTGTTCCTGCACGGCCACGACGTCTACAGCCGCCGGGCCGACCCCGTCGCCATCCGCCGCCGCATCGGCATGGTGTTCCAGCGCCCCAACCCGTTCCCGACCAAGTCGATCGCCGACAACATCCTCGCCGGTCCCGCCTTCACCCGTCTGTGCCTGTCGCGCGGCGACAAGGCGGCGCTGGTGGAGTCGACGCTGCGCGGCGCCGGCCTGTGGGACGAGGTGAAGAGCCGCCTCAACGAGCCGGCGGGAGGGCTGTCGGGCGGCCAGCAGCAGCGCCTGTGCATCGCCCGCGCCCTCGCCGTCGAGCCCGACGTTCTGCTGATGGACGAGCCGTGCTCGGCGCTCGACCCCCAGTCGACGCGGCGCATCGAGAACCTCATCGACGAGCTGAAGGAGCGCCTGACCATCGTGATCGTCACGCACAACATGCAGCAGGCGGCGCGGGTGTCCGACTACACGGCGTTCTTCACGATCCGCACCGAGGGTGAGCCGGGACGGCTGATCGAGACGGGGCCCACGGCCACCATCTTCGGGTCGCCCACCGACCCCGAGACCGAGGCGTACGTGTCGGGGCGCTTCGGGTAACCGACGCGCCGTGGGGTCGGCGCGAGTGGGCCCCACGGCGGTCGGTCGGCGCTCACGCCGGCCGGGCGCGGGGATGGCCGGTGGAGCGGGCTCGAATGCTGCACGATGCACCTACCGGGCAGGTAACGCCCGTGTGAACCCCGCCGCTATGCCTCGGCCGGACCCGGCGGTGGATCCTCGTTGAGGCCGCCGGACCGCGCCGAGCGCCGCAGCTCGCCGAACGCGACGCCCTCCGACATCAGGAAGATGAAGCCGAACGCGACGCCCACCACGGCCTCGGTGAACTGCAGCACCAGCGAGAAGGCGATGGCCGTCGACGCGCTGACGCCGTACGACGCGGTCAGCGGCACCAGCGCGGCCGCCTGGAACAGCACCAGGTTGCCGGGCAGCACGGGGAACGCCTGCGCCAGAGTCACGGTGACCAGCAGCAGGCCCGCGCCGCCCCAGCCGACGTGCTTCAGCCCGAACGCGTACAGGGTCATGTAGATGCCGCCCAGCTGGGCGAACCACGTGAGCAGGCTGGCGCCCCCGATGATGGACAGGGCGCGCGGGCTGCGCAGGGCGTCGTGGCTGCGCTCGACGGCGGCCCACAGGCGCTTGACGCGCACCAGGATGCGGTCGACCAGCGTGGTGCCCGCGCCCGGGTCGGGCTGGTGGTGCCGGTAGCGGCTGACGAGCGCGGCGACCACCACCGCCAGGCACAGGGCGCCCAGCGTGAGGCTCAGAAGCCACGCGTACGTCGGCAGCGGCAGCACGATGCCGATGGCGATGACGAACAGCACCCACGTGATGGTGGACACCAGGTTCTCGGCCACCACCGTGCCGATGAGCGTGGTGCCCGACGCGTAGATGCCGGCCGCGTGCATCCGCCGCCGCAACAGCATCACCTTCACGATCTCGCCGATGCGCGCAGCCAGCACCGTGTTGAACAGGAAGCCCACGAACAGCGGGCTCACCACCTGGCGCAGGCGCAGCCGGTGGTCGACCTCCGGCAGCTCGTCGACGACGCCCTTCCAGGCGAAGCCCTTGAAGATCACCGATGCGAAGTTGGCCGCGATGGCCCCGACGAGCACCCACGGGTGCTGCGGGTGCAGGGCCTCCTTCATGCTACGCCAGTCGACCCGCCACACCACGAGGGCCACCACCACGGCCACAAGCACGATGCGCGACACCACCTGCACATCACGCCGCCGCCACATGCTGCGTAACCGATCGGGGGCGGTGGTGCTCAGGTGGAGGGCTCCAGGAGTTCGTCCAGCGTGACCAGGTCGAGGCCTCGGCGCGACGCCTCGGCCAGCACCCGCGGTACCGCCTGCGCGGTCTGGGGTCGTGGCCGATCGGGGCACCACCCGTCAGCATCGTGCAACAAAAGGATGCACCCGGGATAGAGCACGTCGTTACAGCGTTGGACAATTACGTCCACGCCGGGCTCGTCCGAGTCGAACACGCCGTGGGTCCACGCCACGGTGCGGTACCCGGCCGACCGCGCCGCCGCCGCGGTCGCGGGGCCCCGGAACCCGTGCGGCGCCCGGAACAGGCGCGACATCGCGCCCGGCCCCGCGGCGCGCGCGACGGCGTCCTCGCAGGTGGCCAGCTGGCGCCGCACGTGCGCGGGGCCGCGGAACGCCAGGATGCCGTGGTCGTCGCCGTGGTTGGCCACCTGGTGACCCTCCGCGTGCATGCGCGCGATCACGTCGGGAAACGCCCGGGCCTGGCGGCCCAGCACGAAGAACGTCGCGTGGGCGCCGTGGGCGGCGAGGGCGTCGAGGATGGCGGGCGTCGAGGCGCTGGGGCCGTCGTCGAACGTCAGCGCCATGCGGGTTCCGGCCCGGGGCCCCCGCCACGGCACCCGCCCGAATCCGGGGCTGCGGGGCGCGAACATGCTCCATCCCGCCGCGGCCGCGAGCGCCACGAGCGAGACGGCCTGCAACGGGTGCGCCCGTGCCCGCCGCGCAGCCACCGCCGCGGCGAGCCCCCCGACGGCGGCGGCACGGGCGATCACGGGTACCTTGCGCATGGGCCGCGTCACGCCGCCACCGCTGCCCGGGGAGGGACGCCGGAAGGAAGGCCGCGCGACGCCAGGTTTGGCAGACTCGGGCCGAGAGTGCCAAGATGGTGGACGCGGCCCCGCCGCGACAGCCCGTGAGCCAGCCAGGGGTGGATGTGCCGACCTACGTCTATCGATGCGACGACAACGGACACCAGTTCGAGGTGTTTCAGAGCATGTCGGACGAGCCCGTCGCGGTCTGCGAGGTCTGCGGCGGACCCGTGACGCGGCTGCTGTTCGCGCCCGCGATCCACTTCAAGGGCAAGGGTTTCCACAACACCGACTACGGCACCAAGCGGCGCCCCGTGGGAGGCGACGGGGACGGCGGGTCGGGCGGGGCAGACGGCGGCTCGGCGAAGGAGTCCTCGGGTGCAAGCGGAGGCGACGGCGGCACGACCACCGGCTCCTCGTCGTCCGGTGGCGACTCCGGCTCCGGTGGGTCCAGCGGCAAGACCGTGGGGCTCGACAAGGTCTGAGCGCGGGACGCGGCCCCTCACGGCCCGACGAAGTCGTGGATCTGGCGCAGGTCCTCGTCCGGCAGTCCGATCACGAAGTCCTGGCCCCCGATCACCTGGCTCTCCCCGGCCAGGATGATGCGGTCGCCCGGCTCCTGCCGCAGGCGCATCTGCAGCCATCCCATCTTGGCCAGTTCGGTGGTGCTCATGTCGGTGGTCAGCGTACGCACCACGGCCGCGCCGTTCCACGGCGCCCGCCACAGCGAGAGGGGTGACAGCACCTTCTTCTGGATCGCCCGCAGCACCGACTGCTGGCGGGCGGCGCGGGCGAAGTCCGAGTCGCACTTGCGCACCCGCGAGAACACCAGGGCGTCGGCGCCGTCCAGCGTGACGTCCCCCTTGGGGAAGCTGACCTTGCGCCCGCCCGGGTACGGGCAGTCCTTCAGCGCCGTCGCGTTGTACACGGTCACGCCGCCGAGGTCGTCCACCAGCTTGGGGAAGCCACGGAAGTTGATCACCACGACGTGGTGGATGGGGAGGCCCGTCAGGCGCCGCACCGCCCGGATGACCCCCGATTGGCCACCGTGGAAGTAGCTCTCGGTGATCTTGATGTGGCCCAGGCGCGGGCCGCTGTAGACGCGGAAGTCGCGGGGGATCGACAGGTACTTGATCTTGCCGGAGTCCGGGTCGAGCCGCATCACCATGATGGTGTCGGCGCGGCTGCGGGTCTCACCGGGACGGGCGTCGGATCCGATCATCAGGATGTTGGTCGGGCTCGACAGCATGCCCTTGGGCTGGGAGGCCAGGAGGGGCGGCACGTCGCGCTGGATGCGATCGTTGGACTGCGAGACCGCCGAGCGGAAGACGACGAGGCCGATGGCGAACCACACCACCAGCGCCAACAGCGCGATCGCCGCGACGCGGCGGGTGATGGCCCACCCGCCGAGGCCCCGCCACGACCACCACGACCGCCCGGCGCGCACCAGCGCGCGGTGGCGCTCGCGGTCCTCGCGCGCCTGGGCGCGCACCGGCTCGGACTGGGGTGCCGGCTGCCGGCGCGACGGGTGCGGCGCCCGGTGAGCGCCGCGAGGACGATCCTCGGATGCACTCTGGCGTTGCGCCTCGGTCAGCTTGCGCAGAGCGTCCATGCCGTCGCCCTGGCCGTCGCCTCCCCGCGCGCGGAAGCGGCGATAGGGCTTGGAACTCTTGCTCATCGGCGCCCGATGGTAGCCCCTCGTGCGGTCGCCGCCCCCGGTGCGGGTCGGGTGCACCGGTGAGCGAGGGCCGCCTCTACGTGGTGGGCACGCCGATCGGCAACCTGGGAGACATGTCCGAGCGCGCCGCGACGGTGCTGCGGCAGGCCGCGGTGATCGCGTGCGA
The DNA here is from genome assembly GCA_963169235.1 of Actinomycetota bacterium. Lineage (GTDB taxonomy): Bacteria > Actinomycetota > Thermoleophilia > Miltoncostaeales > Miltoncostaeaceae > JAGQUM01. Next base: position 9,487 of record CAUJCX010000013.1, on the reverse strand, counting down.
GGACTCGCGTCGCACGGCGGTGCTGGCCCGCCACGTGGATGCGCACGGGCGCCTTCTACCCGTACACGCCCACAACGAGCGCGAGCGCATCGCCACCGTCATCGACCTGCTGGCCGCCGGTTCGGACGTGGCCCTGGTGACCGACGCCGGCATGCCCGCCGTCAGCGACCCGGGCTGCCGCCTGGTGGACGCGGTGGTGCGCGCCCGGCACGAGGTGGAGGTGGTGCCAGGTCCCAGCGCCGTCACCACGGCGCTGGCGGCGTGCGGCGCCCCGGCCGATCGGTTCGCGTTCGCCGGCTTCGTGCCGCGCAAGGCCGGGGACAGGGAGCGGTGGCTGGGCGCGTTCGACGCGACCGGCGTGACGCTGGTGGCGTTCGAGAGCCCCCAGCGCCTGCCCGCCACGCTGGCGTGGCTGGTGGCGCGCGACCCGGGGCGCCGGGCCGCCGTGTGCCGCGAGCTCACCAAGCTGCACGAGGACGTCGCCGTCGGCACCGCCGCCGACCTGGCCGAGCGTTACGCGCAGTCGCCCCGGGGAGAGGTGACGCTGGTGCTGTGGCCCGCCGAGGAGGAGCCCGACGACGGTGCGCTCGTGCGCGTGGTCGACGTGCTCACCGGGGCGGGGCTGGGCCCCCGGGCGGTGGCGGACGCCGCCGCGGCGCTCGGCGTCTCGTCGCACAACGCGGCGTACACCGCGGCGCTCGACCACCCCAGCCGCCGGGCCACGTAGCCCGCGTCCACCGCGGCCCCCGCGCGCGGCAGGCGGCCGCGGTCGCCCCAGGCCAGCGCGCGGGCGACGGCCTCGTCGGGCGCCAGCACGCGCACCGCCATCCCGCAGTGCCACACCGTCGCGGCGCGCTGCCACAGCACGTCGTCGGCGGGGGAAAGCTCGCCTCCCCGTCCGTGCACGTGCAGGCCCGCCGTCACGTCCAGCGGCACCCCCGCCAGCGTTCCCCGCGCGCGCAGCGACGAGGCGGACGCGTCGCGGTCGCTCGCGAAGCGCACCCCCAGGGCGGCCGCCATGCGCGGGGCGTCGTCCGCGGCGCACTCCAGGTCGAGGTCGGCGGGACGCCGGCGCGCGCCGAGCAGCGCATCGGCGCAACCACCGGCCACCCACCAGCGCACGCCGCGGCCGTCCAACACCAGCGACGCGGCCCACAGCGCGGCCGAGGGTCGCGGCGGCAGCGTCCCCCGTAGGATGACGGGTACATGAGCCACGGTCAGTTCTTCCTCACCACGCCGATCTACTACGTGAACGCCGCCCCGCACGTGGGCCACGCGTACACGACGATCATGTCGGACATCCTCGTGCGGCACCATCGCCAGCGCGGCGACGACGTGTTCTTCCTCACCGGCACCGACGAGCACGGCGCCAAGATCGCCCGCTCGGCCGAGGCCGCCGGGCGCACGCCCCGCGAGCACGCCGACGCGCTGTCGGCCCGCTTCCGCGAGATGGACGAGGTGGTCGGCGCCACGTACGACTTCTTCATCCGCACCACCGACGAGCGCCACGTCGCCGAGGTGCAGAACGTGCTGAGCGTCATCCACGACCGCGGCGACATCTACAAGGGCAGCTACGGCGGCTGGTACTGCACGGCGTGCGAGACGTTCTACGCCGAGGGCGACCTGGTGGACGAGAACCGCTGCCCCATCCACGGCACGGCCGTCGAGTGGGTGGAGGAGGAGAACTGGTTCTTCCGCCTGTCGGCGTTCCGCGACCGGCTGCTGGCGCTGTACGACGAGAACCTGGCGTTCGTGCTGCCCTCCTCGCGCTACAACGAGGCACGCCGCATGATCGAGCTGGGGCTCGACGACCTGTCCATCTCGCGCTCGCAGATCTCGTGGGGCGTCCCCGTGCCGTGGGACCCCGAGCAGGTCGTCTACGTGTGGGTGGACGCGCTGTTCAACTACTGGACCGCGACCCGCTTCGCGGAGGGCGCCGAGCACTACTGGCCGGCCGACCTGCACGTGATGGGCAAGGACATCCTCAAGTTCCACGCCGTCATCTGGCCGGCCCTCCTGATGTCGGCGGGCATCGAGCTGCCCAAGCAGCTCACCATCCACGGCTACGTGCTGAAGGGTGGCGAGAAGATGAGCAAGACCACGGGCAACATCGTCGACCCGTTCCCGTTCATCGACCAGTACGGCCTGGACCCGCTGCGCTACTACCTCACGCGCGAGATCCGCTTCGGCGAGGACGGCACGTTCAGCGCCGAGAGCTTCGACGCGCGGTACCACTCGGAGCTCGCCAACGAGTTCGGCAACCTGCTGAACCGCACGGTGAACATGATCGGACGCTACCGCGACGGCGTCGTCCCCCCCGACCACGGCCGCGACGCCGAGCTGGTCGCCGAGGTGGACGCGGCCCGCGACAACGTGGTGGCGGCGTTCGACGCGGTCGATCCCACCCGCGCGGTCGACGAGATCTGGGTGCTGGTGCGGCGCCTCAACCGGCTGGTGGAGGAGCGCGCCCCCTGGAAGTTGGCCAAGGACGAGGCGGCCGGCGACGACCTCGACCAGGTGCTGTTCTCGCTGGCGGCGGGCCTGCGGGCCGTCGCGGTGCTGCTGTGGCCGGTGATGCCGGGCAAGTGCTCCGACGCGCTGGCCGCGCTGGGACACCCCGCGGGCGATCCCACGCTCGCCCAGGCCACCATGGACCCCGGGTACGCGGGCGCGACGGTGGCGCCGTGCCCGCCGCTGTTCCCCCGCATCGAGGAGCAGTAGCCGTCGTCGACAGCCACACCCACCTGGCCTCGTGCGACGCGCCCGCCGCCGAGCTGGTGGCCGAGGCGGTCGCCGCGGGCGTCACGCGCATGGTGACCATCGGCTGCGGGCGCGAGTCCAGCGAGACCGCCGTCGGCCTGGCCGACGCGCACGACGAGGTGTGGGCGGCCGTGGGGGTGCACCCCCACGACGCGGACGGCTGGAGCGACGCGGACGCCGACTGGATGCGGGCGCTGGCCGCCCATCCCAAGGTGGTCGCCATCGGCGAGTGCGGGCTGGACTACCACTACGACCACTCCACCCTGCCCCACCAGGCCGACGCGTTCCGGGCCCAGATCGCCATCGCCCGCGACGTGGGGCTGCCCGTGGTGGTGCACACCCGCGAGGCCGCCGACGACACGCTGCGCATCCTGCGCGACGACGCGGCCGGGCACCCGGTGATCCTCCACTGCTTCAGCCTGCCCCACCACGTCGACGCGGTGGCCGCCGAGGGGTGGTACGCGAGCTTCGCGGGCCCGCTCACGTTCAACCGCTCGGACGACCTGCGGGCGGCGGCGGCCGCGTTGCCCGCCGAGCGCCTGCTGGTGGAGACGGACGCGCCGTACCTGGCCCCCGTCCCCCGCCGCGGGCGTCCCAACCGCCCGGCGCTGGTGGCCCACACGCTGGCCGCCCTCGCCACCGCTCGGGGCATCACCGTGGACGAGGCCGATGCGCTCACCACGGCCAACTCCGCGGCGGTGTTCGGCTGGTGACGGGCGCCGCGGGTGGCCGGCCCGCAGCCCGCGTCAACGTGCTGCGACGGCTGGCCGAGCGGGGGCTTCGGCCCGACACCGCGCTGGGCCAGCACTTCCTGGTCGACGAGAACCTGGCCGACCTGGCCATCCGCCGCGCCGGGGTCACGCCCGCCGACGTCGTGCTCGAGATCGGCGCCGGGCCGGGCGTGCTCACCGCGGCGCTGGCGCGCGCGGCGGCGACCGTGCACGCCGTCGAGATCGACCGGCGGCTGGAGGACCTGCTCGATGAGGCCATCTCGGGCGCCGGCGACGTGCGGGTGCACTGGGGCGACGCGATGCAGATGGCCTGGGAGGAGCTCGATCCCGCACCGACGCTGATGGTGGCGAACCTGCCGTACAACATCGCGACGCCCGCGGTGGTCGAGAGCACGTGGCGCCTGCCGTCGCTGCGGGCGTGGTGCGTGATGACCCAGCGCGAGGTGGCCGACCGCTGGGAGGCCGCCCCGGGCGGACGCCTGTACGGGGTTCCCAGCGTGCTGCTGGCTCTGGCCGCCGCGCCGAGCTTCCGCCGCAACGTCGGGCGCGACGTGTTCGCGCCCCCGCCGCGCGTCGACTCGGCCCTGGTGGCGATGACCCGCACGGCGCCGGGCGCGTCCGAGCCGGTGCGCGCCGTGGTGCGGGCCGCGTTCGCGCAGCGGCGCAAGACGCTCGTGAACGCGCTGGGGTCGGCCGGCTGGGACAAGGACCGCGTGCGGGCCGCGTGCGCCGCGGCGGGCGTCGACCCGGGCGCGCGCGCCGAGCACCTCGCGCCCGCCCAGTTCCCGGCCCTCGCGGGGAACCTCTAGGCCCCGCCGTGTCCGCCGCCCCCCTGCGCCTGCCGGCGCCCGCGAAGATCAACCTGGCGCTGCACGTCGGCCCCCGGCGCGACGACGGCTATCACCCGGTGGCGACGCTGATGGTGGCGCTGGACGGCCTGGCCGACGCCGTGGAGGTGCGCCGCGCGGCGACGCGACGGGTGACGTGCCCGGGTCTCGACGGGCCCCGCAATCTGGCGTGGACGGCCCTCGACGCGCTCGAGCGGCGCACGGGCCGCACGCTCGGCCTCGACGTCACCATCACCAAACGCATCCCGTCACCCGCGGGCCTCGGCGGGGGCTCCAGCGACGCCGCCGCGGTGCTGCGGGCCGCGCGGGCGCTGTACGACCTGCCGCTGGACGACTCCGATGTGGAGGCCGTCGCCGCCGAGGTGGGCTCCGACGTGCCGTTCTTCGTCCGCGGGGGCGCGCAGTGGGCGCGCGGCCGCGGGGAGGCGCTGTCGCCCGCGCCCGCGCCCCGCTTTTGGGGCGTGGTGACGCAACCGGTGGGAGTGCTCGCCACGGCCGGCGTGTACGCGGCGTTCGACCGCCTCGGCCGCGCGCAGCCGCTGGCGCCGACCGTGCCCGACCTCTCACGCTGGTGGGACGCGCCGCACGTGCGCAACGACCTGTGGCCCGCCGCGCTGGCCCTGTGCCCCCGCCTCGGGCGCGTGGCCCGGGCGCTGAGCGCGCAGGGCGCGGAGCGCGTGCTGCTGTGCGGCAGCGGGGGCGCCATGGTGGGGTTGTGGCGCGACGAGCACGCGGTCCGCCGCGCGGCCGCCGCGCTGGGCCCGCAGGCGCTGGCGGTGGTCGCCGCATCGCAAGGACTTCCTTAAGCGCGCGGTGGCTCGGCGGATCTGCGCGTTCGGCGGTTGTCTGCGCGGCAACACCGCGTATACCAGGTCTTTGCCGGGGAACGAGGCCCGACCCGTAGCATGAGACACACCATGACCCAGCATCTTCCCGTCATCGACGTGCCGCCTCCGGACACCCGTGGCCGCGCGAGCTTCTACCTGCGCCGGCGCCGCTTCCAGAGCGCCGCCGTGCTGGCCGCGGCGGAGATCCTGTACGTGCTGATCGCAGGGCCCGGCTGGTTCGTCTCGACCCTGCTGGCGCTCGTGGTGCTGGTGGCGTCCGTCGCCCTCATCGCCCGGGTACCGCGCGGCGTGGTCTCGGACGCGCTCGTCGTCGTGGCCATCGCCCAGGGCATCGTGCTGCTCATCCCGCTGCTGCTCGGGTTCACCATCGCCATCGGGCTGATGGTGGGATTCGGCGTGATCGTGCTGCTGGTGCTCGCCGCCCTGGGATCGCGCCGCTAGCGTGCCGGTCCCCGTCCCGCCGCCACCGCCATCGCACGTCATGGTCACCACGGTGCCGGCGGAGCCCTCGACCCCCAAGACGGTCGATCCGCTGCGCAACGGGCAGACGTACCTCAACCAGATCCGCTGGTCGCCCGCGCCCGAGAATGAGCGCAGCCCCCTGGTGGCGGTGCTCGACACCGGCGTCGACGCGGCGTCCCCCGACCTCGTGGACGCCGTGTCCAGTGGGGCGCGGTCGTTCGCGCCCGGCGGCGGCCCGGCCGGCACCGACGCGGCCACGCACGGTACGCAGGTGGCCGGCATCATCGCCGCCACCCCCGACAACGGCGTGGGCATCACCGGCATCTCCCGCTCGCCGGTGCTGGCCGTGAAGATCGCGGGCCACGACGGGCGCGCCGAGACGTCGGCCCTGGTGCGCGGCATCCGGTACGCCGTCGCCCGCAAGGCCCGCATCCTCAACATCTCGTTCGAGGGCGGCTCGCGCTCCGCCGTCGAGCAGGACGCCATCGACTACGCCATCCGCCGCGGCCTCATCGTGGTGGTGGCGTCCGGCAACGCGGGCACCCGCCGGCTGGAATACCCCGGGGCGTACCGCCAGGTGATCTCGGTGGCCGCGGTCGACGAGACCAACGCGCGGCTCGATTCGTCGACCCGGGGCCCGCAGGTGACGCTGGCCGCGCCCGGCGGCAACGTGCTGTCCACCCTCCCTGGAGGCCATTACGGGCAGGCCAGCGGCACGTCGTTCGCCGCGGCCGTCGTGTCCGGCGTGGCCGCGCGCGTGTGGGCCGCCCGCCCCGACCTGAAGGCCTCCCAGGTGGTCGAGATCCTCGAGCGCACCGCGCGCGACGTCGGCCCCCGGGGCTGGGACGACCAGACCGGCGCCGGCGTGGTCGACCTGGCGGCGGCGTTGAAGGCGACGCCGGCGCCCAGCGACAGCGCCGAGCCCAACGACGAGCCCCGCAAGGCCCTGCGCACCGCCACCGGACTTGCCCGCAGCCGCTCATCGGCCACCATCAACGGCCGCGTCAGCCGCTGGCGCGACCCCAGCGACGGGTACCGGGTGGTGCTCGACGCCGGCGACGTGTTCACGGCGCAGCTGGACGGGCCGGCGGGCACCGACATGGACCTGCGCCTGTGGCGGCCCAACACGCCCACCCTGCGGCGCAGCAAGGCGTTTGCGCGCACCTGGCAGGCGGCCGGCTCGTTCGGGCCCGCGTCGCAGGAGAGCCTGCGGTTCACCGTCAGCACGTCGGGCGTCTACACCATCGAGGTGGACGGAGGCGGCGACGCCGGGGCGTACCGCCTGACGCTCAACCGATCACGCGGCTGATACACATGGGCCCGCCGCGGGCCGCCGGTTCGGCGCGCAGATGCTGATTCGGCGCGAGTGAGGCAGGATACGGGCATGAGCGATGTCATCTCACCCATCGACCTGGCCGATCCGCGCCTGTATCGCAACCGCGAGCTGAGCTGGCTCGACTTCAACGAGCGGGTGCTGGCGCTGGCCGCCGACGACGCCACGCCGCTGCTGGAGCGCTGCAAGTTCCTCGCCATCTTCGCCAGCAACCTGGACGAGTTCTTCATGGTGCGGGTGGCAGCGGCGCAGGACGCGTTCGAGCAGGAGCGGCCGCCGTCGAGCCCCGACCAGTTGCCGCGCGGCGAGGTGCTCGAGCGGGTGTCCCAGACGGTGCGCGAGCTGGTGGCGCGGCAGGCGTCCATCTGGCACGACGAGGTGCGCCCCGCCCTGGCCCACGAGGGCATCGTGGTCACCGACATGGCGCATCTCGACCCGGGGCGCGCGCACCTGGCTGACGAGGTGTTCCACCGCCAGGTGCTGCCGGTGCTGACGCCGCTGGCGGTCGGGCCGGGCCTGCCGTTCCCGTACATCTCGGGGCTGTCGCTCAACCTGGGGCTGCGCGTGCGCGACCCCGCCACCGACGAGAGCCGGTTCGCGCGGGTGAAGGTGCCACCGGGCCTGCCGCGCCTGTTTCCGCTGGACGGCGTGTACGTGCCCGTCGAGGACCTGATGCGCCCGCACATCGGGCGGCTGTTCCCGGGCATGGAGATCGCGTCGGCGATGACGTTCCGCGTCACCCGCGACGCCGACTTCGACATCTCGGAGGACGCCGACGACCTGCTGGGCGCCGTCGAGGACCAGCTGCGCAGGCGGCGGTTCGGCCACGCCGTGCGCCTGGAGGCCCACCAGGACTCCCCCAGCGACCTGCTGGGCGAGGTGCGCGAGGCGCTGGAGCTGACCGAGCGCGACACGTACATCGTGCCCGACCTCATCGACCTCACGTGCCTGTGGTCGCTGGCGACGCTCGACCGGCCCGATCTGCGCGACCCGCGCTGGCGTCCGCTGACGCACCCGCGCCTCGTGCCGGAGCCCGGCGAGAAGCTCGACATGTTCGCCGAGATCCGCGCCGGCGACGTGCTGGTGCACCACCCGTACGACGACTTCCAGACGAGCGTGGAGCAGTTCGTGCTGGACGCGGTGGACGACCCCAAGGTGCTCGCCATCAAGCAGACGGTGTACCGCGCGGGGGCCGACTCGCCGCTGGTCGCGGCGCTGGTGCGCGCAGCCGACCGGGGCATCCAGACCGTGTGCCTGGTGGAGGTGAAGGCCCGCTTCGACGAGGAGCGCAACATCGAGTGGGCGCGCAACCTCGAGCGCGCCGGCGTGCACGTCATCTACGGCATCCCGCGGCTCAAGTGCCACGCGAAGCTGTGCCTGGTGGTGCGTCGCGAGGGCGACATGGTGCGCCGCTACTGCCACGTGGGCACCGGCAACTACAACGCGGCCACCGCTGGCCTCTACACCGACGTGGGCCTGTTCACGTGCGACGACGCGCTCACCGAGGACGTGTCCGACCTGTTCAACCACATCACCGGGTTCGGCCGCCAGCCGTCGTACCGCCAGCTGCTGGTGGCGCCGCAGCACATCCGCAAGGGCCTCCTGGCCGAGATCGAGCGGGTCACGCAGGCGCACCGCGACGGGACGCCGGGGCGCATCGTGATGAAGATGAACGCCCTCATCGACGGGCCCATCATGAAGGCGCTGTACCAGGCCAGCCAGGCGGGCGTGCCCATCGACCTCGTGGTGCGCAGCATCGTGGGCATCACCCCGGGCGTGCCGGGCATCAGCGAGAACATCCGCGTGCGCTCCGTGGTGGGCAGGTTCTTGGAGCACTCACGCATTTTCAGCTTCCGCAGCGGCGACCACACCCGCGTGTGGATCGGCTCGGCCGACATGATGGTGCGCAACCTCGACCACCGCATCGAGGCCATCACGCCGGTGGACGACCCCGACTGCGCCCGCGACCTGGAGCTCATCCTGGCCACGATGCTGGCCGACACCGCCCTGGCCTGGAGCCTGGGCAGCGACGGCCGCTGGACCAAGGTGGAGCCCCCGCCGGGCACCCCGGGGCTCAGCTGCCAGGAGGAGTTCATGCAGCGCGCCACGGAGCGCCTGGCCGCCATCGACGTCTGATCCCTGGGAGGGGGGGCGGGGGTCAGCCGCCCGGGACCAACTCGCCGACCCCGGTGATGCGCCGACCGCGATCGTCCAGGGCGACGAGGCGCATGGTGCCACGCGCCGTGCCCCCGCGGTAAGCGGCGAACCATCCATCCTTGATCGTCACCCAGCGCGTGCCCGCGAGGCGGGCGACGCGGGGCGAGACCCGCCCCACCATCAGCTGTCCGTTCGTGTAGCCGCATGCGACGAACGCGTCGTGCACGGCGTCGGCCGCCACGTCCGGGCTACCCGTGATCGCCAGCGCCACGCGCACGAAGCGGGCGTACCCGTCGCGGTACACCTCCTCGATGCGCGCCGGGGTGGCGAAGGGGCGGGCGACCGGGG
>CAUJCX010000012.1 GCA_963169235.1 Actinomycetota bacterium | reverse complement strand
GCCGAGGTCGAGCGCATGGTGAACGCGCGCATCGACGAGGACGCCCCCGTGACGTGGAGCGAGATGCCCAAGGCCGACGCCGACGCCCGCGGCGCCATCGGCCTGTTCGGCGAGAAGTACGGCGACGTGGTGCGCGTGGTGGAGGCCGGCGACTACTCCAAGGAGCTGTGCGGCGGCACCCACGTGGCCCGCACGTCCGACATCGGCGCGTTCCACATCGTGCACGAGGGCTCCGTGGGCGCCGGGGCACGGCGCATCGAGGCGCTCACCGGCACCGCGCTGTTGCGGCACCACGCCGAGCGCGCCGACGCCCTCGAGCGTGACGTGGCCGAGCGCGACGCCCGCATCGCCGATCTGGAGGCACAGCTCAAGGCCTCGCGCCGGACGACCGTCGACCCGGGCGACCTGGCGGCCCAGGCGACCCGCCACGGCGACGTCGCCGCCCTCGTCGCGCAGGTGGACGCGCCCGACGCGGACGGGCTCCTGGAGGTCGCCGACGCCGTCAAGCAGAAGCTGGGCGACGGCGCGGTGGTGGTGCTGGGCGCGGTGACCGACGGCAAGGTGACGCTGATCGCGTCGCTGGGCCCGGCGGCGATCGCCCAGGGCCTGCAGGCGGGCGCGATCATCAAGGAGATCGCCCCGCTGGTGGGCGGCGGAGGCGGCGGCAAGCCGGCGATGGCCCGGGCCGGGGGCAAGGACCCCTCGGGCCTCCCGGCCGCGCTCGACCGGGCACGCGAGCTCGTCAGCGGCGCGTGAAGGTGATGGCCATCGACCACGGCCGCGCGCGCAGCGGGGTCGCGGTGAGCGATCCCACGGGCACGCTGGCCCGCCCCCTGCGCGTGATCGAGCGCATCGATTCGCCCGCGGGGCACCGGCGCCTGCTGGCCGTGATCGCCGAGGAGGCCCCCGAGCGCATCGTGGTGGGTGATCCCCGCCTGATGTCGGGCCGGCGGGGCGAGCAGGCGGGGGTGGCGGCGGCCTTCGCCGAGCGCGTGCGGGCCGAGGTGGGCCTGCCGGTCGACCTGGTGGACGAGCGCCTCACCACCACCGAGGCCACCCGCCGCCTGAACGAGGCCGGCGGTCCGCGCCGGGGCACGCCCGCCATCGACAGCCTGGCCGCGTGCGTGCTGCTGGAGTCGTATCTGCGGACGGTGGGCGCGTGACGTCGGAGCCGCCCGACGAACGCGAGTTGCGCCGGCTGCGGCGCGAGGCGCGACGGAGGGCCGCCGACGCGGAGCCCCAGAGGGTCGCCCCCGACCGGCGCGACTATCGCCACGCACCCCGCCGGCCGGCACGGCAGCCCCGCAACACCGGGCCCGGTCACGGCCACCGGCTGGTGTGGCTGGCGGCGCTCGTGCTGGTGGTCGTGGGCCTGGGCTACCTCGGCGTCAAGGAGCTCGGTGGCCGTCGCGGCGGTGGGGGCGACCCGACGAGCACCGTCCCGGGAGCGCCGACGATCGTGGCCCGCGTCACGTTCCCGGAGGGGCTGCGCCGCGAGGAGATGGCCCAGATCCTCAAGGACAAGGTGGGAATGCCGCCGCAGCGGTACCTGGAGCTCACGGCCCCGGGTGCGCGCGGCCGGGCGCTGGCCGGGGCCAAGGAGGCCCGGTCGCTCGAGGGCTTCCTGTTCCCCGCGACGTACGACATCACCGAGGGCATGACGCCCGCGCAGGTGGTCGACGCGCAGGTCGCCGCGTACCGGCAGAACACGGCCAACATCGACTACTCGTACGCGCGCGAGAAGAACCTGACGCGCTACGACGTGCTGATCGTGGCGTCGATGATCGAGCGCGAGGTGCGGGTGCCCGACGAGCGGGCCCTGGTGGCGGGCGTCATCTACAACCGGCTGCGCAAGGGCATGATCCTGGGCATCGACGCCACCGTGCAGTACGCCCTGGGCTCGTGGAAGACCGAGCTGACGGTGAGCGATCTGGCCACGAACTCCCCGTACAACACGCGCAAGTTCACCGGGCTCCCGCCCGGCCCCATCTGCAATCCGGGCGCGGCGAGCATCAACGCGGCGGCCCACCCCAAGGGCACGTACCTGTACTACGTGGCGCGCAACGACGGCAGCGGCGGGCACTACTTCGCCCGCACGCCCGCGGAGTTCGAGAAGGCCGTGGCCCGCTCGAAGGCCAACGCGGGCGGCTGACGGTGCCGGTGGGGGGCGGCACGCGCGTCGCGGGCATCATCGGCTGGCCGGTGGCGCACTCGCTGTCGCCCGCCATGCACAACGCCGCGTTCGCCGCGTGCGGCCTCGACTGGACGTACGTGCCGTTCCCCGTGCCTCCCGAGCGCGTGCCGGAGGCCGTGCGGGGCCTGGCGGCGGCCGGCGTCGCGGGCCTGAACGTCACGATCCCCCACAAGCACGCCGTCATCGAGGCGTGCTCGTCGGTGTCGGCGGCGGTGGAGGCCATCGGCGCGGCCAACACGCTGGTGCCGGACGGCGACGGCGGATGGCGCGCCGACAACACCGACGCCCCGGGCTTCGTGCGCGCGCTGGACGACGAGGCCCCGGTGGACCTCGACGGCCGCGACGTGCTGCTGATCGGTGCGGGGGGCGCCGCCCGCGCGGTGGCGTTCGGTCTGCGCGAGCGGGGCGCCCGCATCCTGGTGGCCAACCGCACGCCGCAGCGGGCCCGCGAAGTGGGGGAGCCCGTCGACTTCGACCCGCAGGCGATCGCCGCCGCGTGCGCCGATGCGGCCCTGGTGGTCAACTGCACCAGCCTGGGGCTCGGCGGCGGGGGCGTGCCGCCGGAGCTGCCGTTGGAGGCCCTGGGCCCCGGCCACGTCGTCGCCGACGTCGTGTACTCGCCCACGGGCACGGCGTGGCTGGACGCGGCCGCCGCGCGCGGCGCTCGGACGGTGGACGGCCGGGCGATGCTGCTGCACCAGGGCGCGGCGGCGTTCGCCCAGTGGACGGGCGTCGAGCCCCCCGTCGACGTGATGCGACGCGCCCTGGGGGCCGGCTAGCACTCCGCGGCCGGGCCACCACGCGGCGTCGGGTGGGTGCGTCGCCGGGGCGCCCGCGCGGGGAGCCCTTATGAAACGGCCGTCACGCGCCGACACTTGAGGTGCCCTCGAGAAAGTGCCCGACGCCCCACGATGAACGCACCCCGGACCGTCTTGGACCCACCCACCCCTGACGCGGCCCCCGCGCAGCCGCACGCCAACCCCGTCGTCACGCGTACCGCCCCCGCGGCCGCGGCGGTGGGGCTGCCGGTGGACGCCCGCACCGCCGCGGGTCCCCCGAGCGCCCAGGCACACCGACCGGACGCCCTGGCCGAGGCCGTCGTGCGGCTGGGTTTCGCCACGGTGCAGCAGGTGCGCGAGGCGATGGGCACGAGCGGGGGCGACGGCGTGGCCGACGCGCTCGTGCGCCTGGGCGTCGTCAGCCGCCAGCAGCTGGCCCACGCCAACGCGGTGCGCAGCGGCGTCGAGGTGTTCGACTTCAACACCACCGTGGATCCCGCGGCGTTCGAGCTGCTCAACGAGCGCTCGGCGCACCGGTACCAGGCCGTGCCCGTGCGCTTCGACCCGGACGGCACCGTGGTGGTGGCGATGGCGGACCCCGCCAACGTGTTCGCCCTGGACGACCTGAAGATCGTGATGGACAGGCCGGTACGTCCGGTGCTGGCCAGCGCCGAGGACATCGCCAAGCTGATCGCGCAGGCGGGGCGCCTGGACAGCGTGGTGGCCCAGGTGGTCGACCAGAGCGACGCGAGCGACGACCGCAGCGCGCTGTCGGTGGCCGACATCACCGACACCAGCGACGACGCCCCCGTCGTGCGCCTGGTGAACTCGATCATCGCCCGCGGGGTGCAGGACGGGGCGTCGGACATCCACTTCGAGCCGCAGGCGCGCGAGGTGCTGGTGCGGTTCCGCATCGACGGCGTGCTGCGCAGCGTCACCCAGGTGCCCCTGCGCTTCGCCAACGGGGTGTCGAGCCGCATCAAGATCATGAGCGACCTGGACATCTCGGAGCGCCGCGTGCCGCAGGACGGCCGCGTGGCGCTGCAGATGGCGGGCCGCAACCTCGACCTGCGCGTGGCGACGTTGCCCACGGTGCACGGCGAGAAGATCGTCATCCGCGTGCTGGACCGCTCGAACGTGGTGCACGACCTGGCCGACCTGGGCTTCGCCGACGACACGCTGGAGCGCTTCCGCTCGTGCTACACCCGCCCGTACGGCGCCGTGCTGGTGACCGGGCCCACCGGGTCGGGCAAGTCCACCACGCTGTACGGCACGCTGAACCAGCTCAACAGCGTCGACCGCAACATCATCACCGTCGAGGACCCGGTGGAGTACCGGCTGGCCGGGGTCAATCAGGTGCAGGTCAACCTGAAGGCGGGCATGTCGTTCGCGGCGGGCCTGCGCAGCATCCTGCGCTGCGACCCCGACGTGGTGATGATCGGTGAGGTGCGCGACCGCGAGACCGCGAAGATCGCCATCGAGTCGGCCCTCACCGGCCACCTGGTGCTGGCGACGCTGCACACCAACGACGCGGCCGGCGCGCTGGCCCGCCTGACCGAGATGGGCGTCGAGCCGTTTCTGTCGTCCAGCGCGGTCTCGGGCATCCTGGCGCAGCGCCTGGCGCGGCGGCTGTGCGAGCACTGCCGCGAGCCGCACATGGTGCCGGCGTCGGCCCTGCGCGCCCTGGTGGCCGAGGGGCGCCTGCCCGCGTCGCTGCCCTCGCAGATGCAGGTGTACCGGCCCGGCGGATGCTCCCGCTGCGGTGGATCCGGCTACCGCGGCCGCATGGGCGTCTACGAGATGCTGGTGGTGTCGCCCGCCATCGAGTCGCTGATGGTGACGGGCGCGTCGGCCGACGAGATCAGCCGCCAGGCGATGGCGGAGGGCATGCGCACGCTGCGCGAGGACGGCCTGATGCGGGTGATGCGCGGAGAGACGAGCCTGGACGAGCTGGCGCGGGCGGTCGGATAGCCGGCGCACGCTCGCGAGCCACGGTCGCGCCGCTACAGGCGGCCGCCGCGGCGACCGATAACCCCGATGCGGGCCCGGACGGCCCGCGCAGCACGAAACGCCAAGGAGTGGTCAGTGTTCGATTTCGCCGCGATGGTCATGACGGTCCTCCAGAACGGGGCGAGCGACCTGCACCTGGCCGCCGGCGCGCCCCCCGTGATGCGGCGCAACGGTGACCTGGTGCCCATCGGCAACGAGGTGCTGACCGCTCAGGACACGCGCGAGATCGTGTACGGCATCCTCAGCGGCGACCAGCGTCAGCGGCTCGAGAACGACCTGGAGATCGACTTCTCGTACCAGGTCCCGGGCCGGGTGCGGTTCCGCGTCAACGCGTACTACCAGCGCGCCGCGGTGGGGGCGGCGTTCCGCGTGGTGCCCACCGAGCTGCGCACGCTCGACGAGCTGAAGCTGCCCGCCTCCATCCGCCAGTGGACCACCAAGCCCCGCGGCCTGGTGCTGGTGACCGGCCCCACCGGCTCCGGTAAGTCCACCACTCTGGCCGCGATGATCGACGAGATCAACTCCACCCGCTCGTGCCACATCATGACGGTGGAGGATCCCATCGAGTTCCTGCACCGCCACAAGCGCTCGCTGGTGAATCAGCGCGAGCTGGGCGGCGACACCCACTCGTTCGCCAACGCGCTGCGCAGCGCCCTGCGCCAGGACCCCGACGTGATCCTCGTGGGCGAGATGCGTGACCTCGAGACCATCCAGATCGCGATCACCGCGGCCGAGACCGGCCACCTGGTGTTCGGCACCCTGCACACCAGCGATGCGCCGCAGACCATCGACCGCATCATCGACGTGTTCCCGCCGCACCAGCAGGAGCAGGTGCGCGTGATGCTGGCCAACGCCCTGCAGGGCGTCATCTGCCAGCAGCTCCTGCCGACCCTGCAGGGGGGCCGCGTCGGCGCGTTCGAGGTGCTGATGGCCACGCCGGCGGTGCGCAACCTCATCCGCGAGGGCAAGACCCACCAGATCTACTCGATGCTGCAGACCGGCTCCCAGCACGGCATGCAGTCCATGGACGCGTGCCTCGCCGACCTGGTGCGCCAGAACCAGGTGTCGATGAACACCGCGCTGGAGCGTGCCGGCAGCGCCGCCGAGCTGCGCCGCCTCATGGAGGGCCAGGGCCTCATCAAGCCCGGCGCGGCCGTCCCCAGGGCCGCCTGATCCCCGTGCACGCCGTTCCCCGTACCCCGACTCCCGTGAGGGTGATGTAGATGGCGGAAGCCGCCGTTTTCTCGTACAAGGCGATCGACCGCTCCGGCGCCACGTCGGTGGGGGAGATCTCGGGCGATTCGCAGTCGGCCGTCGCCGCCCAGCTGCGCCTGCGCGGCCTCACCGTGGTGGACGTCACCGAGAAGAAGGCGTCCTCGATGGACGTCGATCTGTTCGCCCGCTTCAAGCGGGTGAAGGCGTCCGAGATGACGGTGCTGGCCCGCCAGCTGGCCACCATGGTCTCGAGCGGCCTGTCGCTTCTGCGCGCCCTGAGCGTGCTGGAGGAGCAGACCGAGAACCCCCTGCTGAAGGACGTCGTCGGCAAGGTACGCGGCGACGTCGAGACCGGGCTGTCGCTGTCGCAGGCCATGGCGAAGCACCCACGGGTGTTCAACCGGCTGTTCGTGTCGATGGTGCAGGCCGGTGAGACGGGCGGAAACCTGGAGGAGGTGCTCGAGCGGGTCGCGATCCAGCTCGAGAAGGACGACCACCTGCGTCGCACGGTGAAGTCGGCCATGACGTACCCCACCATGATCGCCGCGTTCGCCGTGCTGGTGCTGGTGGCGATGGTGATGTTCATCATCCCGATCTTCGCCGCCATGTTCGACGACCTCGGGGGCGAGCTGCCGCCGCTGACCGCGTTCATGGTGGGGATGTCGGACGCGATGCGGGGCTACTGGTACCTGTTCTTCACCGTGCCGATCGCCGCGTGGATCGGCTTCAAGCGGTGGAAGGCCACCGAGAGCGGACAGCTGTGGTGGGATCGCCTGAAGCTGCGCCTGCCCATGGGCATCGGCGACATCGTGCTGAAGATCGCCGTCGCCCGGTTCGCCCGCACGCTCGGCACCCTGACGGCGTCCGGCGTGCCGATCCTGCAGGCCCTCGACATCACGTCGCAGACCACGGGCAACCGGGTGCTGTCGGACCCGATGGCCGAGGTGACCGAGCGGGTGAAGGAGGGCCAGTCGCTGGCCGCGCCGCTGGCCCGCATCGGGGTGTTCCCCACCATGGTGACGCAGATGCTGGCCGTCGGTGAGGAGACCGGCGCCCTCGACAGCATGCTGCACAAGCTGGCCGACTTCTATGACGACGAGATCGCCGCCAAGCTGAAGTCGCTGACGTCCATCATCGAGCCCTTGATGATGATCGGCGTGGGCTGCATCGTCGGCATCGTGGTGGTGTCGATGTACCTCCCGATGTTCAAGATCTTCGACCTGGTCAAGTAGATCGTCCGCGGGGGTGGGAGGGGCGCACGCGCCGCTTCCACCTGCCCGCGCCCTCCAGATGTGCGGGCTAGAGTCCCGGGGACACCGCACACGGGGGAAGGCATCGGCATGTCGTCGCACATCCACACCAGCCACGACCTGGTGTCCGGCGGGTTCTCCGCGCGGGCGTCCGACTACGAGGACGCCGTCCGCTTCAACATCGAGGGCGCCCAGCGCCTGGTGCTCACCATCCCGCCGGGCGACTACCGCAACGTGCTGGACGTGGGCTGTGGCACCGGGTGGGCTGCGCAAGCCGTGATCGACCGCTTCCGGCCCGCGCACCTCACGGGCATCGATCCCGCCGCCGGCATGCTGGAGCAGTTCCGCGAGAAGCTCGGCGGCATGGAGGGCGTCGAGATCACGCTGCACCAGGCGGATGTCGAGAACATGCCGGTGCCCGAGGCGTCGTTCGACCTGGTGGTGTGCTCCATGGCCTACCACTGGTTCCCCCACAAGTGGGAGGCCGCGAAGGCCATCGCGCGGGCCATGAAGCCCGGGGCGGTCGCGGCCATCCTGATGTCGGGGCGCGGGGGAGAGCAGGCGTACCGCGACGTGATCGCCAACATCGAGCCGGTCAACTACCGCTGGCTGGGGGCGTTCGACGGCAACCTGCGCAACCAGGACGAGATGGAGGACTACCTGGTGCAGGCAGGGCTTGAGCCCGTGGACATCTGGATGGAGACCCGCGTGCGCCACACCACCGTCGACGCGTACATGGAGCGCATGCGCGTGGTGGCCGG
>CAUJCX010000011.1 GCA_963169235.1 Actinomycetota bacterium | reverse complement strand
GCCCGGGTCGAGCTTCACCGTGCCGCTCACGAACAGCCCCGGTACGTACTCGTAGCGCGACAAGGTCAGGGGGACGCCCGGAGCACCGAGCCGGATCTCGGCGGTGCCGGATCGCAGCCCTCGGAACCTCAGCCCCCCCGGCCCCGCCGCCCGGCCGAACGTCAGCCCGACGGCCGCGTCCCGCACCGTGAGACGGGCCGCATGCAGCGTGCGTCCCCGCGTTCCCGCCAGGCCCTTCTGCGGCGCCACGGCGCTCAGGCGCGTCGGCGGCACGGGCACCAGGCTCGGCGCCTCCGCAGGGGCGGCGCAGGTCGCCCGCACCCGGCGACCGGCGAAGAACGCCGCCAGCGAGCCTCCCACGCACCGGTTGCCGCGGGCCAGCACCGAGTGCCCGGCCCCCTTCAGCACCAGCAGGTGCCCGCGCGGAACCTCGGCCCGCACCCGGCGGGCCGTCTCCACCGGCGTGCGGGTGTCCTGGCTTCCCTCCAGCAAGAGGGTCGGCACGTCGGGGAGCGGGCCCGACGGCAGGGCCACGCGCCCCGTCGCGGGCCAGCGCACGCACAACTGCGCCATGGTGGCGCCCGCGCCGGGCGGGGCGAACGGCGCGAACTGGGCGGGCGACTGGCCGCGCACGGCCTCGTCCAGCAGCACGCGCCGCTGGTCGGGTGACGCGTCAGCCGGCCACGGGAGCGACGATTCCCCGCACAGCGTCGTGGCCAGCAGCGCGGTACTGAAACGGCGCGGATTGTCGGCGGCCGAGCCCTCCCCCACGCCGGCCAGCCGCAGCAGCGCCGTGGCGTCCCCGTCGGCGGCGGCCCGCACCGCGGAGGGGAAGGCCGTGCGTATCGCCGGCAGCAGATCGCCCGTGGACAGCACCGAGAACACCACGCCGGGGTCGCGCAGCATCACCCGCCGCGGCCGCCCGCTGTTGGCCACCACGACGCCGGGAATGGGTCCGCGAGCCAGGCGGGCCGTGACCCGGGCGACGTCGCGGCGCACGCTGCCGGTGATCCCCCGGCAGCGGCTGCCCGAGCACAGCTCGGCCAGAATCCGGCGGGCGGCGGCGTACGAGTCGGCCGAGTTCCACTGCGTCCCCGCGGGGTCGACCACCGAGTCGAGCACCAGGTGATCGACGTGGCTCGGGTAGGTGCGCGCGTACGCCTGCGCCACCAGCGAGCCGTACGACACGCCCACCAGCGAGAGCGTGGGAACACCCAGGCGGACGCGCAGATCCTCGATATCGGCCACCGTGTCGGCCGTCGCGAAATGCTCGCGCCGCGGTCCCAGCTCGGCCGCGCAGCTCTCGGACGCCGCGGCGATGTCGGTGCCCCCGCCGCCCGGGCCGAACGCCCGGCACCGCAGGGCCGTGGCCCCCGTGCCGCGCTCGTCGAACACCACCACGTCCCGGTCGGGGGCCGCGGCCGCCACGATCCGCTCGAACGAACCCATCGGGGAGATAGCGGCTTCGCCGGGCCCACCGGCCAGCAGCACCACCACGCCCTTCACCGGGGTCTTGCCCGGCACCACCCGCACCGACAGCAGCAGGTGCTCGCCCTGCGGCTGCGCCCGGTCGAGCGGCACGTCGAGGCCACCGCACTTCACGGCGTCGTTGTCACGGCACGGGGCGAGGGGCAGCGTCGCCTGCGCGGTGGCGGCGGCGGGCGCGACGAGGCACGCGGCGATCGCACCGGCCGCCAGGCCGCCGCGCGGAAACGTGATCATGCGGGCAAGCGTAGCCACTGCCCCCGGCCGGTCCTAATCGACCGGGGTGCGAAACGCACCCCCACACGCGCCGCCCCGCCGGATAGGGTTCGTCGCGCCCACGGCGAAGGGACACTTGCACCGAGCGGGGTCACTTGGCACCCCCCGGTCTCTGGTTTACTCGTCCGTGCGGCCCGCGGTGGACGCGTTTCGACATGCACCAGGAGGTTCCACGAGGTGGCAGGCACCCAGGACGATGGGGTTCCCCCCAACGAGCAGGCCGGCGCGTACTCCGGTCCCCGCGCGGTTGACCCCGAGCCCCACGACACGCACGAGAACGACCCCGACTACATCACGCGCACCCGGTTCCTCTCGGGCGTCGCGGTGGCCGGTGGCGCCGTGCTCACCGGGGCCATCGCCGTGCCGATCGTCGGCTTCGCCGTCACCGATGCGGTCAAGGGCGAGGACGAGCACTGGGTCGACATCGGCCCGCTGAGCGACTTCCCCAAGGACAAGACCCAGTCGCTGGCCGTCTCGGCCGGCGGAGGGCTGCCCGACCGGCGCGTGTTCCTGCGCTACCGCGACGGGGTGCTGATGGCGATCTGGAACCGCTGCGCCCACCTGGGCTGCCCGGTGACGTACTCCGAGGGTGGCGACAACTACAGCTGCCCCTGCCACGGTGGCGCGTACAACTCGCTGGGCCAGGTGACCGCCGGCCCGCCGCCGCGCCCGCTCGACCGCTTCGACGTGAAGGTCGTCAGCGGCAAGAAGGAAGTGGGCAAGCGCGGCACGCTGGCGGGCACGTGGGACCCCACCGGGGCTCCGCCCGACGCCCGCGTGCTCGTGGGCAAGGCGTTCTCGATCGACGAGAAACAGCGCCCCTACCGCATCCACGGCCCCGGCGAAGAGGTCGAGGGCATCCTCAAGTACCTCTACCCGTTCTAGGACCGGTTGACGATGGAACGACGCACTAGCCGAGGAGCCTGCAGGTGACCACGAAGGACATCGGACCAAAGAACCCCGTCGCGCAGGTCGGCGACGGCGTCGTCGACTACGTGGAGAATCGCACGGGCGCCAAGACCGGCATCAGCTGGTTCCTGTTCCGCAACGTGCCCAAGGAGACGAGCTGGTTCCAGACGCTCGGCTTCGCGGCCATGGCGGTCTTCGGCCTCCAGGCCGTCACCGGCATCGTGCTGGCCATGTACTACAAGCCGTCCTCCGACACGGCGTACCAGAGCATCCAGCACATCACGCACGAGGTCACGTTCGGCTGGCTGGTGCGCGGCATGCACAAGTGGGGCGCCACCGCCATGATCGTGCTGGTGTTCCTGCACATGGGCCGCGTGTTCCTGTTCGGCTCGTACAAGTACCCGCGCGAGCTCACCTGGGTGACGGGAAGCATCCTGCTCATCCTCACCATGTTCATGGGCCTCACCGGCTACCTGCTGGTGTGGGACGAGAAGGCCTACTGGGCCACCGTCGTCGCCATGAACATCACGGCGTCCGCCCCGATCCTCGGCCCGTACGTGGCCGACATCATGCGCGCCGGCCCGGACATGGGTCCCGACACCCTGTCCAGGTTCTATTCCATCCATATGCTCGTGATACCAGGCGGCATCCTGACATTCGTCGGGTTGCACTTGTTCCTGGTGGCCAAGCTGGGCATCTCGGAGCCGCCGTGGTCCAAGCGCTCGTACAAGGCGCGCTACGACCAGGAGGCTGCCGAGCGGGCCGCTGCACGTGAGCGCGTCCCCGCCGGCCGCCGCGAGGTGACGGCCGACCCCGCCCCGCAGACCGTGAACGCCGGGGGCGACCAGTGAAAAAGGCTCAGCAAGAGGCGTACAAGCGCGACTACGCGCAGGCCAAGGCCGAGGGGAAGCCGTTCTTCCCCTACGCCATCTACAAGGACCACATCGTCGCGATCCTGTGCTTCGCCTGGATCATCGGCATGGCCATCTGGCACCGGGTCGAGATCGGCCGCCCCATCTACGAGGCGACCACCGACTTCGTGCCGCGGCCCGAGTGGTACTTCTTCTTCCTGTTCGAGCTGCTCAAGATCTTCAAGGGCGAGAACTTCCTGACGCCCGTCATCATGGCCACGTTCATCGTGCCGAACGTGCTGATGGCACTGCTGGTGCTGACGCCGTTCATCGACCGCACCCCCGAGCGGCGCCTCGAGAAGCGTCCGTTCGCCATGGCCGTGGCGATGATCATCTTCACGTCGCTGGCGTGGCTCACCTACAAGGGCGCCACGTCCGAGGCCGCCAGTGGCGCGCTGACGTTCGAGCCGCAGGACGACAACACCGAGCTGGCCGCCAAGGTCATCGCCGCGAACGGCTGCCAGAGCTGCCACGTGATCGGCGCGGGCGGTGGCAACCTGGGCCCCAACCTGAACACCATCGGCAACCAGAAGCGCGGCGTGCAGTGGCACATCGACCACCTGAAGGCGCCGTCGTCGAAGGTTCCCGGCTCGCCGATGCCTCCGTTCGCCTCGCTCAGCGAGCCCGACCTGAAGGCGCTGGCCACGGTGCTGGACGGCCTGGGCACCACGTACCAGGTGAAGTAGCCGCCCTGGCACCTCGGAGTGCGTGCGAAGGGCCCGGAACTCCGGGCCCTTCGTCGTTGGGGGCCCGGGTCGGCTGCCGTGCGGGCCGTCTACCATGCCAACGATGAAGCGGATCTTTCTGGGCGTCACCGGCGCGAGCGGCGCCGCGTATGCCGCCCGTGCGCTGGCGGCGCTGACCGACGCGGGCTGCGACGTGGGCCTGTGCGTCAGCCACGCGGGTGCGCACGTCATCTCGCACGAGCTCCAGGGCGGCGGACGCATGCGCCCCGCCGACCCCGACGCGGTGGTGGCGCGGTTCGTCGCCGACCACGCCTCCGGCGCGGGCAGCGTGACCGTGCTGGGCTTGGACGACATGGCGGCCCCATTCGCGTCCGGCTCGTCGCTGGCGCCCGCCGCCCTCATCTGCCCCTGCTCGGGTGCGACGCTGGGCCACATCGCATCGGGGGCCGCGCAGAACCTCATCCACCGCTGTGCGGACGTGATGCTGAAAGAACGCCGTACGCTGGTGCTGATGACCCGGGAGACCCCGCTGAACCTCATCCACATCGACAACATGGCCACCGTGACGCGGGCAGGCGCCGTGGTGATGCCGGCCGCGCCCGGCTTCTACAACCTGCCCGCCTCGGTCGACGACCTGGTCGACTTCATGGTGGGCAAGGCACTCGACCACCTGGGCGTGGCGCACCGGCTGCTGGCCCGCTGGGGAAGCGAGGACGAGGCGTGAGCGAGCCTGCCCTCGACCCCCGCACGGGCACCCTGCCCGCCGCCGACGTGGAGGCGATGTTCGACCGCATCGCGGGCCGGTACGACCTGCTCAACCGCGTGATGACCGCCGGGCTGGACGGGCGCTGGCGCGAGGTGGCCGCTGCCGCCGCCGACGTGTGCGTGGGCGGTGCGGCGCTCGACGTGTGCTGCGGCACCGGCGACCTGTCGCTGGCGCTCGAGCGTCGCGTCACCGGGCGTGGCCGCGTAGTGGGACTCGACTTCTCGGAGCGGATGCTGCAGGTCGCACGCCGCAAGGCCGCCGACGCCGGCGCCACCATCACGTTCACGCAGGGCGACGCGCTGGCCCTGCCGTTCGCCGACCACGAGTTCGACGCGTCCACCGTGGCGTTCGGCATCCGCAACGTGTCCGACCTCGACGGCTGCCTGCGCGAGATGGCCCGGGTGGTGCGCCCGGGTGGCCGGGTGGTGGTGCTCGAGATCACCATGCCCGAGCGCCTGCGCACGTTCTACGGCGCCTGGTTCGACCGCCTCATCCCGGTGATGGGCAAGGTGCTGGGCAAGGACGGCGCCGCGTACAGCTACCTGCCGGCGTCGGTGAAGCGCTTCCCGGCACCGCGCCCGCTGGCCGCCCGCATGGCATCGGCCGGGCTCACCGACGTGCGCTGGCAGCTGTTCGCGGGGGGCATCGTGGCGCTGCACTACGGCCGGGTGCCCGAGTGAGCTCCACCGCCATCCCCGCCGCCGCCGCCGAGCGGGCACTCGAGGGCCTGGCCCTCACCGAGCAGCGCCTCACGGCCGCCGTGGCAGACGGCACCCCCACGCTCACCGGGCCCGCCGCCGAGACCCTGGCGGCCGGCGGCAAGCGCCTGCGCCCCCTGCTGGTGTTCTGCTGCACGCCGGCCGACCGGGCCGTCGACGACCGGCTGGTCGCCGCGGCGGCCTCCGTCGAGCTGGTGCACATGGCCACGCTGGTGCACGACGACCTGCTGGACGCCGCCACCCTGCGGCGCGGACGCCCCACGGTGGTGGCCGCCCACGGGCCGGACGCGGCCGTGCAGGTGGGCGACTTCTTGTTCGCCCGGGCGTTCGGCGTGCTGGCCACCACCGGCAACGCCGCCGCCATCCGGGCCCTGGCCACCACCGCGGTCGACCTGTCGCGCGGCGAGCTGGCCCAGCAACGCGCCGAGCACGACCTGGGGCTCACCGAGGACGCGTACCTCGCCCGCTGCACCCAGAAGACGGCGTCGCTGTTCGCCACCGCCTGCCGGCTGGGATGCCTGCTGTCGGGCGTCTCGGACGACGTGGCCGACCGCATGGCCCGTTTCGGAGCGTCGGTGGGGCTCGCATTCCAGATCTTCGACGACATCCTGGACTTCACCGGCGACGACGACGCCACCGGGAAGCACCGCGGCGCCGACCTGCGCGACGGCACCGTGACGCTGCCCATGATCCTGGCGTTCCGCGACGAGCCCGGCCTGGCCGCCGACGTGGCGGCCGCCCGCGGCGACGCCGACGTGGCCGCGCTGTGCGACCGGCTGGCCGTGCACTCCGGGGCGCGGGCCGCCCGCCAACGGGCCCTGGAGTTCATCCAGGAGGCACGCGAGACGCTCGACGGGCCCCTCGAGGGCATCGACCCGCTGCCGTTGGCCGCCATCGCCGACGGCGTGGTGGACCGGTACTCGTGACCCGCGACGCGCTGATCGACCTGCTGGCCGCGCGCGACCCCCTGGCCGCCGTACGTGTGCTCGGCGTCACGCCGGTGGCCGAGGTGGCCGTCGTGCGCGAGTCGTCCGTGGCCGACCGCTTCATCGACGGCGCCACCGAGGGCTCGGTGGCCGACCATCGCCGCGCCCACGCCGAGGGACGCCCCTCCGAGGCCACCGTCGCGTACGGCGACGGCGTCACGGACGCCCAGATCGTCGATCGCCTGCTGGCCCTGGCCGACCTGGCGCGCGACACCGGCCTGCTGGCCGCGGTGACGCCGGTGCCGCCCGAGGGCAGCACGGCGCGTCCCGGCTCGTGGGGCGTGGAGGACCTGGTGGTGATCGCCGCCGTGCGCGGCGTCGTCCCGGGCGTGGCGGTGCGGCCCGCGTGGCGCGCGCTGGGGGCTCCCGCGGCCCAGGTGGCGGTGGCGTTCGGCGCCACCGAGTGGTGCGTGCCCGACGACGACGACGAGGACCTGGCCCGCCTGGCGGGCGCCGCCGGGTGCCGCCTGGTGGCCCGGTGAACCGCCCGCGCCTGCGCGTGGGGCGCATCGCCGCCCTCAACATGTACCCGCTGTACCACCACCTCGAGCGCACGGCGCGCGACGACTTCGCGTTCACCGACGGGGTGCCCACGACGCTCAACCGAGCGCTGGTCGCGGGCCGCATCGACGTGTCGGCCATGTCGTCCATCGAGTTCGCCCGCCACCAGGACACCCTGCGCCTGCTGCCGGTGGCGTCCATCACGGCGTCCGGCGCCGTCGACTCGATCCAGGTGTTCTCGCGTGCACCGCTTGAGGAACTGCGCACCATCGCGGTGACGCCGCACAGCGCGACGTCGGTGGCGCTCCTACGCATCCTCGTGGGTCCCTCGGTGCGGTTCGTCCCCCAGACCGGCGGGGTGGAGGCGTCGCTGGCGCGGGCCGACGGCGTGCTCTTGATCGGCGACGAGGCCCTGGCCGCGCGCCGGGCGGGTGCCGCCCCGGTGGCCACCGACCTGGGCGAGCGCTGGACCGCCACCACGGGCCTCAAGATGGTGTTCGCGGTGTGGGCCGTGCGCCGGGACGCCGCAGGGCTGCACGACGAGGTCGCCCGGCTGGAGCACCTGCTCGCCGACGCCCAGCGGGCCTACGACCGCGATCCCGCCACCGTCATCCGCGCCGCAGCGCAGCGCTTCCCTTTCGACGAGGCCTTCATCTCGACGTACTTGGCCCGCCTCGGCTACGGTTTCGGGCGGGACGAGCGCGCCGCCCTGACGCACTTCTACGAACGGGCCGTGGCGGCGGGCGAGCTGGAGCGCACGCCCGCGCTCGCGGCCTAGGACGAACTTCGCCACTCGTGAGGGACACCACGTGACCACCCAGGCAACGCACGACACGAGCGTCATCCTCGACCGCGCCGCGGTGGGGCAACGCATCACCGACGACGAGGCGATGGCCCTGTGGGAGCACGCCGACCTGGTGAGCCTGGGCGAGGCGGCCCGCGCCCGCCGCGACGCGCTGGTGACGGCCGACGAGGTCACGTTCTCCATCGACCGCAACGTCAACTACACCAACTTCTGCATCACCGACTGCGACTTCTGCGCGTTCTACCGGCTGCCGCGCGACCCCGAGGGGTACGTGCTCCCCAACAGCCTCATCCACCGCAAGACCGAGGAGACCCTCGATCTGGGCGGCACCGCGCTGCTTCTGCAGGGGGGCCACCACCCGGGCCTGCGCATCGAGTACTACGAGGAGCTCTTCCGCGGCCTCAAGGCGCGCTACCCCATCCACCTGCACGCCCTGTCGCCGTCCGAGGTGCTGCACATCGTCAAGTTCTCGCGCCTGTCGCTGGACGAGGTGCTCGACCGCCTGGTGGCCGCCGGGCTCGACTCCATCCCGGGCGGCGGCGCCGAGATCCTGGTGGACCGCGTGCGCCAGATCATCGCGCCCAAGAAGACCACCACCGAGGAGTGGCTGGGCGTCATGCGCGCCGCCCACCGCAAGGGCCTGTCGACCACCGCCACCATGATGTACGGCACGGTCGACACACCGGCCGACCGCATCGAGCACCTGCGCCGCCTGCGCGAGCTGCAGGACGAGACCGACGGCTTCCGCGCGTTCGTCTGCTGGAGCTACCAGTCGGGCGGCTGCAGCAAGGCCGGCACCGACCATCCCGGCGCCACCGCGGCCGACTACCTGCGCATGCTGGCCGTCAGCCGCCTGTACCTCGACAACTTCGTGCACTTCCAGTCGTCGTGGGTCACGCAGGGCCTGCGCATCGGCCAGCTGGCGCTGGAGTTCGGCTGCGACGACATGGGCTCCATCATGATCGAGGAGAACGTGGTGCGCGCCGCCGGCACCGAGTTCCGCCTGGACACCGAGCGCATGGTGCGGGCCATCGAGGCGACCAACCGCACGGCCGTGCAGCGCGACACGCTGTACCGCGAGGTGCGGCGGTTCCCGCGCGCCGTCGCCGCCTGACCCCGCCCGGGGCGGGCGACGAGCATCACCCGGCGCCCGTGGGCGGGCGGCGGAGCCTGGGTGCGTGGGCGCCCGGGGTGCTCGCCGCGCTCGTCGCGGGCCTCGTGACGCTCAACTACACGCTGAACCACTTCTACGTGCGGGGCGCGTACATGCTGGACAGCGGCTGGTTCGCCTACCTGGTGACCGAGGCGCGGTGGCCTTCGCCCAACCCGCCGGCCCTGGGCGGCACGTACTTCACGTTCCACCTGTCGCCCGTGTTCTGGCTGTTGTCGGCGCCGTGGGCGGCGCTTGACTCCGTGGGCCTCGCCCCGCCACCCGCGGCGTGGTTCGCGCTGACGCAGGCCGCGTGGGTGGCCGTTCTGGCCGCATCGACGTGGGCCCTGCTGGCGGCCGCCGCCCGCCCGGTGACCCCCCGCCTGCGCGCGGCCGCCAGCGCCGCGGCCGTGCTGGCCGCGTTCAGCGGGGCGACCCTGGGCACGGTGGGTTTCGCACACTTCGAGGTCGCCATCCCCGCCCTCGGCCTCGCGGCGCTGGCGCTCTACGTGCGTGGCCACTCCTGGTGGGCGTGGGCCCCCCTGGCGCTGGGCCTCGCGTGCCGGGAGGACGCGGGCCTCCACTACTTCGGCGTGCTGGCGCTGCTCACCCGGGTGGCGCTGCGCCGCCGCCGCGACCCCGTCTGGAACCGTCGCGCCCGGCACTTCGCGGCGGCCGCCGGGGTGTGCGCCGCGTACGCCGTCGCCACGCTGGCGGTGCAGCGGCAGGCCTATCCGTCCGACCTCGACGCGTTCGCCCGCATCTACGCGGGCGACCCGGCCTGGGCGCACGCGTCGTGGTCGTTCGTCGCCGACCGGCTGGGGTTCGTCGCCGCGTACCGTCCCGCCCTGTGGATCCCGCTCGTCGCGGTGCTGGCGCTGGCCGCGGCGGGCCGCTCGTGGCTGATGGCCGTGGGCCCGGTGTCGGTGCTGCCGTGGGTGGCCGTGTCGCTGGCGGCCGTCAACGACGCGGCGGGCCACCTCACCAGCCACTACGCGTTCCCGCTCGTGATCCTGACGGTGTGGCCGGCCGCCGCGTGGGCGCTGGGCGACGACGCGACGTTCGCCGGCCGGTGGAGCACGGGCGTGGGGAGGGTGGGCGTCGTCGCGGTGATCGCGGCCGCCTCCGTGGTCACGTTCCCGCTGAGCAAGGGCAGCCACGACCGCATGCCGTTCCGCAGCATGGGCTTCGCGTGGGCGGGCGTCATGAGCGAGCGACAGCAGGCCGCGCGCGACCTGGTGGACGGGCCCGACCGGGTACCCCTGGTGGACGACGCGGTCGCGTCGCTGGTGCCGGGTGACGTCGACCCGGGGCAGTGGGCGTCGCTTCTGGACGCGTCCCCCGCGACGCTCACCGGCGCCGCGAGCATCGCGTACCTGCCGCCGGACGACTGGCGCGCCGCATACGCGCGCCGGTCTCTGGAGGTGGCCCGGATGTCGGTGACGTGCCCGTTCGAGGGCACCGGCTTCATGGTCGCCCGGCGCACGCCCGACGCCGCGGCGTGCACCCCGCTGCGCTGACCGCGGCTACTTGGGCGGGTCGCCCACGATCGGCAGCCCGTCCTCGGCCCACGCCATGATGCCGCCCACCAGGTTCGCCACGTCGGTGACGCCCTCGCCGGTCAGGATCTCGGCCGCCTTGGCGCTGCGCTTTCCCGAGCGGCACATCAGCACCAGGGTCTTGTCCGTGGGGAAGTCCCCGATGCGGTCACCGATCTCGCTCAGCGGCACCAGGGGCATGCCGTCGACGTGGGCGGCGTCGTACTCGTCCTGCTCGCGCACGTCGACGATGGAGACGTCGCCCGCCTTCCACGCGTCGAACGCCTGCTGGGGGGTCATCTCCTTCACCGTGGGCTCCTTGTGGTCGCTTTGCCCGGCCCGCGCCAGGGTAGCAACCGGTGGCGCCGCGACGGCGTGCGGGAGCGGGCCGGGAGAGCACCCGGCCGGGACGACCCGAGCTGCCCGGCGTGCGTACGCCGGGCCGCCCGAACCGTCCTAGAAGTCCATGGGCTCGATCAGATCCGCCTCAAGGGCGCTGATCAGCCGCTCCACGTCTTCTTCCATGTTCGATCGCGCGAACTCACGCAGCTTCGTCAGCAGCGACTCGGTGCCCTCGTTGAGGACGTCGTCGAAGATCTCCACCTCACTCTGGTGGAACTCACCCTCGTGCCGCCACTCGCAGTTGGGGCAGCGCCGCTCGACGTACCACGAGTCCTCCGTGCGCTCCTCCCACGCCACCGGGTACACCAGGTCGCTGGAGCACTGCTCGCAGACGTGCATCTCGTGCGCCGTCATGTGATGGGGCGCGTCGATGACGGCGTCGTGGTGGTCCGAACCCTTGTCGGGGTCGGGATCTGAGAAGTACACGATCTCGATGACTCGCCCTCCGGGAAGCGCGATTTTCTTCGTCCGGTAGCCTTTCATGGCCCTTTCCAAGGATCAGCGACCCGGCCGCCGATCCGTGGCGTGCCGTTTTGAGTTGGTCGTCTGGGTGGACACACCCCCTATCGGGCAGCGCGCCAACCGACTTGAGCCCCGTGCACCCGGCCCGCGACAGCGCTGTCAGGCCCTGGCGGCGATCCCCGATTCGGCCACGCGATCGGCCTCGAACGACGAGCGCACCAGCGGCCCGGCCTCCACGTGCCCGAGCCCGCGGGCCCGGCCCCGCTGGGCCAGGTCGGCGTACTCGGACGGCGCGTAGAAGCGCTCCACGGGCAGGTGGGCGGGAGACGGCTGCAGGTACTGGCCGATGGTGACCAGCTCGCACCCGGTGGCGGCCAGGTCGTCGAACACGGCGTCGACCTCGTCGAGCCGCTCGCCGAGGCCCACCATGATGCCGCTCTTGGTGCGCATTCCCGCCGCCGCCGACCGCGTCAGCAGCTCCAGCGTGCGCTCGTAGCGCGCCCCGGGACGCACCCGCTGGTACAGGCGCGGGACGGTCTCGGTGTTGTGGTTCAGCACGTCCGGCGCGGCCTCGATGACGGTCTCCAGCGACTCCCAGCGGCCCCGGAAGTCGGGGATGAGGACCTCCACCTTGATCTCGGGGATCGCGTCGCGCAGCGCCCGGATGGTGGCGGCGAAGTGCTCGGCGCCCCCGTCGGGACGATCGTCCCTCGAGACCGCGGTCACCACCACGAAGCGCAGGCCCATCGCGGCCGCCGCCTCGGCGATGCGCCGTGGCTCATCGGCGTCGGGCGGCGCCAGGGGCTTGCCGGACGTGACGTTGCAGAAGCGGCACCCGCGGGTGCAGACGTCGCCGGCGATCATGAACGTCGCCGTGCCCCGCCCCCAGCACTGCGCGATGTTGGGGCACGCGGCCTCCTCGCACACGGTGGTCAGCGTCGAGCGGCGCATCAGCGCCTTGATGTCGACGTACCCACCGGACAGCGGGTTCTTCGCGATGACCCAGCGGGGCAGGCGGGTGCCCGCGATCAGCTGGTCGAGCTCGGCGAGCGGGACGTCCACCGGCACCAGCGACGCGGCGTCACCGTCGCCGACGTGCACGCCGTCGAGCAGCACATCGGGCAGCGCCCCGCGGGCCTGGGCGTCGCGCACGGCCGCGACGCGCGACGGGTCGGCGGGGGCGTCCACGGCGAAGGCACGGATGGCGGTCATCTGGGGTCGAGGGTAGCGCACGCGGTCGCCGCGGGGCCGCGGGCTGTAGGTTTGCTGCGTGGTCCTGTCCGATCGCACCATCCGCGAGCAACTGGCCGCCGGCCGGCTCGTCATCGACCCGTTCGACGAGGCGATGCTGCAGCCGTCATCGGTGGACGTGCGCGTGTCGCACGAGTTCCGCGTCTTCCACAACAACCGCCACCCGTACATCGACGTGCGGCGGCCGCTGGAGGACCTCACGGAGCTGGTCACCGTGGTGCCCGACGAGCCGTTCATCCTGCACCCCGGCGAGTTCGTGCTGGGCTCCACGCTCGAGCGCGTGGCGGTGCCGGACGACCTGGTGGCGCGGCTGGAGGGCAAGTCGTCGCTGGGGCGCCTGGGCCTGCTCATCCACTCCACCGCCGGCTACGTCGACCCCGGCTGGGACGGCCAGATCACGCTGGAGCTCAGCAACGTCGCCCGCCTGCCCATCACCATCTACCCCGGCATGCCCATCGGCCAGCTGTCGTTCTTGACGCTCACCACGCCGGTGGACACCAAGTACCAGGGCAAGTACCTGGGGCAGTCGGGCCCCGTCGCCAGCCGCTACCACCGCAACTTCGACGACGCCGCCGGCTGACCGCGGCGCACAGGGCTGCCGCGGGGTGCGTGGTAGCCTGGACACCCGTGATGCGCGGCGCCTGCCGCGTGCACGCCCGAGAGTGAGGGATCGTGGAGCCACCCCAGCTCATCATCCTGCTGGTCATCGTGCTGCTGATCTTCGGTGCCAAGCGCCTGCCCGAGATCGCCCGCAGCCTGGGGTCCAGCACTCGCGAGTTCAAGAAGGGCATCTCCGGTGACCCGGAGGAGCCGTCCGCCGAGCGCCGGTCGCGCGACGACGACCAGGCCTAGCTGACCGCCGTACCGTCCGAGTTCGTGCTGGCGGCCACCTGGGCGGTGGCGGCGAGCGGTGACGCCCTGCCCGGCGCCGCGGTGCGCGTGCGCGACGGGGTGATCGCCGACGTGGGCGCCCGCGCCGACGTGGTGGCCCGCGCCCCCGGTGTGCCCGTCACCGACCTGGGCGACGTCGTGCTGGCGCCGGGTCTCATCGACCTGCACTGCCACCTCGAGTGGAGCATCGTCGGCGGCGTCCACAGCGGCGCGGACGGGTTCGGCGCGTGGCTGGCGCGCCTGGTGGGCACCCCGGCGCCCCCGGGGATGTTCGGGCCCGCGGCGCAACTGGCGGCCCTGCGGTCGCTGCAGGCCGGCACCACCACCGTGATCGACAACGGCCCGACGGGCGCAGGCGTCGCGGCGCTGACGGCCTCGGGACAGCGCGGCGTGGTGCACCACGAGGCCTTCGGCGGCGACCCGGCGGACGCCGCCTCACGGGCTGAGCGCGTCGCGGACGCCATCGCGGCGCTCGATGACGCCGCCGGGCCCCGCGTGGCCGTCGGGGTGTCGCCGCACGCCCCGTACTCGGCCGGTCCCGCCCTGTGGAATGCGCTCGCCGAGCGTCTCCCTGAGGGCACGTCGTGGAGCACCCATATTGCGGAGTCGCTCGACGAGCGCGCGTCGCTGCGGGGTGAACACGGCGCCCTGGGCGATGCGCTCGGGCGACTGGGAGTCGCGCCCGCGGCGTGGCCCGACGCGGCGCACGGCTCGTCGGTGCGGGCCATGGCCGCCGCGGGCGTCCTGCGCCCGGGTCTGATCGCCGCACACCTGGTGCACGTGGACGAGGCCGACGTCGCGCTGCTGGCCGACCACGGCGTGCGGGCCGCGCACTGCCCCATCTCCAACGCCACCCTGCGCTGCGGGCGCAGCCCGGTGGAGGCGCTGCGGGCGGCGGGCGTACGCGTGGCACTGGGCACCGACTCGCCGTCGAGCGCCGGCACGTACGACGTGCGCGCCGAGGCGCGGGCGTGCCTGGCCACCCACGCCGCGGCGGGCCTCCACTTCACGCCGGCCGAGCTGCTGAGCCTGTGCACCACCGAGGCGGCCGCCGCGCTGGGGCGCGCGCACGACCTCGGCGCCATCGCCCCCGGGTACCGGGCCGACCTCATCGCCGTGCGGCCCCGGGCCGAGGCGCTGCCGGGCGACCCGTGCGCCGCCGTGCTCGACGCGGGGTCGGCTGTGGAGGCCGTATGGGTCGACGGTGAGTGCCTTCTGCGCGACGGGGTCCCCACCCGCCTGGACGCCGCCGCGGTGGAGGCCCGCGCTGCCGAGATACGACGGGCGTTCTGTTAGCGTCACGCCCATGCTGCTCGACCAGAAGCGCACCCAGCGCATCGTCAAGATCGCGGCCGTTCTCACCAGCGTGGCGTTCGCTGGGCTCGGCATCGTGGTCATCGCCGTGATCATGTTGGGAGGGGGCGGCAACGCCACCGAGGCCGATCGCGTCACCGCCGCCCGGGAGCGCGTCGAGCAACAGCCCCAGAACGCGTCCGCCTGGGACCAACTGGCCACCGCCGAGTACCTGGCGGGCAACAAGGACGCCGCCATCAAGGCGTCACGCAAGTCGATCGCGCTCGCGCCGCGCGAGTTCACCCGCCGCCTCACCCTGGTGCGCATCTACAAGGAGAGCGGCCAGCCGCAGCTGGCGCTCAAGGAGATCCAGGCGTACATCGACAAGAACCCCAACGACGCCGAGGCGTTCTTGCAGCTGGGCGGCACCGCCGACGAGGCCGGTAACCCCATCATGGCCCGGCTGGCGTACCAGAGGTTCCTGACGCTCGATCCCCAGAACCCCAGCGCCGCGCAGGTACGTGAGCGCCTGAAGGCACTCACCGGCACGCAGACGGCTCCCGCGGGCTGACCGCGGGGGATGAACCCGGCGCCCGGTTTCGCTAACATCCCGCCGGGCCGTTAGCTCAGCTGGCAGAGCAGGGGACTCTTAATCCCAAGGTCGTAGGTTCGATCCCTACACGGCCCACTGCACGCCGCCCCTTCTGTGGGCGGCGTTTTTCGTTGGTGCCTCACCGCGCGACGCATCCCGCGGCGAATCCCACAGTGGTATGATCGCCGCATGACCACGCAGATCGCCGTCCGCCTGCCCGACGCGATGGTGTCGTTCCTCAACGAGGCGGTCGCCGCGGGGGACGCTCCCAGCCGGGCCGCCGTCATCCAACAGGCCCTCGAGCGTGAGATGCGGCGTCGGGCGGCCGTGAGGGACGCCGAGATCCTGGCGCAGTGCGATGACGACTCCGACCTCGACGATCTGGTCGCGTGGTCGGCGCGCACGCTCGCACCGCCCGGCTGACCGCGGCGTGCGCGAGATCCGCCTGGCCCGCCTGGACAAGACCCGACCGGTGCTGGTGCTCACGCGCGCGGCCGCGCGCGGCGCGATGCGCAACGTGACGGTGGCGCCGATCACGTCCACCATCCGGGGCCTGTCAAGCGAGGTCCGCGTCGGGCGCCGCAACGGGCTCGACCACGATGGCGCGGTCTCGCTCGACAACATCGTCACCGTTCCGGCAGATCTGCTGGGGCGGCTGGTCGGTCATCTCACCGACGCACAAGAGCGGGCGCTGGCGCACGCCATGGTGCTGGCGTTCGACCTCGACCTGCCCCTCGTGGACGAGTAGCGCGCTACGTGAGCGGCCCCCGCTCCCAGCCTGCTCCCAGGCGCAGGGCGACGTCGACGTCATCCTCGGACGCCACCTGCTCGCCGACGACGCGCCGGGCCTCGTCGCGGGCGGCCGCGTAGTAGGCGTCGGCCACCGCCTGCTCGGCTTCCCCCGGCGCGCCGGACTCGACGGGGCCGTCGAAGAATCCTCCGCCCGACTTGCGCCCCAGCCGTCCCGCCGCCACCAGCGGCGCCACCGTGCCACCGTCGTCGAAGCGATCGCCGTAGGCGCCCACCAGGTCGCGGCGGATGTGGTCGAGGGTGTCGAGCCCCACCAGATCCCCCAGCGCGAACGGGCCCATGGGTGCGGGGCCGCCGGCCACCACCGCGGCGTCGGCGGCGGCACGGTCGGCCCCGTCACCCGCCGCTGCGTAGGCCGCGGTCATCGCCCGCACCAGCACGCGGTTCACCAGGAACCCGGGGCACTCGGCGACCGCCACGGGCGTCTTGCCCAGGCCCGACACGAACGTCGTGGCGGCGTCCACCGTCGCCGGGGACGTGTCGTCGCCCCGGATCACCTCCACCAGCGCCATCACGACGGGGGGGTTGAAGAAGTGCAGGCCGATCACCCGGTCGGGCCGCGACGTGAACCGTCCCAGCGCGGTGATCGACAGCCCGGACGTGTTGGACGCGAGGATCGCGCCCGGCGGCAGGGCGGCGTCGAGGGCCCTGAACACGCCCTCCTTGACGTCCATGCGCTCCGGGACGGCCTCCACCACGAGGCCGCACCCGGCCAGCGCGTCGTCGGCGGTGGCGGGCGCGATGGCCGCCACGGCGGCGTCGCGGGCGGACGCGTCCAGGCGTCCCCGCGAGACCATGCGCTCGGCAGCGGAAGCCGCGTGCGCGAGGCCCGCGTCGACCCGGGCGGGGTCGACGTCGCGCAACACCACGGGGTGGCCCGCCAACGCCGCTACCAGGGCGATCTCGGCGCCCATCACGCCCGCCCCGACCACGCCGACGGCCATCGGGTCAGCGGGCATCGGCGCCCCACAGGTCGCGGGCGATCACCAGGCGCTGGATCTGGCTGGTGCCCTCGTACAGCTCGGTGATCTTGGCGTCGCGGTACAGGCGCTCGGCGGGGAACTCGGCCGAGTAGCCGTAGCCCCCGAGCGTCTGCACGGCCACGTCGGCGGCCTCCACGGCCACGGCGCTGGCGAACAGCTTCGCCTTGGCTCCCGCCGCACCATGGGGCTCGCCCGCGTCGCGCAGGGCGGCCGCGTGCAGCGTCAGCAGGCGGGCCGCGTCCAGCTTGGCGGCCAGGTCGGCGATGGGGAACTGGACGCCCTGGAAGCGGGCGATGGGTCCGCCGAACGCCGTGCGCTCCCGCGCGTACTGCACCGCGACGTCCAGGGCGTGGCCGGCGATGCCGCACGCCTGGGCTGCCACCGTGATGCGCCCGCCGTCAAGCGTCGCCAGCGCCAGCCGCAGGCCCTCCCCCTCGGCACCCAGCAGGCCGTCGGCCGGGACGGCGAGGCCGTCGAACGTCAGCTCCACCGTGGACGACGAGTGCAGGCCCATCTTGGGGATCTCCCGCCCCACCGTGAAGCCCTCGCCGCGCCGGGTGAGGAACGCGCTGACACCCCGTGCGCCCGGTCCACCGGTACGGGCGAACACCACGAACACGTCGGCGAAACCGCCGTTGGTGATCCACATCTTGGAGCCCGACAGGCGCCAGCCGTCGCCGTCGGCGGTGGCGGCCGTGCGCAGGTTCGCGGTGTCCGAGCCCACGTCCGGCTCGGTGAGCGCGTACGCGCCGAACGCCTCACCACCGGCCAGGGGCGGCAGCCAGGCCTCCTTCTGGGCGTCGGAGCCCGCGCGCAGGATGGGCGAGCACACCAGCCCGTTCTGAGCGGCGATGGTCACCGACGCCCCGGCGTCGGCCCGCGCCACCTCCTCTACGATCAGCGCCAGCGACGTCGCGTCGAGGCCGGCGCCGCCGTACTCCTCGGGCACGGCGACGGCCAGAAAGCCCAGCTCGGCCATCTCGCGCAGCACCTCGCGGGGGATGGCGTGGTCGTTGTTCCACTGGTCGGCGTGGGGAGCCACGCGCGTGCGGGCGAAGTCGCGGGCGAGGGCCTGCACCTCGCGGTGCGTCTCCGTCAGGTGCGCGGTCATTCGCAGGCCTCCAGGATGGTCGCGTTGGCGGTGCCGCCCGACTGGCACATGGTCTGAAAACCGTACCGGGCGCCGCGCCGCCGCATCTCGTGCACCAGCGTGGCCATGATGCGCGCGCCGCTGGCCCCCAGGGGATGACCCAGCGCGATGGCGCCGCCGTTGACGTTGACCCGCTCCGGGCCGACGCCGAGGTCTTTCATCCACGCGCCCGAGACCGAGGCGAACGCTTCGTTCACCTCGAACAGGTCGATGTCGTCCAGCGTGAGCCCCGACCGCTCGAGGGCCTTGCGCGTGGCCGGGATGGGCGCGCTCAGCATCTCCAGCGGGTCCGCACCCGCCAGGGCGAACGTGTGGAACCGGGCGAGGGGACGAAGGCCCAGGTCCTTCGCGCGTTGCGGCGACATGATCAAGAGTGCCGCGGCGCCGTCGCTGATCTGCGACGAATTGCCCGCGGTGAGCCGGCCGTCCTCGCGGAACACGGGGGCCAGTGCACCCAGAGCCTCGGCGGTGCTGCCGTCACGGATGCCCTCGTCGCGATCGAGTCCGGGCGCGTCGCCGGTGGCGGGCACCGGCACGGTCTCGGCGTCGAACCGTCCCGCGTCGCGCGCGGCGGCGGCGCGGCGGTGCGATTCGAGGGCGAGCGCGTCGAGGTCCTCGCGCGTCTGGGGCCACTTGTCGGCCAGGATCTCGCCTGATTCGCCTTGGTTGATGAAGTCGGCGGGACCCAGGCCGTACCGGTGGCGCAGGCGCGGCCCGTACACGCCCGCGGGATCGGTGACGTTCGACCACATGGGCACGCGGGTCATCGACTCGACCCCGGCGGCGATGACCACGTCGTACTGGCCGGCCATCACGCCCTGGGCGGCGAAGTGCGCGGCCTGCTGCGAGCTGCCGCACTGGCGGTCGATGGTGACGCCGGGCACGGTGTCAGGGAAGCCCGCCGCCAGCGCGGCGAAGCGGCCGACGTTGACGGCCTGCTCGCCCACCTGATCGACGCAGCCCATCAGCACGTCGTCCACCACGGCGGGGTCGAGGCCGTTGCGCTCGACCAGCGCGTTGAGCACGTGCGCTGCCAGGTCGACGGGGTGATGGCCCGACAGCCCTCCCTTGCGCCGCCCCAGCGGCGTGCGCACGGCGTCCACGATCACGGCGTCCAACGCGTCCTCCCTCGTTCGGTCGTCCCGATGGTTCTACCACAGATAGTCGGGATATGAAACATCGGGTGACGATGTATCGTGGGGGCATGCCCACCGACGCCCCCATCCTCCACCCGGACGACCCTGTCGAGAAGGCCCGCGTGCAGTGGGAGGCCCGCCACCCCGACGGCGCGTCGTTCGTGGTGGTGGTGTCGATGCTGCGCACGTACGCGGTGATGTTGCGCGACCTCGAGCGCATCCTGAAGCCGCTGGGGCTCACCCTGACGCGCTTCGAGGTGCTGCTGCTGTTGTCGTTCACGCACGAGCGGCGGCTGCCGGCGATGCGGCTGCGCGACCTGTTGATGATCCACGGCTCGAGCGCCACGTATCTGGTGGACCGGCTGGTGGAGGCGGGCCTGGTGGCCCGCGAGGCCGACCCGTCCGACCGCCGGGTGAGCGCCGTGGTGCTCACCGACGTGGGGCAGGCGAAGGTGACCGAGGCGGTGGACGCGCTGGTGGAGGCCCGCTGGGGCCACGTCGCCCGCCTGGACCCCCGTCAGCGCGGCGAGCTGGCGGGACTCCTGGGCGTGATGCGGGGCGCGGCCCCGGGTGAGGTGGGCTGAGCGGGTTGTCCGGGTGTGCGTTACCCCTTTTTCGGGTGCGAGCCCACCGTCGTTCACGTAGAGATGTTGCCTTGGGCGTCAAGGTGTGCCGTCGGCAGGACGACGCTCTTGTGGTATGCGCCCTTCGATTCTTGCATTTCTCGCGCTTCTGGGCGTGGTCATCTGCCCCCAGGTGATGGGGGCGGCACCCACGGTGTCGGAGCTTGGCGTGGTGTCGGCGGGTGACGGAGTGCGGGTGTCGTGGCGCACAGGCGCGGAGCCTCTGAGCGCCGATTCATGGGTGGAAGTGAATGCGGCGGCAGACGGTTCCGTTTCGGGCGCCTGGGTGAAAGTGTCGACGGCTCCGGCATTGCTGGGTGTCCAGACGGTTCTGTTTGACGGGAGCGCCCTGTTCGCGGATGGCGCGCACGCGGTGCGCCTGGTCGCGCGGTGGGCGACGGGCGAGCAGGTGGTGGTGGCGGACCGTGCCGCGGTGGTGGACACCACTCCCCCGGTGGTCGACCGGTTCGTGGTGACGGGTGGCAGCCGGGCGGCTGGCTGATGGTGGACGCGGTGTTCCGTGACCCCGGGTCGGGTGTGGATCTGGCCGGCGGGCGCCCTGCGGTGGAGGTAGCGCCGTTCGACCGGGACCGGCAGACCCTGGCGGGCGTGTGGCGGCGGCTGGGGGACCTGTCTCCGGGGCCGGAAGGCGGGGTGGGCGTGGACGCCTCGGGTCTTGCCGACGGCCAGTACGTGGTGCGCCTGGTGGTGCGCGACAACTTTGGCCGGGTGGCCCGTTCGCCA
Organism: Actinomycetota bacterium; assembly: GCA_963169235.1. GTDB lineage: Bacteria > Actinomycetota > Thermoleophilia > Miltoncostaeales > Miltoncostaeaceae > JAGQUM01. Next base: position 1,010 of record CAUJCX010000011.1, on the reverse strand, counting down.
GGCGCATGGGTGGCGAAGACGACGCGACCGGCGCCGGTCGCGGCCGCCGCACCGGCGTGGGTGCGGCTTGTCCGGCGCGGTGCCATCGTGCGGCGTGGCGTGGGTGCCCGCCAGGGCGCGGTGCAGCGGTTCGTGGCGACGGTGTTCGACGCCGACGGGCGCCGGGCGGTGGGCTACGCGGTGGTCGTGAGGCTCCCCGACGGGCGCGGCACGCGACGCGTCACGGACGCACGCGGCCAGATGGCCTTCGGGTTCCGCGCACGCCGAGGCGGCTGGCTCGAGGTGCGTACGGTGCGTGACGGCCACGTGGCGGCGCGCTCGGTGAGGGTACGGCTGCCGCGGTGATGCGGCGGGCTCTTGCGTTGGCGGCGGGTGTTCTGGCGGCCCTGCCGGTGACGGGGATGTCGGCCCCGTCGTGGGCGGAGGCGCCGACGTGGGACGCGGCGTACAACAACGGCCTCGTTCCGGACGACACGCAGAACTACCAGGTGACGGGGCCCACGGGGGCATACTCCCCGGCCAGCGGCGGTTTCCGGTACTGCCCGGGGGACGGGCTCCTGGTGACGCAGGTGACGGCAAGCTACCGCCGCCAGCACGCGACAGCGCGCAACAGCACGTTCGTGCGGGTGGGCGGTGGCATGGGGCCCGCGGGGGCGACGTGGCAGCGGGCGGACAACGACGCCGGGTACGCGACGGGCACGTGGTACTCCACGGGCGCCGTGGATTTCGCTCCCCAGAGCTGCGCCTTCGGTGGGGTGGAGATCTTCGGGTCGGGCAACGTGGCGGGTACGCCGCGCTGGAACGTGAACCTCCAGGGCGTGGTGATCCAGGACGGCGTCGCACCGGGCGTGTCCGGCCTCGCGGTGCCCGGGGGCTGGCAGACCGGGCCGTTCGAGGTGTCGTGGTGGTCGTCGGACAACGGCGACTACGACAGCGCGCCGTGGGGTGACACGGGGGCCCGCATCGCGGGCGGCGACGATGGAAACCTGGGCCCGGACGCGCCGGGCGTG
>CAUJCX010000010.1 GCA_963169235.1 Actinomycetota bacterium | reverse complement strand
GCCGCGCTGTCCATCATCCCGACGTCGACGGGCGCCGCCCGCGCCATCGGCGAGGTGCTGCCGCACCTCAAGGGCAAGCTCGACGGCATCGCCCTGCGCGTGCCCGTGCCGGACGGCTCGGTGGTCGACCTGGTCGCCACCGTGGGCCGCGAGACGACGGCCGAGGAGGTCAACGCCGCGGTCAAGGCCGCCGCCGAGGGCCCCATGAAGGGCGTGCTGGCGTACACCGAGGACCCCATCGTGTCGATGGACATCGTCGGCGACCCGCACTCGTCCATCTTCGACTCGAAGCTGACGCTGGTGCGCGGCAAGACCGTGAAGATCATCACGTGGTACGACAACGAGTGGGGTTACTCCAACCGCGTGGTGGAGCTCGCGGCCCGCGTCCTGGGCTGAGCTCCATGACCACGCTTCCGCAGTCCATCGAGGCGCCCGGCATCGACTGGCAGGGCGCCAAGGTGCTGGTGCGCAGTGACCTCAACGTGCCGCTCGACGGCGGACGCATCACCGACGACGCGCGCATCGCCGCGAGCGTCCCCACCATCAAGGCGCTCCTCGACAGGGGCGCCGCGGTGGCGGTGTGCAGCCACCTGGGCCGCCCGAAGGGTGAGCGCAAGCCCGAGCTGTCGCTGGCTCCGTGCGCCGAGCGGCTGTCCCAGCTGATCGGTCGCCCGGTCGAGCTCTTGAACGACTGCGTGGGGGACGCCGTCGCCGCGCGCGTGGCGTCGCTCCAGCCCGGCGACGTGGTGATGCTGGAGAACCTGCGCTACCACGCCGAGGAGGAGAAGAACGACCCGGCGTTCGCGCGGCAGCTGGCGCAGGGGTTCGACGCGTACGTCAACGACGCGTTCGGCGCGGCGCACCGGGCGCACGCGTCCACCGAGGGCGTGGCGCACCTCTTGCCGTCGCGCGCCGGGCTGCTGCTGGGCCGCGAGGTCGAGGTGATGTCGGGCCTGCTCAGCAACCCCGGGCGCCCGTTCGTGGCCGTGCTGGGCGGCTCGAAGGTCAGCGACAAGCTGCCGCTGATCGAGAAGCTGCTCGAGCGCTGCGACCGCATCCTGGTGGGCGGCGCGATGTGCTTCACGTTCTTGGCCGCCATGGGCGACTCGGTGGGCAACTCGCTGCACGAGGGCCCCGAGGGGCAGGAGATGGCGCGCGGGCTGATGGACACCGCGGTGCGCCTCAACTGCATGCTGCAGCTTCCCACCGACGTGCTGGTGGCCGACAACTTCCACGAGGACTCCGCCGTCAAGGTGCTGCCGTCGGACGCCATCCCGGACGGGTGGATGGGGGTCGACATCGGGCCGCGCACGTCGGCGGCGTACCGCGACGTGATCGAACGGGCGAAGACCGTGTTCTGGAACGGCCCCATGGGCGCGTTCGAGATCCCGCCGTTCGCCGAGGGCACGCGCTCGGTCGCCGACGCCATGGCGTCCAGCGACGCGGTGACCGTGGTGGGCGGGGGCGACTCGGGCGCGGCCGTGGCCGAGTTCGGGCTGGCCGACCGGTTCACGCACGTCTCGACGGGTGGCGGGGCCTCGCTGGAGATGATGGAGGGCAAGACGCTGCCCGGCGTCGCGGCCCTCCCGAAAGGGGACTGACATGTCCGAGCGCACGCCGATCGTGGCGGGGAACTGGAAGATGAACACCACGCAGGCCGAGGGCCGCGCGTGGGTCGAGGCGTTCGTCAAGGAACTCCCCGAGGGGCAACCGGGGGTCGAGATCGCCGTGTGCCCGCCGTTCACGGGCCTCGCCACGGTGGCGGAGGCGCTGGGCGACTACCCCGCGGTCGTGATGTCGCAGACCATCCACGACGAGCCCAAAGGCGCCCACACCGGCGAGGTGTCGGCCGCGATGGTGCGGGCCACGGGCGCCCGCGGCACCATCCTGGGGCACTCCGAGCGGCGCGCGGCGGGGGAGACCGACGAGATGGTGGCCAACCGCGTGCGGGCCGCGCTGGACGCCGGCCTGTTCGTGATCCTGTGCTGCGGCGAGTCGCTGGAACAGCGCGAGGCGGGCGAGACCGAGGCGTGGGTCAGCAAGCAGGTGCGGGCGGGCCTACGGGCCATCTCGCACGAGTGGACCGACCGGCTGGCGCTGGCGTACGAGCCCATCTGGGCCATCGGCACCGGCAAGACCGCGACGCCCGAGATGGCGCAGGAGACGTGCGCCCAGGTGCGCGCCGCGGCGGCGGGCTTCATCGACGCGTCCCGCGTGCGCGTGCTGTACGGCGGCAGCGTCAACGCGGAGAACGCCGCCGACCTGATGGCCCAGCCGGACATCGACGGCGGCCTGGTGGGAGGCGCCAGCCTCGACCCCGCCGGCTTCGCGACCATCGTGAGGGCGGCCGCGCCGTGAGCACCGGCCCGCTGGTGCTGGTGGTCATCGACGGGTTCGGCATCGCGCCGCCCGGGCCCGGCAACGCGGTGTCGCTGGCCCGCACGCCGCACCTCGACGCGCTGGCGCGCGAGGGCTCGTCGGCCACGCTGCTGGCGTCGGGCCTGCCCGTGGGCCTCCCCGACGGCCAGATGGGCAACAGCGAGGTGGGGCACCTCAACCTGGGCGCCGGGCGCCGGGTGCCGCAGATGCTGGTGCGCATCGACGAGGCCGTCGCGGCCGGCGAGATCGCCACCAACCCCGAGATCGTCGCGGCGCTCGACATCGGCCGCCGCAACGCCCTGCACCTCATCGGCCTGGTGGGCGAGGGCGGCGTGCACGCGGCCCAGCGCCACTTCCTGGCGCTGGTGAAGATGGCCCGGGACGCGGGCGTCGAGCGCGTGTACGTGCACGCCATCACCGACGGGCGCGACTCGCGGCCCGACTCGGGCCTTGCGGCCGTGCAGCAGATCGACGCGGCCGGCGGCACCATCGCCACGGTGTGCGGCCGGTTCTACGCCATGGACCGCGACCACCGCTGGGCCCGCACCGAGGCCGCGTACGACGCCATGGTGCACGGCCGGGCGCCGCACCGCGCCGCCACCGGCGAGGACGCGGTGCGAGAGTCGTACGACCGCGGCGTCACCGACGAGTTCATCGAGGCCACCGTGGTGGGCGACCCCGCGGTGGGGCGCGTGCGGCCCGAGGACGCCGTGGTGTTCGTCAACTTCCGGCCCGACCGGGCGCGGCAGCTCACGCGCGCGCTGGCCCATCCCGGCTTCGACGGCTTCGATCGTGGCGTCGGGTGGCGGCCCCCGCACCTGGTGTGCCTGACGCGGTATCACCGTGACTGGGACGACCTGCGGGTGGTGTTCGAGGCCGAGGACGTGCGCCAGGGGCTGGCCGAGTCGGCCAGCGCGGCGGGCCGCCGCCAGCTGCACGTGGCGGAGACCGAGAAGTACGCGCACGTCACGTTCTTCTTCAACGGCGGGCGCGAGGCGCCGTTCGAGGGCGAGGAGCGGGTGCTGGTGCCGTCGCCTCAGCACGTCGCCACGTACGACGAGGCGCCCGCGATGAGCGCCGCCGGCGTGCGCGACGCGGTGGTGACCGGCATCGACGGCGGTGCGTTCGAGATGCTCATCGTCAACTTCGCCAACGCCGACATGGTGGGGCACACCGGCGTGGTTCCCGCGGCCGTGGCGGGCATCGAGACCGTCGACGCGTGCATGGCCGACATCCGCGCCGCCGTGCGCGAACGGAACGGTCTGTTGATCGTGACCGCCGACCACGGCAACAGCGAGGTGATGATCGAGCCGGACGGGTCGCCCAACACGGCGCACACCACCAACCCGGTGCCGCTGTGGATCGACCGCCCTGGCCTGTCCGTGCGCGACGGGGCGCTGGGCGACGTGGCGCCCACCGCGTGCGCGCTGATGGGCTGGGACGCGCCCGCCGTCATGACCGGCACCCCGCTGGTGTAGCCACCCGTCCGGGGCGGCCGGGTCAGCCCAGGTCGGCCGGGGCGGGGTCGGTGCTGGTGGCGGACCCGCCGTCGGCGGCGTCGCGGTAGATCTCCTCCACCGTCCCCATGTCGACGAGGCGGTCGAACGCCTCCACCACGTCGGGGCAGAACTGGGCGCCGCTGGCCTCCCGGACGGCGCGCCACGCGGCGTCCACCGCCAGCGGGCCGCGGTGGGGGCGCTCGCACACCATGGCGTCGTACGCGTCGGCGACGGCCAGCAGGCGCGCGCCCGACGGGATCATGATGCCGCCCAGGTTGTCGGGGTAGCCGCGGCCGTCCCAGCGCTCGTGGTGGGACCGCACCCACGACACCTGCTCGGCGCCCAGCACGTCGGCCACCATCTCGGCGCCGAGGGCGGCGTGGGTCTCGACCCGCGCCCGCTCGTGCGGGTCGAGCGGCCCGGGCTTCAACAGCACGTTGTCGGGGATGCCGATCTTGCCGACGTCGAGCACCAGCGCGGCCTCGCGCAGGCGCGCCACGTCGCGCGGCGACCAGCCCATGGCGGCCGCCAGCGCCGCGCTGATCTCGGCCACCTTCGCCGAGTGGCGGCGCGCCCCGGGCATGCGGCCGTCCACCGCCTGCGCCAGCAGCCGGACGGCCTCCAGCGAGCCGGACGCCTCGCGCGCGTCGGCGCTGTCGCGGTCGCCCGGATCGCCCACCACGTCGGGGCTGTAGCGCACGCTCATGTCGCCGCCCTCGTCCCGCGCCCACGCGCGGGCCGCGTCGGCCACGTCACGCAGGTGCGCGCCGGTGCCCTGGGCGTGGTCGAGGTCGGCGACGCCCACCGACACCGTGATGCCCACGTCGTCCACCAGCGGCGCGCGCGCCAGCACGACGCGCAGCCGTTCGACCGCCGCCCATGCGCTGAGCGAGTCGCAGTCGGGCATCACCCAGGCGAACACGTGGTCCTCCAGGCGGGCGACGGTGTCGCCGGCGCGGGCGCTGACGGTCATCACGCGGGCCACCTCGACGAGCACCATGTCGGCGACGGCGTCCCCGTGGGTCGCGCGCACGAGCGCGAAGTCGTCGACCTCCACGACGGCCAGCGACAGGTCGCGGTGGTGGCGCACGGCGCGCTGCAGCTCGGAGTCGAGGCGCCGGCGCAGCGCCGGGGCGCTCTCGGTGCCGGTGAGCGCGTCGGTGGACGCGCGGGCGTCGCGCGCAGTGCGGTCGCGGGCCCCGGCCCAGGCGTCGGCCACGCACGTCACCAGGCGGTCGAGGTCGTCCAGGTGGCCCAGGGCGGTGACGCGCCGGTGGCGCCCCAGGCACACCAGCATCCCGCCCGTGGAGCCGTCGCCCGCGAACGGCACCGCGACGGCGGCGGCCGGCGCCGGCCCGAACGCGGGGTGGACGGCTGAACCGCTGATGAACGCGGCGTCGAGCGACGGCACCGCGGCGCCCTCACGGCAGGCGGCGGCCACCAGCGGGCTGTCCTCGGCCCGCAGCGGCGCCCCGACAAGGGCGCGGGCCGTCGCCGAGGCGCCCACCAGGTCGGCGTGACCGTCGGCGTGCAGCCGCAGCACCAGGGCCCGCTCGGCGCCCGTCAGTGCGGCGGCCACGTCGGCCGCGGCGCACGCGACGTCGCCGGCATCGGCCTGGCGCGACACCAGCTCGGCCAGGTGGGCCCAGGCGTCGCGTTCACGGCGCGCCCGGCGCGCGGCCACCCGTCCGGCCACGCCCCAGCACAGGCCCAGAAGGGCCGCGGCGATCGCCGTGACCGCCGTGATCCGCCCGAGCGTGGCGCCCGGGACGTGGCGCGCCACGGCCGCTGCCTCCACGGCGACCAGCGCCGCGACGAGCACCACGACGGCGACGCGCGTCAGCGTGGACAGGTGGTCCGGGGGGCAAGAATTGTGGGTGTCTCGGGGCATCGGGCGGGGTGCGGCGGTGGACGCGGGCCGCGGTCCTCACCTGTTATGTCGGTCGCCCCGTCCCGATGGTTGACCCCCCGTCGGCGGCGCCGACCCGCACGGTCAGCCGCCAGCCGCCCGAAGGATCGTCGGCGGTGGCCACCAGCGCGTGGCCGTGGGTGTGGCACCAGGCGGGCACGTCGATGCGCACCAGGGGATCGTCGGCCAGCAGCACGGCCTCGTCGCCGGGCCCCATGCGGGCCAGGGCGCGGGCCAGGATGTGCACCGGCACGGGGCAGTACGTGCCCAGGGCGTCGACGATGCGGGGTGGGCGGCTCATGCTCCCGGGATGCGGTGGAGCCGCAGGCGCCCGAGGCACGCGGCGATGCGCTCGAGGGCCTCATCGATGTCGTGGTCGTCGCCGCCGGGAGCGAGGCTGAACAGCACGGATGCCAGGCTCCACGGGGGCTCCTCGCCCATCGCCTCGAGCACGGGGGAGGCCTTGCCCGCGAGGGCCGCGCACGCCGATCCCGGCGACACCGCCACGCCGTACGCGGCCAGCGCCACCGCCAGCGTCTCGCCCGTGACGCCCCCGAACGACGCGTGCACGTTACCGGGCAGCCGCCGGGCGATGGGGGGGCCGTTGAGCCGCACGTCGCCCAGGCCCGCGAGGCCGTCCCACAGGCGCTGGGCGCGGCGGGTGAGGTCGGCGCGGTCGTCGCGCCCGGCCGCGCGGCGGGCCGCCCAGGCCATGGCGACGGCGGCGGGGACGTCCTCGGGGCCGGCGCGCCGTCCCCACTGCTGCTCGCCCCCGCCCACCAGCGGCGTCATGCGGGCCCCGGGCCGCACCCACAGGGCCCCGACGAAGCCGGGGAGGCCCAGGGCGGGGCCGCCCAGCGACACGGCATCGGCGCCGTACTGGGCGACGCCTACCGGCAGCACCCCGGCCGCGGACGCCGCGTCGACGTGCACGCGCACGTCGGGGCGACGGGCCCGCACGGCCGCGACGAGCCCCGCGACGTCCTGCACCGTGCCGACGTCGGCCTGGGCGTGGTGCACGCACACCAGGGCGGTGTCGTCGCGCATGGCGTCCACCACGCCTGCGGGGGTGAGCGTGCCGTCGGGCTCCGCCGGGGCCGCCGTGAAGGAGCCCCCCGACGCGTCGCGCCGTCGCAGGGCCCACAGCACGGAGGGGTGCTCAAGGGCCGAGGCCACGGCGTGGGCGCCCAGCGCGTCGTTGGCGTCCAAGAGGCCCGCGACGGCGGTGACGCGCGCCTCGGTGGGGCCCGCCGTGAACACCACGTCGTCGGGGTCGGCGCCGATGAGGCCGGCGACGTCGGCCCGGGCACCCTCCAGCGCGTCGCGGGCCCGGGCCGACGCGTCGTGCACGCCCCCGGTGGGCGCCCACAGGGCGTCCATGGCCCCGCGCCACGCCGCGACCAGCTCGGGGTCGGGAGGGGTGCCGGCGGCGTGGTCCAGCAGGATCGCCCGGGGCGCCGTCACCGTCCCAGGGCCAGGCGGTCGGCCAGGCCGGGCGGCAGCCCCGCCCGGCGGATGGCGTGCTGGGCCGCCTGGACGTCGTACGGGGTGCGCACGACCTCCACGGTGGCCGCGTCGGGGTCGTGGACGGCCCACGAGGCGCGGGCGTCGTGGTCGCGGGGCTGTCCCACCGACCCGGGGTTCACCAGCCATCGTCCGCGGTCGAGGGCTACCGGCCCGGCGTCCACGGGCCACGGGCGCAGGCCGTCGGCGCCCGTCAGCTGCCACACGGCGGGCATGTGCGTGTGCCCCACGAACGTCAGCGGCGCCTCCGACTGCACCAGGGCGTGCTCGGCCTGGCGGGGGGTGAGGATGTACTCCCACACGGGATCGCGGGGGCTGGCGTGGTAGAGCGCGACGTCGGCGTCGACGTCCATCGGCATCAGCCGCTCGAGGGCGGCGAGGCCGTCGTCGCCCAGCGCGTCGGCCGTCCACGTGATCGCCGTGGCCGCGTCGTCGCTGAAATCGGTGATCGGGACGCGGCCGGCGGCTCCCAGGTCGTGGTTGCCGGCCAGCAGGCGGGTGGCGCCGCCCAGGCACGTCGCCAGGGTGTCGCGGGGGAACGCGCCGTACCCGACGATGTCGCCCAGGCACCACCACTCGGTGATGCCACGCGCGGCGACGTCGGCCAGCACGGCGTCGAGGGCGTGGGCGTTGCCGTGGATGTCGCTGAGGATCGCTACCGCGGGCACACCGTCTCCGGGCCGACGTCACCTGCCATGCGGATACCATATGCCGACATGCCGCCGCCAGCCGCCGTGCGCGCCCTGAGGGGCCGACCCCGTTGGCCGTTCGCGGCCGCCACCGTCGCGCTGGGCGCGCTGGGCGCCGTGGCCGCGTGGCGGTTCGGCCACACGATGGCGGGGGGGCCCACGCCGTCGCCGGACGGCACATTCACGGCCGCCCAGATGGCCCGCCACCAGGATTATCGCGACGGCACGTGGACGATGGCGGTCGCGTCGACGGTGCTGGGCACGGCGGCTGCGGTGGCCGTCGCCGCCACGGCGGGGCGCTGGGCGGGGCCGGTGGCGCACCTGGCCCGGGGACGCGCGTGGCGCGCGGGCGCCGCGTTCGGGGTGGGCGCGACGTTGGCGGGCGTGTTGGCGACGCTGCCCGTGCGGGCCGCGGCGTACGGGTGGGGGCGGCACTTCGGCCTCATCACCCAGCCTCCCGGCGGCTGGGCCCTGGACGTGGGGAAGGCCACCGCGGTGTCGGCCGTGGTGTCGGCGGTCGCCGGGTCGGTGGCGCTGGTGGCCGTCATCCGCAGCCCGCGGCGCTGGTGGGCGTGGCTGGCGGGCGCGGGGGCGACGCTGGTGGTGGTGGGGTCCCTCGCCCTGCCGGTGATCATCGAGCCGCTCTTCCAGCGCACGCACCCCCTGCCCGACCGGGCGCTGGCGGCCGACATCCGGGACATCGCCCGCCGCGAGGGGGTGGACGCGCGTCAGGTGCTGGTGAACGACGCCAGCGCCCGCACCAACACCGCCAACGCGTACGTGTCGGGGTTCGGCGCCAGCCGCCGGGTGGTGCTGTTCGACACGCTGCTGCGCGACTTCCCCCGGCGGGAGGTGCGGGTGGTGGTCGCCCACGAGCTGGCCCACGTGAAGGAGCGGCACGTGTTGTGGGGCACGGCGCTCAGCGCGTTCGCCGTGCTGCCCATCGCGCTGATCGCGTTCGGCGTGACGGGGCGCCGGCGCGAGGGGCGCGACGGCGTGGACACCGGGCTGGTGCGGGTGGCGCGCGCGGCCGCCGTGGTGGCCGTGTGCGGCGTCGTGGCGGCACCGGCGTCCAACCTTGTCAGCCGGGCGATGGAGCGTGAGGCCGACGCCACCGCCCTGCGCGTGGCCGCCGATCCCGAGGCCGCGGAGGGGCTCTACACGCGCCTGGTGACGACGTCGCTGGCGGTGCCCGACCCGCCCGCCTGGGTGCGCTGGTGGTTCGGCACGCACCCGAGCCCCATGGAGCGCATCGGGCAGGCCCGGCGCGCGGCGGGCGGCGGGTGACGCGCACCGGCCGCGCCACGCGGCTGCACGTGATCGCGGTGGGCCGCGTGCGGCCCCCGTTCGCCGACGCGGTGGCCGACTACGAGGCCCGCGTCGATCGCCGCCTGGGTCTGCGGGTGGACGAGGTGGCGGCCGAGCCGCTGCAGCGCGGAGAGGCACGCGCGCGGGCCCAGGAGGCCGAGCGCATGCGCGCCCGCCTGACTCGCGGGGCACACGTGGTGGCCCTGGACCCCACGGGGAAACAGCCCGCCGGCAGCGAGGCGTTCGCGCGCTGGCTGGGCGCGCACGTCGATGCGGGGCGCGTACCCACGTTCCTCATCGGGGGAGCATCCGGCCTGGACGAATCCCTGGTGGGTGAGTGCGCGGAGCGCATGGGCCTGGGTCCGCTGACCATGCCGCACCAGCTCGCCCGGCTGGTGCTGACCGAGCAGCTCTACCGGGCCGTCACCATCCTGGACGGTCATCCCTACGCGCACTGAGGTGCCGTCGTACGGTGGGCCGGCCCCGCTAGAGTCAGGCGGATGCCCGACCACCTCACCGTGTTGCGCGACGCCCTGGCGCGCGCCGTCACCGCCGTCTGCGGCCAGCCCCCCGCGGCCGTCGAGATCGTGCCGCCCGCCCGCCCCGAGCACGGCGACCTGGCCACCCCGGTCGCCATGTCCATGGCCAAGGCGGCCAAGCGCAACCCGCGGGAGATCGCCGACGGCGTCGCCGCCGCCCTCCTCGCCGACCCGGCCACCGCTGGCCTGGTGGCGGGCGTGGAGGTGGCGGGCCCGGGCTTCATCAACCTGCGCATGGCGCCGGCGTGGTTCGCCGCCGTGGTGGACGACGCCCTCGCCGCGGGCCCGCGCTACGGGGCGGGAGGTACCGCCGCGCCGGAGCCGGTGCTGGTGGAGTTCGTCTCGGTCAACCCCACCGGGCCGCTGCACGTGGGGCACGCCCGCCAGGCGGCTCTGGGCGACAGCGTCTCGCGCATCCTTGCCTTCGCCGGCGACGACGTGAGCCGCGAGTACTACGTCAACGACTACGGCCGCCAGATGGAGCTGTTCGGCGAGTCGGTGGCGGCCCGCTACGGCCAGCTGTACGGCCTGCCCACCGAGGTGCCCGAGGACGGCTACCAGGGCGACTACGTCAGCGACGTGGCCCGCGTGATGCAGGTGGAGGTGGGCGACGGCCACCGCGAGCGCGTGTCGCCTCCCGACGACGAGACGCTGGCCCTGTTCGCCCGCCGCGGCGGCGAGCTGATGCTGGACGCAATCCTGGCCGAGCTCGAGGTGTTCCGCGTCCACTTCGACGTGGTGTCGCACGAGACCCCGCTGCACGACGACGGCGTCGTGGCCGCCCGCCTGGACGAGCTGGTGGCCGCCGGGCACGCGTACGAGCAGGACGGCGCCCTGTGGTTCCGCTCGAGCGCGTTCGGCGACGAGAAGGACCGCGTGCTGCGCCGCGCCAACGGCGCCACCACGTACCTGGCCGCCGACGTGGCGTACCACCTCGACAAGGCCCGCCGCATGGGCGGCCGCATGATCGACGTGCTGGGAGCCGATCACCACGGCTACATCGGCCGCCTGAAGGCCCTCGTGGAGGCGGGGGGATTCGACCCCGACCACCTCGAGGTGCTGATCGTGCAGCTGGTCAGTCTGCTCGAGCAGGGCGAGGCGAGGAAGATGTCGAAGCGCGCCGGCACCCTGGTGACCATGGCCGACCTGGTGCGCGACATCGGCGTGGACGCCGCCCGCTTCTTCCTGGTCGAGCGCTCGAGCGACACCACCTTGGACCTCGACCTGGGCCTGGCGCGCGAGAAGAGCCAGGAGAACCCGGTGTATTACGTGCAGTACGCGCACGCGCGCTGCTGCAGCATCCTGCGCAAGGCCGCCGACGAGGGCGTCGAGCGCGGCGATTCGCCGCCGCCGGAGGCCCTGGGCGACGACGAGCGGGCCCTCATCCAGCGCCTGGCCGACTGGCCCGGCGTGGTCACCGAGGCCGCCGCCCGCCGCGCGCCGCACCGGGTGGTGGCGTACCTCAAGGACCTGGCCCGCGACTTCCATGGCTTCTACCACCGCAGCCAGGTGGTGGACGCCGCGCCGGCGGAGCGTGACCTGCGCCTGGGCCTGGTGGAGGCCACCCGCGGGGTGATCGCGTGCGGCCTGGACCTGGTCGCCGTGGAGGCGCCGGAGCGGATGTAAGGGGCGGTTTGGCCGAGGAGGTCCCGCACCTCGTTCAGGGGCGTCAGCCGTTTGCGCGACCCCGACCGTGCCGCCGGGGAGCGCCCTGATGCCCGCGGCGCGGCCCATCTCGCGTGAGGATCCCCGTCCGTGCCGCTGCCTCCTGCCTGGCGTGCGCGGAGGCGGCCCACGACCCGCGGGGAGACCTCGGCGGCCTGGGGCGCGGGTGCTAGGCTTCCTCGTCCAAGCGCGGGTGTAGCTCAGTTGGTAGAGCGTTGGCTTCCCAAGCCAAAGGTCGCGGGTTCGACCCCCGTCGCCCGCTTCCTATGGAAACCCTTGGTTTGCAGGGATGGCACGTCGTCAGACGACGAGCCGCAGGTGCCTGGCGGTACGAACATCTTACGCACACCCGCTTTCCGTTCGATGCGGCCCACGCGCCGACGTGCACGTCCATGTGACCAGGCTGTGCCGGGTGTGTCGCGTGAGTGCTCGGGCGCTTCGCACGGGCCGGTGGGTTGTCGATACTGACGGCATGACCTGTGTGCACATGTACGACGTGGTGGTCCTCCGCGTCGCGACCGAGGCATGGGAGCCCGAGACGGGCGCCCGGGTGCCCGTCTCGCCGGGCACGCGGGGAGCCGTGGTGGCGATGAGCTGTCCCGCCGAGTGGATCACCGTCGAGTGCGACGCGGGGCTCGTGGACGTCCGCGTGAAGGACGTGGAGCCCGCCGAGCCGGTCGCCGCGTAGGCCGTGCGGGTTCCGGACCCGCTGCCGCAGACGGTGCCGGGGCCGCGGACGCCCGCGTCAAGGGCGACAAGATCGTTCGCTACTGGCTGGACCCCGCGCACCCGACCGGCGGTCCCATGGCGTCGTGGCTGTCTCTTCACCTGGGCTACCGACGCCATCATCGCGACCGGCTGCCTGAGGCACTTGAGGCGTGTGCCGCAGGACGCGTCGCGTCGTGCAGTGAGGTCCGGACAGGAGGTCTCAGATGAGCGGTCGCATCCGAGCTGGCCGGCGTCGACGGGCGCGCCACGACGGTGGTGACAATCTGGGCCACCGCCCGACCCGGTGCCCCGCCGTCGTTCGTCACCCTGCGCCCTGCGAAGAAGCGAGAGCTCTGACGAAATGCCAGGGAGGGGCCCGGCCGCCGAGGCACAGGCCGCCCCCAGGCCCCTACCGCCCGACGCGCTTCGCCCTCGCCATGCGAGGCGTCATGCCGGTCCCCCGGACGGAGACCGGCAGGGTCCCCCGCTTCCTCGCCGGCGTCGGCGGCTTCACCGTGGCCGTGATCGTTGAGGACCTTCTTCGACGGCGGCAGCGCGCGTCACGCGGACGGTGACCTTGCCGCCCTTGGCCATGCGGGGGAACGCCGTGCGCACCATGATCGTGCGCAGGCACGTCACCCCGCGGCCCCTGACCGACGTCGTGAAGCCCTGGACGACCAGGTTCCCCGCCTTGGTGCAGGGCTTCGGCGGCTTCGCCGTCGGCGTCGCGAGAAAGCCCTGGTAATGCCGGGGCTGTGGTGTTCGCGGTGATCGGACTTCTTGGGGAACCCGCCTAACCCTGGCCGATGGCGCGCAGTAGGTCGCCGAAGTCGTCGAATTGCATACCGGTGGCGCGCCCCAGAGCGCGGCGCGCTTGGTCGAGCTGGTCGGACTCCTCCGGTCCGGTGGACGGCGTCTCGCATTCAAGGGATGTGAGGACGGCGAGCTCGGACGCGGCACGCTCGATGCGCTGGTCGAGATAGACGGTGTCCGCACCGAAGTCGGACGTCGCCGCGTACACGCCGGTCGGCACCGTCGTGGCGCCGAGGTACGAGAACAGTGGCCTCAGCGCATGCTCGATGACCAGTGAATGCCGTTCGGTGCCGCCCGTCGCGGCGAGCAGCACAGGGGTGTGCGTGATCTTTCCGGGCTCGATCAGATCGACGAACGCCTTGAACAGCCCCGAGTACGAGCCCTGGAACGTCGGTGTGACGACGATCAGCGCATCGGCCTGCTCGACGGCCCCGATGACCAGGGACAGTTGATCGGACGGGAATCCCGCGAGCAGCGCGTCGACGATCGCGTGGGCGTGTTCGCGCAGCTCGACGCTCGTGACCTCGGCCGAGGTGATCTGCCGCTCGACGGCCTCGGTCAGGCGATCGGCGAGGAGGCGGGTCGAGGAAGGCGAGCGAAGCCCCGCGCTGATGACGACAAGGCGCGGCATCACAGGGCCTCCAGCGTGTTGTCGTCCTCTGCGCGGGTGCCGGTCCAGTGATCGGTCGCCGGCTTCCGCACGGCCTCGATCGCGCCGGAGGCCTCCACGATCGAGGCGTGGGTGGGAGCGTCGGGGACGTTCTCACCGCGCACCGCGGCGAATTCCTTGCGCAGCGTCGGCACGATCTCGCCGAGCATCTCGATCTGCTCCAGGACCGTCTTCTGCGGCAGGCCGGCGTGGTCGACCAAGAACAGCTGTCGTTGGTAGTCGCCGACATAGTCGCGGAACGACAGTGTGCGTTCGATCACCTCCTGCGGGCTCCCAACGGTCAGCGGGGTCTGCTTCATGAACGATTCGAGGCCGGGCCCGCCACCGTAGACGGGCGCGTGGTCGAAGTACGGGCGGAACTCGTTGATCGCGTCTTGGCTGTTCGGCCGCATGAAGATGTGGCCGCCGAGGCCGACGATCGCGTGGTCTGCGGGTCCGTGCCCGTAGTGCTCGAAGCGTTGGCGGTACAGGTCGACCATCTGCTTGGTGTGTGACGGCGGCCAGAAGATGTGGTTGGCAAAGAACCCGTCGCCGTAGTAGGCCGCCTGTTCGGCGATCTCCGGCGAGCGGATCGACCCGTGCCAGACAAACGGCGGGACACCGTCGAGCGGTCGGGGGGTACTCGTAAAGCTGTGCAGCGGGGTCCTGAACTGGCCCTCCCAGGTCAGATCCTCTTCTCGCCAGAGCTTGTGCAGCAGCGCGTAGTTCTCGATCGCGAGACTCACGCCCTGGCGGATGTCCTTGCCGAACCATGGGTAGACCGGCCCGGTGTTCCCGCGCCCGAGCATCAGATCGACGCGTCCGTCGGCGAGGTGTTGCAGGTAGGCGTAGTCCTCGGCCACGTGGACGGGATCGTTGGTCGTGATCAACGTCGTTGCGGTCGTCAGGATGATCCGTTCCGTCTGCGCGGCGATCGCCGCCATCAGCACCGGCGGGTTGCCGGGAGCGACGAAGGGCGGGTTGTGGTGCTCGCCCGTCGCGAAGACGTCGAGTCCGACCTCCTCGGCCTTGAGCGCCATCTCGACGGTGTTCTTGATCCGCTCGTGCTCGGTCGGGGTCCGACCCGAAACGGGATCGGTGGTCACATCGCCGATGGTGAAGATGCCGAACTGCATCATCGTGTTCCTTTCAATCCCGTGTGGGGCACGTGGAGATGGTCAGCTCCTCGTCGCGGTCTCGATCAGCCGCAGCCAGATCTCGCTGGCGGTCGGGTAGGCGGCCACCGCGTGGCGCAAGGTTGCGAGCGGAACGCTCGCGACGATCGCGATCGTCGCAGCGTGAAGGAGTTCGGCGACCTCTGGACCGGCGAACGTCGCACCGACGATCCGGTCGCCTTCGATCACGAGTCTCGCGGACCCGACGAGGTCGTCTCGCAGCAGCCCGAATCCGGCGGCAGCACTGAGCGGCTGATCGACGACGCGCACGCTCCTGCCCGCGTCGGCGGCGTCGGCGGCGGTGATGCCGACCTGCGCGACCTGCGGATCGGTGAAGACGACCTGCGGGACCGGCGCGTCGAGCGGTGCGGGCCCGGGTTCGCGTCCTTCGGCCCGCGCGGCGATCAGCTCACCGGCGAGCCGCCCCTGATACTTGCCCCAGTGCGTGAGGGGCGCGCCACCGCTGACGTCGCCGACCGCATAGAGCCACCCGTTTCCGAGGTCGTGGCGGCCGTCGAGATCGGCGGGGGAGAGGCCGACCGCATCGAGGCCGAGGCCATCGGTCGCAGGCCGGCGACCGGTCGCCACAAGTAGTTCGTCGGCATGAAGATCATGGCCCTCGCGCAGGCCGAGGACGACCTCACCGCCGTGAAGGTGGCCCGTCTGCGGATCGCGGCTCACGTCTGTGCGGTCGACGGTCGCGATGTCCGCACCGAACCGCATCTCGACGCCCACGTCTCGCAGGCCGTCGGCGACGGCGCGGGCAGCGAACTCCTCAAAGCGCGGCAGCAGGCGCTCGCCGCGTACGAGCATCGTCACCTGACTACCCAGCGCGGCCAGCCAGCGTGCGGCCTCGCAGGCGACGACACCGCCGCCCACGATCGCCAGCCGCTCGGGCACCTCGGCCACTCCTGTCGCGTCGCGTGAGGTCCAGGGCGCGACGCTCGCGTAGTGGCCGGGGATGACTGGGGCGCTGCCGGTCGCCAGCACGACCGCGTCGCGCGCCGTGAAGACGCGCGGCTCGCCTTCCTGGGGCGTGACCTCGACCTGACGTTCGCCGATGAGCCTGCCGGTGCCCCGGACGATGTCGAACCCGACCGACTGCGCCCAGGAGACCTGTCTGCTGTCGTCGAGATGACTGCGCCATGTGTCGCGCCGCGCAAGCAGCTCGTCGCCGACGATCTCGGGATTGCTGATGCCTTCGAGGTTCCTCGCCGCCGATGCCACCTCGAGCGGCCTCAGCAGCGCCTTGCTCGGCATGCAGGCCCAGTACGAGCATTCCCCACCGACGAGCGCCGCTTCGACGATCACACCGGTCCTGGAGCTACCCGCGACGGCGTACTCGGCTGCGTTCTCGCCGGCCGGCCCGCCCCCGATCACGATCACATCGACGGTCGAGCCGGGGGCGCCGGTCATCGGCGGATGGCCTCCTCGAGCGCACGCAGCCCGGCGTCGAGCTCGGCGCGGCTGCGGCCGACGAGTCCGGCGGGATCGGCAAGCGTGCCGGCCTCGATGCGATCCTCGTCGGTCGCGGTGATCGCGACACGCGGTTCGAGCAGATGCGCCTTGATGATCTTGAAGACGGTCTCGAGATGCTCGGCGGCGAGCGTGCCGCCGCGGAACCCGTAGGTGACCAGCAGGATCGGCTTGTTCTCCCACTCGCCGTAGAGCGTGTCGATCGCGTTCTTCAGCGGCGCCGGGATGCTGCCGTTGTACTGTGGCGAGACCATGATCAGCCCGTCGAGCCCGTCGATCGTCTGCTTCCACCTGAGCGTGTGCTCGTGGGCGTAGTCGCCCTTGGCCGGCATCTTCGGTTCGTCGAGCCACGGGAGGTTGATCTCCGCCAGGTCGAGCATGCGGATCTCGGCATCGAGCCGCTCGCGGGCAAGCGCGCTGATCTCGTCGCCGAGCTGGCGACCGATCCTGACCGGCCGCGTCGAACCGACGAGTACGCCTACGGTCGGACGACCTGCCGCAGTCTCACTCATGCGTTGCCCCGGGTCGATGGTGCACGATTTCGCCTCCAGGATCGTGGTCGCGAAGGCATTGGCAAGCCTACAGGGGGTCGATCTGGACGAGCACCGGTTCCGGCGCCGGTCTCGGCGCCGACCACCACGGCGACATCGGGCGCCTGAAGCCCTGGTGGAGGCGGGCGGGTTCGACCCCGATCACCTCGTGGTGCTGATCGTCCCGTTGGTCAGCCTGGATCTCGGCTCCTGATGAGGCTTCAGCGCACGCGACGAATGGGCTGTCGCCGTCAGCGCCGGTCTCGCGCCGAGCGACCCTGCGGCCATTGTTCCCACCACCGTGGGCCCCGCACCCGGATCGCCGAAAACGACCGAGACGCACGGTACGGTTTCCCTATGGCCCCAGAGAGCCGAAAGGGTGGGGGCACCCGCAGCCGGGCGCTCTCCGAACGCGTGGAGCTGGACGCGCTGCGCACGGTGCTGTCGAGCACCGGGGCGTACATCTTCACCAAGGATCGCGACTGCCGGTACACGTACGTCAACCGGCTGGTCGCCGAGCTGTTCGGGCGCCCCGCGTCCGAGGTGGTCGGTTGCGCCGACGAGGACTTCTTCGATCTGGAGGCCTCCGACGGCCTGCGCCGCAACGACCTGGAGGTGATGGCCGGCGGCGTGACGGTCACCAGCGAGGAGCGCAACGTGGTCAAGGAGACCGGCGAGACGCGCATCTACCTGTCGGTGAAGACGCCGCTGCGCGACGCCGACGGCGAGGTCATCGGCCTGTGCGGCATCTCGACCGACATCACCAAGGAGAAGGAGCTCGAGGCCGCGCTCACCGAGCAGCGGGCGCTGCTCGACACCGTGCTCGACAACGTGGATGCGAGCATCTACGTCAAATCCCGCGACGGCCGGTACCGCTACGTCAACGCGCTGTGCGCGCGGATGTTCGGTCGCGCGCCGGACGAGATCGTCGGCCTCCGCGACGACGAGCTCCACGATCCCGAGACGGCGACCCGCATCATGGAGATGGACGCCAGGACGTTCGAGGGCCAGGCAAAGCAGGCCGGCGAGGAGCTACTGGTGCTGCCGGACGGGAGCACCGGCTACTTCTGGTCGATCAAGATGCCCCTGGGGCACGTGGGCCGTCCCGACGAGCTCATCGGCTTCTCGAGCGACGTCACTGAGCTGCACGAGCTGCGCCAGGACCTTGAGCGCCTGGCGTTCATCGACGCCCTCACCGGGGTCGCGACCCGCGGCTACCTCACGCTGCAGGCCACGCACGAGCTCGACCAGGCGCGCCGCCACGGCTGGCCGACGTCGCTGATCGTGCTCGACATCGACAACTTCAAGACCATCAACGACACGTATCGGCACGCCGGGGGGGACGCGGTGCTGGTCGCCGTCGCCCAGCATTGCGCCGGCCTCGTCCGCGACGCGGACGTGATCGGGCGGATCGGCGGCGAGGAGTTCGCGGTGCTGCTGGTCAACACCGGCCTCGACGGGGCGATGCACCTGGCCGAGCGCCTGCGCCGCGAGATCGCCGGGCTCGTCATCACGCTCCCCAGTTCCGACGTGCCGGTGAGCTGCACCGTCAGCCTCGGCGTCGCCTCGGTGGATGGGTCCCGCGACGGCGCCCGCCATTTGATGACGATCGAGGAACTGCTCGACCGGGCCGACACCGCGCTGTACGCGGCAAAGGCCGCGGGACGCAACCGCGTGCATTCGGCGTAGCGCACCCGCCTCCGCACCGGCGGGTCGACGCCGCGAGCTCAGTCCTCCTCGAGCACCAGCGTCGCCACGCGGCGGACGGCCCCCTCGGCGTTCTGCTTCCTTCTGAAGCGCGTGGGGGAGACGGCGAACAGCCGCACCGTGGTGGAGCGGTCACCGACGGCGACGATGCTGCAGGCCACCAGCGCGGGCTTCACCGTGCGGAGGCCCTCCCCGGTCATGCCGTCGACGGTGGGATGCGTGAGGCCGTCGGGCGCGGCGTCGCACTCGTGGGGCTCCGTCCGCAGCGTGCCCAGGTCCGACAACGCCTCGATGCAGCGCGCCAGCGCCTGGTCAGGGGGTTTGGGGACCTCGATGTCCATCGAGAAGGCGTGGCCGTCGAGCGCGGCGGCAGGGGCGCGCGCGCCGGCCCCGTGAAGCTTGCTGAGCTCGCGGGCGATCAGGTCGTCAGGAGGTGCATCCATCTCGCCACCGTATCGCCCGTTCCGCGTGTGAGTTCGCCCGCATCCGTCAGCGCCCGATGCGCCGCGCGCGCACCGTCCGGGACTTCACCCCAACTCCCCGCACCGAGACAGACAGGGCTGGGAGCCGCCTCGCCGACGACGGCAGCGCCACCTTGGTGGTGATGATGCAGGCCTTCTTCGAGGGCCGCAGCGCGCGCGTCACGCGCACGGTGAGCGTGCGGCCCTTGACGGTGCGGCGGAACGCCGTGCGCATCGTCACCGCGCGCGGGCACTTCGCCCCGCGGCGCGTGACCGACACCGCGAACCGGTTGAACACCAGGGAGCCGGCGCTGACGTAGAGCCTCGGCAGCGTCGCCG
>CAUJCX010000009.1 GCA_963169235.1 Actinomycetota bacterium | reverse complement strand
CGGCGCGATGCCGTCCCGGGAGGGCTGCTGGCGGCTGCGCATCGAGACGCGGGGCACGGTGTCGCAGCTCGTGGTGCGCATCGCCGCACCGCCGTCGCCTGCGCCCATCCCGGCGACGTGCCCCGCCGCCCCGACGCGCCGCGACCGCGGGACCCGGCCGGACGCCGCACGCACCGTCGGGGACGGCCACGTGCGCCTCTTTGTGGACCCGTACCCGCGCGCCCGCATCGGGGCCGGGCGGGTGGAGATGGCACGCGGGCAGGGACGTCGGCGGGTGGTGGGCTGGTTCACCAAGGTCCAGTGGCGGGCCACCGACGCACCGGAGGTGACGCTGCGCATGAGCCGCACGGACGGACGCGGCACAGCGCGTTTCCTTGCACCCGGCACCGCGCCCGGAGATGAGCCGGTGTGGTCGGACGCCGCGCGCTCGTCTCCTGGCGCCACCGTGCAGGGGCGGCCGTCGGTGGCCGGCGTCCGCCTGGCGGGCACGGGCTGCTACCGCGTCACCGCCCGCTGGCGGGGAGGAGGGTGGACCCGCGTGGTGTGGGTGTACGCCATCGGCGGGTAGTCTCGGCGCATGTGGGTGCGCCGCCACGTCCGCCTCAGGGCCGTCCCGCGCGGGATCCACCCGATCACGCGCGCCGTGCTGGACGCCGTGCCCGAGCTTGGCGACGTGCGCGTGGGGCTCCTGCACGTGCTGTGCGCGCACACGTCGGCGTCGCTGATGCTGAACGAGAACGCCAGCCCCGACGTGCGCCGCGATCTCGACGAATGGCTCGACCGCGCCGTGCCGGACGACACGCCGTGGTTCCGCCACACGCTGGAGGGGCCCGACGACATGCCGGCGCACGTGAAGGCCGCGCTGATGGGTCCGTCGCTCACCCTGCCCGTCGGGGACGGCCGGCTGGACGTGGGCACGTGGCAGGGAATCCATCTGTGCGAGCACCGCGACCACGGTGGCAGCCGCACGCTCGTCCTCACGCTGTGGGGGGAGTGAGGGCGCGGAAAGCTACTCATCGCTTCCGGAAACGGTGGTGAATCGCCGGTGCCCGTGATACGCACCCCGTGTCCCCCACCACTGGAGCCCCGATGCCCCGTCGCCGTGCCCCGCGTCGCCTCGTCGCCTTGCCCCTGATCGCCCTCATGGCCGCCGCCGCGGGGTGCGGTGGCAGCTCGTCCGACTCGTCGTCGACGGCGGCGGGCACGCCCACCGTCGCCGCGACGACCGCACCCACGCTCAGCACGGTCTCCGTCGCCACGACGCCGACGATCCCCACGACGCCCACGACGCCCACCAGCGCGACCACGGCCACGACCGCGGCCGGGGCCTCCGACCCGTGCGCCCTGATCACCAAGGAGCAGATCGAGGCGGCCACCGGCACGGCCCCGACCATCGCCCGGCCCGAGGACAGCGACCGCTGCAACTTCGGCATCGTGCGCACGTGGGTCGACTTCGGCGAGGACTGGATCACGTCGGTCGCCGCCCGCGGCGAGACGGTCAGCGGGGTGGGCGACGCCGCCGCGTACGACCCGAACTTCCACCAGATCTACGTCAAGGCGGGCGGCCGGACGTTCAACATCCAGTGCATCGTGTGCCAGGGCGACCAGAAGGCGATCGTCACCAAGCTGGCGCAGGACGCGCTGACCAACCTGGGCTGACGGGGGCACCGCCCGCACCTCACGGCACGGACGCGTCCCAGGGGTCGATGACGTCCACGCCCGTGTCGCGGAAATGGGACGTGTCGCGGGTGGCCACCGCGAACCCGCGCGCCGCAGCGGTGGCCGCGATGTAGCCATCGCCTGCGGGCATGGGGCGCCCCGCGGCGCGCGCGCCGACGGCCATCGCGGCATAGCGGCGGGCCGCGTCCTGATCGAACGGCAGGACGCGGCCGGGAAACAGGGCGAGGAGCCCGTCGAGGGCCTGCCCCAGCCGCTCCTTACGCGCACCGGCGGGCAGGGCGCCGACGCCGAACAGCAGCTCGGCCAGCGTCACGCTGGCGAGGTAGAGCGTCTCGGTCGCCTGCCCGTTCAGCCATTGGGTCACGGCGGCATCGGGCCGGGGCCGCATCGCCTCGGACAGCACGTTGGTGTCGAGAACGATCACGGCAGCGGCGGCGGCGCCGCGGGCGCGCGGTCGCGCACGTCGCCGAGGGCGTCGATGTCGTCGTCACCGAGGGCGAGGTCACGTCCCAGCGCGGCCAGCGCGTCACCCAGCATCAGCCGCCGCGCGGGGGTGACGGCCGCCGCGATGATGGCGCGCACCTCGGCTTCGGTGCTGCGGCCGTGTCGCGCCGCCTGCACGCGCAGGGCGCGGTGCACCTCGTCGGGAACGTTTCTCACGGTGAGGACCGCCACCAGTCACTCCTTATGACGTCGATGACAGCATCGTACATCGATGCTGTCGGGACGGACTGCATCCCCGGGCCACGGGTGGTGGGGTGACCGTACGTCGCGGGTGGGCCCGCATGGCCGGACGACGGCGGCGCGCGTGCATGACGGCACGCACTCGCGCGGGGCGTGGGGAAGGGCGTGGCAGCGGCACGGCACTTCCCGCCCCGATGCATGCCGAGGGGGGGCGCGCCGCCGTCCGCCGCGCTCAGCCCTCGTCGTCCGCGGCGTATCGCGCGCCGCGGGCGCGGTGGGCCTCCAGGCCGACGAGGGCGTTGAACTCCTCGAAGCCGATGACGGGAGGGGGAGGGAGGCCATCGCGCCGCAGCGCCGCATACGCGGCGCGCATCGCCGACGTGGCCGCGAACAGGCCGGTGAGCGGGGTGACCACGAGCGTGAACCCGGCGTCGGCCAGGTCCTCCTGGGTGAGAAGCGGCGTGCGCCCGCCCTCCACCATGTTCGCCACCCGGATCATCCCCGGGGTCGCGTCGGCGATGCGCAGCAGGTCGTCGCGCGAGCGGGGCGCCTCCACGAACACGGCGTCGACGCCCAGCGCGGCGGCCGCCTTGGCGCGGGCGAGGGCCTCGTCGAGCCCCGCGGCGGCCAGCGCGTCGGTGCGGGCGGTGAGGAACAGGTCGACGCCCTCGTCGCGCAGATCCGCCACGGCGCGCAGTTTGGCGAGCCACTCGGCGGCGGGGATCACCCGCTTGCCCTCCATGTGGCCGCAGCGCTTGGGCCACACCTGGTCCTCCAGGAACAGCCCCGCGGCTCCCGCCGCGTGGTACTCCCGGGCCGTGCGCACGGCCGACAGCGCGTCGCCGTAGCCGGTGTCGGCGTCCACCAGCACCAGGGCCTGGGTGGCGCGGCACACCTCCCGGGCCGACCCGGCCATCTCGGTCTGCGTCACATACCCGATGTCGGGCGCGGCCAGCCGGGCCGCCGACACCCCGAAGCCGGTCACGAACAGCACGGGGAAGCCCGCGTCCTCGGCGCAGCGGGCCGACAGGGCGTCGAACACGCCGGGCATGTTCACCCGGCCCCCGTCGCGCAGAAGCTCCCGCAGCTGATCGGCTGGCGTCATGGTACGGACGGTAGCGATGACTCCGCCGGAAACGCCGCCGGGCGCCCCG
Source organism: Actinomycetota bacterium (assembly GCA_963169235.1). Taxonomy (GTDB): domain Bacteria; phylum Actinomycetota; class Thermoleophilia; order Miltoncostaeales; family Miltoncostaeaceae; genus JAGQUM01. The sequence continues at coordinate 22,614 of CAUJCX010000009.1, read as the reverse complement.
GGGACCCTCGTCACTGGCCCTCACGGTCCGCGGAGGGGTAGCATCGCCAGGAATGAAGTCACGCCTGCGTTTCATCATCGCCATCGGCATCGCCGTGGCCCTCGGTACCTGGCTCATCCTCACCGCGCTCGGCGCGACGGGTGCCACGCGCCAGCACGTCGGCCCCGACAAGGCGAAGGGCCCGGGTGACTACCGCCTCAACGGCATCGTCGTGCGCGGGGCGCCGGTGGACGCCGCCCAGGCGGCTGCGACCGCCGACGGCCTGCGGTTCACGGTGCGCGACAAGAAGAACGCGGCGCAGACCATCACGGTCGTCTACCACGGCCAGGTGCCCGACGCGTTCAAGGCGGGCCGCGAGATCACCGTGGACGGCCGCTACGACGGCAAGGTGTTCCAGGGCGACCGCGACTCGCTGGTGACGCTGTGCCCGTCGAAGTTCTCGGCCACCGACGAGAACCCGCACATCAATGAGGGCATGCCTGAAGGGCCCTCCCCTCACGCCGCCGAGTAGGGGGACGAGATGAGCCTCGTGGGCCGCGCGCTCATCCTGATCGCGCTGGCCTGCGCGGTCTACGCCATCGTTGCCGCGCTCTACGCGCGCCGCCGCGGCGGTGAGCCCTGGCAGCGCAGCGCCGAGCGTGGCGTGTACGCGGTGTTCGCGTCGGTCACCGGCGCCGTCATCGTGTTCGAGACCGCGCTGCTGGGCAACGACTTCTCGTTCGCGTTCGTCGCCGAGTACTCGTCGCGCGACCTGCCCCTGGGCTACAAGCTGACGTCGCTGTGGGCCAGCCAGGCGGGGTCACTGCTTCTGTGGCTATGGCTCTTCTCGGGCATGGCGTCGCTGGCCGTGTGGCTCAACCGGCGCCGCAACCGCGAGCTGATGCCCATCGTGGTGGCCGTGCTGATGAGCATCGGCACGTTCTTCGCGATGCTGCTGACGTTCGTGACCAGCCCGTTCGAGACCGTCATCGCCGAGGCCGACGGCAAGGGCCTCAACCCCTTGCTTCAGAACGACTACATGGTGGCCCACCCGCCGACGCTGTACGTGGGCTACGTCGGCCTGTCCATCCCGTTCGCGTTCGCCGTCGCCGCCCTCGTCACCCGCCGCCTGGACACCGGGTGGATCGTCTCGACCCGGCGCTGGACCGTGGTGTCGTGGCTGTTCCTGGGCTTCGGCATCCTGCTGGGTGCCCGCTGGGCGTACCACGAGCTGGGCTGGGGCGGCTACTGGTTCTGGGACCCGGTCGAGAACGCCGCGCTGATGCCCTGGCTGGTGGCCACGGCGTTCCTGCACAGCATCATGGTGCAGGAGCGACGGGGCATGCTGAAGGTGTGGAACATGCTGCTGGTGGGCCTGTCGTTCACGCTGGCCCTGTTCGGCACGTTCCTGACGCGGTCCGGCATCATCACGTCGATCCACGCGTTCGGCGAGTCGACGCTGGGACCGTTCTTCCTCGGGTTCATCCTGGTGATCGTGGTGGGCACGCTGGTGCTGCTGTTCACGCGCCTCGACGACCTGAAGAGCGCCCACACGCTCGAGAGCTACATCAGCCGCGAGGCGGTGTTCCTCTACAACAACCTGCTGCTGGTGGGGCTGGCGTTCGCCGTGTTCTGGGGAACCATGTTCCCGGTGCTCAGCGAGGTCGCCACCGGCCAGCGCATCACCGTCGGCCCGCCGTTCTTCGACCAGGTGGCGCTGCCCATCGGCGTCGCGCTGCTGGCCCTCACCGGGCTGGGGCCGCTGATCCCGTGGCGCCGGGCCAGCCGCGACCGCATGGTGCGGGCGCTCACGGTGCCGCTGGCCGTCACCGTCGCGGGGGGCATCGCGCTGCTCGTGTTCACCGACGCCTGGAACTCGTTCTGGGGCGGCGTCGTGTTCACCACGTGCGTGTTCGTGACCGCGTGCATCGCCGGCGAGTTCGTGCGGGGCGTCAAGGTGCGCCACGCGGCCGGCGGGGTGTCGTGGCCCGGCGCCCTGGGATCGCTGATCAACCGCAACCGCCGGCGCTACGGCGGCTACATCGTGCACCTGGGCGTCGTGGTGCTGTTCGTGGGCCTCACCGGCTCGTCGGCGTTCACCACGGCCCGTGACGTCAACCTGGCGCAGGGCGACAGCACCACGGTGGCCGGATACCGGTTCACGTCGGAGTCGTTCTCGCGCACCGCCAACTCGCACGTGCGCACCGTGACGCTGACCATGGGCGTCGACGACCCGTCCGGCAAGCGCATCGCCACGCTCACCCCCGCGAAGAACCTGTACCTCGCCAGCCTGCAGCCCAGCACCGAGGTGAGCCTGAAGTCGCTGCCGACGCGCGACCTGTACGTCGCGCTCATCGGCCTCGACCAGCGCGGCACGGCGCAGCTGTCGATCTACGTCAACCCGCTGGTGTCGTGGATCTGGTTCTCGGGTCTGCTCATCGTGATCGGCAGCGTCATCGCGGTGTGGCCCGTGCGCGGGCGGGTGCGGCCCATCACCCCGGCACGCGACGAGAAACCCACGTCCGTCGAGACGCCCACCGCATGATGTACGCCGTGGTGGTCATCGTCATCGCCGTGGCGGTGGGGCTGGCGGTGGCCTGGCCGGTGATCGCGGCGGGCCGCGGCACGTTCCGGCCCGTCACGCAGGTCTCCGATCCCGAGGGCGAGGCGCTCGACCGCAGCCTGGACGCCATCCGCGAGATCGAGTTCGATCACGCCACGGGCCACCTCAGCGACGAGGACTTCGCGCAGCTCGACTCTGAGGAGCGGGCGCGAGCGCTGTCGATCATGCGGCGGCGGGACGCAGCCCGCGACGGCGCGCCGGACGAAACCGAGGCGGGCGCCGGCTGATGCGACGGCTCGGGGCGCTCGTGGCCGCGCTCGTCGGGGCCGTGATGCTGCTGACCGGGTGCCAGGCGTCGCTGACCACCGACATCGAGCTGGACCGCAACGGGCGCGGCCACGTGACGCTGACGGCGCGCTTGGACCGGGACGCGCTGCAGGCGCTCGGCCTGGGCGAGGCCGACCAGGCCGCCGTGGTGCGGCGGTTCCTGCCGCTCGTCGCGGACGGCGACTGGGAGCCCACCGACGCGTCGGGCGACGTGGTCGAGAACATCGTGCGCTACTCCACCGACGAGGAGGGCGCCGTCACGCTGTCGACGCGCAAGCCGTTCGACAACGTGGCCGGGCTCGACGCGATCATCGGCCGCCCCCGCGACCTGCGGGCCATCGCGGGCGACCAAGCCGCCATCATCTTCCCGTCGCTGCCCGACCTGCCCAACACGTCGCCGCTGATCAACGCGTTCACGTTCCGCCTGGGGGAGGCCACGGGCGACAACCCCGGCTTCTACTTCTTCGGTCGCGGCGGCGTGGGCAACCTGGGCCAGAAGACCTGCACCGGCACCCGCACGCAGGGCGTACCGAAGGCGCTGCGCGACGCGCTGACCCTGCAGTACCGCCTGAAGGCGCCGGGAGGCCCCGGGTCGACCAACGCGCCCGAGACGCCCAACGGCGTGTCGCAGTGGACGGTGCACTACGCGGACTGCCCCGACCTGCAGGCCGAGTCGGGCGGGGGAAGCTCATCGACGCTGGCCAACGGGCTGGTGCTGCTGGCCCTGTCGGGCCTGTTGCTCGTCATCTTCGTGGTGCGCGCCGTACGGCGGCGACCCCCGAAGCTTCAGGTTGCCGACCCTCCTGCCGATGACCAGGGCTCGACGGGTTGAACTCGCCGTGGACCGGTCTTGAGGGGCGTTCGTACTTGACGGATGTCCGCAGGGGTCCCTAGAGTCACCGCGATCGTGCCCTCGACTCCGAGGGGCGCTCTCCTTCTCGCTGGCGCGGGGCGTGGGGGCGACCTACAACCTCTGGACCAGACGTCCGTGGTGGAAAGGAGCCGATTATTCGGCCGAAGCACCCTCGGGGCGTACGCCCCGTGTCCCGGGCCCTTGTGCCCGGTCTCCTCGCCCTGGCGGGCTGCCTGACGGCCCCCGCCGTCGGTGTCGCCATCGATATCCCCGGTTCCGACGCGTCCCCCTCGGTGGCCGCTCCGGCACCCGAAGCCGGCACAGCCGTTCCTCTCGCGGCTCCCGCCCCGGCCCCCGCCCAGGCGGCCCCCACCGCCGTCGTGGCGGTGCGCACGTTCTCGCTGCGCCCCGGCTCCCGCGGCCAGGCGGTGCGCGATCTGCAGCGCGAGTTGCGGCGTCGCGGCTACCGCGGCGTGCGGGTCGACGGCGCCTACGGGCGCGGCACGAAGGCCGCGGTGCGCAGCCTCCAGAAGCGGTTGAAGATGCGGGTGACGGGCATCGCCGACGCGCGCCTCATGCGTCGCGTCGGCCTGCAGCGCTCCATCACCGCGTCCGCACCGGTCGCGGTGGCGCAGCCCACGGTGACGGGCGCGAAGTACCTGCGCGCGTTCCCGGTGCTGGGCGACTACTCGTACGGCAGCGACTTCGGTGCGGCCCGGCACCAGGGCAGCCACGAGGGCAACGACATCATGGCCCCCGCGGGCAGCCCGGTGGTGGCCGTCGCCGACGGCACCGTGATCCGGCTCAGCCGCGTCGAGCGCGGCCTGGGCGGCCTGTACGTGTGGCTGCGCGACCGTGCGGGCAACGAGTACTACTACGCCCACCTCAAGTTCGTGGCGCCCGGCATCGACGAGGGCAGCCGCGTCGCGGTGGGCCAGGTGCTCGGCGGCGTCGGCCAGACGGGCGACGCGCGCGGCACGGTGAACCACCTGCATTTCGAGATCCACCCGGGCGGGGGCAGCGCCACCGACCCCAACTCCGACCTGCGGGCAGTCGACCCCAAGGCCCGCTGATCGCTTCAGACGGGGTCCCTGAGAGCCGACGTTCTCAGGGACCCCTCGCAGAACCGGCTCCGGTAGGAATCGGTGCGTTGCGAGCGAAGATGTCTGCCGCGTGATCCGACACCCACACACCACCACCCCCGGCCGCAACTGGCGACGGGCCGTCGCCGCGGTCGTGCTGGCGGGCGCGCTGAGCGTCGCCGGCGGCATGGCGATGTCGCAGTCGACCGTGCAGAAGAAGCGCAGCGTCGACGAGCGGCTCGACCGCGCGCAGCAGCGCCTGCAGCGGGTGAAGCGGCGCGAGCGGGTGCTCACGTCGCAGGTGGCGGTCTACAACGACCGGGTCCGGGCCGTCGAGACGAAGCTGGCACCGCTGCAGACCCGCCTCAGCAGCCTGGAGACCGAGCGCGAGCGGCTGGTGCAGCGGCTGGCCGACCTCAACCGGCGGCTGCTGGACGAGAAGCGGCGCCTGGCCACGGCCGAGGACCTGCTGGCGAAGCGGCGCGGCGCGCTGGCCGAGCGGCTGCGCTTCATCTACGACCAGGGTGAGATCGACCCCGTGCTGGTGATGCTGCAGTCCGGCAGCCTCAGCGAGGCCGTGGAGAGCGACTCGGTGCTGCAGCGCATCACCGACCGGGACGGCAACCTGGTGACGCTGACCCGCGAGCACGCCGAGGAGGTGCGCATCAGCCGCGACCGCGTCCAGCGCGACCGCGACGAGGTCAAGTCGGCCGAGGAGCGCACCGCGAAGGCGGCCGCCGACGTGCGCGAGGTCACCACCGAGCTCAACGACACGCGGGCCCGTCTCGACACGGTGCGCGATGCCCGCCGCTCGCTGCTGGACTCGGTGCAGGGTGACCGCCGGGAGCTTGAGGATCACACGGAGAGCTTGCGCCAGCAGTCCGCGGCGCTGGCGGCCAAGATCGTGCAGGCGCAGGCGCCCACGGCATCGGGACCGACGAGCGTCAACCGCACGCCGTCGTCGGCGGGCCTCATCTGGCCGGTCAGCGGCACGCTCACGTCCGGCTTCGGCTACCGCTGGGGCCGCATGCACGAGGGCATCGACATCGCCGTCCCGTCGGGTACGCCGGTGGCCGCGGCCGCGTCCGGCACCGTCATCTGGGCGGGCTGGCAGGGGGGCTACGGCAACCTCGTGGTGATCGACCACGGCGGCGGCATCGCCACCGCGTACGGCCACAACACCAGCGTCACGGTGTCGGTGGGCCAGCAGGTCGGCCAGGGCTCGATCATCGCCTACTCGGGCAGCACGGGGCGCTCCACCGGCCCGCACGTGCACTTCGAGGTGCGCGTCAACGGGTCGGCGGTCGACCCGATGGGCTACCTCTAACCCGCGGGGTACCGCGTGCCGGCCGCGCCGCCGGCGCGCCGGGACGCCTCCGAGCGCAGCTGCGCGTCGGTGGGCGGGTCGAGCGCCAACAGCTGCGACACGGTCACCATCTTCCAGCCCCGCTTGGCCAGGTACGGCACCAGGCGGTTGACCACCTTCTGCGTCTGACCGCGGTTCTCGTGCATCAGCACGATGGAGCCGGGGCGGATGTCGCGCTTGATGGTGGTGAGCATCGTCGTCCAGTCGGCGCCCTGCGAGTCGCCCGAGTCGATGTCCCACAGCACCATCGCGATGCTGCGGTCCTTCAGCCGCCGGCGCAGCTCGGGGGTGTGCGCCCCGTACGGCGGGCGCATCAGGTCGGGGTTACGACCGGCGTGCGTGGTGAGGTATTGGGCGGTGTCGGCCTGCTGCTTCCACGCGGCATCCAGCGACAGGCCGGGCAGGTACAGGTGCGCCCACGTGTGGCTGCCGAGCTCCACGTGGCTGTCCTTGCTCTCGCGACGTAGCTGGGCGGGGAACCGCTCCATGCTGGTGCCGTTGACGAAGAACGTCGCGGACGCGCCGTACCTGGCCAGCGTCGCGCGGGTGGTGTCGGTGTACGGCCCGGGCCCGTCGTCGAACGTGAGGGCGACGTACTTGCCGTGGCGCCCCCCGGCGCGGTACAGCGGCACGCCCAGGTAGGCGACCCGGGCCACGGCCTGGCGCAGCTCCGTCTCGACCGGCGCCCTCTGCGGGGCGTCGGCGTCGGTGGTGGCCGCCGTGGACGTGGTGCGCGGCGCGGTCGTCGCAGCCGTGGTGGACGGTGGGGGAGTGGGATCGTCGTCGCCCCGCGGAAGCAGCGCGTACGCCGCGTACGCCCCCGCCGCCGCGACGATGGCCACGGCCGCGCCGCCGATCACGCGCCGGCGACGCTGACGCCGGCGGCGGGCGTCGCGGCGCACCCGGCGCTCGTCGGGGCTCAGGCGCCCGGGCTCGATGGCCGGGCCTCCTCGTCGACGTCGACCACCACGGGGCGATCGTCGGCGTCGGCATCGGGGCCGCGCTCCCCGATGCGCTCGCGCAACACCGGCAGGGCGCCCACGGCGTCGTCCATCTCCATCCCGGTCACCTGCAAGAGCTCCACGATGGTGGAGCGTAGCTGGGCCAGTATCACCTCGCTCGAGAGCAGGCTCGTGCGCGTCACCCGCGCCGTCCGGGCCGCGACGCGGGCCAGCGCGTTGCGGGCCTCGGCCATCGACGTGTCGTGACGCAGCGCGTCGGCCACCTGCGCGGCGGCGACGGCGGTGTCGTCGATCAGCGTGCCGTACGACGCCGGGATCTCCTCCCCGTGGTACGCCGCCACCACCACGCGCCGGATGAGCCACATGCTGCTGCGCAGCGACCGGGTGATGTGCACCACCACGTCGGCGATGGCGTCGAGGTCGTCGCGGTGGCGGCGCCGGAACGGCGACGACCGCAGGGCCGAGCGGCCCTCCTCGGCGGCGTCGCGCAGCTCGCGCAGCACGTCCTCCACGTCGCGGGCCTTGTCGAGCACCTCGGCCGACACGTGGATGTCGCCCGTGCGGGCGCTGGACGCGGTGCCACGCAGGATGCCCGCGACCGCGTCCACCGCGTCGGCGGCCTTGTGGCGGGGGCGGCGCAGCGGCGCCTGCGGCACCACCGTCGCGGCCACGAGCGCCACCGCGCCGCCGACGACCGCGTCGCTCCAACGCGTCAGGGCGTGCCCGGGCGGGGCGACGAAGATGGTGACCACGATGCTCACCACCGCGGCCTGCGCCACCAGCAGCACCCCGGCGTCGAGCAGCAGCGCGGCCGACATCGACAACGCCACGATCACGGCGATCTGCCAGCCGCCCGTGCCGATGTGGTGCACCAGGTTGTCGCTGAGGAACACGCCGATCGCGACGCCCGCCGTCACCTCCGCCACGCGACGCAGCCGCTGGCTGTACGTCGTGCCCAGCGACACCACCGCGGCGATGGGTGCGAAGAACGGCATCGCGTGCCCCAGCAGGTCGGCGGCGATCCACCACGCGATGCCCGCCGCCACCGCGGCCTGCGCCACGTGCCAGCCCTTGTCCCGCAGGCGCACGAACCGGGCCCGCAGCGACCGCCGCCCGGGACGCAAGGCCCGGTCCAGCAGCACCGCCGGCAGGCGCTCGGTCAGAAGCGGGGGGTGTCGTTCCACGGGAGGGATGATCCCAGCATGACGGCGGGCGCGATACCCCGCCGCGCCACCCGGCATGATGGTGGTGATGCGACGCGACCTCGCCTGGGTACTTCGGCGGCGGCTGGCCACGCAGCGCCTGGCGGGCGCACCCGACGCCACCGCCGCGGCGAGCGTGCGTCGCCTGGTGTGCGTGCAGGCGCAGGACGCGCCGCTGGCGGCCTGGTCGCTGGCCCTGCGCAGCCGCCGCGCCACCCGGGCCGACGTGGACGCGGAGCAGGCGTCCGGCGCGTTCGTGCGCACCCACATCCTGCGCGCCACGTGGCACCTGGTGGCCGCGGAGGACCTGCGGTGGGTGCTGCACGTCACGTCCCCGAAGGTCATCCAGGCATCCGCGGGGCGGCACCGTCAGCTGGGCCTCACCGCCGCGGTGGTCGACCGGGCGCACGCCCGGCTGGGCGACCTGCTGGCGGACGGGGCGGCGCTGCCGCGTGCCGCGCTGGCACCCGAGCTCACCGACGCGGCGCACCCGCTGGCCGGTCAGCGGGCCGGGCACCTGCTGATGCTGGCCGAGCTGGAGGGGATCGTGTGCTCCGGGCCCCCCGACGGCGCCACGCACACGTACACGCTGGTCGACCGGGCCATCGCCCCGGCGGCCGCCGACCGCCCCGACCGTGACGAGGGCGTGCGGCGCCTGGTGCACCGCTTCTTTCAGGGGCACGGCCCGGCGACCGACCGCGACCTGGCCCGCTGGTGCACGCTCACGCTCACCGAGATCCGCGCCGCGCTGGACGAGCTCGGCGGCGTGCTGGAGTGCGTCGACGTGGACGGGGAGCGCATGTGGTTCGACCCCGCCGAGCGGGGCTCGGCCCGGTCGCGTCCCGAGGCGTACCTGCTGTCCACGTTCGACGAGGCCGCGCTGACGTACGCCCGCCACGGGTTCCCGCGGGGCGACCCGGCCACGGACCGCTCGCGCATGATCGCCGAGGCGGGCGGTGGCATCGTGGTGGTGGGACTCACCGACGTCGGCGTCTTCCGCCGCACGGTGGGGACGAAGGCCGTGGACGTCACGGTACGCCTCGACCGGCCGCTCGCCCCGGACGCGCGGGACGCCGTCCGGGAGGCCGCCGATCGCCTGGCCGCGTTCACCCAGCGCCCGCTGCGCCTCACGTTCGCGTGACACGGCAGAGCGAGCACCGCGGCGCACCCGTCGCCGCCCGGTGACGCCGGGGCCGGCGCGTCACCCCCGGGTGCCGGCCTCGGCCTCCGCCTTCGCCGCGGCCATCACCGCGTCGATCATGTCGGGGGTGAGGCGCCCGGTGAACGTGTTCTGCTGGCTGGGGTGGTAGCAGCCGAGCAGCAGGATGTCGCCCACCTGCGCACGGGCGCCGTGGCCGAACGCGGGCCGGGGGCGCGGCACGTCGTACCCCGCCGAGTCGAGGATGCGCAGCGCCGTGGTCCACGCGAGGCCGCCCAGGCACACGATCACCCGGGGCTCCGTCAGCGCGATCTCCCGGGCCGCGAACGGCCGGCACGCGGCCTGCTCGGCCGGCGTGGGGGCGTTGCCCGGCGGCGCGCAGCGCACGGCGGCCGCCATTCGGCAGCCGATGAGTTCGAGGCCGTCGTCGGCGCGGTCGGACGTGGGCTGGTTGGCGAGCCCCGTGCGGTACAGGGACGCCACCAGGAAGTCTCCGCTGCGGTCGCCCGTGAACACCCGGCCGGTGCGGTTGGCCCCGTGCGCGGCGGGCGCGAGCCCCAGGATCAGGATGGGCGCGTGGGGATCGCCGAACCCCGGCACGGGGCGTCCCCAGTAGTCGTCGTGCGCGAACGACCGGCGCTTGGTGGCGGCCACGTGCTCGCGCCACTCCACCAGCCGCGGGCAGGCGCGGCACGCGATGATCTCGGCGTCCAGGCGCTCCAGCGCGTCCGGTGGGTCGCTCACGCCCCCGCGCCCAGGTGCTCGGCCAGGAACGCCACCGTCTCGGCGACGACGCGCGGATCGTGCTGCAGGCTGCGGTGGTCGCCGCCCATCACCACCCGCAGCCGCCGGGGGCGTGCCGTGCGCTGGTACGTGGCGAACGTGCCCTGCCACGGCACCACCTCGTCGCCCCGGGCGTGCCAGTAGCCGCGCGCGATGCCGTCCTCGGCGCCCACCACGTCGTCCACCTCCGGCAGGGGCTCCGGCAGGGGGAACTCGGCCCGGCGCCGCAGCGTTCTCGCCTGCGCGGGGCACACGGCCACGACCGCGCGCACGCGGGGCTGAAGGGGCGCGGCGTGCAGCGCCAGGTAGCCGCCCATCGACGACCCCCGCAGGCCCAGCGGGCCCGGGTAGCGGTCGGCCAGCCACGCAAGGGCCGCCACCACGTCGTCCAGCACGGCGGCGTCCAGCGCGCCGTCCGACTCCCCGTGGCCGCGCACGTCGAGCACCAGCGCGCCCATGCCCGCCGCGGCCAGGGCCTCGGCGTAGTCGGCGTGGTTCTCCTTGCGGCTGCCGTAGCCGGGGACGACGAGCACGGCCGGCGCTCCGTCCGGGCCGGGGGTGTGGTGGGCGGCCAGGCGGGTGCCGTCGGCCGAGTGCAGCGTGACGCGTTCGGGCATGCCCGTAGCCTGACAAGCCCGGGGACGCGGGGGCCCTGTCTGGTAGCGTCGGCGGCCGTGCATGACGACCTCGCCCACGTGCTGCCGCCGTCGGCATCGCTGACGCCACGGGGCCACTTGGCGATCGGCGGATGCGACGTGGTGGCGCTGGCCGCCGAATACGGCACGCCGCTGGTGGTGTACGACGAGGCGTGCGTGCGCGCGATGGCCGCGGCGTACCGCGACGCGCTGGTCGCCACCGGGGTGGGCGGCGAGGTGGCGTACGCCAGCAAGGCCTACTTCGGCCGGGCCGTGCTGCGCATCGTCGCCGAGGAGGGCCTCGCGGTCGACGTCGCGTCCGGCGGCGAGCTGGACGCCGCCCTGCGCGCGGGCATCCCGCCCGGACGCATCCACATGCACGGCAACAACAAGTCGGCCGCCGAGCTCGACGCCGCGCTCACCGCGGGCGTCGGCGCCGTGGTGGTGGACAACGCCCACGAGATCGACGTGCTCGAGGCCCGGTGCGCGGCCCGCGGCATCACCCAGACCATCCTGCTGCGGCTCACCCCCGGGGTGTCGCCCGAGACGCACCACTACATCTCCACCGGCCAGGTGGACTCGAAGTTCGGGTTCCCGCTGGCCGAGGGGGCGGCGCACGAGGGCGTGGCCCGCGCCCGGCGCTCCCCGCACCTCGACCTGGTGGGCCTGCACGTGCACCTGGGATCGCAGCTCCTCGATCTCGACGTGTTCCCGCAGGCGGCCGCCGTGGTGGCCGACTTCGTGCGGGAGGTCGGCCCGGAGGGCCTCGCGGTGATGGACATGGGCGGGGGGCTCGGCATCGCGTACACGCCCGACCAGAAGCCCCCGCCGCCCGCGGCGTTCGTCGAGGCCGTGGCGGGCGCCGTGGCCGACGCGTGGAGCTCCCGTGGGCTGCCGGTGCCGCGCGTCACCATCGAGCCCGGGCGTTCGCTGGTGGGGCGGGCGGGCGTCAACCTGTACGAGGTGGGCGCGGTCAAGGACATCCCGGGCGTGCGCACGTACGCGGCGCTCGACGGCGGCATGAGCGAGATGCTGCGGCCCATGCTGTACGGGGCGGTGTACAGCCCCCTGCTGGCCAACCGGGCGGCGGAGGAGGCCGACGCGACGTACCGGCTGGTGGGCAAGCACTGCGAGTCGAGCGACGTGCTGGTGGCCGACGCGCGGCTGCCGCACGTGCGGGCCGGCGACCTGGTGTGCATCCCGGCCGCGGGCGCATACGGCCTATCGATGGCCTCCAACTACAACGGCCTCACCCGGCCCGCCGTCGTGTTCGTGCGCGACGGCCACGCCCGGCTGGTGACCCGGCGCGAGACGCACGACGACCTGTTCGCACGCGAGCTGGACTGACCCGGGGGGACCGCGCCATCAGTATTCTCGTCACGAACCACGAAGGGGACCGATGACCACACCGCCGGGCACGCCCGCGCTGATCGACCGCTACCGGGAGTTCCTTCCCGTCGGCGACGACACCCCGGTCATCAGCCTGGGCGAGGGCAACACGCCGCTTCTGCACCTGCCGCGGCTGTCCGAGCGCCTGGGCGTGCGCCTGTTCGTGAAGTACGAGGGGCTCAACCCCACCGGTTCGTTCAAGGACCGCGGCATGACGATGGCGGTGTCGAAGGCCGTCGAGCGGGGCGCGAAGGCCATCATCTGCGCGTCCACGGGCAACACGTCCGCGTCGGCGGCCGCGTACGCCGCCCGCGCGGGCATCACCGCCGCCGTCGCGATCCCGCAGGGCAAGATCGCCGCGGGCAAGCTGGCCCAGGCCATCGCCCACGGGGCCCAGGTGGTGGCGCTCGAGGGCAACTTCGACCAGGCGCTCACCGCCGTGCGCGAGCTGTGCGAGACCACCGACATCGAGCTGGTCAACTCGGTCAACCCGCACCGCATCGCCGGGCAGATGACCGGCGCGTTCGAGATCTGCGACGTGCTGGGTGACGCGCCCGACGTGCTGTGCATCCCGGTGGGCAACGCGGGCAACATCACCGCGTACTGGGCGGGGTTCAAGGCCTACCACAACAGCGAGCGCTCGCAGGTGCTGCCCCGCATGCAGGGCTTCCAGGCGGCGGGGGCCGCCCCCCTGGTGCTGGGCCACCCGGTGGAGAACCCCGAGACCGTCGCCACCGCCATCCGCATCGGCAACCCCGCGTCGGGCGACCTGGCCATGAGCGCCATCGCCGAGTCGGGTGGCGCCATCGCGGCGGTGACCGACGAGCAGATCCTCGACGCGTACCGCCTGATCGCGTCCACCGAGGGCGTGTTCTGCGAGCCCGGGTCGGCCGCGTCGCTGGCCGGCGCGGTGATGCGCGCCGAGGCGGGGGATTTCACCGTCGGCGAGACCGTGGTGTGCATCCTCACCGGCCACGGCCTCAAAGACCCCGACACCGCGGTGGCGGGCATGCCCGTGCCGCCCACCGTGGAGCCCACCACCGCGGCGCTGGAGAAGGCGATCCTTGGCTGAGGAGAGCCTCGTCGTCCACGCGCCCGCCACGTCGGCCAACCTGGGTCCCGGGTTCGACGTCATGGCGGCCGCCCTCGACCTGTCGAACTCGGTGGTCATCACGCGGCGCCCGGGCGCGCTCACCGTCCGGGTCGAGGGCGAGGGCGCGGGCGTGGTGCCCGAGGACGAGACCAATCTGGTGTGCACCGCGATGCGGCAGGGGCTCGACAGCCTCGACGGCCTCGCGATCGAGTGCCGCAACCGCATCCCCCTGGGCCGGGGGCTCGGGTCGTCGGCCGCCACGGTGTGCGCGGGGCTCGTGGCCGCGAACGCCCTGGGGGGGCTGCGCTGGGCGCCCAGCGACATCCTGCGGCGGGCGGCCGAGATCGAGGGCCACGCCGACAACGCCGGCGCGTGCCTGGAGGGCGGCCTGGTGGTGGTGAGCGACGACGGCGGGGCGCCCCACGCCCGCCGGGTCACCGTCGACGCGCAGCTGGGGTTCGTCGCGGTCATCCCGGCCCACGAGGTGCTCACCAGCCAGGCCCGCAAGGCGCTGCCCGACACGGTTGCGCTGGGGGACGTCGCGTTCAACATCGGCGCCGCGGCGGGCATGGTGCTGACGCTGACCCAGGGCCGCCTCGACGAGCTGGCGCCGTTCCTGGTCGACCGCGTTCACGAGCCGTACCGCGAGGCCAACGTGCCCGGCATCGCCGCCCTGCGGGCGATGGCGGACGGTGAGCGCATCTTCGGTGCCACGGTGTCGGGCAGCGGTCCCAGCAGCCTGGTGTGGTGCCGCGTGGACGCCATGAAGGCCGTGGAGGCGGAGGTCGCCGACGTGCTCGCCGCCGAGGGCGTCGCGGCGCGCGCCCGCGCGTCCCGCTTGGGCGCCACCGGCGTGCGGGCCCGCTGGTCGAGCGCCGACCACGCCCGCCTGGAACGCTCGATCGGATGACGCGTGCGGGGGAGGGCACGCTGCCCGACCCCTTGGCGGGGCTCGCCGACGCGGCCGCGCTGTGGCGCCACGCCGGGGGCGTGATCGACTGCGGCCGGGGACACCTCGTGGGTATCGTCAACGCCACGCCCGACTCGTTCACCGACGAGGGCCGGCACTTCGGCACCGACGCGTCCGTCGCCCACGGCGTCGCGCTGGCCGCCGCCGGGGCGTCCGTGGTGGAGGTGGGGGGCGAGTCGCTGCGCTTCTCGCAGCCCACCCCGGTGGCAGAGCAGGTGCGTCGCGTGGCGCCGGTGATCGCGCGTCTCGTGCGCGAGGTGGACGTGCCCGTCGCCGTCGACACGTTCACGCCCGAGGTGGCCCAGGAGGCGATCGCGGCGGGCGCCGTGATCCTCAACGACCCCACCGGCCTGCGCGACGACGCCATGCTGCGCGTCGCGGCCGACGGGGGCGTGGGCGTGGTGATGACCCACTTCTTCGGCGAGCCGAAGGTGCGGCCCACGTCGTTCCCCGACGTCGACGTGCCCCGCACCGTCGTCGCGTGGGGACAGGAGGCCCTGCCCCGGGCCGCCGCCGCAGGGATCCCCCCCGAGCGCATCGTGATCGACCCCGGTGTCGGCCTGGGCAAGTCGCCCGCGCAGGACCTCGATCTGCTGCACCGCATCCACGAGGTCGGACGGCTCGGGCGCCCCGTGTTCGTGCCCATCAGCAACAAGAAGGTGCTGGGCGCGGTGACGGGGCTGGCGGCCGCCGATCGCCTGGCGCCCACCGCGGCGGGCATGGCGTGGTGCCGCCTGCGCGGCGCGGCGATCTTCCGCGTGCACGACGTCGCGTTCCTGCGCCACGCCCTGACGGCGCTGGAGGCGATGCTGGCGGGCGAGCCCGAGGCGTGGCACGACGTGGTGAAGTAGGGCGTCTCCCCGGGAGGACATCGGCCATGTGGGGCACGGGGTCACAGCGGAGGTCAGAACGTTCGTCTACATCGACGACGAGCCGGTGCCCCGCGCGACCTCCGGGTGCGCGTCCAGGTGCTCATCGGCAGACGCGACGACGACCGCAGCGATGCCTTCGATCGTGACCTCGCCTCACCCGGCCGGCTGGCCCGGTGCGGCGACCCGGCGTGCGGGCGGGACCTGGTCCGCACGGGCGCCGTGGTGCGGCCGCTGGCGGACGTGTGGGTGATGACGGCGTGGCATCGCGATGCGTTCGAGGAGAGCGTCCGGCAGCTGGCGGCCGATTTCAGCCCGGCGCCGGACGGGATGACGCTGGCCGCACGCATCGGCCGCGAGATCCCGTGGGAGTACGACTACCGCGACGACGGCATCGTCAACGCCGCCGCGGGCCTGCCGTCGCCGGGTGAGATCTCTCCTCACGTCGATCGCGAGGCGGACGCCCCTCCGCCCACGTCCGGGGACTGAGCGGAACTCCCGAGCATGCGGGCGTGGCGATGGCACAGGCGGCGCGCGCGGGCGGCGGGCCGGTCGCCACCTGTGGCGTTCCGGGCACGTCCGCCGAACCCGTCAGCGCTATACCGTATTATGATACGGTAACAACATGAGCGAAGAGCGCCCCGCCAGAAGCCGCCGCGCAGGAGGTGCGCGCCGCACCGTCGTGCTCGACCATGTGGCCGCCGTGCTCGCTGATCGTGGCTACGCCGGCACCCGTTTCGCCGACGTGTCGGAGGCCAGCGGCGTCGCCGTCAGCACGCTGCAGGGATACTTCGGGTCCCGCGAGGACATGCTGATCGAGGCGTTCGAGCGGGCGACGGCCGTGGCCGTTGACGCGATGCACGCGGTCGTCGCGCGCATCGACGACCCATGGGAGCAACTGGTCGCGATGGTCGATCGCGGCCTCACGACCGACGTCGTGGTGTGGCGCATGCTGATGGAGTTCTGGACCGCGGCGGCGCACGACGGTGAGCTGCGTGATGGCGCCGCCGAGCTCGCCGCGCAGTACCGGCGGCCGTACGCCGACGCCATCACGCGGGGCACCGAGGCCGGCGCATTCGCACCGCGGTTCGCTCCAGACGCCATCGTCGAGGCGACGATCGCGCACATCGTCGGCCTGCTCTACCCCGTGGTCCTCGGGCACCTCGCGCCGCGGGACGTGGGCTACCGCGACGTCGTTCTCGGCCAGCTCGCGTTCGCGCTCGGAACCCGCGCGGATCACGCGTCAGAAACTCCTTGGTCACCACACCCTCACCGGGAAGGAACATCCATGCCGCACACCATCGTGAACCCCGACGGGCTGCACGACGCCGTCCCGTTCGGGTACAGCCACAGTGCCGCCGTCCCGGCGGGCACCGACCTCGTGTTCGTCGCCGGGCAGTACGGCTCCGGCCCCGACGGGGCGGTGGTGTCGGACGACTTCGCCCAGCAGGTGACGCAGGCTTTTCGCAATCTGGGCGTTGCCCTGGAGGCCCACGGGCTCGACCTCACGCACGTGGTGCAGTTGCGCACGTACGTCGTGGGCCCGGACATGGAGAAGCTCGCCACCATCGGCCGGGCGGTGGCCATGAGCTGCGGTGACCTGCCGCCCACCCAGACCGTCCTCGGCGTGGCCGCCCTGGCGATGCCGGACATCCTGTTCGAGGTCGAGGCGGTCGCCGCCAGGCCGTAGCGCCCGGGCTAGATGAGGCCCGCCACCACGTTGATGGTGGCGCCGATGATCGCGACGCCGAACAGGTACGACAGCAGCGCGTGACGCAGCACCGCGGCCCGCATCTCGCCGGTCTCGATGTCGTTGTCGGCCACCTGGAAGCACATGCCGATGCCGAACGCCACGCACGCGAAGTCGCGGAACGCGGGCGCCTCGTCGCCCGGAAACGTGAGGCCGCGCGGGGGCGTGCGCCCGTAGTGAAGGTGCGCGTAGCGCAGCGTGTAGTGGCACTGGATCACGGCCCACGACAGGGCGACGGTGGCCAGGGCGCACGCGGTCAGCACGCCGCTGAGGGTGCCCTCCGTGCGGTTCGCCTGGTGGAGCGTGGCGACGACGGCCACGAGGCTGGCCAGGCACGCCAGGATGGTGACGGCGCGCGAGCTGGCGCGGCTGTCGTCCTCCACGCGGGCCAGGCGCGCGGTCTCGGCGGCGCCCACGGAGCCCACCTCGCCGCGGATCCACAGCACCATCGCGATGGCCGCCGCGATCCAGCCGCCCGTCACCGAAAGCTCCCACACGCCCCACCCGGCGTGCAGCACGGCGCCCACCACGAGGCCGATGACGCCGCACGCCACCGTGCGGACGCGCTCGGACTGGGGGCGTCTGAGGTGACGGCGCACGCGCGTCAGGCCCCGGCGTCGGAGGGCGCGGCCTCCGGCCGCGACGCGGGCTCGGCGGGATGGTCGGCGTCGAGGTCGCACGCCGCGACGTGGCCACCGCCCCGGTGGACGTACCGGTCGGGACCCTTCGGGGCGATGGGTCGCCCGCAGTGACGGCACGTCGGGAGGGGTTCCAGCGGGCTCATCCCCCACATGGTACCCCGGCGCGCCGGGACGCCCCCGGCTTTCCCGAGGGCACGCGCTCCGATAGCCTCGGTGGACGGTGCGCCCGGTGCGCGCCGAAGTGCCGTCGACGGCAACGAGGGGGAGGTTGGACGCGTGAAACTGTTCATCGACACGGCGGACATCGCCGAGATCGAGCGCATCGCCGGCTGGGGGGTCTTGGCCGGCGTGACCACCAACCCCAGCCTGCTGGCGGCGGTGGAGGGCGACGAGGACACCATCTACCGGCGCATCTGCGAGCTGGTGGACGGCCCCATCTCGGCCGAGGTCACCGAACCCGACGTCAAGGACATGGTGAGCGAAGGCCGCCGCCTGTCGGCGATCCACCCCAACATCGTGGTCAAGCTGCCGACGTGCGCGGAGGGCCTGACGGCCACGTCCGAGCTGGCCAAGGACGGCATCCCCGTCAACATGACGCTGTGCTTCACCGGTTCGCAGGCCCTGCTGGCGGCGGCCGCGGGCGCCCGCTACGTGTCGCCGTTCGTGGGCCGCTACGACGACATCGGCAACGACGGCGTCGAGGCCCTGCGTGACGTGGTGGAGTCGCTGTTCGCCACCGAGTACGACGTGCAGGTCATCACGGCGTCGGTGCGGTCGCCCGTGCACGTGCAGGAGGCCGCGAAGATGGGGGCCGACATCGCCACCATCCCGCCGAAGGTGTTCGACCAGATGCTGGGGCATCCCCTCACCGACAAGGGCCTCGAGAAGTTCAACGCCGACGCCGCCGCGCGCGCGGCGAAGACCAAGAAGACCCCGGCCAAGTCCCGAAAGAAGGGCTGAGCACCTCATGTCACCCAAGGTCAACCCCCTCGACGTCCACGCCGTCGACTTCCTGCAGGTCACCGAGAAGGCGGCGATCGCGTCCGGCCGGTGGCTGGGCCGCGGCGACAACATCTCGGCCGACCAGGCGGCCGTCGACGCCATGCGCACCGAGTTCGGCAAGCTGCCCATCTCGGGCACGGTCGTCATCGGGGAGGGCCAGAAGGACGAGGCGCCCGAGCTGTACGTGGGTGAGGAAGTCGGCACGGGCGGCATGCCGTGCGAGATCGCCGTCGACCCGCTGGAGGGCACCGACCTGGTGGCGGGCGGCCGCGAGGGCGCCATCGCCATCGCGGCCATCGGCGCGCCCGGCGGCATCATGCCGGCGCCCGACATCTACATGCGCAAGATCTGCGTGGGCGCCACGGCGAAGGGGCGGGTCGACATCGAGGCGCCCATGGCCGACACGCTCGAGGTGCTGGCGCGCTGCTACCAGCGGCGCATCCGCGACCTGCGGGTGATCGTGCTCGACCGGCCCCGCCACCAGGACCTCATCGCCGAGATCCGCGAGGCGGGGGCGCGCATCCGCCTGATCCAGGACGGCGACATCACCGCCAGCATGTCGGTGGGCGTCAGCGGCACCGGCGACCACCTGTACGTGGGCATGGGCGGCTCCACCGAGGGCGTCATCACCGCGGCGGCGCTGGAGGCGCTGGGCGGAGAGATCCAGGGCCAGATGTGGCCGCGCAACGACGAGGAGCGCGCCAAGATGGCCGAGTTCGGCATGGACGACGAGTCCACCGTGCTCACCATGAACGACCTGGCGCCGAAGCCGTACTACGTCATCGCGACGGGGGTCACGGACGGCAACCTGCTCAAGGGCGTGCGGTACTTCGCCGACGGGGCCCGCACGCACAGCATCGTGATGGACCTGATGAGCAACACCGTGCGGTTCATCGACACCATCCACCTGCTCAGCCGCACGCTCATCCGCGAGATCCGGCTGTAGCGATGACCGGCCGCGGGGCCGTGCTGGTGTACGGCGACAGCCTGGCGTGGGGCTCCGACCCCCACACGGGCGGTCGCCACCCGCGCGGCGTCCGCTGGCCCGACGTGGTGGCGGCCCGCCTGGGGCCCGGCGTCGACGTGGTGGTCGACGCGGTGCGCGGACGCACCACCGCGTACGACGAGCACGGGGCCGACGCCGACCGCAACGGCGCCCGCACGCTGCCGACGGCGCTGTACGCCCACGCGCCGCTCGATCTCGTGGTGCTGGCGCTCGGCAGCAACGACCTCGGCATGGCCCACGAGCCCAGCGCGTGGCCCGCCCACGACGGCATGCGTCGCCTCATCGAGATCGTGCGCGGCCACTCCCCGCGCGTCGCGACGCCGCCGCCGGACGTGCTGGTGGTCGCACCGCCGCACTTCGTCCCCACCGACTTCGCCCCCTGGGCCGACGGGGTGGCCCGGCAGATCGACGCGTCCCGTCACGTCGCCGGGATCTACGCCGAGCTGTGCCGCACCACGGGCTGCGCGTTCTTCGACAGCGCCCCGGTCGCGGTCGCCCACCCCGCCGACGGCGTGCACCTCGACGCGGACGCCACCCGTGGCCTGGGAGAGGCCATCGCACCCGTCATCGCCGAGCTCGTGGACGGGCGCGCCCGGCGCCTGCGCGCCTGACGCTCAGCCGCGGAACGCGGCGGTCGCGAAGCGACCCGGGCCGCGGCGGCGCGCGATGCTCGCGGCGGCCACCGCGATGCACAGGCACACGCCGAGGATCGTGCTGGCGCCGTATCCCACGAGGGGCGTGGGGTAGTCGCCCACCAGCGACGCCACGCCGAGGGCGGCCCAGCACACGCCGAGCGCCACGCCGATCTCGGCGTCGCGTCGCGCCACGATCACCCCGGGCACCAGCATGAGCAGGGCGCCCACGGTCACCAGCAGGCCGGCGACGAGCGAATGGTGGAACGCCGCCCGGTACACGCCCTCCACGAACGGCGCGGGCCCCAGCGGATCGGTCCTCACCGTCGCGATGACGGCCGCGGCGACGCCCGCGGCGATGCCCGGGAGGCGGTGCGCGTCCCACCCGTCCATCAGCCCGACCACGATCACCGTGGCCGCCAGCGCCCACGCCGTGCCCCGGTCGGGGGCGAGCGCAAGCCCGGAGGCGGCGGCCACGAGCCCCAGTGTCGCGGGCGGGCCGGGGCGGGCGACCCACGCCACGGCCAGTGCCGGCACCAGCACCAGGGCGGGTTGCAGGCGCACGGGGCCGGCGTCGACCCAGCGGGTCACGCCCAGGACGGGGTCGCCGAACACTGCGGTGGCCACCACGGCGACGCCGCCCGCCATCGCGAGCGCGTCCAGCACCTCCCGGCGGTCGCGGGCCGCCGCCCACACCGCGGCGGCGACGAGCACCCCCACGACGAGCGCCAGCACGTTGCGCGCGATGTAGCTCGACGGGCCGCCCGCGACGGCGATGTACGCCACGCCGCACGCGACGGCCGCGGACGCCGCCAGCATCGCCATGGGGAACACCGGGCGTTCCCGCGTGGCTGGCGTGTGGCGGTGCATGTGCGCGAACGCTACCGGCGCGGGCGCCGGCCGTCGACCGGGTCGTGTCACGTGGCGTTCAGGCGCCGGTGAGCGCCCCGGGGTCGTCCGGGACGTCCACGGCGTACCGGCGCAGCACGTCGAGGGGCACCACCTCGAGGGCCCGCTCGTGCGTGCAGGCGAGCACCACGGGGGCGGCGGCGCCGTCGTGGTGCGCCAGCAGCCAGTTGGGGGCGGTCACGCACCAGCGGTCGCCGGGCACGAGGCCGGGGAACGCGTACATCGGGGCGGGGGTGGACAGGTCGTTGCCGATCGCCCGCTGATGGGCCAGGAACTCCTCCGACACCACCGCGCAGATCGTGTGCGAGCCGAGGTCCTCCGGGCCGGTGGTGCAGCTGCCCTGGCGGGTCCAGCCCGTCAGGGGATCCGTCCCGCAGACCTCCAGCGGGCCGCCCAGCACGTTGCGTTCCATGCGCCGCATCCTACGCGCGGGCCGGTGGGCTCGGCGGCGGCGCACCCCGCCTGGCTCACCGCGTGCGTCGTTATGCTTCCGGCATGCGTCGCCCGGGTGACACCACGCGCGTACATTCGCCCGCGGAGCCCGTTCGGTGACGCAGGGGCTGCCGGGCCAGGTGCCGCTGCACGCCGACGACGCCTCGGCCGCCGCGCTGGCGCACATCGGGCGCACCGAGGACCTGCGCGTGCGGCGCGACGGTCGCGTCGCGGTCATCGCCGGCTTCATCACCACCGACCTCACGTTCTTCGAGGTGGCGGTCGACGACGGCGTCTCGCTGCGGGCGGCCGTGACGGTCTCGGACGCATCCCTCAGCGGTCCCCACGGCGTCGAGTTCGTCACCGACGACGTGATCGTGGTGTCCGACCGCACGGCCGGCCTGAGGTTCTTCCGCCTGGTGACCGACCCCGGTGCCCTGCTGCCCCGCGCGCTCGATCTGCTCCCCGTGGACGCCGGCGACATGCCCGCGCTCCCCGTCGCCGACTCGGTCACGCTGGTGGGCCCCCCGTCGCCGGAGGGCGGCACCCTGGCCGTCTGCCTGGGCGAACAGCACCGCGTCGTGCTGCTGTCGGTGCACATCGACCCGCAGGGCGTTCGCGTCGGCACGGGACCGTCGCTGGAGTGCCCGTGGCTGGCGGTGCCCGACGGCGTCGCGGCGTCGTCCGACGGCGAATGGATCGCGGTCAGCTCGCACTGGAACCACGTCGTGGTGATGCTGCGGCGCACGGACGACGGATACCGCCCGGCCGGGGTGCTGCACGGCCCGGCGTTCCCGCACGGGTTGCGGTTCCTGCCGGACGACCGCGGCCTGGTGGTGGCCGACGCCGGGGCTCCGTACGTGTTCGTGTTCGCCACCGATTCCGGGTGGGACGGCAGCCGCTATCCCGTCTCGCGCCTGAGGGCGGTGCACCAGGAGGACTACCTGCGCATCGCCACGGTGCCCGGGGAGGGCGGGCCCAAGGGCGTCGACCTGATCGCCGACGGCGCG
>CAUJCX010000008.1 GCA_963169235.1 Actinomycetota bacterium | reverse complement strand
TTGATGACGCCCTTGCTGCGGCCCGTGGTGCCGGAGGTGAACATGATGCGGGCGTCGCCCGTCCACGGGACGTCCACGCCGGGGTCCGCGTCGGTCGCGCCGTCGAGGAACGACTCCAGGGTCTCCCACGGCTTGCGGGGGTCCGGCCCCTTCCGGTTGCCGGTGGGGACGACCACCACACGCTCGAGCTTCGGGAGCTCGTCCACCACGCCGTCCAGCTCCTCCAGGAACCCGTCGCCGATGATGAGCATCCGCGACTGCGGCAGGTTGATCGCCCACGACAGGAAGTCGCCGCGGTAGGCGGTGTTGATGGGGCACTGCGTCGCGCCGGAGGTGAGGATCCCGAACCAGATCTCCAGGTGCGGCTCCATGTTGGGCAACAGCGTGGAGACCACGTCCCCCTTGCCGATGCCCCGCCGGATGAGCGCGTTGGCCACGCGCCACGTGCGGGTCGCCATGTCGCCGTAGGAGATCCACTCCCCGGCGCCGAAGCGGTAGTACGGGCGCTCGGGATGGTCCTCGGCCCGCCGTCGGAGGATGCGTGGCAGCACCCACCCGGTGGGGTCCTCGCGCCGGTACCAGTCACTCCACTCCCCCATCCCGCCGTTCCTTTCGCATGGATGAACCGACGCGATCCGCAGCAGGCACACCGCGCCGAGGCGGCCCGCCGCGCTCGCTCGCGGCAGCGTCCCATCTTTCACACACGGGTGCTAGGTTGTCGCGCCCGAGCGTGCCGAACGTCACAAAGTGCGGTTAGACTGCCCGCGCACCCGAAGTCCCGGTCAGGAGAACTCCCGTAAGCACCGCCGTCGATCCCGTGGAAGAGCCCGCAGCGGAAGCACCCATCGGTGCACGCACGCCCTGGCAGCTTTTCTGGCGCCGGATTCGCCGCGACAGGGTGGCCGAGGCCAGCGTGCTGTTCATCATCCTGCTGGTGGTGGTGGCGATCTTCGCCCCGGTGCTGGCGTCGCTCATCGGGCACGGGCCCAACGAGCTGTTCAACCGCACCATGCTGGACGACTTCGGGTTGCCGCTGGGCCCCAACAGCGAGTTCTGGTTCGGCGCCGACGCGTCCGGCCGCGACGTGCTGGTGCGCATGATCTACGGCACCCGGGTGTCGCTGGCCGTCGGCCTCCTGGCGACGCTGTTCGCCGTCGGCCTGGGCGTGGCGCTCGGCCTGGTGGCGGGCTATCTGGGCGGCATCGTCGACACCGTGCTGTCGCGCATCGCCGAGATCATCCTGTCGCTGCCCATCCTGCTGTTCGCCATCGGCATCGTGACCGCGTGCGGCGCGTCCAAGGAGGGCTGCGCCCGCGGCGCCATCAAACCCGGCCTGATGCTGGTGGTGCTGATCAGCGCGTTCTTCACGTGGCCGTGGATGTTCCGCATCGTGCGCGGCGTCGTGCTGCAGCTGCGCGAGCGCGAGTTCGTCGACGCCGCCCGCGCCATCGGCGCCGGGCCCACGTCCATCATGTTCCGCGAGATCCTGCCCAACCTGATCTCGCCCATCATCGTGTACGCCTCGCTGATGATCCCTCAGGCGGTGCTGTTCGAGGCGTACCTGTCGTTCCTGGGCCTGGGGGTACCCGACACCACACCCTCCTGGGGGCGCATGATCGCCGACGGGTCACAGATCTACGACGTGGCCTGGTGGCTGATGCTGTTCCCCGGAATCATCCTTCTCTTGACCGTGCTTGCCTTCAACCTGCTCGGCGACGGCCTGCGCGACGCGCTGGACCCGAAGAGCGACCGATAATCACGAACCCACGAGGTAGCAATGACATCGCGACGTAAAACCCTTGCACTCCTGGGCAGCGTGGCCCTGGTCGGTGCAGTCGGCGTCGCCGCCTGTGGCAGCGACGACAAGTCGAGCGACACCAATGGCGGCGACACCGCGACCACGGCGCAGGGCGGCGGCTCGGGCAGTGAGACCCGCTTCATGTCGGATGACGCCAAGAAGGGCGGTACGTACCGCATCGCGACGCCCGACCTGGGCTTCACGGGCGGGTTCGACCCGTCGGCCGAGTACCTCGGCTGGGCCTGGGGCCTGCAGCAGATGCTCCTGAACCGCGGTCTTGTGGGCTACCGCCACGTGGGCGGCACCGCGGGCACCGAGCCGATGGCCGACTTGGCCGAGGAACTGCCCGAGGGCGAGAACGACAACACGGTCTGGACGTTCAAGATCCGCAAGGGCGTGAAGTGGTCGCCGCCGCTGAACCGCGAGGTCACCTCCAAGGACATCGTGTACGCGTTCGAGCGCATGGCCACCCCGTCGGTGGGTGCCCAGTACGCCAACTACGTGCAGCCCATCAAGGGCTTCAAAGAGATGGCCGACGGCAAGGCCAAGACCATCTCCGGCATCGAGACGCCGGACGACCACACCATCACGTTCACGCTCACCGAGCCGACGCCCGACTTCCTGTTCCGCCTGGCGATGCCGGCCACCGCGCCGATCCCGCCCGAGGTGGGCAAGTGCCACACGAAGGCCGGCGAGTACGGCCGCTACGTGCTGGGCACGGGTCCCTACATGATCAAGGGCGCCGACAAGCTCAACATCTCGAGCTGCGCAACGCAGAAGCCCATCGCGGGCTTCAACCCCACCGACGGCATCACGTTCGTGCGCAACCCCAACTACGACGCCTCGCTGGACGACCCGGAGCAGCGTTCGGCCATGCCGGACAGCATCGACATCTCGGTCAACACCAACGAGAAGGACGTGTTCGACAAGATCCAGGCCGGTGAGCTCGAGGAGGCCGCGGGCCTGTCGGTGCCGCCGGACGTCGCCCGTAAGTACACGACGGACGACTCGCTGAAGGACCGCTTCCGGTCGAACCCGGAGGACAGCACCAACTACCTCACCATGAACCTCACCACGCCGCCGTTCGACGACATCCACGTGCGCAAGGCGGCCAACTTCATCGTCGACAAGACCGCGCTGCAGCGGGCGTGGGGCGGCAAGCTCTACGGCGACGTCACGGGCCACACCATCCCGCCCGTGCTGCTCGACGGCGACAACAGCATCGACCCGTACGCCACCGAGGGCTCGGCCGGTGACCTGGCCAAGGCCCAGGAGGAGATGAAGCAGTCGGCGTACGACACCGACAAGGACGGCATGTGTGACGCCGGTCCGTGCAAGGGCGTGCTGTACCTGAACCGCAACTACGGCGCGTACGCGAAGCTCGGCCCGATCGTGATCGACAACTTCGCGAAGATCGGCATCCAGCTGGACGCCAAGGAGCTGCCGACGGGTCCCGCGTACGAGACGCTGCAGACCGTCAAGAACCAGGTGCCGCTCGCGTCCAACGCGCGCTGGGGCAAGGACTACCCGGACGCCACGACGTTCGCCGTGCTGTTCGACGGGCGCAACATCATCCCGACGGGCAACACGAACTACTCGCTGGTGGGCATCACGCCCGACCAGGCGAAGAAGCTGGGCGTCACCCTGCCCAAGGACGGCGTGCCCAGCGTGGACGCCGACATGGACAAGTGCCGCAAGACGGGCGGCGAGGAGCGCATCGCCTGCTGGAAGGAGTTCGACACCAAGGTCATGACCGAGGTCGTGCCGTGGGTGCCGTACATGAACGCCCTCCACACCAACCTGCTGGGCCCGGCTGTGACGCAGTGGGACTTCGACCAGGACTCGGGTGAGTCGTCCCTCGCCCACGTGGCCGTGGACCCCGGACTGCAGAAGTAAGAGTGCCGCGGGTGGGGGGCGCCACGCGCGTCCCCCACCGCGCACCCGCGCAAAGCCATGGGCCGCTACATCATCAGACGACTGCTGTGGACGGTGTTCATCGTCCTGCTGGCGTCGATCCTCACGTTCCTGATCTTCTTCGTGCTGCCGGCGGGCGATCCGGCCCTGCGCTTCGCGGGCAAGCAGCCGACGGAGGAGCTCATCGCGCAGGCCCGGGTCAACCTGGGCCTCGACAAGAGCCTGCCGCAGCAGTACTGGCTGTTCCTCAGCCGCCTCATCGGAGGTGACGAGTACGGCTGGCCGGGGCTCGGCTACTCGTTCCACACGCGCGACGCGGTGCTTCCCGAGCTGATCGACCGCTCCCGCGTGACGGGCTCGATCATCGTCGGCGGCGCGCTGATGTGGATGGTCATCGGCGTGCCCGTGGGCGTGATCTCGGCCCTCAAGCGCAAGACGTTCTGGGACCGCGGCCTGATGGGCATCTGCCTGTTCTTCATCTCGGCGCCCGTGTTCTGGCTGGCCCTCCTGTCGCTCCTGATCTTCTGGAAGCACCTGGGCTGGCTGCCGGGCACCGGCTATGTGCCGTTTGCGCAGAATCCCGGGCAATGGTTCGCGCACCTGATATTGCCCTGGTGCATCCTGGCCCTGCTGTACGCGGCCATCTACGCCCGCCTGGTGCGGGCCAACATGATCGACGTGGTCAGCGAGGACTACATCCGCACGGCGTGGGCCAAGGGCCTGTCGCCGCGCAAGGTGGTGATGCACCACGAGCTGCGACCCGCGCTGGCACCCATCATCGCCCTGTTCGCCATCGACCTGGGGGCGCTGGTGGGCGGCACCATCGTGACCGAGACGGTGTTCAACATGCAGGGGCTGGGTAACTGGCTGTTGATCGCCGCCAACAACAACGATCTCCCGGTGACCATGGCGGTGACCGTCGTGGTGGCGGCGGCCGTGTGCATCCTCACGCTCATCGCCGACGTGCTCCTGGCCATCATCGATCCCCGCGTGAGGCTGCAGTGAGCTCACCCCGGGAGGGCCACAAGCTCCTGGAGGTGCGCGACCTGCGAGTGCACTTCCCCACCGAGGACGGAGTCGTGAAGGCCGTCGACGGCTCGTCGTTCGCGCTCGACCGGGGCGAGACGCTGGGCGTGGTGGGCGAGTCGGGCTCGGGCAAGAGCATCACGTTCCTCACCGTGATGGGCCTCATCAACCGCTCGAGCGCCCGCATCTCCGGCAGCGTGCTGTTCGAGGGCGAGGAGATCATCGACGCGTCCGCCGCGCGCCTGCGCGACATCCGCGGCAAGCGCATCGGGATGATCTTCCAGGACCCCATGACGTCGCTGCACCCGATGCACCGCGTGGGCGACCAGATCGCCGAGGTGGTGCTGACCCACACCGGCGCCTCCAAGAAAGAAGCCGCGCGGCTGGCGGTGGAGTCGCTGGCCGAGGTCGGCATGCCGTCGCCCGAGACCCGGGCCCGGCAGTACCCGCACGAGTTCTCCGGCGGCATGCGCCAGCGCGCGATGATCGCGATGGCGCTGGTGCTGAAGCCGTCGCTGTTGATCGCCGACGAGCCCACCACGGCGCTCGACGTCACCATCCAGGCGCAGATCCTGGAGCTCATCGATGAGCTGAAGGAGAAGTTCAACATCGGCGTGGTGCTGGTGAGCCACTCGCTGGCCACCATCGCGGACGTGTCGCAGGACGTGATGGTGATGTACGCCGGCCGGCCGGCCGAGCTGGGCGCCCGCGACCAGGTGTTCCAGGACGCTCAGCACCCCTACACGTGGGGGCTGCTCGAGTCGGTGCCGCGCCCCGACGTGCGCGTCGAGCGGCTGATCCCCATCGACGGGCAACCACCGTCGCTGATCACGCTGCCGCCGGGATGCGCGTTCAGCCCCCGTTGCCGGCACGTGCGTCCCGAGTGCACCGCCGCGGTGCCCGAGTTGCGTGACCGGGGCTCGGGCCACCTGGACGCCTGCATCATCGAACCCGACGAGAAGACACGGCTGCGCGAGGAGCGTCTGGCCGCGCTGGAGGCGGGCGCATGACCGAGCCCACGACCACGCCGGACGCCACGCCCGGCGCCACGGTCACCGCCGACGTGCCGCTGGTGCGCGCCCGCGGCCTGGTGAAGCGCTTCCCCATCACCCGCGGCGTGGTGCTGCAGCGCGCCATCGGCCACGTCCACGCGCTGGCGGGGGTCGACTTCGACATCTACGCGGGCAAGACCCTGGGCGTCGTGGGCGAGTCGGGGTGCGGCAAGTCGACCGCGGCCCGCATCGTGGCCCGTCTGCTGGAGCCCACCGAGGGCACCATCGAGTTCGAGGGCCGCGACATCACCACGCTGTCGCGGCGCCAGATGGTGCCGCTGCGCCGCACCGTGCAGGTGGTGTTCCAGGACCCGTACGCGTCGCTGAACCCCCGCCAGTCGGTGGGCCAGATCATCGCGGCGCCGCTGCGCGTGCACGGCGTCGAGGGCGACCGGCGCAAGAAGGTGCAGGAGCTGATGGCGCAGGTGGGCCTCAACCCCGAGCATTTCAACCGGTACCCGCACGAGTTCTCCGGCGGTCAGCGGCAGCGCATCGGCATCGCCCGCGCGCTGGCGCTGGAGCCGAAGCTGATCATCTGCGACGAGCCCGTGTCGGCCCTCGACGTGTCGATCCAGGCCCAGGTGCTGAACCTGCTGGGCGACCTGCAGCGCGAGCGCGGCCTGGCGTACATGTTCATCTCGCACGACCTGGGCGTGGTGCGCCACGTGTCGCACCGCATCTCGGTGATGTACCTGGGCAGCATCGTCGAGAACGCCGACCGGGACGCCCTGTACGACAACCCCCGCCACCCGTACACCGTTGCGCTGATCTCGGCCGCGCCCACGGGCGAGCGCGGTGCGCGCACGCGGCGCCTGCTGCTGGCGGGCGACGTGCCCTCCCCCGCCGCGCCACCGCCCGGCTGCACGTTCCACCCCAGGTGCCCGAAGGCGCGGCTGGTGTCGGGCGACCCCGCTGAGGTTCCCGAGCGGTGCCGCACCGAGCGGCCCGTGCTGACCGACGTCGGCGAGGGTCACCAGGTGGCGTGCTGGTACCCCATCGAGAAGGGCGACGCCGAGAAGATGATGGAGATCCAGGCGTCCGAGATCACGCTGGAGGGTGACCCGGAGCTGGGCGTGGCGCAGACCGAGGGTCTGACCGACGCGCAGCCGCGTCCCGACGACCTCGTGGACGGCGGGACCGGGCTCTAAGCCGAGGGGCTGTCGCCCGCGGCGCTGACGCGGTTGCGCCCCTCCCGCTTCGATCGGTACAGCGCCTCGTCGGCGGCCCGGAAGACCGCGGTCGGGTCACCGAAGTCGGTCGCCTGGGCGACGCCCACCGACACGGTGACCCGACCGACCAGCGTGAAGTCCTCGGCCGCGACGGCCTGGCGCAGCCGCTCACCGGCCAGCACGGCCGACGCGAGGTCGGCGTCGGGAAGGAGGAGCGCGAACTCCTCGCCGCCCACGCGCGCCAGGAGCTCGTCGCCGCGAGCGCAGGCCTTGAGCCGGCTCGCCACCCCGGTGAGCACGGCGTCGCCCACGGGGTGCCCGTGCGTGTCGTTGACGCTCTTGAAGTGGTCGATGTCCATCACCAGCAGGCTGACGGGGCCGCCGCGGCGGTCGCCGGCCAGGAGGGCCGCCTTGAGGGCGTCCTCGAACGCGCGGCGGTTGTACAGGCCCGTGAGGTGGTCACGCAGCGTCAGCTGCCGCGTCGCGGCGGACGTGTGGGCGTTGCCGATGGCCAGCGACGCGAGGTCGGCGAACCGGGACAGCAGGCGTCGCAGTCCTCCCCGGAGGTTGCCGGGTTGGTCGGCCACCACTCCGATGGCTCCCCACACCTCCCCGTCGACCATCACGGGCACCGCGGCGGTGGCGCCCCAGCCGAGCCGTCCGGCGCACATGCCGTCGTCGACGGCGGCCTGGTCGTCCACGCGCTGGGGGCGGCCGTCCTGGATCGCCATGGACGTCGCGCTCACGCCGATGTCAGCCCGCATACCCAGGGCGTTGACGATGGACGGCCGGGTACCGGCGACGCCCACCAGGGTCACCTGCCCCGAGTCCTCACGGAACGCGACGTGCGCCGCCTGGCACCCCGACAGCGTCATCACCTCGCCGGCCAGGCACGAGAACACCTCGCCCAGCACGACCCCGGACGCCACCGCCATGGTGACCCGCCGCAGCGCACCCAGCTCGAGCGTCTGATCGTGCATGGCGCGCTGCTGCGCGGCCAGGCCGTCCCGCAGCGCCGCGAGCTCACGGCGGGTGGCGCGCGCCTCACGCACCGCGCCGATGCGCACGCACGCCTCGGCGCCGCCGAACGGCGCCACCAGAACCTCGTCGATGCCCTCCCACGCGAGATCCCGCACCTGCCGGGAGGCGCTCAGGCCGGTGACCACCGCGATGACGGCCGGGGGCTCCGCCTCCCCGAGGTCCCCGAGCGGTGGCGGGAACGCCGGCAGCCCGGCCCCCGGCTCCGGCACTTGCACCAGCAGCACGTCGGGGGCGTGGTCCCGCACCGCGGTGCCCACGTCCGCCTCGGCGGGGATGCCGGTGACGCTCACCGCGATCTGGCTCAGCGCGTGGCGGATCACGCCCTCCACCGCCGGGGCGACGCCCTGCGCCAGCACGGTGAACCCGGCGTCCGGTGCACCAGCGGTGCCGGCGCCGGGGCGCGCGGCGGAGATGTGGGTGGGATCGGTGTGCATCATGCGGTCGTCACCTGCGCCATCGGACGCGGGCGCTGCGACTTGAGAGACTGGGCCCGGCCGTAGACGCGAAAGGAACCGTCGTGGACGACAACCGCATCTTCGTAGAGGCCTTCGGCGATCCGGCGTGCCCGTACGACTGGTCGGCCGAGCCGGCGCGCCTGCGGCTGCGCTGGCGCTATGGCGACGCGCTGACGTGGCACCACCGCATGGTGGGCCTCTCGTCGACGACGGAGGACTATCCCGCGCGGGGCATCACGCTGGCCGATCTGGCGACCTCACGCGTGGGCATCGCGCAGGCGTACGGCATGCCGATCGACGCGCAGATCGGCACCCGCCACGTGGCGACCGTGGTGGCCTGTCGCGCCGTGGTGGCCGTGCGCCGCATGCGGCCGGAGCTGGTGGACGCGTTCCTGCGCCACCTGCGGGTCGTGGTCATGGGCCTGCGGCGGCTTCCGGACGAGCCCGAGACGCTGCGGGAGGCGGCGGAGCGGTCGGGCGTCGACCCCGCCGACCTCACGGCGTGGACCGACGACCCCGGCACGGCCGACGAGCTGGCCGACGACATGGCGGCCGCACGGGCGCCGGACGCCCCCTCGCTGGCCCTACCGGAGCGGCTGGCGCAGACGCCTGACGGCGTGTGGCGCCTGACGTGCCCCAGCTACGTGATGAGCCACGGCGACGACCGGCTCTCGGCCCCCGGCTTCCAGCCGGCGCGCGTCTACGAGGTGATGGTGGCCAACCTGGCGCCGGGTATCGTGCCCCGCCCCGATGCGGCCGACGTGACCGAGGTGCTGCGCTGGGCTCCCTACCCGCTGGCCACGCAGGAGGTCGCCGCGCTCACCGGCATGCCGCGCGAGGCCGCCCGCAGCGCCCTGGAGGGCGCGGGCGCGCGGTACGTCGCCGCCGGCAGCGACGGCTTCTGGGAGCTCTGACCGCGGGCCGGCGCGGCGGCGTCCACCGCCACGCCGGTCACCGCCCCGGCTAGCGGGCCAGGGCCCGGAACGCCTTCATGGCGGGCTTGGCCTTGCCGTTCTGCCGGTACAGGCCGGACGCCCAGTCGGGGTGGTCCTGCAGCAGGTACCACACGAACACCTTCACCCGGGGGGTCGCCTTCACGCGGCGCACCGCGTCGCGCAGCCACGCGGCCTGCCGGGCTTCGGTGGTCGCGAAGCGGTACTCCTTCACCTTGCGCGTGGCGACGCCGAACTCGGTGAGCCAGATGGGCTTGCGGCGCAGGTACGTGCCGTTCAGCGTCCGCGTGTAGTACGACAGGTTGTAGAGATCGATGTAGCTGGCGCCCGCGAAGTTGTGGTTGCTGGGCGCCCGCAGCGGGTACGGGTGGTGCGACACGACGTCCATGGGCGGGCGGAGGCCGCGGGCGTTGAGCGCCCGGATGAACGCGCGGGGCTCCACCCGGCAGTTGGGCTGGTAGCCGCACGTCTGCGGGTTGGTGTCGCCGGCGGGAGCCGTGACGCCGCCCGCCACCCGCGCCTTGCGGTCGGCGCGATGGATGCCGCGGTACATCGACTTCAGCACGGCGGAGTACGCGCGCGGCGAGTCGGCGACCCACTTGCCCCTCACCTTGCGGTACTGCGGCTGCCAGAACAGGGGGATGTTGGGCTCGTTCCAGGCCTCCCACATGTGCACCCCGCGGCGCGAGTAGCGCTTGGCGGCGGCCTCGGCGAAGTTGCCCGCGTCGGCGGGGCGCTGGGGCCGGCGGCCGAACGCCGGGAGGTTGCCCTGCACCGGCGCGGCGGGGTCGGCGGCCCACCCGGGCGTGCCCCAGATGGTGAAGATGACGCTCACGCGCCGCTTCTTCGCGGCGGCGACGATGGCGTCGTACTGGGCCCAGTTGTACGCCGGGTCGGCGTCGGAGCGGGCGTTGGCGGGGCGGGTGGCGGCCACCAGGTCCCAGCGCAGGTCGACGCGCACGACCTTCGCCTTCGTGCCGGCGACGAGCGCCATGCGCGTGTCGACGTTCTCGCCCAGGTGGACCATGCGGTCGTCCTGGACGCCCAGAAGCAGGCGGGCCCCCATCGCGTTGGGGGCGACCGCGGCGGTCGTGGCGAGCGCCAGCGTGCTCGCGGCGATGATGTGGTGTCGAATTCTCATGCTGCGCAGCCTAGACAGCCTGTCCGGAGGGCACGACAGGACCCGGTGAGAGCTCCGCATGGATTCCGTGAAGGCGCGTCCGCGACCGCACGGTCGGCACCCGCGTCACAATCGTGACACGGAGGGCTTCCCTTGGCGCGAAAAGCAACTACCATGCACGAGCGATGCGTCCCACCGCGGGGCGCACACAGAAGAGCGTAGGACAGCGACGTCGGAAGCCGTTTGTGGTGGCGAGGTTTGCGGTTCTTCGCCGAGCGAACGAGGAGTAAGAACATGCCGGAAGGCGTCGTGAAGTGGTTCTCTGCCGAGAAGGGCTTCGGCTTCATCACCCCCGATGGGGGCGGAAAGGACCTCTTCGTCCACTTCTCTGAGATTCAGAGCAGTGGCTACCGGTCCCTCGACGAGGGTCAGCGCGTGTCCTACGAGGCGGGCGAGAGCCCCAAGGGCCCGCAGGCGACCAACGTCGCGGTGCTCTAGGCAAGAACCCGACGTTGCTGCATCCGGGGGGCGGTTCGCCGCCCCCCGGTGCGCACCCCGGCCGCGCGGCGCCCACGTGAGCACCCGGCCGCAGAAGTTCCCCGACTCAGCCGTCCCGCCTGCGGCGGCGCAGGCGCCTACGCGGCAGCCCGCTCGTGGCGCCCCATCGGCAGGGTGATGTCGCCGAACGACGTGCAGCGGTTGCGTCCCCCCCGCTTCGCGGCCAGAAGCGCCGCGTCGGCGCGCCGGTAGAGGCCGCGCCAGCCCTCGGTGTGGGTGGTGCTGGTGACGATGCCGGCCGAGAGGGTGACGTGGTGCCCGTCGACGGGCGTCGCCTCCAGGGCGCCGCGCAGGCGCTCGGCCACCATGGCGGCCGGTGCCGGGCCCACGCCGGGCAGCAGCACCGCGAACTCCTCCCCGCCCAGGCGGAACACCAGGTCGACGGCGCGCAGGTTGTCCAGCAGCACGTCGGCGGTGGCCGCCAGCACACGGTCGCCCTGGTCGTGGCCGTGCGTGTCGTTGACGCGCTTGAAGTGGTCGAGGTCCATCACGATCAGGCTCACCGGCTCGTCCGCGGCGCGGGCGGCCGTCATCGTCTGGTCGAACAGGATGTCGAGGCCCAGCCGGTTCAAGAGGCCTGTGAGGGGATCGCGGCGCGTCCGGTCGCGCAGTCGCAGCTCGACCCGCGTGAACGACATCGTGATGGCCAGCGACGCGGCCATCAGCAGCAGGGTGACCACCAGCGTCTCGGGGGCCGCCACGACGCCGTCACGGTCGACCGTCACGGTCGCGGCGGCCACCAGCAGCATGCCGCACGCGAGGCCGAACACCGCTACCCGGGGCCGGAAGCGGCTGGCGAGCAGCAGCATCGGCAGCGTGCACAGCGGCAGCACGGGGCTCCGGGCCCCTCCCGAGGCCGCCACGCCGCCCACCAGCACGCCGGTGGTGGCGGCGAAGCTGGCGGCGTGGACCACCTCGGGACGCACCGCCCGGAGCGCGCGGGAACCCACGGTGGCCACCTGCACGCAGCACGCGACGCCGATGAAGAAGGGCACCCAGCCGATCCATGGCGCGCACGCCAGCATCCCGATCGTGGTCGCGAGCGCCGCGACCGTCCGGGCGTTGTCCGCACGCGCGAACGCCTCGTGGAGGCGGCGCAGGTCGTCGGCGGACGGGCACAGCCACGAGGGGCGGAACTCACCGTCGCGGGTGGGCGGTCGGCTCATGCGCCCACCGCCTGCGCCTGAGCGCCCGGGCCTGCGGCCTCGGCGTACAGGCGGTCGCGGCCGTCGGCCTTGGCCCGCAGCAGCGCCTGGTCGGCCGCGCGGTAGAGGTCTCCCCACCGGGCGTCCGCAGCCGGTCGCGACGCCACCCCGCCCGACATCGTGACGCGCACCCCGGCCACCGCCTCGGCGGCCACCGCCTCACGCTGTCGTTGCGCCATCGCCATGGATTCGTCGATCCCCGCACCGGACAGGACCACGCCGATCTCCTCGCCCCCCAGCCGGTAGACCTGGTCACCGGCCCGCGCGTGGCGCGCGATGACGTCCGCGACGTGGCACAGCACCCGATCGCCCGCGTCGTGGCCGTGGCGGTCGTTCACCGACTTGAAGTCATCGAGATCGAACAGCACGAGGCTCACGGGGCGGCCGTGGACCGCGGCGGCCGCGCACGCGTCGGTGAAGCCCTGATCGAGCGACGAGCGGTTGAGAAGGCCGGTGAGCGCATCGGCGTGGCCCTCGGTGCGCAGTCCCAGCTCCACCTCGTACTGCGGCAGCGTCAGCACGATGATCCCCACCATCAGCACCGCGGTGCAGATCGCCATCGTGGGATCGCGCACGAGCGCTGCGGAATGCGCCACGCTCGCAGCGATCAGCATCATCGCGAGTGCGCCCGCCAGGCCGACCATCGTCACGTGGCGGCGGAAGCGGTTGGCCAGGAGCAGCATGGGGATGCCGAACATCGGCAGCATCGGGCTCTCGGCCCCGCCGGTCATCGCCACGCCGACGGCGATCGACGCGCAGGCGAGCGTGTAACTCGCGGCCAGCCACCACTCGGGACGTCGCGCACGGGGCATGCGCCGGTCGAGGATGAGCAGCTGGACGCCGATGACGAGGGAGAGCACGAACGGCCACCAGCCGATGCGGGGCGCGAACGCGGCCACCAGCACGACGGCGCCGCCGACGATGCCGATGCGGGCGCGGTGGGTGGCGGCGTACGTCTCCATCGTCCGGGCGAAGTCACCCTCGGTGGGACACAGCCAGCTGCGGCGATACGCGGACACATCAGTGTCATCGGTGTGGCCCGCGCATTTCTGAGGTTCGGAACGCGGTGAGTTGCCGTGGCGCTCCCGTCGCTCCACCCCTTCTCCCATGGGCATTCTCAGAAGGAGAGACACCGGGCGAAAAAAGTGGTGAGCGGGGTTCACGTGCCGGGCTCACCGTGCCGGCTGGAATCGAATGCGGTAGGACGCGGTCTCCTCCACGCTCTCCGCCCGCCTCCGCCCCGCCGGAGTCATCCTGCGTTCTCTGCCGGCGTTCGCCCTCAGCGCCGCCTCGGCATCCTCCTCGTCGCGCGCGGCCGCAGTGGTCCCGTCAGAGCGGCGCCGACTCTTCGGCGAGCATCCGCGTAGGGCGACTCGCACCACCGTCACGCTCGACGACGCGCTTGCCGCGAAGGCGCGCGCGTTGGCGTCCACGTGTCGGCCGCCGCGCGACGCGGTGCCGCCGACGCGGTGCGTCACGCCCTCGTCGAGGCCGACCGGGCCGCATACCGGCGCCTCCCCGAAGCACCGCAGGACGCCTGGGACGCCGTGGAGGCCTGGGGGGACACTCGACGTGCGTACCCCTCGTGAGGGTCGCCCAGTCCCCGTCCGCGCGGGTCCCATGGTTCGCCAAAAGCACCGCACGAACAACGAAAGCCCCGCACATGCAGGGCTTTCGAGGATGGGCGATACTGGGTTCGAACCAGTGACCCCCAGCTTGTCGAGCTGGTGCTCTCCCAACTGAGCTAATCGCCCGGGGACGGGCATGGTACCAGCATCGGGACGACGCGGCGAGCGCGGGCGCTGGTACGTTTCGCGGGATGGACGACACCGCGAAGCCCTTCGACATCGGCATCGTCGGCGCGGGCCAGCTAGCCCGCATGACGTGCACGGCGGCGGCCCCCCTCGGGCTGCGCATCGCCGTGCTCGGAGACCCGGGAGACCCCGCAGCCGACGTGGCCGCCGGCGTGGTGCCGGGCCGCTGGCAGGACGCCGACGACGTGCTGGCGCTGGGACGGGCGTGCCGGGTGGTGACGCTGGAGAACGAGTTCGTCGCGGCCGCCGCGCTGGCGGGCGTCGAGGCCGCGGGCACGCCCGTGCGGCCGACGTCGCAGGCGGTGGGACGCATCCAGGACAAGGCCACCCAGAAGGCCCTCCTGCGCGACGCGGGGCTGCCGGTCCCCGCCTTCCAGGTCATCACCGCCCCGGGCGACGTGGCCGCGGCCGGGCGCGAGCTGGGCTGGCCGCTGATGCTGAAGGCCCGCACGCTGGGCTACGACGGGTACGGCAACGCGCTGTGCGACGACG
Source organism: Actinomycetota bacterium (assembly GCA_963169235.1). Lineage (GTDB taxonomy): Bacteria > Actinomycetota > Thermoleophilia > Miltoncostaeales > Miltoncostaeaceae > JAGQUM01. Next base: position 25,316 of record CAUJCX010000008.1, on the reverse strand, counting down.
AGGCGGCCGCCCGGGACGCGCTGGGACGCCTCGACCGCGGCGACGGGGTGCTGGCCGAGGCGCTGGTGCCGTTCACGTGCGAGCTGGCCGTGATGGTGGCGCGCAGCACGTCCGGCGAGGAGCGCGTGTACCCCGTGGTCGAGACGGTGCAGCGCAACCACGTGTGCCACGAGGTCACGGCCCCCGCCGCGGTCGACGTGGCCGTGCGCGCCCGCGCCGAAGAGGTGGCCGTGGGAGCGGCGCGCGCCGCCGACGCGCTGGGCGTGATGGGCGTCGAGATGTTCGCGCTGCCCGACGGGACGGTGCTGGTGAACGAGCTCGCCCCGCGCCCCCACAACAGCGGCCACTATTCCATCGAGGCGTGCGAGACCTCCCAGTTCGAGAACCACGTGCGGGGCATCCTCGGGCTGCCGCTGGGCGACGTGTCGCTGCGCGCCCCGGCGGCGGTGATGGTGAACATCCTCGGCACGCGCGAGGGGCCCGCCGACCCGCAGCGCGACGGCGCGCTGGCCGTGCCCGGCGCGCACCTGCACCTGTACCGCAAGGCCGACGTGCGCCTGGGCCGCAAGATGGGGCACGTCACGGTGCTGGGCGACTCCCCCACCGCCGCCGCCGACGCCGCCCGCGCCGCCGTCGCCGAGGTGGGCCTGTGAGCGCGCCGCTGGTGGGCATCGTGATGGGCAGCACGTCCGACCTGCCCGTGATGCGGGCGGCCGGCGACGTGCTCACCGAGCTGGGCGTGGCCCACGAGGTGCGCGTGGTGTCGGCCCACCGCATGCCCGAGGAGATGATCGCGTACGGGCGCGAGGCGGCGGGACGCGGCCTGCGGGTCATCATCGCCGGCGCGGGCGGGGCCGCGCACCTGCCCGGCATGCTCGCGGCCGTCACCGACCTGCCCGTGGTCGGCGTCCCCGTCAACGTCACGGCCCTCGCGGGCCTCGACGCGCTCTTGTCCATCGTGCAGATGCCGAAGGGCGTCCCGGTCGCCACCGTGGCCATCGACGGGGCGCGCAACGCGGGGCTGCTGGCCGCCCGCATCCTGGGCACGTCCGACCCCGTCCTCACGCAGCGCCTCACCGCCCTGCGCGCCGCGGCGCGGGACTCCGCCGCCGCGTCCCACGGGGACGGTCTGACACCCACCTGAGCCGCACGAAGCGCAACTCCATGACCGCCCGCTCAACTTCACACGCCCTGGGCCGATGGGGATGGGCGCCCGCGTGCCGCCGGCGCGCAAGGACCACGGGTGAAGACGCACACTGACCACACCGACGCCGCGACGCCCCACGACTCATCGGGGGCGCTGGCGGCCGCCAAACTGCGCCGCCTGCACCGCATCCAGGTGGTGTTCCTGGCCATCGCCGCGGTGCTGATCGCCGGCGCGACCGGCACGTTCCTGCACGTGCTGGCCAACGCCGAGCACGAGAAGAACGTCATGGGCGACGCGGTGTTCGAGCTGCACGGCATCATGGATCAGCTGCGCGAGGACCAGATCGCGCTTGTCGGCGTGCGCCGAGACCCCGACTCCGGCGTGCGCATCCTCTCCCACGCCCTCTCCCAGCGCGCCGGCATGATGCGCCTGCAGGACATCACGTCGGGCATGGTGGACGAGGGCGCCCGCTCCGCCGCCCGCATGACCGTCGAGACGCTCGACCGCGCCCTCACCCGGGGCAGCTCGCTGCTGACCATCCCGGAAGAGCGCCGCCCCGACGGATTCCAGGCACTGCGCCCGTTCTCGCAGCAGCTGAGCTACTACAGCGGTGAGTGGCTGGGAAGCCTCAACCGGCGCCGCGCCGACCTCGACCGTGAGGTGGACGACCTGCTGGTCAAGGCCCGCAACGCCATGCTGGGGCTCGTCGCCCTGCTGTGCCTCTCGGGTGGCATCCTGTGGTGGCGCGTCGGCCGGGCCCGGCAGCAGGTGGTCAGCGAGATGCAGTGGACGCTGCGAGAACAGGCCGCCGTGGGCGAGATCGCGACGTCCGCGACCTGGGCTCAGAGCGGCAACGTCGCCGAGGTGGGCGCCGGCCACCTGGCCCGGCTCATCGACGCCGACGCCGTGGTGGTGCGCGGCGACACGGTCGACGGCGTGGAACTGCTCGGCGAGGAGAGCGTGTCGACGCTCTCCACCGCCGCCGTGGCGTTCCGGGAAGTCGTCCGCGCCCAGGCACTCGTGCTGCACGAGGCGGTGGTACGCCACGACGAGGCCACCGGCGTGGCGGTGGCGTGCGTGCCCGCCGCCGGCGTCGCGGTCACGTGGAACGACATCACGGCCCTGTGGACCGACGGCCAGCAGGTGCCCGCAGGCGCCGTCGACGCGATGATGCGGGTGGGGGGCACGCTGGACCTGGCGCTGCAGAGCGCGGTGGCCCGCGAGCGCCTGTCGCGCCAGACGGTGACCGACGCCCTCACCAGCCTGCCCAACCACCGCGCGTTCCAGGAGCGGCTGGCCGAGGAGGTGGCGAAGGCCCAGATGACGCAGCGCCCCCTGTCGCTGGTGCTTCTGGACGTCGACGCGTTCTCGAACGTCAACGACGCGTACGGCCACGAGGAGGGCGACCGCATCCTGTCGTCGCTGGGACAGCGGCTGCGCGAGCTGTCGCGCGGAGACGACACCCTGGCCCGCATCGGCGGCGACGAGTTCGCCTGGCTGATGCCCGGCGTCGAGCCGTCCGGGCCCGAGGCCGCCGCCACCCGCGCGCTGGCCGCCGTGCGTTCGCGCGCCGTCGGCATGGCGTCGCAGATGACCGTGTCCGCGGGCGTGGTGGAGATGCGGTTCGCGCACGACCCGAAAGAGCTCCTGCGCCTGGCCGAGACCGCGCTGCGGCAGGCCAAGGCGGCCGGCCAGGACTCGGTGGTGCACTACCGCCCCGGCCTCAGCGGTGGCGACGACGAGGGCCACCGCTTCGGTCACCTGCAATCGCTGTCGGCGCTGCGGGCGCTCGCCCGCGCCGTCGACATGCGTGACGACAACACGCAGCGGCACTCCGAGCGCGTCGCGGCCCTCGTCCACCGCATCGCCATCGAGATGGCGTGGGCGCCGCAGCGGGCCAACCGCCTGAAGGAGGCCGCGCTCGTGCACGACGTGGGCAAGGTGGGCGTGCCCGACGCCATCCTCTTGAAGCCCGGCAAGCTCACCGACGCCGAGCGCCTGGTCATCGAGACCCACCCCACGCTAGGCGCCCGCATCGTGTCCGAGATCCTGGACGAGGAGCAGGTGGCCTGGGTGCGCGGGCACCACGAGCGCATCGACGGGGGCGGCTACCCGGACGGGCTCGCGGGCGGTGGCGTGCCGGACGGTGCCCGGCTGATGGCCGTCGCCGACACGTGGGACGCCATGACGTCCGACCGCCCGTACCGCAAGGCGCTCGACCCCGAGCGTGCCCTCGAGATCGCCGTGGACGTCGCCGGCAGCCAGCTGGACGCCGACGCGGTGGCCGCGCTGGTGCGCCTGTACCGGGCGGGCGCCAACGAGACCCGGGGCCACGACCAGTCCACGGGCATCCACCACACGGCCGGCGGACGCCCCGCCGACCTGGACGTGCCCCTGGACGAGCGGCGCCAGTAGCGCGTTCGGGGGGTGCGAGGCCCAGGGTGGCCCCGCACCCCCGCCTCGCTACGCCAGCGGCTTGCCGATGGCCACGCCCTTGCGGGCGCTGAACGCCTCGAGCATCTGATCGATGTCGGAGTCGGGCGTCCGGGCGATGAGCTGCTGGTACTTCTCGTCGAGCGTCGCCCGCGTCTCGCGGTACACGATGCCCAGCTTGAACCCGCCCTTGAGCGCCAGGTCGAACGCCTGCACCTTGTCGTTGACGTCGTGGTCGGGAGCGACGTCGGTGACGAGCTCCTTCCACTGGTCCATGGTGTTGTTGAACATCACGCACGGCGACAGGGCGTCGATGTAGCTGAACCCGTGGTGCTCGATGGCCTGCACGATCAGCTCGGTGAGCGCCTTCGTGTTGAACGACGCGCCCCGGGCCACGAAGCCCGCGCCCGACGCGATGGCGAACGCCAGCGTGTTGAGCGGGGTCTCCAGGTTGCCCCACGGCGTCGACGGAGCCTTCTGCTCGGTGAGGGACGTGGGCGATACCTGCCCCTTGGTGAGGCCGTAGATCTCGTTGTCCATCACCAGGTACGTCACGTCGATGTTGCGCCGCGCGGCGTGGGGGAAGTGCCCCGCGCCGATGGCGAATCCGTCGCCGTCGCCGCCCACCGCGATCACGGTGAGATCGGGGTTGGCCAGCTTGACGCCCATGGCCACGGGCAGGGCCCGCCCGTGCAGCGTGTGCACGCCGTACGTCGAGACGAAGCCCGGCAGGCGACTCGAGCAGCCGATGCCCGATACCACCACGGTCTTGGCGGGATCCAGATCAAGCTCGGCGAACGCGCGGTACAAGGACGCCAGCACGCCGAAGTCGCCGCAGCCGGGGCACCAGATGGGCTTCAGGTCCGACTTGTAGTCGTTGGCCTTGCGCTTGGGAGTCTCGGTGCTCATCGGGCCGCCTCCGTGATCATCTCGTAGATGTCCTCGCCGGTGAACGGCAACCCGTCGCACTTGGCGTGGCTCTGCAGGGTGAAGTCGCACTCGCTGCGCAGAAGGCGCGCCAGCTGCCCCGTGAAGTTCACCTCGGGCACCAGCACCTTCGTCGCGTTCGCCGTGAACGCGTTCAGTTGCTCGATGGGCAGCGGGCCCAGCACGCGCGGGTAGAACGCCCCCACCGACACGCCCTCGGCCTGCGCCTTCAGCACGGCCTCCTGCACCGGCCCGAACGTCGACCCGAACCCGATCAGCGCGATGTCGGGGGTCGCGTCGCCCACGGATGCGTGGCGGGCGTCGCCGTTGGCCAGCGGAGCCAGCTTGGCCCAGCGCTTGGTCTGCATCGCCACGTGGTTCTCGGGGGTGTACGCCGGGTGCCCCATCTCGTCGTGCTCGATGCCGGTGGCCACGTACTGACCGTCCTCCTCACCCGGGATGCCCATGGGCGACACCGAGTCCGCCGTCAGCTCGTAGCGCTTGTACTCGCCGTTCGCGTCCTTGCGGGTCTTGCGCGGCTCGTGCCGCACCTTCGACGTGTCGGGCTTGTGGATGACCTCCATGCGGGTGGCGAGCCCCTGGTCGGTCAGCAGGATCACCGGTACCTGGTACTTCTCGGCGTAGTTGAACGCGTCCACGGTGGCCCAGAAGCAGTCCTCCACGCCGGTGGGGGCGATCACCACGCGGGGGGCCTCGCCGTGCCCGCCGTAGAGCGCGTGGTTCAGGTCGCTCTGCTCGGTCTTGGTGGGCAGGCCCGTGGACGGGCCGCCGCGCTGGGCGTCGATGATGACGCACGGGATCTCCGCGGTGCCGGCGTAGCCAAGCAGCTCGCTCATCAGCGACAGGCCGGGACCGGACGTGGCGGTCGCGGCCTTCGCGCCCGCGTACGAGGCTCCGATCACCGAGGCCAGCGACGCGATCTCGTCCTCGCACTGCACCGTGATGCCGCCGGTCGCGGGCAGCTTGGCCGACAGCCACTCGAGGATGTCGGAGGCCGGGGTGATGGGGTAGCCGCCGAAGTACTGCAGGCCGGCCGCGATGGCACCCAGGGCGATCGCCTGGTTGCCGCTCATCAGCACGCGGTCCTCCTCCACCTCCACGGGCGCCGAGATGACGCGCGAGCCCTTCAGGTCGGCGGCCTCGTCGGCACCCGCGTTGAGCGCCGCGATGTTGGCGTCGGCCACGCCCGTCTTGTGGGCGTAGCGGCGCAGCACCAGCTCCTGGATGGGCGTGGTGTCGAAGTCGATCACCCCGGTCACGGCGCCCACGGCGACCATGTTCTTGGCGCGGGACGAGCCGCCGATCTCCTTGGCCAGCTTCTCCATGCGCACCGGGCGGGCCCGGTCGCGGAACTCGTCGGGGATCTCCACCGCCGTCTCGTCGTACAGGATCACGCCGTCGGGGGCCAGCGAGTCCCAGTGCAGGTCCCACGCCTCCTGGTTGAAACACACCAGCAGGTCCACGTGGCGGCCGTGGCTGTAAATGCGGTCCGCACCCATGCGCACCTGATACATGCACGGTCCGCCCTTGATCTCGGCGGGGTACGTGCGGAATGTTTGCGTGTAGTAGCCGCCCCGCGCGGCGGCCTGCGTGAGGATGTCGCCCGACGAGATCACGCCCTCGCCGGACTCACCGGCCAGGCGGATGACGACGCTTTTTCGCTCCAAAGCCCCCCCTTGGGATGGTCGCCACGGGGCCGCCGCGCCCGGGCGCCGACGGGGAGCCGCGAGGCTCACTCCCCCGCTTGCCGGCGTGCCACGCTCTGTGCCGCGTCTTCCGCCGTAGGCGGGATGCTAGGAGGTGGGCGGCAGGCGGGCAACCGGCGCGCGCGCCGCGGCCCCGCGCCCCACCGCACGAAGGACATTGCGCCCACCCGCCGCGGGTGGCGACACGGGGGCTCGCGCGCGGCCGCCGCGGCTGGAAGACTTGCGTGCGATGACCGCGGCCGACTTCACCACCCGCCCCCTGGTGGCCGACGACTACGCCGCCGCCCGCCGCGTCGCCGACGACTGGTTCGGTCACCCGGTGGGCCTCACGATGCATCGCCTGTTCTTCGACCAGCTCGGGCCGTACGGGGTCTGGATCGGCCGGAACGAGACGATGGCGGGCCTGCTCCTGGGCCTGCCCAGCGCCGCCGAACCCGACCTTGCGTACGTGCACTTCCACGTCGTCGACCCCGCCCTGCGGGGAGGCGGTCTCGGTGCGCGCCTCTACCGCGATTTCGGCCGGGCGATGCACGCGCGGGGCTGCACGCGCATCCGGGCCCTGGCGCAGCCGCGGCGGGTGGGCTCCGTCGGCTTCCACGAGGCCCTGGGCTTCGTCGGCACGCTGCACCCCGACTACATGGGCCCCGGCGACGACCGCATCGTGTTCGAGCGGGCCCTCCCCCTGGACGAGTCGCGCGCCTGACGGCGGTCCCTTGTTTCGGTAACCACGGTTGCCGCAATAGCGACCGATCGATAGCCTCCCACGGAGCTTAGGTCCACCTAACCCGCGAGGACGCCATCCGCCCCGGCACCGCCATCGAGATCCGCGACGTGCACAAGCAGTTCGGTACCACCGCTGCGCTCGCAGGAGTCGACCTGGCGCTTGCTCCCGGCGAGGTCGTAGCGCTGCTGGGCCCGTCCGGATGCGGCAAGACCACGCTGCTGCGGCTCATCTGCGGGTTCGCCCAGCCCGACGCGGGATCCATCGCCATCGCCGGTCGCACCGTCGCCGATGACGACACGTGGGTGGCACCCGAGCATCGCCGCGTGGGCATGGTGTTCCAGGAACACGCCCTCTTCCCCCACCGCACCGTCGCCGCGAACATCGGCTTCGGCGTCGCGAAGGCCCAGCGCGCCCAGCGCGTCGCCGAGGTGATGGCGCTGGTCGGTCTGGAGGGCCTCGACGCGCGGCTGCCGTCCCAGTTGTCGGGCGGCCAGCAGCAGCGCGTCGCGCTGGCCCGGGCGCTGGCCCCGTCGCCGCACGTGATGCTGCTGGACGAGCCGTGGTCCAGCGTCGATGCCGTGATGCGCGAGACGGTCCGCGACGACATCGTCCGCCTGCTGCGGGCCGCCGGCACCACCGTGCTGCTGGTGACGCACGACCGTGAGGAGGCGTTCTCGCTGTCCGACCGCGTGGCGCTGATGATGGACGGACGCGTCGTGCAGTGCGGCGCCCCCGAGGACCTCTACCTGACGCCCACCGATCGCTGGGCGGCCCGCTTCGTCGGCCCCGGCAACTTCCTGCCGGGCACGGTCGACGGGGCCGGGGTGGACACGCCCGTCGGCGCGTTCCCGCTGGCGGTGCCCGCCGCCCACGGGTGCCCCGTGGAGGCGTTGATCCGTCCCGAGATGATCGTGCTGCGCCCCACCGACGACGGCGCGTGCACCGTGGTCGGGCGCGAGTTCCGAGGCCACGACGTGCTGTACCGGGTGCGCCTGCCCGACGGCACCGTGGTGTGCGCTCAGCGCCCCTCCACCGAGTCCGTCGCGATCGGCGCCCGTGTGGCCGTGGAGCCACACCGGGCACCGGTCGCGGTGTTCGCCCGTTCGCAGGATCGTTGACACCGGGCCCACGAACGGGATCCCACGAAGAAAGGTTAGTACCCACATGATGGATCGCATCCGAGCGGCCGGAGGTCGTCTCACGTCCCGTGGCGCCGCTGCCGGCGGCCTCGCCGTGGTGGCCGCCCTCGCGGCGGCGGGCTGCGGGGACTCCGATTCGGCCTCCGGCGACGCCAAGCTGGTGGTCTACTCGGGCCGCGAGGAGGAGATCGTCGCGCCCCTGTTCACCAAGTTCACCGATGCCACGGGCATCCAGGTGGAGGTCCGCTACGGCAAGAGCGCCGAGATGGCCGCCCAGATCGCCGAGGAAGGCGACGGCTCCCCGGCCGACGTGTTCTTCAGCCAGGACGCGGGCGCCCTGGGATCGGTCTCCGATCGCCTCTCCCCCCTGCCCGACGCGACGCTCAACCGCGTGAAGGCCTCGTTCCGCGACCCCGACGGCCGCTGGGTGGGCACGTCCGGCCGCGTGCGCGTGGTCGCGTTCGGCACCAAGGCGTACCGCGCGGACGAGCTGCCCGACGACGTGCTGGCGTACTCGCAGCCCAAGTACGCCGCGCGCCTGGGCATCGCCCCCACCAACGCGTCGTTCCAGGCCTTCGTCACCGCGCTGCGGCTGAAGGTGGGTGACGACCGCGCCAAGAAGTTCCTGGCCGACCTGAAGGCCAACGGCGTGAAGACGTTCGAGGGCAACCGCCCCATCGTCGAGGCCATCGCCGACGGCGAGGTGGACCTGGGCCTCGTCAACCACTACTACCTCGCCCTGGTGAAGAAGGAGCGCCCCGACGCCGCCGTGGAGAACAAGTTCCTGGCCGCCGGTGACCCCGGGTCGCTGGTGAACGTGGCGGGCGCGGGCGTGCTGAGCACGGCCAAGAACACGGACGGCGCCACGAAGCTGGTCGACTTCCTGCTGTCGCAGGACGGCCAGAGGTTCTACGCGACCGAGGCGGAGGAGAACGAGTACCCGCTGGTGCCGGGCGTGCAGCCCGCGAAGGGCCTCCCCCCGCTCGACACCCTGGTAGGCGAGTCGCAGCCGCTCAGCAAGCTGGGGTCGGAGGAGAAGGCGACGCTGGAGATGATCACCGAGGTCGGCCTTACCTCGTAAGGTCGTGATGCGCGGCCGGGGGCGGCGCGGCCGCCCCGGTCGCCCGTCGCCGGCCCTGGTGCTGGCGGCGCTCGTCCCCGTGGCGTTCCTGGCCGTGCCGCCGGCGTACCTCGCGTACCGGGCGGGCGTGGGCGAGGCATGGGGCGTGATGGGCGCGCGCACCACGTGGGAGACCATGTGGCGCACGCTGACGCTGCTGGTCGGCGTGGCCGCCGGGTCGGTACTGGTGGGCGCGTCCACGGCGTGGCTGGTGGCACGCACCGAGCTGCCGTGGCGCAGGTTCTGGGCCGTCATGGCCGTGCTGCCGCTGGCGATGCCCAGCTTCGTGGCGGCCCTGGCGCTCGCCGGGGCGACCGGCACAAGTGGGCTGGCCTCGCGCGTGCTCGCGCCCCTGGGCATCGGCCCCGTCCCCCGCCTGGAGGGGTACTGGGGAGCCACGCTGGCGGTGGTGGCGTCGACCGCCCCGTACGTGTACCTGCTGACCGCCGCGGCCCTGCGGCGCATCGACCCGGCGCAGGAGGAGGCCGCCCGCGTGCTGGGGCGCGGCCCCCTGGGGGCGTTCGTCGCGGCGTCGCTGCCGCAGCTGCGTCGCGCGCTGGCGGCGGGGGCGCTGCTGGCCGCCCTGTACGCCGTGTCCGACTTCGGGGCCGTGGCGCTGATGCGTTACACCACCATCACGCGCGCCATCTTCACGCGGTACGAGGCGGGGTTCGACCGCACTCCCGCGGCCGTGCTGGGCCTGGTGCTCGTCGCGCTGGCCGTGCTGCTCCTGGTCGCCGAGACCCGTTCACGCGGTGCCGACGCCGTCCAGGTGGGACCCGGAGCCCGCCGGACGCCCACGCCGATCCCGCTGGGCCGCTTCACGCCTCTGGCGGTGGCCTGGCTCGCCGCACTGACGTGTCTGTTCGTGGTGACGCCGCTCGCGGTGATGACGTACTGGATCGCGCGCGCGGCCGGCCACGGCACGCTCGACAGCGTGCCGTGGCGCGCCGGGGTCACGTCGCTGGCGCTGGCCGCCGTGGCGGCCGTCATCGCGACCGTCGCCGCCGTGCCCGTGACGTACCTGGCCCAGCGTCACCCGCGGCGGTGGACGATGCTCCTCGAACGGGCCGGATACGGCGCCAACGCGCTCCCCGGCATCGTCGTCGGCCTGGCGCTGGTGTTCATCGGGGCGCGCTATCTGCCCTGGCTCTACCAGACGTTCCCGCTGCTGGTGGCGGCCTACGTCATCCGCTTCTTTGCCGAGGCGCTGTCGGGGGTGGGCACGGCGCTGTCCACCGTGAGCCCCCGCACCGAGGAGGCCGCGCGCGTGCTGGGCCGCTCGCCCCTGCGGGTGTTCGGCGCGGTGACGCTGCCCCAGATGCGCCCCGGGCTGGCGGCGTCGGCCGTGCTGGTGTTCTTGTCGGTGGTGAAGGAGCTGCCCGCCACGGCGCTGCTGCTGCCCACCGGCGCGCGCACGCTGGCGACCGAGGTGTGGCGCAAGACCACCGTGGGGGCGTACGGAGCGGCCGCCGTCGCCGCCGTGACGCTGATGGTGCTGTCGCTGCCGTTCATCTGGCTGGCGGTCCGCGAGCACGTGCTCGCGCGGCATCCGTCGTCGCCTCCCGGCGGCTGACGCCCCCGCGGGGGGCGTGAGCGCCGGTGGCGCATGCGCTACGCGCCCCGCCCACCATCTCGCGCACGGCGACGGAGCGCCGCGCGCGGGCGGCGGCCGATCGTGGAAAGAACAAGTGCCCACGCTGTCCACGAAGGGATTGCCGACGATGCCCACGTCGCGCGCTCCGCACCGTGCCCGCCCCCGCCGGGCGGCCACGGCCGGTCTGTTCATCACCCTCGCCGCGTGCGCGGCGGCCGCGTCCGCCGCCGGCGCCGCCGAGCCCGCCACCATGCGCCTCACCGGCGCCTCGCCCGCCTACCCCACCGCCGTGCCCGTCACGATGGCCGACGGCACGGTGCGCAACGTGCGCCCGTCGCGTTACCACTACGCGTTCACCACGTCCCCGACGTCGACGCTGGGCGTGCCCGCCGTCGCCGAGGGGTTCTGCGTGGACACCGCGCACTACGTGGTCAGCGGACGGGACTACCCGGTCGAGCTGCAGACGGCCGCCGACACGCCCGCCCTGGCGACGCCCGGGTACCGGGAGGCCGGGTGGCTGGTGGCGCGCTCGCGCGACGCCATCGCGTCCGCCGCCGACCCGCAGCGGGAGGCCGCGGCGTACCAGGTGGCGATCTGGCAGCTCACCGGGCAGGTGGCCGAGGGCGCGCGCCCCACCGGCGACGCCCCCATCAACGCCCGCGTGGCGCAGCTGCGCGCCGAGGCCCAGGGTCGAAGCCTTCCCGACGCCCTCGACGTCGACGCCGTGCCCCAGCCCACCTGCCGCGGGGTGGCGTCCGTCGTCACCGTCACGGGCGCGCCCGGCGCCGAGGTCGCCCTCGAAGCGTCGGAGGGTGCGGCGGTGGAACCGGCCGTCGTCACCCTGGACGCCACCGGCACCGCGCAGGCCAGCCTGTCGCTGGACGGGGCCGGCGTGGCGACCGTGACCGGGCGCATGCAGACGTCCCGGGCGGTGCGGGCGGCGAAGCCCGCGGGGGCCCAGAACCCGCAGGACCAGCTCCTGGTGGTGCCCGCCACGCTGGAGGACTCCGACACGCACACGTTCCAGGACTGCGGGGGCGGCTACCTGTCGCTGCCGGGCCTGCCGTCGCCGATCGCCGCACCGCCCGGCGATGCCGCCCCCGCGCCGGAGGCTGCCGCGGCACCCGCCGCGCCTGTGCTCCCCGCGCCGCCCGCGCTCGCGCCGCTGGCGGCCGCCGCCACGCCGGTGGGGCTGCCGGGACGCGACGCCGCCTACCGCGTGAGCGTGCGCAACACCACCCGCCGGGTGGCGCGCAACGTGGTGGTGCGCCAGGCGCTGCCGAGCGGCGGCGCGGCGCGCGACGCCTCGGGTCCCACGGGCACCCGCGTCCGGGTCACGCGGGCGGGGGTCACGTGGACCATCGCCCGCCTGGCTCCGGGGGCCACCGTGCGCCTGCGGTCCACCGTGGCGGTGCCCGGTGACGCGGCCGGCGACCTGATGCGCGCCGACGTGCGCGTCACGGGCCTCGGCCCGCGGGCGCGGGTGCAGGTCGCCACGTCGGTGCTGGAGCCGGTGACGGCCGCCGACCAGGGCTTTACGAACTAAGGCCGCGCTGCGGCGGCGGTCGGTGCGGTTTCTGGGCCGGGGCCTCAGCCTCGGCCCAGCAGCAGCCGCACGCGGCCGGGATCGAGGCACAGCAGCAGGGTGGGAAGCCGCGGCCCGGTGTCGCGTCCCACCACCAGGCGGTACACCAGCGCGAACAGGTCGCGCTGCGCGGCCTTCACCTCGGGCGGCACCTTCCGCTCGGCCACGTCCAGCCCCGCCATGCGCTTCGGCACGCCGTACACCAGCGTCGTGAGGCCGTCCAGCGTCCAGTCGTCGTCGAGGCCGTCGGCCAGGAGCGTGAGCGCCGTGCGCTGCGCGTCGTCGAGCGATGCCAAGAGCGCTTCGTCGGGCTGCTCGCGGACGTGCGTGCGGTCGTCCTCGGGCACGTAGCGCTCGACCCACGCGCGGGCCCGGTCGAGCCGCGGGCGGGCGTCGTCCAGAGACGCCAGTGGAGCGTCCGGGTCGAGTCCACGCAGGATGCGCAGCATCTGATCCTCGTCGCCGCCCGTGACGTCCACGACGGACGCGAGCGCCCGGTACGGCAGCGGGTGCGGCGTCACGGGCAGCGGGCCGTCGGCGGTGGCCGCCGCGCGCCGGTGGGCGGCCGCCTCCCCGGACTGCGCCTGCCCGATGGCGACGCGCCGTCCCAGCGCGTCCCACTCGTCGTACATCCGCTGGATCTCCGCGTCGAACGCCACCTGGAACGACTGGGAGGGCTTGCGGCGCGCGTACAGCCACCGCAGGAGCGGGGGCTCCATCACGTCGAGGGCATCGGCGGGCGTGGGGACGCCGCCGCGGGACGAGCTCATCTTGGCCATGCCCTTGATGCCCACGAACGCGTACATGGGGCCGATGGGCTGGTGGCCGCCGAACACCGGCCCCACCAGCTCGCCGCCCACCACGAACGACGACCCCGGTGACTGGTGGTCGACGCCGGAGGGCTCGAAGTCGACCCCCTCGAACGCCCAGCGCATGGGCCAGTCGACCTTCCACACCAGCTTCCCGGGCGGGTGGTCGCGCAGCAGCACGCTGTTGCCGTGGCCGCACGCGCACGTGTAGTCGAGGCGCGTCGTGGCGTCGTCGTACGCCGTCACGGTGGTGAGGTCGGTGCCGCACGCGGCGCAGTACGGCTTGAACGGGTAGTAGCCGACCCCCGCCGAGCCGTCGTCCTCGGCCGCGGCGCCGGACCCCTCCGCCGCCGCGCGCGCCGCCTCGTCGGCGTCGTCGTCCTCGTCGCCGGGGGCCTCCTTGGTGCGGTAGCGGCCCAGGATCGCGTCGATGTCGCGGCGCCGCTCCATCGCCACCAGCACCCGGTCGGTGTAGGCACCCGACGTGTACATCTCGGTCTGGGAGATCTCGCGCACCGTGATGCCCAGCACCCGCATGGCCTCCTGCATGGGCGCGCGGAAGTGATCGGCCCAGCTTTCGTGCGCGCTGCCCGGGGGCGGCGGCACGCTGGTGAGCGGGCGGCCGATGTGGCGCTCCCACCCCTCAAGGCCCTCGATGCCGCCCGGGACCTTGCGGAAGCGATCGTAGTCGTCCCACGACAGGATGTGCTCGCACGCCACGCCGCGGGAGCGGATCTCGTCGGCGACGAGGTGCGGCACCATCACCTCGCGCAGGTTGCCCAGGTGGATGGGACCGGACGGGGACAGGCCGGACGCGCAGACGATGACCCCGCCGGGATCACGCGCGTGGGCGGCGGCGATGACCTCGTCGGCGAGGCGGGAGACCCAGTCGGGCTCGTTGGTGGTCATGAGGGGATGCGGCTCCGCGGTGGACGACGTCGCCAGTGTGCCAGGCGTGCGCGGCACGTCGCCGGGGCAGGGGAACGCCGCCGGGTGACGAAGTCGGAAAAACCGATCACGGCGGGGGCGGGGTAGTCTGCCCACGACCGCTCGTCCAGCCGCCCGACCCGCGTGACGCGCGACCCATGACGCATTCCGACCACAGCGCACCTCGCGACGTCCCCCCGCTCGGACACAACCTCGAGAACCGGTTGTCGCCGGAGGAGTACGCCGAGGAGCGCCGCCGCGAGTCGCAGGAACGCCTGCAGCAGTTCCACCGCGAGGAGGCCGAGCGCGCCCAGCGCAGCCGCGGGTTCCGGGGCGTGCACCACCGGGTCGGGGTGATGAACGATACCCAGCCCACGATGGGCCGCAGCCCGGGGTGGATCATCACGGCCTTCGTCCTGGCGTTGCTGATGTTCCTCATGACGCGCGCGTGCGGCGACGACGAGCGGCCACGGGCGGCGTCCGTCGCGCCCGGGGCCAAGGTGACCGCCACGCGCACCGTGGCGGTGACGCCGCCCCGCCCCGTCAGCTACGCCGAGTCGGTGCGGCGCATCACGCGCCGGCTCAACCTGTCGGCCAGCAAGCTGTCCGGGCCGCTGGCGGCCGCGTCGGTGGTGGGCGACGTCGCCCGCGTGCGCCGGGCCGCCCGCTCGCAGCTGGGGCTCCTGAACGTGCTGAACGCCGACCTGGCCAACCTGACGCCCCCGGCCCCGCTGGTGCATGCGCACAACGGGCTGATGGACGCCGTGCGCGCGCACCGCGCGTACCTGGCCACGCTGGTGCGCACCACCAGCGGACGCCCCGTCGACGGCCTGCGGCAGCTGGACGCGGCGCGTACGCAGGGCGAGGCGGTGCTGGAGCGTTACCGCACGTTCTACTCGGACGCGGGCCGGCCGCCCGGCGTGCGCGACGGCGTCGTCCCCGCCGGCATCGCCCACCTCGACGGCCTGCGCAATGCGTTGCGCGACGCGCGCGACGTGCAGCCGGGACGACCGGTGCCCGACTCGTACCTGCCCGCGTCCCGCCCGCGGGCGACGTCCACCCAGCGTCCGCCTGCGCGCACCACCCCCGCTCCCCCCGCCGCGCCACCGGCTCCCGTCCGCGGCCCGGTGACCGACTACATCGCCCGCTCCACCGGCAGCGTCAACTACCGCTTCTCACCGTCGTGGGACGACGTCGACCGCAACGAGGGGCCGAAGGAGGGCGCGTACGTCACCATCGAGTGCTTCGTCCGCGGCGAGCGGGTGGAGGGGAACGTGTGGTGGGCGCGTCTCGACACCGGGCGCTACGTGCCCGCGTACTACCTGCACAAGAGCGAGCTGGGCCCGCCCGACGGCTCGCCCATCTGCTGACCTCCCGGGCGCGGTCAGCCCATGCGCCGCCGCATCGCCAGGACGGCGACGGCGAGCAGCACGGTCCCCGCGGCCCCCAGCACGACCACGTTGCCCCACACGGCGCCGAGGCCCGCCCCGTTCACCTGCACGTCCCACAGCGCGTCGTTCATCCAGGCGTGCGGGGTGATGAACGCGAACGGGCGGATGGCGTCCGGGAAGTAGTGCAGCGGCTGCATCGATCCGCCCAGCGCCGCCATCACCAGGCCGACGCCCATCGCGACGCCGCCGATCTGCTGCTCGGTGCGTGCCACCACGCCCAGCAGCATCGCGGCGCCGGTGCCCACCAGCGCCATGCCCGCGCTGAGCGCGGCGACCGCCGCGGGTGAGCCCCAGTCCACGTGGAACAGCGCGACGGTGCCGCCCACGATGATGAGGGCCTGCAGCGCCGCCGTGATGAATCGGGAGACGGCCTCGCCCGTGATGATCAGGCCGTCGGTGACGGGTCCCGCCCGCATGCGCCGCGTCACGCCGAACTGGCGCGCCTGCAGCACGTTGGAGGCGCCGAACAGGGACGCCAGGAAGATGAACAGGGTCAGCTGGCCTCCGGCCAGCACGGCGGTGACCGACTTCGGCTCGTCGCCCGCCCCTTGGAGCGCGGTGACGCGCACGCGGGTGCGCGTCACCTCGGCGTTGGCCCGTTCGAGGGCGGCCGCCGCCGAGACCCGGTCGGTGCCGCGCCCGGTGGCCACCACCTCGACGGCGCGCTGGCGCAACCCCTCCCGCGTGACGGCGGCGGCCATCACCTGCGCCACGTGGAAGCCCTCGGGCGACGTGGCGCTGGCCATCCACCCGAACGTCGTGATGCCGTCGCGGCGGGTCACCACGTAGCCGCCGTCGAGCTCGCGCCGGGCCAGGGCGTCGCGCAGCGCCCCGGCGTCGGACACCTGCACCAGACGCACGTCGGCGGCGCCGGCCAGCGCGGTGCGCACCTCCTTCGTGGCGGACGTGGGCTGCGGGTCCACCACCCCGATCAGCGTGCTCTGCGTCGCGCCGCCGATGGCCGCACCCAGCGCGTACACGATCAGGAGCGGCACGATCACCAGGAAGAACAGGCTGGTGCGGTCGTTGCGCAGGCGCCGCAGGTTGGCGACCACGATGGCGACGACGACGTTCACGGGCGCACCGCCCGCCGGGCCAGGAACGCGCCGGGCACGCCCACGACGGCTGCGAACGCCAGCAGCACCAGGCACGGCAGCAACGCGGCCGTCCACGACGCTCCGCCCGTCAGCCGCACCAGCCCTTCGCCGAACCAGTGGTGCGGCGTGAGCCGGGTGAACACGGCCGACGCGCCGCCCGCGCGGGCCATCGAGAAGAACGAGCCGCCGAGGATGCCGAGCACCAGCGCCACCATCGACTGGGCGAAGCCGGCGGCCTCGGGCGTGCGGGCGACGCCCGCCACCAGCGCCACGGTGGACGTCGCCGCCAGCACCCCGCACAGCACCAGCAGCGCCACGCCCACGGGGTTGCCCCAGTGCGTACCCAGCACCAGGCGGCTGGTGAGGATCAGCGCCGTCATGCTGAGGAGGCCCAGCACGAAGCTCACCCCGACCTTCGCGGCCAGCACCTGCCACGGAGCGACGGGCGCGGCCAGCACGCGCGCCAGGGTCCCCGTGCGGCGCTCGTAGAGCAGGCTCAGCACGCCGAACTGGACCGTGAAGAACAGGAAGAACGTGGCCAGACCGGACGCCACCTGCGTCTTGGCGTCGATGCCCGCCACCTTCTGGCCCACGTCGCCCAGCGCGACGGTGGACGGAGCCCGCTGCAGCCGCCCCGCGACGGCCGCGACGCCGGCGTCGGACGATGCCCCCAGGATGCGTTCGGCCGTGATGACGCGGCCGACGGTGTCCACCAGGTCGCCGGTGGCGCGGGCCGCGGTGATGGCCATGGCGCTGCCGACGGGTGCGTCACCGTGGATGACGTCCAGGCCGTCGTCGCCCACCAGCACGGCGGCGTCCACGTCGCCGTCGATCACGGCCTTGCGGGCGGCGCCCGCGTTGGGGTAGTCGTGCACCGTGATGACCCCCTCGCGCACCATGGGGTCGAGCGCGCCGCGTCGCAACGCCTGCTGCAGGGTGGGGGAGCCCCCCGCCACGACGCCGATCGGCTGCTTCTCCGTGTCGGGCCCCGAGATGATCAGCGACAGCACGGCGATGAGCGCGACGGGCGCCACGAACCCCACGATGATGGCCGACCGGTCGCGCATCCGGGCCCGGACGTCGTGCCACAGGATGTCCAGGATGACGCGCACGGCGGTCAGTCGCGCAGGGCGGTGCCCGTGAGGTGCAGGAACACCGCGTCCAGCGAGGGCTCGAGCACCTCGACGCCCTGGACGTGGATGGGGGTGCCTGCGAACGTCCCGATGATGTCGGGCAGCAGGGCGGCGGCCCCGTCGGCGAGCACCGACACGGTGCGATCGTCCTGCGCCGTCGCGGACCTCACCCCGGGCAGCGCGCGCAGGCCCTCGGCCGCCGCCCGGGCGGCGCGCGACACCGTGAGGTTGACGACGTCGTGCTTGCCCACCATCGACACCAGCTCGCGCCGGGTGCCGGTGGCCTTGATCTTGCCGCCGTCCATGATGGCCAGGCGGTCGCACAGCCGCTCGGCCTCCTCCATGTAGTGCGTGGTGTAGAGCACCGAGAGGCCTGCGTCGCCCAGCGCGGCGACGGCGTCGAGGATGGCGTTGCGGCTCTGCGGGTCGATGCCCACGGTGGGCTCGTCCAGGATGAGCAGGCGCGGCTCGTGCAGCATGCCCGCGGCGATGTTGAGCCGGCGCTTCATGCCGCCCGAGTACTCCTCGCTGCGGTCGCCCGCCCGGTCGCGCAGCGCCACCACGTCGAGCACCTCGTCGATGCGGCGCTCGGCCTCGGCCCCGCGCAGGCCGTACAGCCGCCCGAAGAACCGCAGGTTGTCGCGGCCGCTGAGGTCGGGGTAGATCGCGAGCTCCTGCGGCACGTAGCCGATGAGCCGGCGCCCGCGCGGGGATCCCGCGGCGATGCGGGTGCCGTACACGTCCACGGTGCCGGCGTCGGCCGCGATGAGGCCGCAGATCATGCTGATGGTGGTGGTCTTGCCGGCGCCGTTGGGGCCCAAGAGGCCGAACGTCTCGCCCTTGGCGATGCGGAACCACACGTCGTCGACGGCCACGTTGGCCCCGAACGACTTCTTCAGGCCCTCCACGCGAAGGGCGATATCGAGCACATCGGTTGCGATGGGCACGAGTCTCGCAGATGCCGCGCCCACACCGCGCCGCCCCGTGCGCCCTGGGGCGCACGCGATGGAATACGCTCGTCTGCATGCCCTCCGACCGTCACCTCGTCGGCTCCGGGTCGCCGTTCGAGGCCCGCATCGGATTCAGCCGCGGCGTCCGCGACGGACGGCATGTGGCCGTCTCGGGCACCGCGCCGATATGGCCCGACGGCCATGTGGACCCGGATCCGGTCGCCCAGGCGCGGCGCTGCTGGCAGATCGCCCTCGGCGCCCTGGAGGCGCTGGGCGGCTCGGCCGGCGACGTGATCCGCACCCGCCAGTACCTCGTCGACGCCGCGTACGCGGACGCCGCCTCCCAGGTGCACGGCGAGGTGTTCGGCGAGGTCAGGCCCGCCAGCACGATGGTCGTGGTGGCCGGGCTGCTCGACGAGCGCTGGCTGATGGAGGTCGAGCTCGACGCGCTGCTGGGAGCCGACGAGGTGCGTGCCCATCAGGCGGGCGACGTGACGCAGCGGGCGGACGAGTGACGGCGTCCGCGCCCCGGTGATCGTCCACCCTCCCGCCGGGAGAGTCCTGCACGTGGCCTGAGAAGGCCGGGAGGATCGAGAGGCGACGGTCGGAGTCGAACCGACTCATGGCGGTTTTGCAGACCGCTGCGTTCCCATTTCGCCACGTCGCCACGTGGACCGCCGTGGTCCCGTCGGCGCCGGCGAGGCGGCCTCCGGGCCCACAGACGACAAAGCCTCCGACGGCGCGGAGGCTTCGAGGAGCGGGTGATGGGACTCGAACCCACGACCTTCTGCATGGCAAGCAGACGCTCTAGCCAACTGAGCTACACCCGCGTGGGAGACGGGACAATAGCAGAGCTCCACCGCCCTCGTCACGGGCAGGCGGGTGTCCACGGGTCGGTCACCAGGTCGCTGTACAGGCAGTCGACGCCGAGGGGGCGCAGCACGCCCGCAAGCGACGGGAACCAGCGCCGCAGGGCCCAGTCCTCGGTGATGGCGTGCGGGGCGGCCACGAGCGCCAGCTCGTCCGCCCGGTCGGCGTCGTGGTACTTGAGGTCGCCGGTGACGAACACGTCGGCGCCGGCCGCCCGGGCCACGTCCATGAGGCCGGCGCCCGACCCGGTGCAGCATGCCGCCACGCGCACGGGGCGGCCGGGGTCGCCGGTGAACTGCACGGCGGTGAGCCCCAGCGCCCCTGCCACGCGCGACGCGACGGCCGCGACCGTCACGGGGGTCATCTCCCCCACGCGCCCCAGGCCCGTCTCGGGCAGCTCGGGGTGCGGCTGGAGGGGACGCCACTGGTCCAGGCCGATGGCGGTGGCCAGGTGGTCGTTGAGCCCGTCGGGCGCGGCGTCGAGGTTGGTGTGGGCCGCCACCACCGCCACGTCCGCCTTCACCGCGGCCATGATCGTGCGGCCCACGGCGCCGGCCACCGTGACCCGCGAGATCGACGGGAACACCAGCGGGTGGTGGGTCACCACCATGTCGCAGCCGCGCGCGACGGCCTCCTCGATCACCGCCAGGCGCGCGTCAAGTGCGACGAGCACGCGCGTGACCGGAGCGGCCTCGCTGCCCACCAGCAGCCCCACGTTGTCCCACCCCTCGGCCAGCCCGAACGGCGCGAGGCGGTCGATGGCGGAGACGATGTCGGCGACGCGCACGCGCGCCCTCCGGGTGGTCTAGGGGGTGCGGGCGGGAAGCGCGGCGAGCGGGTTGAACGGCGCGCCGTTCACCCTCACCTCGAAGTGCAGGTGGATTCCGGTGGAGCGGCCGGTGGAACCCATGACGCCCAGCTGCTGCCCGGTGGCCGCCACATCGCCCCGCTTCACGGTGATGGACGCCAGGTGCCCGTACGCCGTCTCGAGGCCGTTGCCGTGGTTGAGCACCACCAGGTTGCCGTAGCCCGACTCCCAGCCCGCGAACGTGACGCGGCCCGGCAGCGCGGCGGTGACCGGCGGCGACGTGCGGTTGGCGATGTCGATGCCCTCGTGCATGCGACCCCAGCGCATGCCGAACGGGGACGTCACGTCACCCGGGGCCGGCCAGGCCTCCATGCGCACCCAGGACGGCAGCACCGCGGTGTCCACCGCGGGAGCCGTGGTGGTACCGGCCGTCGACAGGCTCTGCAGCCCGAGCCGGCGCAGGAAGCGGGCGTTGGCCCGGCCGTTGGGCGCCATGTGGAAGCGGCGCTGCATGTTGGCGACCGCGCGCACCGTGCCGGTGCCGTACGCCCCGTCCACCGCGATGCGCTGACCGCGGCGGCGCAGCTCGCGCTGCATGTCCTTCACCAGCGGACCCCGTACGCCCTTGCGCAGCGGCAGCGAGGCCTGTTTCGCCACCGGGGCGGGCGTCGCGGGCGCCACGGCCACCGCGTCGGCCGGAGCGGCGGCGTTGCCGGGAGCGGGCACCGGGACGACGGCATCGCCGGGAGCCGGGGCCGGAGCGGGGGCCGGGGCCGCGGGAACCGGCACGACGGCCGAGTCGGACGGCGACTGCGGCAGCGGGCCGGGAGGCGGCACGGTGCCGGCGAGTGCCGGGGAGGCGGTGCCGACCGCGGTCAGGACCGCGACGACGGCAAGGCGAGCGTACGACCGGGAAGCGCGGGGGGCAGCCGAGGGGATCTCCCGTTCCGGTGTTCCTCGAAGGGCGGCGGGGTATCGACGGGGCACGTCGCGGCCGACCTCACGAGCGGACGTGGCGGACATTAGGGGCCGCCTCGGACGGATAACAAGTGGTTAGGTCTCGCGCGACCACCAGGATTTGCGCTGTTTGCGGGCCTTGACATGACACACGTCCCGGCTGAGCACGCGGGATGACACGCCCCGGACGTCGGGGCACACTCCCCTTCCGGGGGGCCCCTTCGCCCCGCTCCGCGCCTTTCCTTCCGACCCCGCGGGGGGCCGACCGTCCCGCCCGGGCTCAGTCGCCCTGCAGGCGGCCCTTGAGGCGCAGGATGGCCTTCGTGTGCAGCTGGCTGACGCGGCTCTCGGTGACGCCCAGCACCTCACCGATCTCGCGCAGCGTGAGGTTGTCGTAGTAGTACAGCGCGATCACGATCTTCTCGCGCTCGGGCAGGCGGGCGATGGCATCGGCCAGTGTGTCGCGCATCTCGGTGATGTCGAGCTGCTGGGCCGGGTCGCTCAGCCGGTTGTCGCTGATGGTGTCGATGAGCGACAGCGGCTCGCCGCCCGAGTTGACGTTCCACATCTCGTCGAGCGCCACGATGGACGAGTTGGAGATCTGGGCGATGGCGGCGTGGAAGTCGCTCATCTCGATGCCGAGGTGGGCGGCCAGCTCCTCGTCGGTGGGGGCGCGCTGCAGGCGGTGCTCGAGCTCGGCGGACGCGCGCTCGATCTGGCGGGCGCGGGCGCGCACGGAGCGGGGTACCCAGTCGAGCGAGCGCAGCTCGTCGATGATCGCGCCCTTGATGCGGGCCACGGCGTACGTCTCGAACTTCACCTGGCGGTCGGGCTCGAAGCGCTTGACCGCGCCGATGAGGCCCAGCAGGCCGTACGAGATGAGGTCGGTCTCCTCGACGTGCGCGGGCAGCGCGCTCGACATGCGGCCCGCCACGTACTTGACGAGCGGCGCGAACGTGAGGATGAGGCGGTCGCGCGCGACGGGATCCTCGTGCGCCTTGTACCGCTTCCACAGCATGCGGAGTTCTTCTTCACCCTGCGCGGCACCACCGGCCGCCTGCATGTCCCAGGTCACGCGCACCCCTCGCAGGTCACTGCCATTCCCGTCAGTCTAGTGCACGCCGTGGCTCGGTTCGTGCCGTCTCGCGCAGTGAGGCCTTCACGTGGGGGATGCGCGCCGGCGCCATGGACAGTTCTGTCACACCGCGCGCCACCAGCTGCGCCGCCAGGCGCGTGTCGGCCGCCATCTCGCCGCACACGGCCACGTGGATGCCCGCCTCGCCGGCCGCGGCGCACAGCTGGTCGAGCAGGCGGCCGATGGCGGGCGAGCCGGCGTCGAGCAGCTCGGCCACCCCGGGCTCGGTGCGCTCGGCGGCCATGGTGTACGCGGTGAGGTCGTTGGAGCCGACCGAGAAGAAGTCGGCGACGCCGGCGAACTGGTCGGCGTAGAGCGCGGCGGCGGGCACCTCCACCATGATCCCCACGCCCTCGGGCACGGCGTGGGGCACCCCGTCGGCCTCCAGCGACCGCCGGGCGGCGTCGACCGCCTCCCGGAACGCCTGGGCCTCGTCGCGCACCGTCACCATGGGCGCCATCACGGACACCCGATGACCGTGGGCGGCGCGCAGCACGGCCCGCAGCTGGGTGTGCAGAAGGTCGGGGTGCTGCAGCAGGTAGCGCAGGCCGCGCACGCCGAGGAACCCGTTGTGCTCGGGCCCCACGTCGAGCGTCGCGACCGGCTTGTCGCCCCCCGCGTCGAGCACGCGCACGGTCACGGGCCGGTCGCCCAGCACGTCGAAGATCGCGGCCAGGTCGGCGGCCTGTGCGTCCTCGTCAGGGTACGTGGGCCGGTCGAGCACCAGCAGCTCGGTGCGCAGAAGGCCGACGGCGTCCGCGCCGTTCTCGACCGCCGCGCGGGCGTCGGCCACCGACCCCACGTTGGCGGCCACCAGCACGGTGACGCCGCCCGCCAGCACCACGGGGGCCGCCGCCTCGGCGCGCAGGCGCTCGGCCTCGGCCGCGTCGCGGTCGATGCGTGCGCGCAGCGCGTCGGCCTCGGCCTCGGGCGGGTCCACCCGCACCGTGCCCGCGTCGCCGTCGACGGCCAGCACGCGCCCGTCGGCCACGTCGGCGAGCGCGTCGGCGGTTCGCAGCACCAGGGGGAAGCCGAGCCCGCGCGCCACGATGACGGCGTGGGCCGTCGCGGACCCCGCGGCCAGCACGGCGGCGACGGCGCCGCGATCGCGCAGCGTGGGCACCTCGGCGGGACCCAGGTCGTCGGCCAGCACCACGGCGCCGTCCAGCGCGGCGGGCAGGCGGTCGAGCGCGACGCCCAGGTGCCGCAGCACCACGGCCCCGGCCTCGCGCATGTCCACGGCGCGCGCGGCGATCAATTCGTCGGGGGAGTCCTCAAGCGCCGCGGCGGCCTGCCCCACCGCCCGCCACCACGCGCTCGCGGCCCCGTCGGCCAGGTGGGGCGTGGCCGACGCGCGCAGAGCGGGGTCGCTCACCAGCGCCGCGTGGGCCGCGGCGAAGTCGCCGCCCGCCTCCAGCTCGGCGACCGCGGCGTCCACGGCCCGCTGCAGTCTCTCGCCCTCGGCGTCGGCGTCGGCGCCCTCGGCGGCCGGAAGCTCGTCCGGCAGCGCGTCCAGGCGCCGGACCGGGCCCAGCGCGAGGCCGGTCGCCCCGGGCGTGGCCGTCACCATGCCGTCGACCACGCGCACCGCATCGCCGCCCGCCGTGGCGACCGTCGCCGCGGGCTGGGGAGCGTCGTCGCCCGCCTCCCCGAAGCCGCCCGCGATCAGCGCGGCCACCGCATCGAGCGCCCGCGACGCGCCGGGCCCGGACGCCGCCAGGCGCAGGCGATCGCCGCCACGGAACGCCCGTCCCACCACCGTCAGCACCGACGTGATGTCCACCCACCCGTCGTCGCCCTCGCGCGTCAGGCGCACGGTGGCGTCCATGCCGCGCACGGCGCGGGCCACCTCGGCCGCGGGGCGGGCGTGCAGCCCCAGCGGGTTGACGACGTCGACGGTGCGCTCCTCGGCGGCGCCGCCGTCGTCCTCCGGCGCGGGCGTCTGAGATGCGGACGCGTCCGACCATGCGGACGCCGCCCCCACCGCGGCGGCGCACACGGCGTCCAGGTCGCCTCCCCCCTCGGCCTCGACGGCGGCGGCGATGGCGCCCTCCACCAGCGGCGCGTCGACGATGCGCACCCGCTCGGCCGCGTCGGGATCGAGGAACTCGATCGCCGTCTCAGCGGTCAGGAGCGCCGAGCCGAGGTCGTACAGCACCGCGGCGCCGTCGCCGGTGTCGGCCTGGGCGATGGCGGCCGCGATGAGGTCGAACGACGTGCCGATGTCACCGTCGTCGGTGCCACCTGCGGGGGCCAGCGCCACCGACGGCGCCATCTGGGCGGCCAGCGCGGCGACGCCACGGGCGACGTCGCCGCTGTGCGACACGATGACCAGTCCGACCGGCACGGCTACTTCGCGGCGTCCGCCAGCGCGCGCAGCAGGTACGCCGTGCTCTTGGAACCGGGGTCGACGTGCCCGATGGAGCGCTCGCCCAGGTACGACGCACGTCCCTTGCGCGCCTGCAGGGGCTCGGTGTCGGCCGAGCCCTTCTCCGCCGCATCGGCCGCCGCGGCCAGCACGCCCGCGACGTCGGCCCCGTCGGCCGCCGCCTTCTTGGCCGCGTCCACGGCGGGCGTGAGCGCATCGACCATGGTCTTGTCGCCCAGCTCGGCCTTGCCCCGGGCCACCACGCCGTCGCGGGCGGCCTCGTGGGCGCCCGCGACCGCGTCGGCGTCGAGGGGGTCGGCGTCACCGCCCGTGGGGGCGGCCCGCAGGAACGCCGTGCCGACCAGCGGACCGCTGGCCCCGCCGACCGTGGAGATGAGCGTGGTCGCCACCA
>CAUJCX010000007.1 GCA_963169235.1 Actinomycetota bacterium | reverse complement strand
GGGTGTTGACACCGACCGAGTCGCTGTCGGTGTCGTACTGCACGTAGCTCGCGATCGAGAGATCGGGCGAGATGTTCAGACGCAGCCGGTTGCCCACCAGCGTCTGCGTGAAGTCGCCGCTGGGCAGGCGGCCGACGTTGCGTTCGCCCGTGAACTCGAGCGTCACGAGCGGCGTGGGATTCCACGCGCCCGTCCAGACGACCTGATCCAGCGTCCCGTCGTAGAACCCGCCAAACCACCACGTGACCTGCGCGTACAGTCGGCGCTTCTGCGCTGTGCCGACCTCGAGGCGGTAGCGCATCCAGTGATAGGGGCCCGGGGCGATGACGACGCCGTCGGCCACCTCGAACGCCTCGGTCAGGCGCTCGCCCGTGGGGTTGGCGTTGAACTCGAAGCGGTCGCCGCTGCGGAAGCGCCAGTTGATCGGGGCGAAGAACGCCCGGTAGCTCTCCCATCGGCCCGACAGGTCGGTCGCTAGCGAGGGTTCGAACTCGTGCAGCAGTTGCTGTATTGGACCGCGCGTGAGGCGGGTCCGGTTGTTCACGCCCAGGTTGAAGAGGTACACCGCCGGGCGCGGCACGAAACCCAACGAGGGGTCGAAGTCGCGCCCGATGCGCTTGCCGGTCAGGGCGATGTCCCACAGATCATTCGGATAGTCGATCTTGACGC
Source organism: Actinomycetota bacterium (assembly GCA_963169235.1). Taxonomy (GTDB): domain Bacteria; phylum Actinomycetota; class Thermoleophilia; order Miltoncostaeales; family Miltoncostaeaceae; genus JAGQUM01. Next base: position 1,874 of record CAUJCX010000007.1, on the reverse strand, counting down.
CCACCGCTGACGCGTCGCTGCCGAGATCCTCCCGCCCCGTGGCCAGTCCCCACAGGCCCACGAGGAAGTTCTTGTCGCCGCGGAAGCGCGACGTGGCGTAGGTGAAGTCGCCGCCGGCCAGCCACGCGCCCCGTCGCCCGAGCGGATCGCCCACCGTCGCGATCGCCCCGACCCACGACTCGCGCCAGATGTTCTGTTTCACCCGGCCCACCGCCATCACCGCCTCGTCGTCGACCACGCCGGCCTGGTCGTTGGTACCCACCACGAGGCCGCCGAAGTTCGTGTTCGCCGCGCGGCCGTTGACCTTCGCCCCTGCAATGATCGGCACCTGCTCCCCTCCGACCAGGCCGATGCGCCGACTGAAGTACGGGAGCACGTCCTGGTTCAGGCCCAACCCGAACGCGAAGATGTCGTCGCCCTCGAGGAAGAACGTGCGCTTCTCGGGGAAGAAGAGCGGGAACCGCGTGAGGTTGGTGCGCCGCGTGTCGACCTCGGTCTCGGCGAAATCCGTGTTCACCGTGACCGACGCGAGCGTGTTCGAGCCCAGGCGCTGCGTGACATCGAGGCTCGGCTGGAATTCACGGTCCACCGACGCCTCAGGCGCGGGGATCCCACCGCCCATCGTCACCGCCGGCCGGATGCTGAGCCCACGCCCGAGGTCGGCCTCCGGCAGGCCGGTGAGCAACCCGGCACGACTCGTTTGCATGACCTGGTATTGACGCAGCGGCGACGCCCAGCGGACGGTCTCCAGCAAGCGCTGGATGCGTCGCTGCACGTTGAAGTGCCACTCGTGCAGGCCGGGCTTGAAGCTGAGGGTCTGCAGGGGAATCCAGATCTCGGCGCTCCATCCCGTGGCGTGGCGCGTGGTGGCGGCGGTCCAGATCCCGTCCCATTCCGGGTTGTCGGATTCCCCGCCCGGGTTGATCAGACTGTCGTAGCGGGCGCCACTGGGGTTGACGGCGAAGACATAGCCGGACCGGCCGTCGAGGAACGGGCCCAGCACGAGGCGGACGTGATCCTCCGAGGTGAGCGGGGCATCGCGCCGCACGCTGTAGCTGACCACCCCGACCCCGTCGGGTTGCGTGCAGTCCACGCCGATCAGGAGCGCCCTGTGGTTGGCCAGGACGCGGACGACGGTCCGCGCCGAGGGCGGCGCGCCCTCTGACGGGTCGGTCTGCGTGAACGCGTCGACGAGATCGGCCGACTGCCACGCGGGTTCGTCCAGGCGTCCGTCGACGTGGACGTCGTCCGGCAGGTGACCCACGTGGAGCGTAGGCGTCGAGCGTTCCTGAGCGCGGCCGACGCCCGCCGCCATCGCCCACATCACCATCGCCCACACGAGCAGCCGGCCGTTCCTCATCCCATCCGTCTCCGACATCGCCTCGAGCGCACGCTGCCACGCGCGGGCCGCGGCGACGGGCTTGACTATACACGGAAACAGTTGTTACATGTCACCGAGACTCATGATACACGCTGGGCACGGCGCGCCACGCCGCACCGCCGATCCACAGGCGTCCGCGTCACCGTCCTCGGCGGTCGAGCCGTGGCTGCTGCTCGTCCATCAACTCCCCCCGCGACCCGTCGGTGTGCGCGTCCGGGTGTGGCGCCGCCTGCGGGAACTCGGCGCGGTGGCCGTGAAGAACTCGGTTTACGCCTTGCCGAACCAGCACGACGCACGCGAGGACTTCGAGTGGGTGCGGGCCGAGATCGCCGCGGCCGGCGGGCAGGCTACCGTCTTCCAGGCGTCCACGATCGACACCCTGACGGGCGATGAACTCCGCGAGGCGTTCCGGCGCGATCGCGGCGCCGACTACCGGACGCTGACGCGCGAGGCCGAGAAGCTGACGCGACAGGCCACCCAGAAGCGCCGCCCC
>CAUJCX010000006.1 GCA_963169235.1 Actinomycetota bacterium | reverse complement strand
GACGATCAGCGTTTCGTGAGAGTTTCCTGATCCCGCGCGCTGAGTGCGGTACGCGACGCGCACGGCCGGCTGCCGACGACCTGGCGGGGCCGTGTGGCGGGACCCGGCGGCGTGCGACCCGCGCGCCGGGGACGGTGATGGCGAGACCCAGACTCGAACTGGGGACACCACGATTTTCAGTCGTGTGCTCTACCAACTGAGCTATCTCGCCCTGCGGCCCACGAAAGGTAGGGAGCCGGACGCACCGTATCAAGGCCCGGTGTGCCCACGACGGCGCCCGGCGTGCGCCCACCGGCCGCGCGCGGCCCTAGAATCGGGACATGCCCACACGCGGACACATCCTGGTGGTCGATGACGAGCGCGCCATCCGCCGCCTCCTGCGCATGTACCTCACCGACGCCGGCTTCACGGTGACCGAGGCGGCCGACGGCCGCGAAGCCGTCGAGCAGGTGCGTCGCGGCGGCATCGACCTGGTGCTGCTGGACGTGATGATCCCCGAGATCGACGGCTTCGAGGTGACGCGGCGCGTGCGCGAGACCGCCGAGGTGCCGGTGATCCTCGTCACCGCGCGCACCGACGAGACGCATCGCGTCACCGGCCTCGAGCTGGGCGCCGACGACTACGTCACCAAGCCGTTCTCGCCTGTCGAGGTGGTGGCGCGCGTCAAGGCCGTGTTGCGGCGCTCGGCCGGGGGCGAGCCCGAGGACCGCAACGTCACGCTCGGCGACATCCACATCGAGCCGGCGGCGCGCCAGGTCACGAAGGCCGGCGAGGTGGTCGACCTGACGCGCCTGGAGTTCGACCTCCTGTACGAGCTGTCGTCGCACCCGCGCGTCGTCTACTCGCGTGAGCGCCTGCTGGAGCGCGTGTGGGGCTATCAGTCGGCCGTGGGCGCGAAGACGGTCGACGTGCACGTCGCGAACCTGCGGCGCAAGCTGGGTGACGACCTGCCGCTGGTGGCCGTGCGAGGGGTCGGGTACAAGGTCGAGCCGCCACGGTGAGCGCGCACCCGCTGCTGAGCCGCGCGCTCGGCAGCATCCGGGTGCGGGCCGCGGTCTACTTCGTGGCCGCGTCCGTGTGCGCGGCCCTGGTCGTCGGCCAGCTCTACGGCGTCATCGAGGGGCAGGCCCGCAACCAGGTCGAGGCCGGCCTCGACCGCCAGGCCCGCACGCTGGCGCGCAGCCTGGTGAACGGCGGCCGCGACAACGCCAACGCCACGGTGGCGCAGGCCGTGCGCTACCTCACCGACACCCGCGTGGTGGTGCGCATCGACGGCATCGACACCATCTGGAACGTTCCGGCCGGCCGGACGTACGCCGCCGCCCAGGCCCGCAACCGGTGGGCCAGCGTCACGCTGGAGCGCATGGACCCCATCAGCACGGTCGACCGGCGCGTGCTGGCCCTCGTGATCGCCATCGGCATCGGCGCGGTGGGCGTGGTGGCGTGGTTCCTGTCCGGCTCGCTCACCCGGCGCCTGCGCAACTCGTACCGCGAGCTCGTCGCGGTGGCGGGCAAGGTCTCCGAGGGGGATCTGACGGTTCGCGCCGCCGAGACGGCAGGCGAGGCGGGCATCGTGGCGAAGGCTTTCAACCGCATGGCTTCACAGCTCGAGATCGCCGACTCCCGCCAGCGGGCCTTCATCGCGGACGCCGCGCACGAGCTGCGCACCCCCGTGACGGCCATCGAGGGCTTCGCGACGGCGCTGGCCGACGGCACGGCCCGCACCGACGAGGACCGGGAGGAGGCCGCAGAGACCATCCGCGAGGAGGCCGTGCGCCTGCGCGGCCTCGTGCGCGACCTGCAGGAGCTCACGTGGCTCGACCTGGACCCCCCGGTGGAGCGCGCCGAGGTGGACCTGGCCGAGATCGCGCGCTCGGTCGTGGCGCGCTACCACGCCGCTGCCGCCGCGCGCGGCGTGACGCTCTCGGGCCCGCGCGACGGCGAGCGCGAGCTCGGCTGGACCGATGAGGGGCACGTCTCCACCATCGTCGCGAACCTGGTCAGCAACGCGGTCTCCGCGACCGGGGAGGGCGGCCGGGTCACGGTGGCCGCGCGCGTGCAGGGCCGGGACGCCCTGTTGTCGGTGGCCGACACGGGCGTGGGCATCGAGCCGGAGCAGCTGCCCTACATCTTCGACCGCCTGTTCCGCGTCGACGGATCGCGCCGGCGCACGGGGATGGGCGGCTCGGGGCTCGGCCTCGCCATCGTGAAGCGGCTGGTGACGCTGGTGGACGGCACCGTGTCGGTCACCAGCACCCCCGGCATCGGCACCGTGTTCACCGTGCGGCTGCGCGGCGTGCGCTCCCTGCGGCCGGGGCGGCCGGGCGCGGTGCGGCCATGAGGCGCACGCTGCCCGTGGTGGCCGTCGCCGTGGCGTGCGCCTGCGTCGCCGTCCCGGCCCACGGGGCCGTGTCGGTGCGCATCACGTCGATCCGCGTCGTCGACGCCGAGACCCGCCAGCCCGCGAAGCCCCCGTACCGCCGGGCGCGTACGTACGCGTACGTGGTGCGCTACCGGGTGGCGGGCCGCCCCCTCATCCGCGTCACGCGCCGGGCGCTGATCGCCACGGCCAACGGCGTGGTGATGGCGCGGGTGCGGGCCCCGGCGACGTTCGACGAACCCGGCCTGTACTTCGCGACGTCGCGCATCCCCGTGGGCCGCGCCGATCCCGGCGGCCCGTACGTGCTGCGCTACCGGCTGGTGGTGCGGGCCGGACGCCAGGTGGCGCGCACCGACCGCACGCTGCGCATGACGTTCCGCTAGCGCTCGGCCAGCTGCGCCTGCTCGGCCGCCTCGGCGGCCTCACGGGCCTCGCGCACCCGTCGCCGCCGCCGGCCGTCGAGCATCCCCACCACGATCAGCAGGCCCAGCAGCGTGTACGGGATGCCGAACAGGAAGCGGTGCTCGTCGAGGAACAGCATGAACGCGATGCCGCCGACGAGGAAGATGAACCCGATCGCCAGCGAGAACACGAATCCGGTGCTGCTGCTCATGCGCCGAAGTGCTGCTCGATGGCCTCGATGACGGCCGGAAGCAGGTCGTCCCAGGCGGCGTCCGGCTCCTTCGTGACGCTCACGAAGTCGGCCGTCATGAACACGTTGGTGACGCCGTCCAGCTGGAAGATGGCGTGGCCCAGGGGCGAGTCGGCCGGATCGCTGCCCGCCCGGAACGTCACCGGCCGGCCGTCGGTGGCGGGCCGGTCGAGCGTGAACTTGACGGCGTTCGGGTTCGGGGTTCCCTCGGGGGTGACGACGACCAACGCGAAACGTCCTTCCTGGTGGCTTCGACGGCGCCACGACAGCCTAGTCAACCCCCGCCGGCCCGCGCCGCGCCGGCCATCGGCGGCGGTCGCGGCGCGGGCCGGTTCCGGTAGCGTCCCCGGCGTGACCGACACCGCCACCCGCGACCGCCTGCGCACCCTCCTGGTGCAGCACGCCGTCATCCGTGAGTCCGTCGTCCTGTCGTCGGGACGCCGCTCGTCGTACTACGTCGACGCCCGCCAGGTGCTGTTGGACCCCGAGGGGGCCGCGCTGGCGGGGCGCATGGCGTGGGACCTGGTGGCCGCCACCGAGCCGGGCGCCGTCGGGGGCCTCACCATGGGAGCCGACCCGCTGGTGTGCGCGGCCACCGCGGCGGCGTGGCAGGACGGACGCCGCGTCACCGGGTTCTTCGTGCGCAAGGAGGCCAAGAAGCACGGCCTGCAGCAGTGGATCGAGGGGCCGTTCATCGAGGAGGGCACGCCCGTCGTGGTGGTGGACGACGTGCTCACATCCGGCGGATCGCTGCGCATCGCGCTCGAGAAGGCGCGTCAGGCCGGTGGACGCGTGGTCGGAGCCGTCGTGGTGATCGACCGCGAGGAGGGTGGCCGCGAGGCCATCGCCGACGTCCTCGACGGGGCACCCCTGCATGCGCTGTTCACGGCCGGTGACCTCCTGGGAAGCGACCGGTAGCTCCCTCCGTGCCGGCGACGGACCCCGCCGACGGCGAGGTCGTGGAAGCCCGGGTGATCCGGGTGGCGGGTCCCAGCGCCACCGTCGACAGCGGTGCGGGGGAGTGGGAGGCGGCGTTCACGCCCCGTCTGCCCGGTGGACCGGCCGTGGCCGGCGACATGGTGAGCGTCGAGCGGCGCGGCGACACCGGCTTCATCCGGGCGGTGCTGCCCCGTCAGACCCTCCTGAGCCGGGGCGAGTTCTCCGCCCGCAACCGCGCGCGGCCGCTGGTCGCCAACGCCGACATGCTGATGGTGGTGGCGGCGGCGGCCGACCCCCCGTTCCGGCCGCGGTTCATCGACCGTTACCTGGTGGCGGGCGAACTGGGGGGACTCACGTGCTCGCTGGTCATCACCAAGACCGACCTGCCGCACGACGAGGCCCTCATCGCCCGGGCCGCCGAGGTGTACGGCGACATCGGCTACGACGTGGTGCAGGGCACCACCACCGATCCCGCGTTCATCGCGCGCATCCGGGCGGACATCGGCGACCGCACCGCGGCGCTGTGCGGGCACTCAGGGGTGGGCAAGAGCAGCATCACCCGGGCGCTCACCGGCGTCGACCGTGCCGTCGGCGACGTCAGCCACCGCGCCGGCCAGGGGCGGCACACCACGTCCGACCCGCGCCTGGTGCCGATGCCGGACGGCGGCGCGGTGGTGGACACCGCGGGGGTGCGCACGTTCTACCTGCCGCCGATGGACGCCGCCGATCTGGCAGAGGGCTTCCCCGAGATCGCGCGGGCGGCCGCCGGGTGCCGCTTCCGCGGCTGTCGCCACGACGGCGACGCGGGCTGCGCCGTGCCCGGCCACGTGACCCCCGGGCGCCTCGACAGCTACCGCCGCCTCTTGTCATCCCTCTAACGGGGGATGGCGCGGGGCGCGATGCGGCCACGACGGGCCGCCCACGATGCGGATCTCGCCTTGACGTCGACGGTCGCCGGGGCGTAAGTTTGTGCGCACTTGCACAACCCATGCGGGTCGATGCACGACGGCCCGCGTCGCACCCAAGCCGGAGGTTTCGTTGCAGAAGCTGACGTTCCGCTTCCCGCCACCGCTCGCCGGCGGCGCTCCTCCCACGGGTTGGGAGGCACTCGACAAGTGGGTGGCCGGCGGTGGTGGCGACTCGGGTGAGAAGGCGGCACCCGCGGCCCCGGCGGCGGAGTCCGCGGGCGGCGCCAAGAAAACCGGCTGGGAGGCGCTCGACAAGTGGGTTGGTGGCGGCTCCGGCGGCGGTGGCACCGCGGCCCCGGCCGCGGCGGAGTCCGCAGGCGGCGCCAAGAAGACCGGTTGGGAGGCGCTCGACAAGTGGGTCGGCACCGGCCGCGAGCAGGCGGGTGACGCGGTGGCCCAGGCGCGCGGCAGCGCCGACCGGGCCCTCGACACCGCGGGCCAGAAGGCCAAGACGGGGTGGGAGGCGCTCGAGAAGTGGGTCGGCACGGCCCGCGAGGAGGCGTCCGAGCACGGCTCCGAGCTGAAGGAGACCGCGGGCAGGGTCGTGGATGAGGCCGGGGAGAAGGTGAAGACCGGCTGGGAGGCGCTCGAGAAGTGGGTGGGCGGCTCCGGCGACAAGGCGCAGGGCGCGGCGGACGCCGGGTCCGCACCCGCCGCCGCCGACGCAGGCCCGGGGCGCGGCAGCGCACCGGCCGGCGGCACCGGCTGGGAGGCGCTCGACAAGTGGGTCGGCGGCGCGCCGTCGTCCGGCGCGGACGCCTCCGCGAGCTCCGCGTCCGCGTCCGGTGCGGCCGCACCCTCGGGCCCGTCCGCCGGGTCCGCGGCTCCGCCGCCGCCCTCCTCGTCGACCGCGTCCGCACCGCCCGCGGCCTCGTCCGGGGGCCTCATGGGCTTCCTGCGGCGGTTGTTCGGAGGGCGCTGAGCTTCAGCGTCGGCACGCGTACTGCCGTTGGCCGTGAGTGTGATGGCCAAAGGCAGTACGCTTGCCAGCGTCGGCCTGCCGCGACCGCGAGCGCCGTCGCAGCATCCGTGTGCACGCCCGACCGGGGGACCATCGTTGTTCGCGCTCAACTTCTACTCGCCGCTGTTCATCGACCAGCTGCGCAAGGGACGCAAGACCGCCACGATCAGGCTGGGCGACAAGTCCGGCAAGTACGCCGAGGGGCAGCTGGTGTGGGTGACGGTGGGACACCGCCACGGCCCGCGCCAGAAGATCTTCACGGCCGTGATCGACCGGGTCGAGACGAAGCCCGTGCGTGAGCTGTCACAGCGTGAGATCGAGCGCGACAACCCGGAGTTCCGGCGGGTGGAGGACACGCTCGCGTTCCTCTCCCAGATCTACTCGCGCGAGGTGCGGCTCGACGACACCGTGTCGGTCGTCCACTTCAGCGAGGTCAACGAGTTCCCGGTGCTGTAGCGGGCCGCCCGGCCCGTCCGCCGCACGTCACACCACGGCGCCCCTCGCGATGCGCCGTCTCACCCGGAGATGATCCCCACGATGAAAGTTCTGCCGCTGTCGGACCGCGTCGTCATCAAGCCCCTGGACGCCGAGGAGATGACCGCCTCGGGGCTGTACCTGCCCGACCAGGCCAAGGAGCGCCCCCACCGCGGCACCGTCGTCGCTGTCGGTCCGGGCCTGGTGGAGGACGGCACGCGCGTCCCCATGCAGGTCGAGGTGGGCGACGAGGTCGTCTACTCGCGGTACGGCGGCACCGAGGTCACCGTCGACGGTGAGGAGCTGGTGATTCTGCGGGAGTCGGACGTCCTGGCGAAACAGGGACGCGAATAACACCCCAGCCCCTTTCGCCGCGGGTCGGAAAGCGGCAGAATGTCCCCAGCATGTGTTGCCAATCCGGTAGCGCTGCGAATCGCGTTCGAGCGGGGCTTCGGCCCCGCTCGGATTCGTTAACGGCCCGGACCGCGTCCCGGGCGGTCAGGCGTCGGGGCGGATGGTGCGGTCGATCAGCCCGTACTCGACGGCCTCGTCCGACGACATGAAGTTGTCGCGCTCCGTGTCGTGCTTCACCTTGTCGAGTGGCTGGCCGGTGTGCGTGGCGATGATCTCGTCGAGCCGGTGCCGCAGCGACAGCGCCTCGCGGGCGTGGATCTCGATGTCGGTCGCCTGCCCCTGGAAGCCACCCGACACCTGGTGGATCATGATGCGGGCGTTGGGCAGGGCCATGCGCTTGCCCTTGGTGCCGCCGCACAGGAGCAGGGCCCCCATGCTCATCGCGATGCCGACGCAGATGGTCTGCACGTCGGCCTTGATGAAGTTCATGGTGTCGTAGATCGCCAGGCCCGCGTACACCGACCCGCCCGGCGAGTTGATGTACAGCGAGATGTCCTTGTCGCTGTCCTCCCCATCGAGGTGCAGAAGCTGCGCCACGATCAGGTTGGCGATCTGGTCGTCGATGGGGGTGCCCAGGAAGATGATGCGCTCGTTGAGCAACCGCGAGTAGATGTCGAACGAACGCTCGCCGCGCGAGGTCTGCTCGACGACCATGGGGATCAGGGGACTCATGCGCACTCCTCGGTGATCGGTGACGCCTCGGCGTCATTGTGCCCTGTTGCCGTGCGGGAGGCCGTCAGCCGGCCGCCTTCAGCACCAGCAGCAGGTACGCGAAGATGATGACGACGGCGATCACGATGGCCACGCGCGGGATGCCCATGCCGCCCGCCGCGGCCCGGTCGCGTCCCTGCGCGGCCTCCGCGCGGCTGGGACCGAACCGGCGCAGCCAGGCCCACCCCACCAGCCCGGCGCCGAGCGTCGCGATGATGAGCGACCCCAGCCCCACGCCGACCGTGGTGCCCAGCAGCCACAAGAGCAGCAGCCACAGCGGGGCCACGACGGCGGCGGCCACGGCGATGCGGGTGACGCCGGCGGTGATGCGGGCGACGTCGTCGAAGTCGCGCGAGACCTGCTCGTCGACGTCCTCGCGGCGCGGCGGCCCGGCGGGACCGGTCACGCGGGCACCACCGATCCGGCGGCGACGAGCGCGCGCCGCATCTTGTCGAGTAGGTCGGGCTGCGCCGTGGCCATGACGCGCCGGCGCACCACCACGTCCAGCGGGCAGTCGTCCACGTCCTCCGCCTCGGGCAGACCCACCCAGCAGCCGGTCTCGCGCAGCACCAGCTGGGCGGCGGCGACGTCGACCGCACGCACCGCGCCCAGGCCCAGCAGCCCGTCGACGCGGCCCGCCGCCACCCAGCACATCGACAGCGCCATGGTGCCCAGCGACCGCAGCCGCCCCACCTCGCCCACCAGCGTCGCGGCGGCGGCGCCGATGCGGGCGGCGCTGGCCCCCTCCACCGCCAGCATCCGGAGCCGCTCCGGGGGGGTGGGCATCGGCAGGTGCTGGCCGTCCAGCCACGCGCCGACGCCGCGCTCGGCCGTGAACACCTCGTCGGCCCCGTGCCCGTACACCATGGCGATGCGGACGCCGCCCATGGTGCGCGAATCGGCGACCGCGACGGACGTCGCGAACAGCGGCGCCGCCCGGGCCGCGTTGCGGCTGCCGTCCACCGGGTCGGCGATCACCACCGGCCCGCCCGGCCCGCCCACGTGCAGCAGGCCGGCCTCCTCGCTGACCAGCGATACCGGCTCGCCGGTGCGGCGATGGCGCTCGCGCAGCGCCTCGATGAGGATGTCCTCGGCGACCCGGTCGACGCCCACCGTGGTGTCGCCGCCGGCGCCGCGGCCGAAGCTGCGGGTGCGCTCCTCCCGGCTGAGCCGCTTGAGCGACGCGGCGATCTCGCGGCACGCGTCGTCGAGCAGCGTGAGCCAGGCCGCGCCGTCCGGCGTGGGTGAGGGGGCGGTCACGGTGCCGTGAGGGCCGTCGCCCGGTCGGGATGCGCGGCGGGGAGCAACCCGCCGATCGTACCAAGCCCTTCCGCCCCGCCTCGGTTCCGGGTCGCGCGGGCGGCGACGGGCGGGCTCCCTAACATCCCGTGCAGTGCTTGCATCGCTGACACCCGAACAGGCCCGCGCGGTCACGTACCCCGGTGGCCCCCTGCTGGTGCTGGCCGGCGCCGGGGCCGGCAAGACGCGCGTGCTGTCGCACCGCCTGGCGTGGCTGGTGGACCAGGGCGCCGACCCGTCCGCGGTGGTGGCGCTGACGTTCACCCGCCAGGCGGCCGAGGAGCTGCGGCACCGCGCCGAAGACCTGCTGGGGCGCTCGCACGAGACGCTGCGGGTGTCGACGTTCCACTCGTGGGCGCACGACCTGGTGCGCGTGCACGGCGTCGCCGAGGGCCTGGCGCCCGCGGTCAACCACATCGGCGACGAAGAACGCACCCTGCTGCTCTTGGAGCGGCTGCACCAGCTCGACCTGCGGCTGACCACCGGCCGCAGCGACCCCGCCCAGATCGCGGCGGGCATCGTCGGGCGCATCAATCGCTGCCGCGACGAGCTGGTGCGGCCCGACGCCTATCTCGGCTGGGCCCGGGAGGCCGTCGCGTCCGCCCCCAGCCGGCGCGACGCACGCGAGGCGCAGCGGCACCTGGAGTTCGCCGAGGCGTTCGCCGCCCACGATCGCTGGCTGGCCGAGGAGGGGGTGGAGGACTTCGGCATGTCGCTCGAGCGGGCGCTCGACCTGGTGCGGCGGCACCCCGACGTGCGCGACGCCGTGCGGTCGGTGTCGCGCCACCTGCTGGTGGACGAGTTCCAGGACACCAACCACGCGCAGGCCCAGCTGCTGTTCTCCGTGGCGCATCCCCAGGGCAGTCTCACCGTGGTGGGGGACGACGACCAGGGCATCTACCGGTTCCGCGGCGCGTCCACCAAGAACATCGCCGACTTCCGCGCCCGCTACCCCGACGCCGAGGAGGTGCGGCTCGAGCGCAACTACCGCTCGAGCCAGGTGATCCTCGACGCCGCCTGGGCGGTGGTGTCGAAGGTGCCCGACCGGGTCGAGAAGCGCCTGGTGGCCCAGCGCGAGGGAGAGGCGCCCGACCCCCAGCTGTGGCTGGCTGCCGACGCCGACGCGCAGGCGCGCGCGGTGGTCGACGAGATCCTGCGGCTCGCCGAGGCCGGCGTGCCGTACGAGGAGCAGGCCGTGCTGATGAAGGCCGTGCGCACCGAGGCGGCGCCCATCGTCACCGCGCTCGAGCGCGCCGGCGTGCCGTTCCAGGTGCGCGGCGGGCTCGGCCTCCTCGACCGCCGCGAGATCCGCCAGGCCATCGCGTGGCTGCGGGCCGTCAGCGACGCCACCGACGGCCAGGCCCACCTGCGCGTGGCCGCCGACCCCCGCTGGGGCGTGCCGTGGAGCGTCGTCAGCGACGTGGTCGCGACGGCGGCGGGCGGGGCGCTTGGCCGCGCGTTCGCGGAGGCCGTCACGCCGCACTCCCCGCAGCTGGTGGACCTGCTCGACGAGCTCGGGCGGGCCGCGGCCGTCGACCCTCCGTCCGCGGTGCTGCGCCAGGTGCTCGACCGCACCGGGCTGCGCGCCGACGCCGTCGCCCGGGGAGGCGCCCAGGGCGCGTCGCAGCTGGCGGCCCTGGCCGCGCTGGAGCGCCTGGTGGAGTCGCTGTCCGACGCGCCCCGGCGTCCCGGCGTGGCCGACGTGGCCCGGACGCTGTGGTCGCTGGGGGAGGTCGGGTTCCGGGGCGACGCGGGCACGGCGGCCGAGCGCCGGGGCGTGCAGGTGATGACCGTGCACCAGAGCAAGGGCCTCGAGTTCGACGCGGTGTACGTCATCGGGCTCACCCGCTACAACTGGCCCGGTCGCGAGCGGGGAGGCGTCGACATCCCGGACGCGCTGCTGCCCGAGACGGTGCCGGCCGATCCCGACGCACACACGTGGGAGGCCCGCCGGCTGGCGTACGTCGCGCTCACCCGCGCGCGCCACACGCTGGTGCTGGCGACCGTGGGGCAGTCGGCCGCCGGCGTCCCGCAGCGGCCCAGCGCGTTCCTCGACGACGTCATGGGCGTGCTGCCGCGTCTGGAGCTCCGTCCCGTGGGCGATGACCCCGCGGTGGGGCTGGCCGAGCGCGTGGGGGCGGCGCGCGAGCGGCTCGAGCGCGCCACGGCCGCCCAGGCGCGCGCCGAGGCGGACGGCAGCACCACGGACGCCGAGCGCGACGAGACGGTGGCGGCGGTGGCGGACCTCGTCGCGGCCCAGTCGGCGGCCCTGCGCCGCGAACCCGTCGTGGTGCCCGAGCCCCCGCCGCCACCGCCGGTGCCCGGCGTGCGGACGGCGGTGTCGGCGCTGGCGCGCTACTGGCGCTGCCCGCTGCAGTACCGCTACGCCCACGTCGACCGCATCCCCGGCGTGTCGGGAGACCCCCTCCGCGGCCTGGGCATCGCCACGCACCTGACCCTGGAGGAGGGCTTCGCGCCCGGGCGGGAGCCGATGGACGCCGAGGCGATGACCACCCTGCTGGCCGCCCGCTGTGAGGCCGAGGGCGTGGCCGGCACCGCCCAGGGGCGCCACGCCATCGAGCGCTCGCGCGAGACGTTCCCGGACATGGTGCGGGTGCACCGCAGCGCGGGGACGCAGGTGGTGGCCACCGAGAAGAAGTTCACGCTCGAGCTGCACCCGCACCGCCTCACGGGGCGCATCGATCGCATCGACCTGATGCCCGACGGCGGGTACGTGCTGGTGGACTACAAGACCGGCAACCAGCCGACGGGCAACGCGGCCCGCGACGGGCACGTGGTGATGCGCCTGTACATGCTGGGCGCCGACCAGGCGCTCGGCGTCCACGCGCGCTCCGCCGTGCTGGCGTACGTGTTCGACGGCGACCAGTCGCGGGAGAGCCCCGAGCAGGCCGACATGGAGGAGGCCGTCACGGTCGCCCGGGAGTCGCTCGACGCCATCGCGGCCGGCGACTTCACGCCCACTCCGGGATGGGTCTGCCGCTCGTGCGACTACCGGCTGATCTGCCCGGCCCAGGACCGATGACCACGCTGGCCGACATCACGCCCGGCGCGGCGTTCGAGGGCGTCTACGCCGTGCGGGCCGTCGAACGCCGCCTGGCCCGCAGCGGACGCGCGTTCCTGTCGGTGGAGCTGGCCGACGCGTCCGGCACGGCCCGGGCCACCGTGTTCGAGCAGCCCGACTGGTTCCTGGAGCGCCTCACCGTGGGCGCGGCCCACCACGTGTCGGGCCGCGCGTCCGAGCGCAACGGGCGCCGGGAACTGGTGATCACCCAGGTGCGGCCCGCCGGCGACACCGCCGACGTGGCCGCCGACCTGGTGCCGCGCAGCCACCGCGACCCCGACGAGCTGTTCGGGTTCGTGCTGCACCTGGCCGACGAGGTGGCCGACCCGGCCCTGCGCCGGTTGCTGGACGCGCTCACGGGCGACGACGAGCTGGCCCGCGCGTGGCGCACCGTGCCGTGCACCCGCGGGGGCCACCACGCGTACGTCGGCGGCCTGGTGGAGCACACGGTCGGCGTCGCCGCCCTGTGCCAGACGCTGTGCACGTGGCATCCCCGGCTGGATCCCGATCTGCTGGTGACGGCCGCGATCGTCCACGACCTGGGCTACACCCGCGCGTGGCGGGTGGGCGCCACCGTCGAGGCCACGCCCGCGGGCCGCATGCTGGGGCACGTGGCGCTGGGCACCGAGCTGGTGGCGGACGCGTGCCGTCGCGTCCGGCTTCCCGACGACCGCACGCTTGCGCTGGTGCACTGCGTGGCCTGGCATCACGGGCCGCCACCCGGGGCCGCGCCGTCGCAGGCGTCGCCGGAGGCCGTCGCCCTGCAGCGGGCCGACGACATGGAGGTGCGGGTGAAGAGCCGCCTGGAGGGAGGGGGGATGGACAGCCCGGTCTGACGCCGCCGCGCGCACCCCCCGAAAGTAGTCGGAAAACCCGACGGTATCGGCGATTTCGAGGCCCCGGTGGTCAAGGATGCACAGGGGTGGGCCGATGCCGACGGTGGTGAGATGCCCCCTGACACGCCGCTCGTGTGCGCTGGTGACGCTGACCCTCGTCGCGTCGCTGCCCTTGATCGCGGCCGTCGCGGTGCGGCTCGCGGGTGCCTCGGACGGCGCCGAGGTGAGCCCGCTGGTGGCGCTGAGCACGGGCCTGGCCGCGGCCGTCGCCGCCGGCACGCTGGCCCACTCCGGCCGGCATTTCACCGGGGTGATGCGTCAGGTGCACATGCGGATGGCGCTGGGCTGCGCCGTCTGGGCGGCGGGAGTGCTGCCCTACATCGGGTTCGTGCTGACGGGCGGCAGCGTCGAGTCCCCCGCTGTGTGGACGCAGATCGGCTTCCTCGGCGCGTACGTCCCGTGGGCCGCGGCCCTGTGGAAGCTGCGCCAGCCCCTCATCACCGAGAACCGGGGCCACCTGCGGGAGATCTTCGGCGTCGAGCTGGCCGCGTTCGTGCTGGTCGCGGCCGCCATCTTGGGGGCCCTGTGGCACCCATCGCTCGGCACGGCCGAGAACGTGGCGTTGCTGGTGCCCGTCGTGCTCGACCTGCTGATGCTGGCAGCGGCCTACAACACCGTGCGGCGCGCGTCGCTGGGCGTCGACGCGCTCTACGGATGGCTGGTGGCGGCGTTCACCCTGCTGGCCCTGTGCGACGCGACCGTGACGTACGGGGTGGCCAGCGGCCCCAACGAGGTCGTGGTCGCGGCGGGCAACGTCGGCTATCTGGCGGTGTTCCTCACCATGGCGATGGCGGCCGGACGCAGCCTGCACCTGCGCGAGTCGCCCCTGGCCGGCGAGCGGCTGACGGTCGCGGTGGCGTCCATCGGCCTGGCCCTCCTGGGCCCCGCGGCGACGCTGGCCCCGCCGCTGGCGAGTCGCCTGCTGTGGCTGGTGGGGGCCTTTCTCGCGTGGCGCATGTTCGCGCTGGTGCGCGTGCAGCACGCCGTCGACGAGGACCGCCTCACCGGCATGTTCGACGCCCGCGCCATCGGCCGGCACGCCAACAACATGGTGATGACCGCCACCCCCGCGGACCCCGTCGGCGTCGTCACCGTGGACCTCACCGGCTTCGGCCGCTGGAACGCCGAGAACGGCTTCCTG
Organism: Actinomycetota bacterium; assembly: GCA_963169235.1. GTDB lineage: Bacteria > Actinomycetota > Thermoleophilia > Miltoncostaeales > Miltoncostaeaceae > JAGQUM01. Next base: position 104,351 of record CAUJCX010000006.1, on the reverse strand, counting down.
GAGGGCGACGCGCTGCTCACGCGCGTGTCGGACGGGCTGCTGTCGTACGACGCGCACCCCGGCGCGTGGGGCCGCGTCGGCCCCGACCGCTTCTGCTGGGTGGGACGCGTGCGCGACGGGGACGACGTGCGCGCCGCCGCCCGCCGGTTCGTCGACGTCGCGTCGTGCCACAGCATGGGGCTCCCCGTGCGGGCGGGCGCGGTGTTCTGCCCGGTCGACGCCCAGACGGGTGAGAACGCTCTGGCGGCCGCCGAGGAGGCCGTGGTCGCGGCCAAGTCCAGCGCCGGGGGCGTGGTGTCGTTCGACCAGGGGCTGCTGGAGGGCGCCGACCCGGACGACGTCGCCGCCGCGTCGCTGCGCGCGCGCCGCGGCCGCGTGCAGGCGATGATCGACGACCTGTACGTCATCCGCCCCGTGTTCCAGCCCATCGTGCGCCTGGACGGGCTCGACATCGTGGGCTACGAGGCGCTGTCGCGCATGCATATCGATCCCCGCATGGGTCCCGACCGCTGGATCGCCGAGGCGAACACGGTGGGGCTCGGCGTCGACCTCGAGGCGGAGTGCATCCGGCGCGCGCTGACGGTGGGCGTGATGCTGGATCGCGACCGCTACCTGTCGGTGAACGCGAGCCCCCGCCTGATCGCGTCGGGGATGCTGGACGACCTGATGCCCGACGGGCCGCTGCACTGGCTGATGCTGGAGATCACCGAGCACGACCAGGTGAGCGACTACGCCCACCTGACCGTGTGCCTCGCCGGGCTGCGGGCCCGCGGCGTGCGGGTGGCGATCGACGACCTGGGGGCGGGGCACTCGTCGCTGCGTCACATCACCGGCCTCAGCCCCGACTTCGCCAAGCTCGACCGCGAGTTCGTGGTGGACGTCGACCGCGACCACGTCAAACAGGCGCTCCTACGGTCGATGGTGGCGTTCACGCGCGAGACGTCGTGCGCGCTGATCGCCGAGGGCATCGAGACGCACGCCCAGTGGGTCACGCTGCGCGACCTGGGGGTCACGCTGGGCCAGGGCTACGCGTTCCAGCGGCCGTCGCCGGCGCTGCTGCGCCGTCTGTCCACACCGCCCGAGCCGGACACCGCACCCATCGGGTCACGCCACCCCGTGGCCGTCACGTTCGGCGCCTCCGCTCACGGAGCGGCGGTCGCCGCGCCCCCGGTCCCCCGCCCTCGCACACCGCTCGATCCCGTCGAGGCTACGCGGCAGGCAGTGTCGCGACTGGTGCGACCGGCAGACTGAACCGCTCGAGCGGTGCGGGTGCCAGCTCGACGCCCCGCCCGATGCTGCCGACCCGCGACTCGAGCCACTCGGGGTCCGGGTCGTGGAACAGCGCGGCGGCGGTGCGCCGGAGGATCCCGCCGGGGGCGGCGAGGTAATCACGCATGCCCGCGAAGTCGTTGGCCAGCAGCACGGCGGGGGCGCCCAGCAGCATCCGCTGCTCACCCAGCGGCTGCATGCCCAGCACCGACTTGTGGAACCGGGCGCCGTCGGGCGCCACGGTGCACACCGCGCCGTCGGCGATGTCCTGGTGGAACATGCGCCGGAAGTGGGCCACGAACATCATCACGACGGCCCGGCGGCTGAGCGCGCGGTGCTCGCGCGCGACCACCAGCGACCCCACCTCGACCAGGCGACCGATGCGCCGGCGGGCCTCGTCCATCTCGGCGGGCATCTCGTGCTCGCTGGGCAGCCCGTACGGCCCGTCCGGGATGAGCGTGCAGACGGCGATCACCTCATCGTGCAGCGTGGCGAGCGCGAACGCGATGCCCGGGGTGAGGTACTGCGGGATGACCCGGCGCCCGGACGGATCGGGGGCCATGTAGCCCGACTCCACGAAGCCCTCGTGCACCAGCCGCAGGCCGTCGTCGAGGTCGCCGATGCGGTCGGTGAGGACCACCTTGATGTCGTCACTGCCCGGGATCGCGCTCATGCTCCGGTCCTTCCGGTGTAGCGGGGTTTGTGCGTCCAGTCACCGGTCGCATGAAACGGGTACTCGGCGGCGGAGTGCACCGCGACGCGGGAACCGCTCCCGGCGTAGCGCGTGAACCACTCGGCCAGCTCTGCGGTGGCGTCGGCGAGAGCGCCGTCGGCCTCCCTCTCGGTGCGCTGCACGTGCAGCACGGCGGCGTCGCCCTCGCCGGTAAGGCGGAAACGGCCCGACAGCGCGGTCGCCAGCCGCGGGTCGCCGAAGATGCGCTCCTTGACGGCCTCGGGCCGCAGCCGCATCCCGGCGGCGGTCGCCAGCTCGTCCGGCCGCCCGGCGAGGGCCACGACGGCGTCCGGCAGCGGCACGCCACACGCGGCGCTGAGGCGGTCGATGGCGCGCGGCCCGAGCACCCACGCGACGTCGCCCAGGTCGTAGCGCACCAGGGGCAGGAGGGCGGGCTCGCGCGGCGTCATCACGAGGCTCGGACGGCCGCCGCGCTCGCGGGTCTCCACCAGCAGGCGCTCGTGGCGGTACGTCATCAGCGCCGGGGCGAACGCGTCGCGGGTCAGCTCACGCCACGGGGCGTCGGGCCACAGGCCGGGGTCGGCGTCCAGGGCGCGGCGGGCGGCGGCCAGCTCGGGCGTGTCGTACAGCAGGTGCAGCCCGATCTCGGCGCACCCCATCGACACGCCGACGCGCCACGGCTCGATGCCGAGGGCGCCCGCGACGAAGCCGCCCCAGGCGGCGGCCACGGGCTCTCCGCCGGTGAAGATCCACAGGTTGGGGTGCACGTCGCCGGCGGGAAGGCGGCGCGCCAGCTCGGCGATGAACAGCGGCTCGCCCACCAGCACGACGCGGTCGAACGCCGGGGCCAGGCTCGTGAGGACGTGCAGCGCCATCTCGGGGTGGACGGACGGGGTGGCCACGGTGGCCAGGTCGGTGGGAACGGCGATGCCCATGGGCAGCACGTTCACCAGCAGGGTCGGCGAGTCCGGGCCCGCGCCGATGGCGGCCAGCAGCCCGTCCATGTGGGCCCGGGCCGCGTCGCGCTCGGCGGCGCTCACCAGGGCCATGGACACGGGCGGGCCGGACTGCCCGCTGGAGCAGACGATCTCGCGGGCCCCCGTGATGCCGGGCGCGGCCACCCACGGGGCGACGTCGGCGAACACGGTGCCCTTGTCGGTGTAGGGCAGGGCCGACCAGTCGGACGCGGTCGTCGGGTCCACGCCATGGGCGGCCAGGTGTGCCCGGTAGCCGGGCGACGCCGCGGCGGCGGCACGGAAAGCGGGCCAGGCCGGTTCGGACGGTGTCTGCGGCGGGGCGGACACAGGGAGGGGAGCACGTCGATCTGCCATCACATTGCAGATCGTTGCATGTCCGAAGCCGCGGGAGGTAGTCGATCTCTAACAAACTCCCCATATGTCACTCATTCCCGTCCCGACGGGCGGGTACGGCCTCGACCCGCGGTCCACGTCCGCTCCCCGCGCGCGTGTTGCAGACCACCGCGTCCGCATCACCCGCGCGTGGGAGGGGGCGGGCGCCGGAGACCGGTGCCCGGGCCGGCGCGGCCGCGTCAGGCGGCCCACACCGTTTCAGGCGGCGACGACCACCGCGTCCTCCAGCGCCGCCGTGCGGGCGACGAGCTCGCGGCCCTCGCTGCCCACGCCGTTGCAACGGGCGGCGGCCGCGCCCAGCTTCGCCGCCTGGGCGGTTCCCTCGTCGAGCTGTTCCTTGACGTCGTCGAGGAGCACCCGGAAGCCGCGGAGTCGCGTACGCCGGCCACCTCGATGCGGCCCCGCATGTGCAGCGCGCCCAGCGTGTCGAGGCTGCCCTCGATGGCCGAGACGGCCGCCGCGACACGCGCCAGGCGCTCCCGCAACTCGTCGTTGAGGGTCGCCACCTCCCGCGCGCTGTCGGCGGCGCAGCCCACCACGAGGCCCAGCACCGACCGGGCGTGGTCGTCGTCGTGCGCGTCCGCCTCGGCGGCATAGGCGGCGGCCATGTCCACCTGCAGCTTCGCCGTGGAGATGCGGAACGCGAGCGCTCCGAGGGCCTCGATGGTGGGGGCGAGCTCCGCATCCAGGGATGACACGAGCCCCATGATGTCGTGGGCCGAGCCCGTCATGCGGTCGGCCACCACCGCCAGCGTGGCGCCGTCCGAGCTGAGGCGGTGTGCCGCCACCAGGCCGTTGAGCGCGTTGAGGCGCACCCCGACGGCGAGGCCCCGCACCGTGCCGGACGTGGCATCAAGCTCGGCGCCCGCCTGCTGGTACTCCTCCACCTGGGTGAAGAGCGCGTCGAGCGTGTCGGACATGTCCGCGATCGCGGGCACGTGGGACCGCACGCTCGCGGACCCCGCGAGCGCCGCCGCGCGGGCCCGGATCTCGGCGGGCAGAACGGCGCGCTCGAACGCGGAGTAGTCGGCGAAGCCCGCAGCGCCCAGCTCCGCCATCAGGGCCTCCAGGCCGGCGGTGGCCACCTCGCGCACGTCGGCACCCTCGGCCTCGTGCGCGCGCTCCACGTCGCGCACGCGCGCGTACAGGGCGGGCACCGCGCCGAACTCGGGGCTGACCGGCTTGAGGCGCACGGACAGGTATCCGTCCGGTGTCGCCACGGCGACGGCCATCACCCAGTAGAAGCGGCCGTCCGCGGAGATGTTCTTCACGTACGCCGCGATGGGCAGGCCCTGCTGCAGCCGCTGCCACAGCAGCCGGAAGATGGCACGCGGCGTGTCCGGGTGGCGCACGACGTTGTGCGGGCTGCCGATGAGGACGTCGCGCGGCATGCCGCTGACGCGCTGGAAGACGTCGTTTCCTTCGAGGATGCGGCCCTTGCGATCGGTGGCCGAGAAGAACAGTTCCTCGATGCCGAACGGGACGTCGGCGTCGACGGGGACGGGGCGTGAGGTGGGAGGCATGGAAGTGGTCGTCGGTGTGCCGCGCGCGCGACTTGAGTCGCAAATATCGGTTCACGCGAAATACGTCGACGGGCACCGCACGGCGTCCCGCGTCCCCCTGCGCGCGTGCGCGGGAGAGACGCGGGGCCGTGCGCGGCGTCAGCCGGCGGTGAACGCTCCGTCCACCACGAGGTTCGCTCCGCTGACCCAGCCGGACTCCTCGGACGCCAGGAACGTGGCGGCCTTGCCGACGTCCTCCGCGGTGCCCAGGTGGGGCCACGGCGACTGGTCGTGAAGCGCCTTGTTGAGCTCGGGGTCGTCCAGGAACGGACGCACCATCGCCGTGGCGAGGAAGCCGGGGCAGATCGCGTTGACGTTGATGCGCTGGGGTGCGTAGTCCACGGCGAGCTGCCGGGTGAGGTTGACCACCGCTCCCTTGGAGGCGCAGTACGCGGGCTCCTGGGCCAGTCCCACCAGTCCGCCGATGGACGCGATGTTGATCACCTTGCCGCGCGAGCCCTCGCCGTCGTCGGGCTGGGCGAGCATCTGGCGGATCGCGGCGCGGCACCCGTAGAACACGCCGGTCGCGTTGACCGCCATCGTGAAGTCCCACTGGTCGTCGGTCTCGTCGACGATGGTGTGGAGGCCGGTGAACACGCCCGCGTTGTTCACCATCACGTCCAGGCGCCCGTACTCGCTGACCGCGGTCGACACGAGGGCGTCCACGTCGGCGGCCTTCGTGACGTCGGCGCTCACGTACAAGGCCGCGCCACCCTCACCGGTGATGACGTCGTGCGTGGCGGTGCCGATGTCCTCCTCGTAGCCGCCCTCCAGCGCCGCGACCCGCAGGTCGGAGCACACGACCGCCGCGCCCTCACGGGACAACGCCAGCGCCACGGCGCGCCCGTTGCCGGAGCTCGATCCGGTCACCACTGCCACCTTGCCGTCCAGCTTGCCTGCCATCGGATCCCCCTTGCCGGTTGGTGCGATCACCGTACGAGCGGGCCGTTACACCGCCGCGCGCGCCCCGGGGCATGCGGCGCACCGCGCCCCGTCGGCGCCGCCGTCACGACGCCGTCGCGGGGGCCGGTAACGCACGCGCGTCGCGGACGGCCCGCCGGTTAACGCCCCGCCCGTAGCGTGGCCGGCATCACACCGAGCCCGAGGGAGGCGCCATGAGACGTGACGTGGAGTTCAACGCCGAGGGGGTCACCCTGCGCGGATGGCTGTACACGCCGGACGACGGCGCCGGGCCGTTCCCGACCGTGGTGATGGCCCACGGCTACTCGGCGGTCAAGGAGATGTACCTCGACCGCTTCGCCGAGCTGTTCGCCGAGGCGGGCGTCGGCGCGCTGGTGTTCGACAACCGCAACCACGGTGCCAGCGACGGGGAGCCGCGCGGCGAGATCGACCCGTGGCAGCAGGTGCGCGACTACCGCCACGCCATCACGTACGCGACCACGCTGGACGAGGTCGACGCCGACCGCATCGGCGTGTGGGGATCGAGCTACTCCGGCGGGCACGTGATCGTGGTGGCCGCCATCGACCGGCGCGTCAAGTGCGTCGTGTCGCAGGTGCCGCTCATCAGCGGGCACCACAACGCCCGCCGCCTGGTGCGCGCCGACTTCCTGGCGTCCGTGCGGCAGGCCTTCGACGACGACCGCGCCCGGCGCTTCGCCGGGGAGGCGCCCGCGATGATCCCGGTGGTCGACGAGGACCCCATGGCCGCGTCCGCCCTGCCGACGGCCGACTCGTACAGCTGGTTCACCAAGACCCACGAGCTGCGGGCGCCGTCGTGGCGCAACGAGTGCACGCTGCGCAGCGTCGAGATGTTCTGGGAGTACGAGCCGGGGACGTACCTGCCGTACATCTCGCCGACGCCGTTCCTGCTGGTCGTCGCGGAGGGCGACCACCTGACGGTCGCCGACCTGGCCATCGCCGGGTTCGACCGCGCCCACGAGCCGAAGAAGCTGGTGATCGCCCCCGGCGGGCACTTCGACGCGTACGTCGACGGCTTCGACGTGGCCGGCACCGCGGCGCGCGACTGGTTCGCCGAGCACCTCGCCGGCGGGAAGGGGTGACGATGCCGAGCGACCGCTTGGAGGGGCGCGTGGCCGTCGTCACCGGCGCGGCGTCCGGCTTCGGACGCGAGATCGCCGTGGCGTTCGCCGACGCCGGGGCCACCGTGATGGTGTCCGACATCCGGGAGACGCCCAACGAGGGCGGATTCGAGGACGCGCCGGGCATGACCACGGTGGACCTCATCCGCGAGCACGGCGGCACGGCCGACTTCGTCGAGTGCGACGTCACCGACGCCGCGCAGGTGAAGAACCTCATCGACGAGACCGTGCGCCGGTTCGGCCGGCTGGACGTGATGATGAACAACGCCGGCATCTACCGCGGCGGCAAGCTGACGCACGAGTTCACCGAGGACGACCTGATGGCGTGCTTCGACGTCAACGTCAAGGGCACGTTCTTCGGCGCGCAGGAGGCCGTGAAGCAGTTCCTGGCGCAGGGCGACGGCGGCGTGATCATCAACCTGGTGTCGACGGCCGGGCTGCAGGGCCACCCCAACCAGTCCGTCTACAACGTGTCGAAGGGGGCGCAGGCCAACCTCACGCGCTGCCTGGCCATCGAGTACGGCCGCGACGGCATCCGCGTCAACGGCATCTGCCCCACGTACGCCAAGACGTCGCTGACCCGCGCGTTCTACGACGACAAGGACTTCGACACGATGTTCGTCGACAGCATCCCGCTGAAGCGCTGGGGGGAGTCGAAGGACGTGGCCGACCTGGCGGTGTTCCTCGCGTCGGACGAATCCAGCTACATCCACGGGGCGCTGGTGCCGCTGGACGGCGGGGAGACGCTCTGCCGCTACTCGGTCACCTGACGTGAGTGCGCGCCGCCCGCAGCCCGTCGGCCGTGGCGACGGTGGTGGCGCACGGGGCGAGGCCGAAGCCCCGCAGCACGTCGTGGCAGTCGGCCAGGATGCCTGCCACGACCTCGGGCCCGTCCATCTCGGCGCGCGTCCGCATCAGCAGCTGCCACAGGTCCTCGCGCAGCGGGGCCCGCTCGAGGCCGGCGGTGAGCACCGCCAGCGCCTCTGCGGGCCTCCCCGCGACGATCGCGGCCTCGGCCACCTCGCCGCGGACGTCGGCCTCCAGGTCGTCCAGAAACCGCCGGCGGGCCACCAGGCCTGACTCCTCGCTGCCGGGCATGAACGGGCCGTCCTCCACGGCCGCGAGCGCCCGCGCGAGGCAGGCGGCGCGGGGGGCGCCCAGGAGCGTGCGCCCCAGGGCGACCGCGTGCTCGAGGTCCCGGTCGGCCGACGTGACCGCGTCCGGCGGCTCCCAGGCGACGACGCCGTCGCGTGCGCGCACGGTGACCCCGTCCGGCAGCACCCGGCGCAGCCGGTGGAGGGCCTGGCGCAGGTAGTTGGCGCCGTCCGCGCTGTCGCCGAACAGCTCGTCGATCAGGCGCTCGCGGGCGACGCCGTGGGGCCGTGCCCCCTCGAGGATGACCGCGAGCTCGAACGCCTTGCCCAGCCCCACACGGCGAGGCTCGCCGTCGACCTCCAGGCCCGCCGGCCCCAGGGTGAGCAGGCGCACCCGCGGGCGCGTCACCGCAGGCGGCGCGGGGATGACGCGGCGCAGGGACGGCCAGCGGTGGTCCCCCGGCGGCGACGCGTCGACGCGGCGGGCGAGCACGTCGGGCACCAGGTGCACCGCGCGCAGCAGCGGCGCCAGCGTGCCCTGGGCCTCCGCCGTGGCGTAGGCCAGGTCGCAGGCCGCGTCGTGGCCCTCCTCGTCGCCGCAGCGCCAGCACGCCTCGGCCAGGAACACCGCGCCGGCGGCGAGCTCGAGCCGGCGCTCGGCGGCGCGCATGGCGCCGACCGCCTGGACGAGTTGCGCCCGCGTGGCGTGTGGATCGTCGCCGGACATCAGCTGCGCGGCCGACGACCACACCGACGCCCACTCGCCGAAGCCCCGCAGCCCGCGGGCGTCGCACCACGCGCGGGCGTCGTCCAGCACCGGGCGGGCCTCGTCCGACAGGCCCATGCGCACCAGCATCTTGCCCTCGCTCACGGCGAACAGGGCCCGGTCGCCGATGCGGTAGCCGTGGCGACGCGACAGCCGGCGCGCCTCCCGGGCCAGGCGCAGGGCCTCCTCCTGGTCGCCCTCCTCGAAGACAAGCTCGCCCTCCACCTGGTGCCAGAACTCCAGGTAGCGCGACGCCCTCACGCGGGGGGCGACGGCGTCGAGCGTCACCCGTGCCGCGGCGGCGTCGCCGCGCTCGCGCAGCGCCGCGACGCGGTAGATCTGGCCCAGCGCCGCCGTCACGGGCCCGCGCTTGGCGGCCGAGTCGGCGAGCCCCTCCACCTCGTCGAACCTGCCCTGGTAGTAGAACGCCGACTGCAGCGCGACGTGCAGCGGCTGCGGGCGGTCGAGGGACGTCCCCTCCGGCAGCACGGGCGGGTGCGAGGCGGACGTCACGGCGAACAGGTGGCGCGCGACGGCGGCGCGCCCGCGGGCGTCCTCGGGCAGCAGGCGCAGGAGGCGCGGCCACTCCCCGGACGCGTGCAGGGCCCACACCGCCCAGCCCACGACGTCCGGCGCGTCGCGGGAGAGCCGGGCGAGCTCGCCGGACCCGATCATGCGCTGCACGAGCGCCTCGACCTCCTCCTGGCGCCGCCCCAGCAGCAGGGCCCGCACCTGGGCGCCGCGCAGGGCGCCGTTCGCGGCGAGGGCGTCCTCCCCGATCTCGCGGCACCAGTGCACCACCTTGTCCCAGTCGCCCCGGCGGATGAGCAGCGGCGTCGCTGCCTCGACGGACGCGACGGCGGTGGTCGCGTGGCCCGCGCCGATGAGGGTGTCGGCCGCCTCCTCGTGGAAGCCCTCGCGCGCCAGCATCCGGCCGTGGCGCAGCGCGAGGTCGCGCGCCTCGCCGGGCAGCTCCACCGCCAGACGGTGCCGCAGGAACTCACGGAAGCGAGGGTGGTAGCGGATGACGCCCGGCTCGGTGACCGCCGGCAGGTGCAGGCGGCACAGCGCGTCGAACCCCGCGGCGCAGTCGGCGTCCACCAGGGCGCGCAGCGCGTCCGGGGTGACCTGATCGAGCACGCTGCTGCGCAGCAGCAGGTCGCGGTGCGCGTCGGACAGGTCGCGCAGCACCTCGCTGCCGAGGTAGGCGTACAGCGCGTCCTCGCCGGGGGGCAGGGCGGCCCCGCGGGGCGATGCGCGCAGGGCGTCGAACACCAGCCCCGCGGCCCATCCCCCCGTCGCGCGGTGCATCGCGCCGGCCTCCGCGGGGCTGCCCCGCGCGCGCAGCAGGGCCGACGTCTCGTCCGGCGTGAACGCCAGCTCGTGGTCGAACACGCCCCCCACCTGGTCGGCCAGCACCTCCCGCTCGAGTCCCAGGGGAGGAAGCCGCCGCCCCAGCAGCAGCACGGTGGCGCCCGGCGGCATGTGGCGCACGAACCCCCGCAGCAGGGCCAGGCAGGGTTCGGACCCCACCAGGTGATGGATGTCGTCCACCACCACGGCGCTGCCCGCGGGCATCATCTCGGCCAACAGGGGCGCGCACTCGACCGGCGCGAGGCCGTCGTCGAGCATCGCCCGCACGTCGGCCGCCGCGTGCGGCACCACGCGCCCCACGGACGCCGTGAGGTACGTCACCAGCCGGCCGGGGCGGGAGTCGGCCTCGTCGAGGCTCAGCCAGCCCCACGGCCCCTGCGCCTGCACGAACTGGGCGGCGGCGGTGGTCTTGCCGGCCCCGGGGGCGGCGACCACCAGCACCACGGAGTGCCGGGAGGCGGCGCGCCGCAGCATCTCATCCACCCGGGGCCGCAGGATGGTCTCCGCGGACAGCGGGGGGAGGCGCAACTTCGACTCGACGAGACGCTGGGCGGCCACGTTGCCTCGGGCGTGTGGTGTCACACCAGGATAAGTGACCCCCGGCGGCGGCGCACCCCCGCCCGGTGCGGGCCCCGGCGGACGGTCAGCTCTCCGAGAAGCCCACGCCGCGCGGGCCCTCGCTGGGCACCCGCACGTACCGCAGCTGCGACAGGGCGATCCAGAACGTGCCGTCCTCGGTGGCGAGCTCGTGCCACCCGTCGCCCGCGTCCGCGAGCCCCGACGTGAGCGTGGCGACGACCGGCTCGTCCACGTTCACGCGCAGCACGGTGCCTCCGTCGAAGCCCAGCTCAAGCCTCCTGGTGGCCATAGACCGCTCCTTTCACGACGTCCTCAAGGGTGGGATCCTACGGTGCGGGGTGGTGGTCCTGGACCAGCTCGGTCAGGGCGCCCATGCCCGAGCGGGGATGGACGAACGCCACCAGGTGGCCGCCCAGGCCGACGCGGGGTTCGGCGTCGATGAGCTCCACCCCCTCGTGGGCCAGGCCCGTGAGGGCGGCCTGGATGTCGTCCACCGCGTACGCGACGTGGTGCAGGCCGGGCCCGCGCGAGGCGAGGAAGCGGGCGATGGCACCGTCGGGGTCGGTCGGGCGGATCAGCTCGACCCCCGCGGGCCCCGCGCTCATCATCACGGCCTCGACGCCCTGGGCGGGCATCATCTCGCGCACGCTCACCGTCATGCCGTAGCGCTCGGTGAACGAGGGCAGGGCCTCGTCGATGTCGGCCACCACGTAGGCCACGTGGTGCAGGTGTCCCTCGATCACGCCGTCTCCTCGCTCGTCTCCCACACCACGGGCTGCAATCTGCCGGACGGCAGCTCGCTGCGGCCCTCCTTCGCGCACGGGCGGCCGTCCACCCGCACGATGTCGGCGGTGAAGTCGTTGGAGCCGCGCAGCAGGCTGCTGCCCACGCCGTACGCGTCCACCGGCACGCCGGCCGCCTCGAACTGGCTGATGCGGGCCGCGTTGAAGCCCCCCGACACCACGATCTTCACGCCGCCGAAGCCGCGCGCGTCGAGCTCGCGCCGCACGTTCCACACCAGCTCCGGCACCACGCCGGTGGGGGGGAACCGGCCCATCTGGTGCCACAGCGAGCGGTCCACCATGGTGCCGGACGTGTCGAGGCGCACGCCCCACAGGTCGGGCCCCAGGGCCTCGGCCACCTCGCAGGCGGTGCGCACGGAGTCGTTCTCGAAGTCCACCAGCACCGTGATGTTGGCGTCCTTGGCGAAGCGGTCGGCGAAGCGCCGCGCGGCCGCGACGGTGTCGCCCCCGTACGCCGCGATGAGGGCGTGCGGCACCGTGCCCATGCCCTTGCCGCCCCACCACGAGGCCTGCGCGTCGGTCGACACGCCGATGGCGCCCGCGATGTGGGCCGCCCAGCCGTCGCCGGTCTGCACGTGCCAGTGGTCGAAGCGGGCGGGGAAGTACAGGATCGGCTTGCCGTTGGCGGCCGCCACCACGTCGCGCACGTTGCGGCTCACCAGCGTGCGCCGCGCCAGCACGCCCAGGTACACGGTCTCGAGGTGGCAGAACAGGGTGTACGGGCCCTCGATCTCGAGCACCGGCTCCCACGGCTCCACCTCGTCGCCGTCGTACAGCGCCCGCACCGTCAGCCGGTCCCACCCCGGCACCCACTTGCCGCCCTGCTTACGTCCGCTGCACAGCCGCAGGATGGCCAGGGCCTCGTCGATGCCGCCCAGCACCGAACGCTCGCGCTGGAACACCTGCATCACCACGTCGGGGTGGTGGTCGTCCCACTCGAGCAGCTCGCGCGTGAACGTGAAGTACGCGTCCGAGTAGTACCCGTCGCGCATCTTCGTGACCGGCAACTGGAACGTCTCGGGCGGCAGCCGCCGAGGGCGCGCGCTCATTCGTCGTCGGGCAGTTTCATGGGGCGCGTCGTCCACAGGAACCCGACGGCGAGCAGGGCCGCGGCGCCGAGCCCCACGCCCACCAGGCCGAGCCACAGCGGCATGCCGCTGTCATCGTCGCGCGCGGTGTCCCCGGGTTTCGCGTCCGGCGCCGGTGCCGGGGCGGCCGAGGCCGTCGTCTCGGTGCCCTCGGGCAGCACGGTGAGCGCCGCTCCGGGACCCGGGTCGGTGGGCCCGGTCTCACCCTCGGAGGCCGATGCCGGGTCGGACGTCCACGGCTTGATCTTGCCGTCGCTGTACGTCTGGTACGCCTTCCAGACCGACTTGCCGGGGGTGAACGCGTTGGCCAGGAACGTGAAGTCCTGGAACCGCTCCTTCGGCAGCGAGCCGCGGTACACGACGCCCGACAGGCGGCCGTCGGGCGACGACTGGGTGGTGAGCGTCCAGCCCGGGGGCGCCGGCGCGAACGAGTAGACGGTGACGTCCTTCGGGAACACCACGCGCACCGCCGTGGTGGCCGGGCCGCCGCGCTCGTTGGGCACCCGCACCGTGAACAGCGTGGGCTGGCCGGCGACCACCTGCTCGGGCAGCACGTCGATGTGCGCGGTCGCGACGGCGGGCGCCACGAGGGCCAGTGCGGCGGCCACTGCGAGGGCCCTACGCACCGGCGAGGTCCCGTCGCAGGCTGTCGAGCATGAGCTCGTGGATGGCACGCTGGGTGGCGGGGCGCATGACCAAACGGTACGTGAACGCGAGCGGGCCGTGGGACACGGTGGTGATGATCACCCGGGTGCCGTCGTCCTCGGGCGTCATCACGGTCTCGGTGAGCGCCTCGAAACCCATGGCGTACGCCGCCCACTCGAAGCGCCGTCCCTCGTCCACGTCGGTCACGCGCGGGCGGGTGATGAACGGCCGTCCGCCCGGGTGCCGCAGCCGCAGGTCGAGGACCGCGCCCGCCTCCACGGCGCCGTCCACGCGGGCCTCGATGCACGCCTCGTTCCACTCCGGCCAGCGGGGCACGTCCGTCCAGCGCGCCCACACCTCGTCCGGCGGGGCCGGGATCACGCCGGTGACCTGGCAGTCGGGGCGCCGGGCGGCCGTCAGGACGCGCCGTCCGGGTCGTGGGAGATGCCCTCGGCGGCGAACAGCTCGTGCATGGCGCGCAGGCCCACCACCATGTCGCCGGCGGACGGCTCGCGCGTGACGAAGCGGGCCTGGATGAAGTGGCCGGTCGCGGCCACCACGCGCGACACGGGGTGCTCGGGGTGGCGCAGCGTGAAGCCCATCAGCTCGACCGCCGCGCCCGCGCCGAGTCCGGCGGCCGCGGCGCGCGCTCCGGTTCCGGGGCGCACCGGCAGCCGCCGCAGGAGCACGTTGGCGATGGTGCTGGTGGCGACCAGGGGCAGCACCAGGTTGCTTCCGCAGCGCTCGTGCTCCTTGGGATGGTCGGCGGCGTGCACCAGGCCGCGCGGCCCGCCCTCCTCGTACGCGGCGATGCTCTTGTGCTCGACCGCGTGCCACATGGCCGCCTGCGAGCCCCGCAGTGACAGCATCGCCGGCAGCAGGCCCCCGACCGCCGCGACGGTCTCCTGGGCCAGCGGGGAGCGCAGGTGGCGTCGCGCCAGGGCCGACGCGGCCATCGACAGCAGCATGCCCACGCCGGTGGCGGGCCGCTCCATGGCGAACCGGGCGTGCGGCGTGCGCATGCGCACGACGGGCAGCACGGCGATGGCCTCGCCCAGCCGCAGCGCGCCGCGCACCAGCGGCACCGCCCCCAGGGGGCCGACGACCAGCCGGGGCTTGGCGCCCGAGCGCACCGTGACCGACCCGTCCGGTGCCCGCACGGCCGCGGCCCAATGCCCGGGTCCGTGCACCAGCAGGCCGTTGGCGAGGGCCATGCCACCGAGCCGCGGGTACGTGGTCATGCGTCCAGCGTAGTGGAGGCCGGGCGGGTGCGCCGCTCGGCGGCCAGGCGTCCCAGGGCGTCGGCGCTGTGGTCGGCGAACGACATCATCTCGGCGATGGCGTGGTGCCCGGCCACCTCGTCGATGGCGCGCTGCATCTGCTGCGCCACCGCCCGGTAGCTGACGTGCCCCTGCGGCTGGCTGCGCAGCTCGATCAGGTGCATCGCCTCGCGGGCGTTGAGCGTCATGGTGAACCGCACCCGGTGGGCCAGGCTGACCGCGTACGGCGCGACGTCGGGCAGGTCGCCGGCGAGGGCGGCGTACAGCTCGGCCGACTCGCGCATGACCCCGGCGTACGCGTCGCCCTGGCCGGCCGCGGCGATCTCGTCGGGCATGGCGACGCCCAGGTGCGGCGACAGGGGCTGCACCTGCAGGCTCAGCAGGCGATGGCGTTGCAGGTCGCGGTAGGCACCGTAGTCGCACACCACGTCGAACGTGTACGTCGTGGCCTCCAGGGCCCGGCCGGGCTTCTCGCGCCGGTCGCGTCGCGGCCCGCGGTACGCCGCCAGCACGTCCCGGCGCTCGGCGGCGCTCATCGCCGCCACGGCCCGCCGCACGTCGGCCAGCGGACGCCCGGAGTGCGGCCACAGCGCGTGCGCCACCACGCGCTCCTCCCCGTCCGGGTCGTGGTCGACCAGGCGGACGTCGTCCCCCGCGGGCGCGGGCGGCTCGGGCCACAGGGCGCGCGCCCGCGCGGCCGTGTCCGCCGCGGTGGCGGCAATGTAGGCCCCGTACCGCTCGCCGCGGTCGGGGCGGTCGACGCGGGTGAGGAAGGCGGGGATGACGTGCCGCAGCGCCGCCAGCGCGGCGTCGCCGACGTCGCGGGCCTCGGCCAGGGGATGGGCCCGGAGCCGCACGATCATGGCCTCGTACGCCTGCCCGGACGCCATCACGCCCATGTTGCTGGTGGTCGCCGCGGGCAGCAGGCCGCGCACCGAGTCGAGGGCCCGCGCCCGCACGGCGCGCTGCTGGGCGGCATCGCGCTCGACGCCGTCGGGCATCACGCCGTCCCAGTAGCCCACCATGGCCTCCCGCACGTCGCGGTACACCTCGAACGCGTGGTCGAGCGTGCGGCGGTAGGCCGCCTCCCGTTCGGAGCCGGCGCCGAGCTCGCGCGGCACGTGGTAGCGCCAGTGGCCGCCGGGGCGGTCGGTGTACGCGATGTAGCGGGTGGACTGCTCGAGGTAGCTGGCCAGGCGCCCCCACTGCAGCACCTTGGTGAGCACGTTGGAGACGCCCTCCACGGCCAGGTGGGCGGACCCCAGCTGCGCCACGGAATCGTCGCCGTAGTCGGCCAGCACGCGGCCGTACAGCGCGTCGGCGCGGGCCGTGCCCGGCGCGTCCCCCGCGGGCGCGTCGCCGACGTCGTCGAGGAACTCGTCCAGCAGCAGGCGGCGCAGCGACTTGGGGCTGCGCGAATAGCGGGCGAACAGCGCGCCCTTGACGGTCTCCGGCAGGTTCACCAGCGCGAACACCGGCGCGTCCACCGACGTGACGTACGGGCGGATGCGTTCGCGCTCGGCGGCCGTGAGGTCCATGCCGTCCTTTCGGGTGGGAAGTACCACTTGCGGGGTGCGCAATCATCCTAGGCGGCAATGGGGACGCTTCGACGATCACCTGCGGTTCTGCTGGCCGGGCTGACGCTCGCCTGGGCCTCGTCCGCCGTGGCGGCGCCCAGCGTGTGCCGCACCGTCACGGCCGCGGACGGCATCCCCGAGGTGGGCCTGCCGATGCCGAGCCCGATGCTCGACCTCGATCCCCTGATGGACGTGCGGGCCGACTACGACCTGCCGCCGGTGGCCGCCGCCTCCGACGGGGCGGGCGTGCGGGTGACCGACGTGGAGTACGCCTGGGACCGTGGCCACGTGGAGCTGGGTGACCGCGTGGGGACCCCGGCCGTGGCGTCGTCCGACGCCTCGTGGGCCAGCCACGGCACGGCCGCCCTCAGCGTGGTGGGCGGGCGGCGCGACGGGCAGGGCATCACGGGCCTGGCCCCGGCAGCCACGGTCACCGGCGTCGCCCCGCTCGCCGTGGGGGGCGGATGGGATCCCGCGGGCGCCATCGACAGGGCCGCGTCCGGCCTGCGCGCGGGCGACGTGCTGCTGGTGGAACAACAGGGCTGGATCGGTCCGACGCTCGTGCCGGTCTACGCCGTCCCGACCGCGGGCCCGGCGGTGGCCGACGCCATGCAGCGCGCCGTCGGCCGCGGCATCGTGGTGGTGGTGCCGGCCGGCAACGGCGGCCGGGAGATCGACAGCCTGGCGCCGCCTCCCGCGGGCGTGCTGGTGGTGGGCGCGGGCGAATCGGCCGCGTCGGGCGGCACCACGGGGCGGCGGGCCTGGTTCAGCAACCACGGGGCCGCGGTCGACGTGCAGGGCCCCGGCATGGGCGTGGTGGCGGCCACGACGTTCCCCAGCATGTTCCCCGCGACGCTCGTCGGCACCCAGGCCACCGACCCGCAGGCGTCGTACACGCACTGCTTCAACGGCACGTCCAGCGCGTCGGCGGCCGTCGCGGGCGGGGTCGCCGTGATGCAGGGCCTGGCGCGGGCGGAGCGCGGAACGCCGTTCACCCCGCAGGAGGTGCGCGCCCGGCTGGTGCTCACCGGTATCCCCCAGGTGCGCGAGGCGGAGGGCGCCACGCTGCGGGTGGGCCCGCGGCCCCGGTTCCGCACGGCCGCCGATCTCGCGCCGCCCGCCGCGGCCACCGCGCTGGTATCGACGGTCGCGGCGCCCGCGGCCGGGGCGTCCACCACGCTCACGTGGCGCTCGCCCGCCGACGGGGCCGGAGGCAGCGGCCGGGCCGGCACCCACGACGTGGTGCGGGTGGACGGCGTGGTCGTCGCGACCGTGGACGCCGGGGTGGGACGCGCCGACGTGGTGGTGCCCGCGGGCGCCGCCCCGGGGACGTGGACCGTGCAGGCCCGCGACGTGGTGGGCAACGCGTCGCTCGCCACCGCGACGTTCGCGCCCGCCCCGGTGGATCCGGCGCCGCCCACCGATCCCGCCACGGGCGTCGCCCCGGTGGCGCAGCCCGCCGCGCCGCAGGTGGCCACGACCCCCGCGCAGCCCGTCGTGCCCAGCCCGGTGCCGGCGCTGACGCCGACGGGGCAGGTGGTGGTGCCGCCGTCCATCGCGCCGACGGCCCGGGTCGCGCGCACGACCACGCTGACGCGGGTCGCGGTGAAGTCCACGTCCTTCACGCCGCGGCGCAGGGCGCTGCGGGTGCGCCTGGGTCTGCCACGCGGCGCCTCCGTCCACCAGGGCACACGGCGCCTGGCGGTGCGCGCGAGCGGCGACGTGCTGCTGCCGCCGCGTCCGGCGCGCACGACGCTGGTGGTGCGCGCGGGCCGCACCGTCATCGCGCGCGTGGTGATCACGGTGCCCCGCACCGGACGCCCCTCGGCGCGCGTGCTGCCCTCCCGCTGACGAGCCCGCCGGTCGCGGCTAGTCGACCGCCAGCATCACGTCGGACGCCTTGATGACCACGGTCACGGGCTGCCCCTCGGCGAGGCCCAGCTCGCGAATGGCCTCCACCGTCACCGACGACACCAGGCGCTGGCCCTGCACGTCGATCTCGACGTTGCCGATGGCCGCGCCCTCGTGGATCCGGGTCACTGTGCCCGAGAGCTGGTTGCGTGCGCTGAGCCGCATGGGACTCTCCTTGCGTCGTGGGTGGGGACGGCGTCCGGGCGGGGTCAGCCGGCCAGCAGGCGCTGAGCGATCTCGCGGATGCGGCCGCCGTCCACCTGGCCGTCGAACCTGTCGATGGCCGGTTTCATGATCTTGCCGAGGCCCTTCACGTCGGTGACGCCCTGCTCGGCGATGACCTCGCGCACGCCGGCTTCGATGGTGGCGTCGTCCAGCTCGGGCGGCAGGTACTCCTGCAGCACCCCCATCTCCTCGACCTCCTTGTCGACCAGGTCCTGGCGGCCACCCTTGGTGAACTGATCGATGGACTCCTGGTGGCGCTTCACCATGCCGCGCAGGATGCCCAGCGCGTCGCGGTCGGTGAGCGCCTCCTTGGCATCGATCTCGGCGTTCTTCAGCGCCGCGCGGGCGCGGCGGATGGTGGACAGACGCATCTTCTCGCCCGCGCGCAGCGCGGACTTGGCGTCGTCATCGAGGCGTTCGGCGATTCCCATGCGATCCAGCCTACCGCCCGGCGCTCAGAACGGCAGCGACGGACCGTCTGCGTCGCCATCGCGTCGGCGCACCTCGGCGATGCGGGCCCACAGCGTGCCCTCGCGCCCGCGTCCCGGCGGATCGTAGAACCGCGTCCCGGCCAGCTCGTCCGGCAGGAGCGACTCGTCCAGCACGCCGCCGGGCACATCGTGCGGGTACGTGTATCCCTGGCCGTGTCCCAGGTGCCGGGCGTTGGCGCGGCTCGAGTCGCGCAGGGCCTTCGGCGGACGCTTGGGACCGTGCCGCTCGACGTGCGCGAGGGCCGCGTCGATGCCGCGGTACGAGGCGTTCGACTTGGGCGCCAGCGCCACGTACACGGCGGCCTGGGCCAGGTTGATGCGGCACTCCGGCAGGCCCACGAACTCCACGGCCCGGGCCGCGGACGTGGCGATGATGAGCGCCGTGGGATCGGCGTTGCCGACGTCCTCCGACGCGGCCACGATGATGCGCCGCGCGATGAACTTGGGGTCCTCGCCCCCCGCGATCATCACGGCCAGATAGTAGAGCGCGGCGTCGGGATCGCTGCCGCGCATCGACTTGATGAACGCCGAGATGGTGTCGTAGTGGGCGTCGCCCGCCTTGTCGTACGCGATGGCGCGGGACCCCGCCGCCTCCACCACCGCGTCAGCCGACACGGCCTCGCCCGCGGCGGTCGCGGCCGCGGCGGCGTCCAGCAGGTTGAGCGCGGCGCGGGCATCGCCGTTGGCGCGGGACACCAGGGCGTCGCGGGCCTCGTCGGTGACGGTCACGCGCCCGGCCAGGCCGCGCTCGTCGGTGACCGCGCGATCGATCAGCGTGGCGACGTCCGCATCGGTCAAGGGCTCCAGCGCCGCGACGCGCATGCGCGAGATGAGGGCCGAGTTCACCTCGTAGTACGGGTTCTCGGTGGTGGCGCCGATCAGCGTCACCAGCCCGTCCTCCACGGCGGGCAAGAGGGCGTCCTGCTGGCCCTTGTTGAAGCGGTGGATCTCGTCGATGAACAGCACGGTGCGCGTGCCCGACGCGCGCCGGTCGCGCGCACGCGACAGCGCCGCCCGCACGTCGGCCAGCGACGCCTGCGTGGCGGACAGCTCCTCGAACACCGCCCGGGTGGAGTGGGCGATCACGCGGGCCAGCGACGTCTTGCCGCTGCCGGGCGGTCCGAACAGCACGGTGGACGGCATGCGGTCGGCGTCGATGGCCTTGCGGATGAAGCCGCCGGGGCCAAGCACGGACGCGTGCCCCACCACCTCGTCCACGTCGCGAGGGCGCATGCGGGCGGGCAGCGGTCCGGTGCGCGAGAGGTCGTCGCGCACGGCCTCGGCGAACAGGTCGTCGCCCGGCTGGGGGACACCCCGGGCCACTATCCGTCCCCCGCCGTGGCGGGTGGGCGGCGGGGAGCGGGCAGCGCGGCGGCCAGCAGGCCCGCGACGATGGGCAGCGCGGCCAGCGTCACCAGCGACGTCTGCCGCGACGTGGCGTCGGCCAGCCACCCGAACAGCGCGAGGCCGGGCGGAGCCGACCCGATGGCGCCGAACCCGATCATCAGCCCCGCGGCCAGCGCCAGGCGGGACGGCAGGTAGTCCTGGGCCAGCGCGACCGTGACCGAGAACGACCCCAGCACCACGAACCCGGCCGCAGCCATGCTGGCGATGCCCCACATGGTGGGCAGCAGCACGCTTCCGGCGATGAACGGCGCGGCGACGGGCATGGTGAGGGCCAGCATGCGACGGGCCCCGACGCGCTCGGCGATGCCCGCCCCCACCACGGTGCCCACCGCCCCCGCCGCGGCGAAGCCGAACACCGCGAAGGCGCCGGCCTGCTCGCTCATTCCGCGTTCCTGGGTGAGCACCAACGGCATCAACGCCATCATCACGAACATGGCCCACGTGCGCAGCGTCGTGACCACCAGAAGCAGCGACACGCCCGGGATGTGGGCGGGCGGCCGCGGACCGGTGCGCAGGGTGTGCCCCACCTCCGGCTGTAGCCGTCCCCGCTGGCTCGCGATGAGCGTGATGGCGATGGCCGCCGGGATCAGGAACACCAGCACGGCCTTGAGGCCCATGAACGGGATGGCGAGGGCGGCCAGCAGCGGTCCGGCGGCCGAGCCCGCATTGCCACCCACCATGAACCACGCGAGGCCGCTGGCCGGCCGCTGCCCCGCGATGCGGTTGGCCACGCGCGCGGCCTCGGGGTGGTAGCCGGCAACGCCCAGCCCCGCGACGATGATGAGGCCGAGCAGCACGGGGTACGAGTCGGCCCCGGCGGTGGCGGCGGTGGCGACGGCGCCCAGCGCGATGCCGCCCCACAGAAGCCACGGCGCGGGGCGGCGGTCGGCGACGACGCCGAACACCGGTTGCGTGGCGGACGACGCCGCCAGGCTCGAGCCCAGGATCATCGACGCGGCCAGGTCGGACAGGCGATACTCCCGCACGAACAGAGGAAGCAGGGCCGGGATGGCGCCGACCAGCATGTCCACCACGAAGTGCCCGGCGGCCAGGGCGATGAGCCCGCGGCGGTCGAACACGTCGGTTGCGGGAAGGGTGGTGACGGTGGCCATACTGGGCACATCATGGCCGACTACGCGCGTGAACTGACGTCGGAGGACGTCGCAGCGGCAGCACGGGCCCTGGGTACCGAGGCCGCGGAACGCGTCCGTGCGGCCCTGCCGCCGGGTGCCGCCATCCACGATCTTGACGACATCGCGCGGGCCGCGCCCAGCGAGGCGCTCGGCGTTACGCGGGGCGCGTGGCTGGCGGCGTTCAGCCCGTTGTTCGGGGAGTTCGAGTAGACACCCGCGCCGACGGGGCCCCGGCGCCCCCGCGCATCAGCCGAGGTGCTTGCCCTCGCCGCCGATCACGCGCTTGTCCACCTCAAGCTCGCCCTCGTTCACCAGGCTGTGCACGGAGGCCTCGAAGTCGACGTGGCGCGGCTGCCACCACGTGGCCGACAGCGCCAGGTCGTACACCCGCACCAGCGTGAGGCACCCGGCCAGCGCGGCGACCAGGATCACCACCGGGGCGGCCGCGTCGGCGTCGAGCCCGAAGAACCCGGCCGGCACGGTGTTGGACCCCTTGGCCAGCGGACCGAACACCGCCCCCCAGCCGAGGAACGCGACGATGCCCACCTGGATGCCCCGCAGCCACTCCGGCCCCCGCATGAAGCGGCGCACCACCAGGTACGCGAGCGCCAGCACCAGGCCGATCACCAGCGTCCCGTACAGGCCCCGGCGCGCGATCTGCTCGGCGTGGCCCCCGAGGTAGATCCCCATCGAGCCGTTGAAGCGGTGCGTCGTGAAGCCCTTCTTGAAGGCCTCCTGTGCGATGGTGAGGAAGACGATGCCACCCACCGAGCCCGCCAGCACGACGCCCAGGATGTGGCGCAGCCAGACGGGTGGGGTGTGCGGGTGCGGCAGCTCTTCGGGAGCCGCCATCGGCGGCAGGTCGTCAGGCGTCGCCATCGGCGGCGTGGGGGTTGGCGCGCAGCCACGACACCCGCAGGTAGAGGTCGCGGTCGGTCATGTCGTCCTCGATGGGGAACGTGTTCGCGCACAGCGGGCACACGGTGTACGGCTGGAACTCGGGGATGCCGTCCACGTCTTGCGCGCCTGTGGGCAGCAGCAACAGCTCGCCCCAGCAGTCCTCGGTGGGACACCGCACGCGCGCGTCGATGTTGGCGAACGCGCTCTTGGCCATCGACGGGGTCATGCCCCCAAGCGTAGGCGCTTGCGACGCAGGTGGGAACCCTCCGGTGCCTGAGGCCGCGTTGCGCCTGACGCCGGGGGTGGCGCGGGCGCTGGTCGAGCACGCCGCCCGCTGCGCGCCGCGCGAGGCGTGCGGCCTCGTGGCGGGCGCCTGCGGGGTGGCGAGCGCGGTGCACTTCGCGACCAACGTCGCCGACCGCGACGACCGCTACGCCATCGCCACGGGCGAGCAGATGCGGTTGCGGGCCGCCATCGCCCGGGCGGGGATGGACGTCATGGCCGTCTACCACTCGCACGTCGACGCGCCCGCGTGGCCGTCACCGCGCGACGTCGCCCTCAGCTTCGTGCCCCGGCTGCCGCACGTGATCGTGGGGCCCGTGAGGGGCGAGACGCAGATCCGCGCGTTCCTCCTGGACGCGTCCGCGCCGCCCGACGGGCGCATCGCCGAGCTGCGGGTGGCAGTCGGTGACGCATCCGCCGCCCCCCGCGCGTGAGGGCCGATATCCTGGGGGCGATGCGAAAGCTCCCCGCGATGGCGACCCTGGCGGCCCTGGCGACCACGACGGCCTTGGTGGCCGGGTGCGGTGGCGACGAGACGGTCGTGCAGGTCACCGTGACCCAGCACACGGGCGTGTCGATCCCCACCACGCCGACGGCCCCCACGACGCCGACGTTCCCCACCACGCCGACGACCCCCACGACCCCGGGCACCACCACCGACACCGTCGCCGACCTCGAGGTGCGGCTGCCGCCCCCGAGCGTCGTGGACAACATGAACTCCGGTCGCACCCGGCACCTGCCGCAGGCGCAGGACATGGTCGGCGCGCTGTTCAAGACCGGCGACCCGGGGGCCGACGCGGCGATTCGTCGCCTCGAGTCCGAGGGCTACGAGGACGGATACCTGCGCGACCAGTTCGGCGGCAGCGAGGCCACGTCGCCGGTGCTGGTGCGCACGTACGTGTTCCGGGTCCGCGACGAGGCCACGGCGCGTCGCGAGGTGACGCAGGCCATGGAGGAGGTCAGGCAGAGCTCCACGGCCAAGCTCACCGACGTCCCGCTGGAGGGCTCGTACGGCGAGGGCGTCAGGGCCGACCTCAACGGCGGTAACCGCATCCTGTTCGTGTCGTGGGCCAGCGGCCGCGACGTGTACGGCATCCAGGTGGTGGGCAAGTACCTGTTCGAGCCGGACGTGGTGAAGGCCGCCGACCAGAACCACGTGGCCTGGGGCTGACGTGGCGTTCGGCCGGCCCACGCGCATGCCCACGTCCGACGAGTCCCTGCCGGGGCGCGACGCCGCCATGCCGGTGGAGGGTCCCCACGCGGTGCTGGGCACCGACATCACGCCGCCGTTCCCCCCGGGCGCCCGCGAGGTGCTGTTCGGCATGGGGTGCTTCTGGGGCGCCGAGCGCATCTTCTGGCGCCTGCCCGGCGTCATCACGACGGCGGCGGGCTATTCGGGTGGGCACACGCCCAACCCGACGTACGACGAGGTGTGCTCGGGCATGACCGGGCACAACGAGGTGGTGCGGGTGGTCTACGACCCCGGTGCCATCACGTTCGGCGAGCTTCTGAAGGCGTTCTTCGAGAACCACGACCCCACGCAGGGAATGCGCCAGGGCAACGACGTGGGCACGCAGTACCGCAGCGGCGTGTACGTCACCGATGACGCGCAGCGCACCGAGGCCGAGCTGGCGCGCGATGCGTTCGCTGGCGTCCTGGCCCGCGCGGGGCACGGACCCGTGACCACCGAGATCGCCGACGCCGGGCCGTTCTACTACGCCGAGCCGTACCACCAGCAGTACCTGGCCAAGAACCCGGGCGGCTACTGCAACCACGGCCCCAACGGGTTCTCGTGCCCCATCGGCCTGGTGCCGCCGGAGCCCGCCGACGATTAGCCGTCGCCCGTGCGGCGTCAGCCCGGTCGCCGCGCGTGCACGCACTCCAGCACGCCGATGCGGCCGCGGGACTCGGCCACCACCGTGAGGCCCGCGTCCTCCACCAGCGCCCGCGGGCGGCGCGTGAAGTGCTCGCCGTGGCGGCGGGCGGTGACCCGCTCCACCAGTCGCTGGATCGCCCGCAGCGGCCGTGACGTGGCCACCACGTGGTCGGCCAGCAACAGATCGCCGCCGGGTCGCAGCACCCGCCGCATCTCGGCGATGACCGCGCGCTCGTCGGCGACGCAGCACAACACGAACGTGGCGACGACGGTGTCGAACGTCGCGTCGCCGAACGGCAGCGCGTGCCCGTCGGACTCGACCACGGTCACCGCGCGGCCCGCGACGCGGGCGCGGGTGCGGGCCTCGCGCAGCATCGCGGGGCTCGAATCGGTGACGGTCAGCGTGACGTCGGCGGGGTAGAACGGGATGTTCGCGCCGGTGCCCGAGCCCACCTCCAGCGTGGCGCCGTGGGCGCGGTGGCACACCCAGCGGCGGCGGGATGCGAGCCAGCGGTCCTCGATCCACGCGGTGCGGCGGTCGTACGACGACGCCTGCTCGTCCCAGAAGTCGCGGTGGCCGTGACCGTGGGACCCGTGCGGATGGTGGTGGGCGTGGCCTTCGGGCATCGGCGTCAGTGGTGTGCCGAGGCGTCGTCGTGCCCGCCGCGGCGGGGCATCACGTGCATCACCGCCACCACGACGGCCCCCACCACGATGCCCACGATCGCGGAGAACAGCGTGTTGGTGAGCCAGCCGGTGATCGAGCCCAGCCCCCCCGTGGCGTCGGCGACCGCGGTCTCCAGGTGGTGCACGGCCGCGTACGGCGCGTGCCATCCCAGCTCTTTGGCGCCCACCAGCAGGATGTGCCCGCCCACCCACAGCATGGCCACGGTGCCGACGGTGGCCACGCCGGCCAACAGGCGCGGCATCGCCCTCACCATGCCCCGGCCAAGCGCCTGCGCCCGCTCGCCGCCGGTCTCGGCCAGGTGCAGGCCGATGTCGTCCATCTTCACGATCAGGGCCACGATGCCGTAGACCATCACGGTGATGGCGATCGCGACCACCGTCAGGATGATGGCGCGGTTGACGAGGGCCTCGGTGGCCACCTCGTTGAGGGCGATCACCATGATCTCGGCCGACAGGATGAAGTCGGTGCGGATGGCGCCCGACACCAGCGCCTTCTCCTGGTCCGGGCCCACGTCGGCGACGGGGGTGCCCTCGTGGGCGTCGTGCCCGCGCAGGCGGGCCCACACCTTCTCGGCGCCCTCGAACGCCAGGTACGTACCGCCGGCCATCAGCACCAGCGTCACCATCCACGGCAGGAACTGGCTCAGAATGAGGGCCGCGGGCAGGATGAACAGCAGCTTGTTGCGCAGCGACCCCAGCGCGATCTTCTTGATGATGGGGATCTCGCGCTTGGCGGCCACGCCGCGCACGTACTGGGGCGTCACGGCCGTGTCGTCGATGACGACGCCCGCGGCCTTCGTGGACGCGCGCCCGGCGGCGCCCGCGACGTCGTCCACCGACGCGGCCGCGATGCGGGCCAGGGCGGCGACGTCGTCCAGCAGGGCGACGAGGCCGCCGCTCATCGGGCGGCTCCGGGGTGGGGTCGCACACAGGGCATGGCCGACAGAGTAGAGGTCGGCAACCCGGCCCGCGCGACTCGTAGAGTGTGGGCGTGGAGGCCCGTTCGCCGACATCCGCCACCGGAGAATGGCCGCCGTCGCCCCCCGCGCTGCCGCTGCTGACCGCGCGCTTGCGCCTGCGCGCGTTCCGGGCCGCCGACCACGACGACGTCCACGCGTTCCAGGGCCTGCCGGACGTGGCGCGCTACCTGTACCGCGACCCCATGAGCCGTGACGAGGCGGGGGCGTGGCTGGCGGCCGCCATCGCGGGGCGGTTCGTGGCCGACGGCGACACGCTGCGCCTGGCCGTGACGGAGGCGGGCGACGACCGCGTCATCGGGTCGGTGCAGCTGCGGCTGGCCAGCGTGCCGGCGCGGCAGGCGGAGCTGGGGTACATCGTCGCTCCCGCCCATGCGGGGCGCGGGTACGCGGGCGAGGCGGCCGCCACCATGCGCGACCTGGCGTTCGCCCAGCTGGGGATGCACCGGGTGTTCGCGCGCATCGACGCCGAGAACGTCGCGTCCATCCGTGTCTGCGAGCGCCTGCGCATGCGCCGCGAGGCTCACCTCGTCGAGAACGACTGCTGGAACGGGCGCTGGGGCAGCGAGGTGGTCTACGCGCAACTGCGCCGGGAATGGGCCGGCTGACTCATGGGTCGCGGAACGTCCACAGCGGCGCGGACGGCGCAAACGGCGGCTCGCCGGCGTACGCCACCAGCGGATCGGGGGTGGCGTCGGTGACGGCGGCACCGCGCCGCGCCGCGGCGACGTCCGGCACGTACTCGCCCCAGCGCGGCGTGTCGATGGCACGGCGCGAGCCGATCATCAGCACGGCGCACGGCGCGTCGCCGGCGCCCACCGTCACGTGCGCGGTGCCCGCGGGCAGGTGCAGGATCGTGCCCGCCTCCAGCGGGATCTCGCGGCCCTCCACCACGGCCAGGCAGTCGCCGTCGAGCACCACCATGGTCTCGTCGTCGTCGAACTCCCGGTGGTACATCGACGACGGCCACCCTGGTCGCAGCGTGCGCACGTTCACGCCGTACTGCGTGAACGCCGCGTCGCCGTCCGTGCGCACCTTGCACGTGCGGCCGTTGTCGAGCCACGCCATGCGATCGACCGACAGCGCGAACCAGCCCTCCGACGTGCGCGTGAGGCGGCCGTCGGTGCGGGCGGCGAACCGAGCGGTTCCCACGGGCTGCCGGATGCCTGGTCGGCCGCCGCCGCCGCAGCCCCACGCCCGCGGGCACGCGACGGGGGCGTAGTCCGGGCGATCGGCGTATGCCACGCGGGCGTCCGACGTGCGCTCGGCCACCGTTGCCCCGTACGGCGCGGCGGCGGGCTCGGGGATGTACGCGCCCCATTCCGCGCCCGGCGGGTCGGCGCCGCGCGTGCCCAGCATCGCGACGATCGCGGGGGCGTCGCCGGCGCCCGCGAGGATGTGGGCGGTGCCGGCGGGGCAGTGCAGCATGTCGCCGGCGGTCATCTCGACGACGCCACCTTCCACCACCGCGTCGACGTCGCCGTCGATCACGACGAACGACTCGTCCGCGTACGTCTCGCGGTGGTACTTGCCGTTGGCCACGCCGGGCCACAGCACGTCGAGCGCGAACCCGTATCGCTGCCACCGGTCGCGCCGGTCGAGCGCGGTGTACGCGTGCCCAGGGATGCCCTGGAACGATGCGTCCGCGAACGGCAACGCGAACCACCCCGCCGACGGCTGGAGGCCGCCGTGCGGGTCGCGCGCGAACCGCGCCGGAGACACGTCGTGGGTCACCCGGCGCAGCCCGTCTGGTCGCGCTACTCGGCCGCGGGCACGTCGGCCGCGGCGGCCTTGTCGGCTTCGATCTGGGCCTTGGTGCGGCGGGTGCGTCGCGCCGTCTTGGGCTTGGCCTCGTCGGCGGGGGCCGCGGGGGCGTCCCCGTCGCCGGTGGTGCTGGCGGCGTCGGCGGCCTTGTCGGCTTCGATCTGGGCCTTGGTGCGGCGGGTGCGTCGCGCCGTCTTGGGCTTGGGCTCGTCGGCGGGGGCCGCGGGGGCGTCCCCGTCGCCGGCGTCGGCGGCCTTGTCGGCTTCGATCTGCGCCTTGGTGCGGCGGGTGCGTCGCGCGGCCGGCTTGGGCGCGGCCTCCTCGGCCGGAGCCTCGGCGGCGGGTGCCTCAGCGACGGGTGCCTCGGCCTCCGTCTCGGTCGCGTCGGCCGTGGCGCCGTCGTCGTCGGTGGCCGTGCCACGTCGGCGCGGCACGCGGCTGCGGCGGCGGGTGGTCGCCGCGGGCGCCTCATCCGCGGACGGGGCCTCGGCCTCCTCCACGGGCGGGGCCTCCGCCTCGTCGGCGGCCGGTGCGTCGGCCTCCGCGACGGGCTGCTCGTCGGCCGTGGCGTCGGACGGCACCGGGGCGCCGCTGGCGTCGGGCTCCACGGGCGTCGCGTCGGCGGCTGCCGGCGTGGTGCGACGGCGACGGCGCCGGGCGCGTCCCGGGGCGGCCTCGTCGGCCTCGTCGGTGGCGATCGCGTCGGATGCCTCGGCGGGCGCGTCCGTGGCCTCGTCGGTGGCGTCCGCGCTGCCGGGCGCGGCGTCGGCGTCGCTGGTCTCGGCGGCGGACGATCCGCGGCGCCGGCGGCGGCGGCGCGTGGAGGGCGCGTCGTCGTCGCCCGCGTCGGAGTCGGCCGGCAGGTCGGTGGCCTCCAGCAGCGGCGGCGTGTCGGCCGTGGGGTCGGGCCCGGCCAGGATGACGTCCTCGTACGAGATGGGCTGGTCCAGCGGGATGTCGGCGATCGCCGCGTCGGCGACGCTGTCGATCACGATCTCGAAGACCTCGGCCTTGGGCTCGGACGACTCGCTGCGGCGACGGCGCCGGCGGCGGCGCGTGGCGTCGCGGTCGTCGTCACCGTTGGTGCGCGACGACTCGGCCGGGGCGGACGCGGCCTCCGACGGGGCCGCGGGCGCCGAACCGGCGGGCGACGAGCCGGCCATCTCGACGCGGTACGTGCCGCTGCGCGGGTCGGTCTGCAGGCCCACGATGCCCTTCGACTGCGCGTTCTCGAGGAACTTCGAGAACGTCGAGTAGCCCGTCTCGTTCTCGTCGAACGCGGGGTTCTTGCGGCGCATGGAGTCCTTCACCACCGAGGCCAGCGGCCACTCGGTGCCCTCGCGCTGAAGCGCCATCAGCGTCTGGCTGAGCAGCTCCAGCGGGTCCAGGCGGCGGCCCGTGGCCGGCGGCGTCCCGCCCCGCCCGCCCGTCAGCGAGTCGTAGAAGATGAACTCGTCGCTGTTGGCGATCAGCAGGTCGCTGGCCGAGTCGCGGTTGCCCATGCCGATGACGCGCTTGTTGAGCTCGCGCAGCTTGCCCACCAGCGGCGTGAAGTCGCTGTCGCCCGACACGATCACGAACGTGTCGAGGTGCTCGCGGCTGTACGCCAGCTCCATCGCGTCGACGGCCATCTTGATGTCGGCGCGGTTCTTGGCGCCCTCGCGCGCCGACGGCATCTCGATGAGCTCCATGCCGCTGTTCATCAGCTCGTGGCGGGCGTCGCGGTAGCGGCTCCAGTCGGCGTAGGAGCGCTTCACCAGCACGCGCCCCTTCTCGGCCAGGCGGTCGAGGACCAGGTTGATGTCGAAGTCGCCACGGCCCTTCGCGCCAGGGCGGGCCATGTTCTCGAAGTCGACGAGGACGGCGATCGAGCTCTCGTGCTCGGCCATATATGTGCTCCAGGATCTTTGTGTGTGCGTTCGCCTCCGCGCGGGTGCGCGGTGCGGCAAACCGAGGTCAAGCGGCAGAAGCCGAAACGCCCCGCCCGTAGGCAGGACGCCGCGAAGCGTACCACCGCACGCGGATTCCGCCCGTCATGGCACCGAGTACAGCCATCACGTTCACGATCTCCGAGGCGGCGCCTAACATGCGGGGCGTCGAGTCCCCACGGTCCCTGGTGGCGATGCTGCCCTCGGTTTCGTCCCGCCGTCCCCACCGTTGCACGTGCGCCGGGACGGTCCCCTCCATCACGTTTCGCACCCGGTGACGGCGCCCACGCACGCCCACGCGGGACGCGCCGACGGCTCGCCGCGCCTGCGCTACATGTCCGGCGTCGACGGCCTGCGCGCCGTGGCCGTGGCCGCCGTGGTGGTGTTCCACCTGGGCGCGGCGTGGCTGCCCGGCGGGTACCTGGGCGTCGACGTGTTCCTGGTGATCAGCGGCTACCTCATCACGTCGCTGCTGCTGGCCGAGCGGGCCGCGACGGGGCGCATCGACCTGGTGCGGTTCTGGCTGCGGCGCGCGCGGCGCCTGCTTCCCGCCGTGTGGCTGATGATCGCGGTGGTGCTGGGCGTGATGCTGTTGCTGCACCCCGACGAGGTGGGACGCATGCGCGGCGCCGTCGTGGCGTCGCTCGGGTACGTCACCAACTGGTACTTCGTGGTGACCGACGTGCCGTACTTCGAGCAGTTCGGCCGCCCGCCCGTGTTCCTCCACCTGTGGTCGCTGGCCGTGGAGGAGCAGTTCTACCTGGTGTGGCCCGTCGTGCTTGCGGCGGGGATGCTGGTGGCGGGGCGCCGCCTGGTGCTGGCGCTCGCCGTCGCGGGCATGGTGGGCTCCGCCGCCCTGGCGTGGTGGATGTTCGACCCGTTCACCGCGACGGATCGCCTGTACTACGGCACCGACACGCGCGCCGTCGGCCTGCTGGCCGGGGTGGTGCTGGCGTTTCTCGTGCCCGCCACGCGCGACACGGGATCGCGACGCACCGCGTGGCGGTGGGACGCGCTGGGCGCCGTCGGGCTCCTCGGG
Organism: Actinomycetota bacterium; assembly: GCA_963169235.1. GTDB lineage: Bacteria > Actinomycetota > Thermoleophilia > Miltoncostaeales > Miltoncostaeaceae > JAGQUM01. The sequence continues at coordinate 73,570 of CAUJCX010000006.1, read as the reverse complement.
CTCGTGGCGGCGTTCGCGTGGCTCGACGAGGGGCGCCCGTTCCTCTACCGCGGCGGGTTCGCGGCGGTGGGCCTGGCGTCGGCGCTGGCCATCGCCGCGGCGGCGCGTCCGGGGACGGTGGCGGCGCGCGCGCTGGGCGTCCGGCCCATGGTGTGGCTGGGGCAGCGCAGCTACGGCATCTACCTGTGGCACTGGCCGGTGATCCACCTCACGCGCTCGGGGGAGGACGTGCCCATCGGCGGCGCGCCCCTCGTGACGGCGCAGGTGCTGCTCACCGTGGTGGCGGCGGCGCTGTCGTACCGCTTCGTGGAGGTGCCGTTCCGGCGCCACGGCGTGCGCGGGGTGATCTCGGCGCTGACGGGCCCCGGCAGCACGTCGCGGCTGGTGGTGCGGCGCATCGCCACGGCCGGGGCGGTCGCGGCGCTGGTGGCGGTGATCGCGGGCGTGGCGCTCGTGCCGGCCCGCGAAGCGCAGCTGGCGTCCGCGGCGCCCGCCCCGGACGCGCCGGCGACGGCGGCGGCGTCGGCACGGTCGGGTCCCCCGGTGCTGTTCGTGGGGGACTCGGTGATGATGGTGGCCGCACCCGAGCTGCGGCGTACGTTCGGCCGGCGCGCGACCATCGACGCCCAGGTGGGGCGCCGCTTCCCGGAAGGTACGGCGATCGTGCTGGGGCGGCTGCGCACCATGCCGCCCGGCACCGTCGTGGTGATGCACCTGGGCAACAACTACTACGTGCGCCCCGAGCAGGTGGACGACGTGGTGCGCCGCCTGCCCGCGGGGCATCCCCTGTACCTGGTCTCGGTGCGCGTGGCGCTGCCGTGGCAGGACTCGGTCAACCGCATCCTCACCCAGGCCGCCGCGCGGCATCCCGGCGTGACCGTCATCGACTGGCACGCCGCCTCCGGCGCGCCCGGCCTGCTGGTGGACGGTGCGCACACCAATGCCCGTGGCTCCCGCGTGTACGCGCGCACCCTCGCGGCGGCCCTCCGACCCGTCTCGTAAGCGTTCCCTCCATGAAAGGAAGACCCATGTCGAAACAGCGGTGCACGCGCACTCCCGGTGCGGTCCGCATCGGCCCCGCGGCCCTGGCGGTGGCGGCCGCGCTGGCGGTGGCCGTGCCCGCGTCGGCGGCCATCGTGCCCGGCGTGGGGGCGTCCGGCGTGCGCCTGGGCGACTCCAAGGCGAAGGTGAAGAGCGTGCTGGGTGCTCCCGAGAAGGGCAGCAACACCCTCAACTACCGCTACATCGGCCGCCACGGCGTGGGCATCTACTTCATCGCCGACCAGGCGTTCGAGATCTCCGTCGTGCGCGGCCGCGAGGCCACGTCGGCGGGCATCCGCATCGGGTCGCCGCTGGCCCGTCTGAAGAAGGCGTACCCGAAGGCGCGCTGCACCCCGTCGCTGGCACAGCGGCGCGTGCTCGAGTGCCGGCTGAAGGGATCGCTCAAGGGCAAGGGCACCCAGACGATGTTCACCGTGAAGGCGGGCAAGGTGGCGACGATCGTCGTGCGCTTTGCGTAGCCGGCCTCGAGGCTCGGCCGTGCGGGGGTGGGGCGTGGTGGCCGTCGTGTGCGCCGCCCTGCCGGTGGTTGCCGTCGACGCGGCCGTGGCGGCTCCCCCGCGGGTGACGGTGTTCGGCGACTCGGTGCAGGCGTCGTTCGGGTACAGCCCGCAGGCGCGCAGCATCCTGGGGCACGGCCTGAGGCTGCAGATGCAGGCGGCGGTGTGCCGGAAGCTGGTCAGCGCGGGCTGCTTCCGGGGCACGCCTCCGTCGGTGCGCTCGGTGGCGCAGCAGATGGGGTCCGACCTCGGACCCGTGGTGGTGGTGCACGTCGGGTACAACGACTGGGCCGCCTCGTACGACGCGCCCGCCCTGATGCGCACGTTCCGCCAGGCCGGCGTGCGCGCCGTGGTGTGGGTGCTGCTGCGCGAGCGGCAGTCGAGCTACCGTCAGATCAACGCGCGCATCCGGGCGACCGCGCGGCTGTCGGGCCGCAACGGCTATCCGCTGGTGCGGCTGGCCGACTGGGACGCCGTCAGCCGCGGGCATGGGGGCTGGTTCGCATCGGACGGCATCCACCTGAACGGATCGGGCGCGGTGGGGCTGGCGCACGTCATCCGTCCCCGCGTGCTGCGCACGCTGGCCGAGCTGGGCATTCCCGTCAGCGGCGGCACGGCGACGCTGCCGGTGACGCCGGTGGGTGGCCCCCGGCGGGTGGCGGCGCTGGCCGCCGACCGTGACGCCGTCTGGGCCCGTGCCGGCGCGCGTGTGATGCGAGTGGACGCGCGGCGTCCCGCCGTGCGCGTCGCCGACGGCACGGCGCTTGAGTCAAGCGGCCGGCGGGCGTGGCTGCTCGCGCCCGATGCGAGGCCGCGGACCGTGCGCGGCGACCGGCGTCCCGACGTGGACGCGCCGGCCACCGCGGTCGCGTCCGTCGGTTCGCGCACGTGGTTCGTGGTGCCGTGCACGTCGCCCGATGCCGCGGTGTGCCCTGTCCCCGCCCTGCTGCGGCGCGTGGGCGGCGGGCGCGTGACCGTGCCCGTCGAGACCGTGCCGTCGCACGTCGCGGGGGCACGCAACGGCCTGTGGGTCGTGCGGCCCGGGCCGGGAGGCCGTGACGTGGTGGAGTTGCGCGCCCCGGATGGGCGCGTGCTGCGCACCGTGACGCTTGCCCGCACGGCCCGCGTCCGGTCGATGACGGCGACGCCGCGGGGCCTGTTCGCGCTGGGCGGCGACGGCGTGCTGCGCCTGGTCACGCGTGGCGGACGGGTGCTGGCCGTGCTGCGAGGTGCGGGAGCGGTGGCGGGCGACGGCAGGGGCGAGGTGTGGGCGGTGGACGCGCGTCGTGGCCGGCTTGTGCGCCTGGACCCCGTCGCCGGGCGCGTGCTGGCGCTGGCACCCATCGGGCGCCGCCCGATCGCGGCGGCGTCCCCGATCGCGGTGACGCGGAACACCGTATGGACGACTCGAGTGGGGGATGGCCTGGTTCGCGTGCCGACCCGTTAGCGGCTGGCCAGTCGGGGCCCGCGGCCCGTCCGCGGGTGCCGCCTGACCCCGGCTGTGATCGGCCCACCAAGGCCCTTGGACACTGGTGGACCGCCTTGGTGTGCGCTGGTCCCGCGACGGCGACCGTGGATCCGGATGGCGGCTTTACGGTGGCCAGGACCTACCTGAGCGTGGGGGGAAATGGTTCCGTGTGGGACGTCAGCGTGGCGGTTGAGCGACCCGTTCGCGAGATCCGGCACCCCAGGGACTGGCAGGCGCTCGTGGCCGAGGCGCCGCGCGCGGCAGGGTTCCCCCCGTTCAGTTCGCTGGAACGGTCGCCTCTAGTGCTTCCGCCGTTCTACGCGCCGGACTTCGCGCGGCTGCGCAGCACGACCAGTGGCATCCGATACACGCTGTCGGGCCTGGTGCGCGGTGTGCTGGTGGCGTCAAGCGTCGAGGACGGTCGCACGGCGATGATTCCCAGCGACGTGAACGTGGAGTGCACCACGTGGTTGCAGGCCCGGCTGGCCCACGCCAAGCGGATCCTGTGACTACCCGGGACCAGGCGATCGCGGCTCCGGGGTGGTGTTGACCCGGTAAGACGCAGGGGGACGCTCGCGAGCGGTCCGTGCCATCACCCTCCGTCCCAGACCACCATCCCCCGGGGGCCGACGCGCGCCCCGTCGCTGACCGGGTGGGGCACCAGGCGCCCGTCGTGCATCAGATGCTGAACGTCGCGCCCGTACTCCAGCACCAGAATGTCGCTGATAAGGCGCCGGTGGCAGCGCCACCAGACTGCTTCCGAGCACATGATGGCCGTGATGCGGGCGTCGTTGTCGGCGAGCAGATCGGGAAGGGCGTCGCGGAACTCCGGTGACCGCGTCCAGGCGGCGTAGGCCCGGAACGCCTCCACCCGCCACCACGTGTCCGGAGACGCCTCGCGCTCGGCGGCGGTCAGGTGCCGGCGACCACCCAGGCGCTCGTCCCAGCGATACGCGACGCCGATCTCGCCAAGCAGGGCGGGGATCTCACCCCTCGCGGCCGCCTCGTTGGCCCGGCTGCCGGGGAACCGGCGCACGTCGACCACCGCCTCGATGCCCGCACCCAGCACCAGGGCCACCAGCTCGTCGCGATCAAGGCGGCCGTGTCCGAACGTGAGCACACCTCAAGCCAAGCAGAGCGGGCCGTCGACTGCGGTCAGCCCCTCTGCGGGTCCCCGCTCAACGCACCCCCACCAGGGACGACCGCGCCCACGGACCGAGCGTCGTGCCCACAAGGTCACCGTGCGTCCGCAGGGTGCGGCCCTGCTCCATCAGCAGGGTCAGGAGGCGGTCGACGGCGTCGGTGAGGCGCCGGTGCCGCATGTCGGCGGGGTGCAGGTCGAGCCGCACGCGGGGAGCGCGCGCGAGCGCCCGCGCCATCGTCGCCGCGCCCGCGGGGCTCAGCGCCCGCTTCAGCAACGTCGACGCGCCCAGCCCCACGCTCGGCAGGGCCAGCGACGCACCCGCGGCCGTCACGAGGCGGTTGCGGGTCGCCCACCACTCAAGGCCGCTGGTGGCGAGCGCCGCCCCCAGCGCGGGCGGGTGGGCGTAGGCGGGGGCGACGAACCCCGCGGCGTGCACCCCCAGGCCGCGCAGTTCGGCGTGCGCAAACGCAAGTCGGGCGATGGTGTCACCCACCGAGTCGCGGCGCGCGAACTCGGCCCCGTCGCGCCGGCCCTCGTCCATGTGCACCAGCCCGTGCAGTACGGCCTCGTCGCCACGCTCCACCCGGTCGCGTAGCCACTGCGCCGCGCCGTCGTGCCACGCCTGGCCGTGATAGCGCGGCACGGCCAGCAGGCTCACGGGCACGGGGCCGGCGATGGCGTCCACGGTCGCGCGCACGGCGATCGCCTCGCCCAGCGTCGCGGGCGCCACGTCGTGGATGGAGACGACGAGGCTGCGCAAGCCGCTCACGCCGCCTCCACCAGGCGCCGGTACAGGTCCCACTCGCGGCGGAACACCCGGTCCCACGACAGGTCGCTGAGGTCGGGACGCGGCCGCGGCTGCTCAAGCGCCGTCGCCACGCCCCGGGCGAGGGCCGCGGGATCGTCGCCCGGCACCAGCACGGCTCCCCGGTCGCGGATGACGGGCGCGATGCCGATGCCGTCCGACGCCACCAGGCGCGAGCCCGCCGCCAGGGCCTCCAAGAGGGCCAGCCCGTACGCCTCCCGCGGCGCGGGGTGCACGAAGCAATCGGCCGTGGCCATCAGCGTCGCCAGGCCCTGGCGGTCGGTCACGTGCCCCAGCCACCTCACCCGATGGGCGATGCCCGCCTTGCGGCACTGGTGCTCCACCCGGCTGCGCGCCGAGCCCGAGCCCGCCACCACCAGCACCCCCGGCTGCTCGCGCAGCATCCCGGGAAGCAGCTCCACGCCCTTCTCGCGCGACAGGCGCCCCGCGTACAGCATCATCGGCTCGTCGCCCGCGATGTCGAGCCGGCGCCGCACATCCGGGTCAGGACGCGCGGCGCAGAAGGTTGCGAGGTCGATGCCAAGTGGCGACACCACCACGGCGGCGCTGGAGTCGTCCTGGATCGCATCGCGCACGGAGTTGGACGCCACCAAGACCACCTCGCCCACGGCCAGCGCACGGCGCTGGATGTGGGCCAGCGCCGCGCCCGCGGGCCGGCGCACCAGGCGCGGCGCCCACTGCACCGCGTCGGCCAGGTGGCTGTGGCACACCTGCACCAGCCGCACGCCGCTGGCGGCGGCCCAGTCGGCCAGCGCCCGCGGAAACGCCAGGGCGTCGTGCACCACCACCACGTCCGGCGCCAGGCGCGCCACCGCGGCGATCACCCCATGGGCGCGCAGGGCCACCCGGTAGCCCCACGTGGCATGCGGCGTGCGGCCCCGCACCACCATGGCGGGGCTTCCCATCAGAAGCGACTCGCCATCGCGGGGACCGGTCAGCACGGCGGCGTGAAACGCACCGGTGTCGGAGGCCCAGCGGGCCTTCGCGTGCAGGTAGGTGCGGATGCCGCCGGAGGTGGGGGAGTACCACTGCGTGACGTCGACGACGCGTGGACTCGTCACGCCCGTTCCCCTTCGGCTTCCCGCAGGCCCGCGCGGCTGCGCACCGGCAGCGGGGCGTCGCCCGCCAGCAGCGTGCGGTACCCCTCCACCAGCCCCCCGAACACCTCGTCCCAGCCGCTGCGCGCCAGCACGTGCGAGCGGGCCGCGGCGCCCATGCGCGCCCGCATCTCGGGGTCGTCGGCCAGCATCGCCAGCTGCGTCGCCACCTCCCGCGGCGTACCGCCCCGGGCCACCAGGCCCGTGACGCCCGGGCGCGTCTGCTCCACCGCGCCGCCCTGGTCGCTGACCACCACCGGCAGGCCCGAGCACTGGGCCTCCACCACCACCTGCCCGAACGTCTCGGTGAGGCTGGGGATGCAGAACACGTCGGCCGACGCGTACGCCTCGGCCAGGGGCTTGCCCCGCAGCTCGCCCAGGAACCGGTGGCGGGTGCCCGCCAGGCGCCGCGCCAGCTCGGCCCGGTACGGCCCGTCGCCCACGATCGCCAGCGCCAGGCCCGGCCGGGTCGCGGCGGCGTGGCGGAAGCCGTCGGCCAGCGCGTCCATGCCCTTCTCCTTCGAGATGCGACCCACGTACAGCGCGATGGTGGCGTCGTCACCCGCCAGGCGGCGGGCCATCTGCCGCGACCGGTGGGCGGGCGAGAACGTCTCGCCGTCCACCCCGCGGCCGAAGATGAAGATGCGCTCCGGGTCGACCCCCGCGTCCATCAGCCCGCGCCCGCTGACGCGCGTGGGCACGTACACCCGGGCGGCCTGGCCGTAGAACCACGTGAGGCCCTGGCCCACGACGCCCGCGGCCAGGCGGTCGCCGGTGAGGTCCATGGCGTACTGCGCCAGCTCGGTGTGGTGGCTGGCCACGAACGGCAGACCCAGCGCCCGGGCCACCAGCAGCCCGGCGACGCCCAGCGGGCCGGGCGTCGCGGCGTGCACCACGTCGGCGCCCGAGTCCTCCACCACGGCCAGCAGATCCAGAAGCGACGGCACCCCCAGGCGCACGTCGTCCGAGGGGTAGGCGGGCACCGGCCAGTCGACGATGCTGGCCAGGCGACGCAGCCCCGGCTCGTCGGCCGCCTTGGGCGAGCACGTCACCACCGTCACCGGCGGCTCGGCCTGCGCCCCCGACCACGCGGCCAGGCGACGCATGGTGCCCGCCGCCCCGTTGAGGGCGTCGAACGTGTCGGTCAGCATCACCACCCGGGGCGGCCGGTCGGCGGCGGGCAGGCCCGGCAGGCCGAAGTACTCGCGCTCCATCTGCACCGAGTGCTCGCGCTCGGCCTTCATCCACCGCGAGGCCAGCATGTACGGGGCGGCCAGGGCCCCGGCCGCGGTGAGCGCGTCGACGCGCTGTCCCAGCCGTCCCAGCGAGAAGTCCTTGGGCGACAGCGCGGACGCCAGCACGCGCTCGTGCAGCCAGCCCGTCGCCATGCGCAGGCGCTCGCGCGAGCGGGCCGGGCTGTCGCCCCGGCGGCCCACGGCGCGGAAACGGCGCACGAACCGCCGGTCGCGGCGCAGGTCCCGCATCAGGTCGCCACCCAGCGCCCCGCCGCGGCCGCCCCCCTCGGCGGCGGCCGCCTTCACGGGGTCGGCCAGCGGGTGCTGGATGAGGTCGCTGAACACGCCGCGGATGGGGCCGGGGAGCCCCGCCGCGCCGTTGTTGGCGTACTGCTTCAGCAGCAGCGTGCCCACCGAGTGCGCCAGCGCCGTGGGGCTGCCGTGGTCGCCCGCCATCGTGACCCGGCCGGCCCGCAGGTGGTCGAGCACGTCGGCGGGACGGGCCGAGGGCGGGAACTCGCTCCACGCGTTGCAGGCCTCAAGCAGCGAGTGGTCGTCGCTGCCCGCCGTCAGCGCCGGCGGGCCGTTGCGCCGCGGACGCAGGCCGTGCTTCTCGGCCAGGCGCGCGATCAGCTCGGGCTGCGCGGCCTGCGCGATGCGCACGCCCACCTCGTTGCTGATCTCGGGGCGGGCGCCGTTGCGGCCCTCCCACAGGGGGAACAGCAGCAGGCAGATCTCCAGGTGGTCCACCGTCAGCTCGTCGCCCACGCGGTGAAGCGGGTGCGCCAGGGCGTAGGGGATGTCGCGGGCCTCCAGCACGTCCACCAGCTCGAACACGTTCGCGCGGGCGCGGTCGAGGTCGGCCCACGCGGCCTCGTCCACCCCCCACGCCAGCACGTGCAGCGCGGCGTGCCCCTCGCCCGGGAACCACGTGGTGATCTCGACGCCCACGATCACGTCCGGGTGGTGCGCGATCTCCAGCGCCCCCGAGATGGTGTTGTGGTCGGTCAAGGCCACCATGTCCATGCCGCGCGCCTTGCACGTGCGGTACGCGTCGGCGGGGTCCACGAACGACTCCGGCATCAGGGCGCGCGACAGGAACCAGCTGCCGGTGTCGGTGGACGCCCGCGAGTGCAGGTGCAGGTCGACGCGCGTCACGGCGGGCGGGGACGAGGGGAGGAAACGGCGCACGGGCGGCTCCAGGCTCGGATAGAGGGTGCGAACCCGCCCCTCGGGCGGCCGCGGGGCCGGGCGCAAACGTGTGTCTCACCGAGACCGTCCCATGCGCACCCGCGGCCCCGGTTACACCCGCGTGGCCCCTGTGTGACACCCCTCCCACACGGCCGCGGCAGCGTCCCGCGCCGCCCGGACCGGGGCCCCCTTCGCTCAACTAGACTGCCCGGAGCGAAACCAAGTGATCCGTGCAACCGCGTCGAAGGTGGCAGATGACCAGCAAGGCCGAGACCCTCAACATCACCGACAATCGCACCGGGCAGCAGTATGAGGTGCCGGTCGCCGACGGCACGATCCGCGCAACCGACCTGCGCCAGATCAAGACCAGCGACGATGATTTCGGTCTCATGACGTACGACCCCGCGTACATGAACACGGCGTCGTGCCGCAGTGCCGTCACGTACCTGGACGGCGACAACGGGGTGCTGCGCTACCGCGGCTACCCCATCGAGCAGGTGGCCGAGAAGTCGAGCTTCCTCGAGGTGGCCCTCCTGCTCCTCGACGGTGATCTGCCCTCGAAGGCCGAGCTGGAGGCGTGGGAGAAGGACGTCATCGCCGCGATGCCGGTACCGGAGCACATCGAGGCGCTGATCAACTCGTTCCCGCAGGACGCGCACCCGATGGCCATGCTGATGGCCGCGATGGCGGCGCTGGGCGCCGACCACCCCGAGGCCGTCGACCTGGCCGACGATGCACTGCAGCGCAAGCAGATCATCAACATCATCGGCAAGATCGCGACGCTCGGCGCGTACATGTACCGCCACTCCAAGGGCCTGCCGTTCGTCAAGCCCGACCCGTCCAAGAGCTACAGCGAGAACTTCCTCACGATGCTGTACCAGGACGACAAGGGCGGCTACACCCCTGATCCGCGCCTCGTGAAGGCCCTCGACGTGCTGCTCATCCTGCACGCCGACCACGAGCAGAACTGCTCCACCAGCGCGGTGCGCAGCGTCGGCTCGTCGCAGGTGGACGTCTACTCGTCGATCGCCGCCGGCATCGCCGCCCTCTACGGCCCCCTGCACGGTGGCGCCAACGAGGCCGTGCTGAAGATGCTGCGCCGCATCGACGGTGGCCAGACCATCCCGGAGTTCATGGAGGGCGTGAAGGGCGGCAAGGAGCGCCTGATGGGCTTCGGCCACCGGGTCTACAAGAACTACGACCCGCGCGCCAAGATCATCAAGAAGGCGTGCGAGGACGTGTTCGAGGTGACGGGCAAGAACCCGCTGCTCGACATCGCGTCGGGCCTCGAGGAGATCGCGCTGGCCGACGAGTACTTCGTCAAGCGCAAGCTGTACCCCAACGTCGACTTCTACTCCGGCCTCATCTACGAGGCGCTCGGCCTGCCCGCCGAGATGTTCACGGTCATGTTCGCCATCGGCCGCGCGCCGGGCTGGCTGGCCCAGTGGAACGAGATGATCCACGACAAGGAGCAGAAGATCTCCCGTCCGCGCCAGGTCTACACCGGCGCCGACGAGCGCGACTACGTGGAGGCCTCGGCCCGCTAGCCGCGGCCGACATCACCGAAGGTCACGAAGGGGCGCCCGGTGGCGCCCCTTCGTCGTTCCCGGGCCGGCGCGGGTAAACGGTTGGTCAAGGGCACTTGACGTCAAGCCGACTTGGCACGATACTCGTGTCATGTCTACTTCACATCTGAGCGGCACCCCGTCGGGCATCGAGCGCCTTGCCGCATACGTGCTGGACTTCGACGGAGACATGTACGGGCAGGACGAGCGCGAGCGCACCCGGTGGTACGAGGGCATCGCGCTGGCGGCGGCCGTGCAGTGGGTGGTCGTGCCGTGGGTCATGGCGATCACCGTGTGGTCGGCCAGCGCCGCCACCGCGCACGTGATGCGCGACATCGGCATCGCCTTCCTGCTGCCCATGCTGCTGGCGACGCTCTACGTCACCCGGCGCAACGTCGACACCACCGTCCACCGGTGGACGGCCAAGCGCATCATCGGCACGCTGCTGACGGTGATTCCCATCTTCGTGTTCCTCGCGGGCTACGCCCACGTGACCGGCATGTCCACGGCGACCCGGTGGGGCATGTTCGCCGGCGCCCTCGTGGGCGGCGGTTCGGTCATCGTCACCACCGTTGTCGCGCGGCGTCGCGGCACGTCGTGAGGATCGGCAAGCGCGCCGGCGGCGTCGTCCGGGCCGAGAGGGCCGACGGCGGCGCCGGCGAGGCCGTACGCGCGCGGCGCAAGCAGGCGGGGCTCACCCAGCAGGCGCTGGCCGCGTCGGTGGGCGTCAGCCGCCAGACCATCATCTCGATGGAGACCGGCGACTACGCGCCGTCGGTGTACCTGGCGCTGAAGGTCGCGGGCGCGCTGGGGGCCAGCGTGGAGGAGCTGTGGGGCGACCCGGTGGACCAGGCGCCGGCCGGCTGAGTCAGGCCGCGGCCCGGGGCTCGGCGTCTGTGGCCGGGCGACCCTTGGCGCACTCCGCGTTGGCGGCCCGCGTCAGCAGGGTCACCAGCTGGGCCAGCTCGACGTCGTCAAGCGGCTCCCACACGCCCTCGAGGCGCGCCACGCGCCCCGGCAGCGCGCGGGCCGTCACGGCGGCTCCCTCGGCGGTGAGCTCGGCCTGCACCATGCGCCGGTCGTCGGGGTGCGGCAGCCGGCGTACGAGCCCCTGCCGCTCGAGCCCGTCGATGAGTTTGGTGATGTTGGGCCGGGTCACGCCCAGCCGGTCGCCCAGCGTGTGCAGGCACGCGCGTCGTCCCGCGCAGCACGACAGGAGCTCCAGCACCTCGAGCTTCGCGTCGCTGATGCCGAACTCGCCGGCGTGGCGGTCGAGGTTGCGTCCCACGGTGCACGCCAGCGCCAGCACCGCCTCGGCGGCGGCGCGGCTGTGGGTGGTGCGCAGATCGGCTTGGGCAAGCGCCTCCGTGGACATGAACCCAACCTAACACGGTGCCTGCGGCGGGGCCCTCCGCGCATACCACGCCGTGCGCGCGGGTTTGCCGCGCACCGCCAAGTGCCCCACGTGCGACGCGGCGAGCCACCCGCGGGGCGGGGACGCGGTATCGTCGCGGCATGGACTCACGAGACGAGGCGCAGCGCGCTCTGCGCGAGATGGTCGACGAGATCGGCCGGGCCGCCGACCAGGCCAAGAAGATGGCACGGCAGATCGCCGAGGACGTGGGCGGTTTCGTCGGTCTACCCGAGAAACTGCGGCTGCACCAGGGGCAGACCGGCGGCGCGGGCCAGGTGTCGGTGGCCGACGCCATCCGCGACCTCGCCGCGCTGCACCAGGAGGGGCTCATCACCGAGGCCGAGTACCAGGCCAAGAAGTCCGAGCTTCTGGGGCGCCTGTGAGCGACGACGCGAACCCGTCTCCCGAGGCCCCCGAGACCCCGGCGGAGTGGACCGCGCTGGTGGACGACCTGCAGGAGTGGGTGTCGCCCCAGTGGCTGCGGGCGGCCCGCGACTTCGGCAGCCAGGCATGGATCCGGCTGGTGCTGCTGGTCGACATCCACGCGGCGCTGTCGCAGATGGGGCCCACCGAGAAGATCGCGATGACGATGGCCGACCTGGCCACCGACAAGCGGCCGGGCGAGCAGGCCGGCTGGGAGGCCATCCGCGACAAGTCGGCCGAACGCCGGGTGGAGCTGGTGGCGTCCATCGTCGACCGCGCCGAGGCCATCCTCCCGCCCGACCTCTTGCCCATGTTCGCGCGCTCGGTGGAGCCGTTCTCGCACATGCAGTGACGGGCGCACGCTCACATCCCGACGACGCCGAGCGGGCCGAGCGCGTCGCGGCCGTGAGGGCGTCCGTCGCACGGGCGCTGGCCGGCGGTGACGGGGAGGCACTGGCCGGGCTGCTGCGCTCCGGCGCCACGTGGATCGACGCGGAGGGCGTCCACGACGGCGCGGAGGCGTCCCGGCGGGCGCGGGCGTTCACCGGCCTCGGAGGCGCGTGGGCCGACCCGCAGGTGAAGGGCGCGCACGCCGTGTTCCGCTGCGCCGACGGGCGGGCGCTGGTGGCCGAGATGCGCGGGGGTGCCGTGGTGTGGGCGGCGGTCACGCCGTGAGCGACGACGGCGCGGCCCCGGCGCGCCCGACGCGCGAGGAGCTGGTGGCGCTGTTCCGCTCGGGCCTGCCCGGGCTGATGGCGATGGAGGTGGGCGACGACGACGGTGGTGACGTGCGCGTGTCGATGCGCGTCACGCCCGACGTCATGGCGCCGAACGGCTTCCTCCACGGTGGCAGCGTGGTGGCGCTGGCCGACACCGCGTGCGGTTTCGGCTGCTGGATCGGGCTTCCCGCCACGGCCACCGGCTTCGCCACCGTCAGCCTGTCGACGAACTTCATGGGGACCGCCCGCGACGGGGTGCTCACGTGCGTGGCCCGGCGCGTTCACGGCGGCCGCACCACCGAGGTGTGGGACGCCACCGTGACGCGCGAGGACGGCCGCCCCATCGCCGTGTTCCGCTGCACGCAGATGATCCTGACCTGACGCCGCACGCCGGTGGCGCGACGTGGGCATGACGCTGGGGTGCCTTCTGCCGGTGTGCTTCGTCCCTGATTGGGAAACATCCGTGCGCGATAGAACCCCGGCGGATGTAAGGGACACCTAACGCGCGCTAGTGTGGCCGGGCGATGGAAAGCCCTCCGCTCATGGTCGACAAGGCGATGTGCCTCTTGGACTGCCCGCTGGGGCAGCAGGCCACGCTGTGCCAGGTCGCCGCCGAGCCCGCGGTGCGCCGCCGGCTGGCCGAGCTGGGTCTTCGCTGCGGGGCGCGGGTGGTCGCGACCCAGCGCACGGCGGGCGGCGGTTGCGTCGTCGCCACCGGCGACACGCGGGTGGCGCTCGACCGCGTCTCGGCGGCGTCGCTTTCGGTGACGACGGCCGCGTGAGCGTTCTACGGCACGGATGAGCGAGGTCGCCGCGCCGGCGCCGGCGCGGACCGTGCCCTCGTGCCACGAGGCCGGCGGGGCGCACGCGCCTGCCGGGTCCCGTGTGGTGGCGCTGGTGGGCGCGCCGAACGTCGGCAAGTCCACCCTCTTCAACGCCCTGACCGGGGCCCGGCGCACCATGGGGAACTGGCCCGGCACCACGGTCGAGGTGGGCCGCGGCGCCTGGCGCGCCGCCGGCGGGGACGAGGTCTACGAGCTGCTCGACCTGCCCGGGGCGTACTCGCTGGACCCGCAGTCCCCGGACGAGGCCTTGACCCGGGCCCTGGTGGTGGACATCGCCCCGGAGGCCCGGCCAGACGTCGTGGTGGTCATCGCGGCCGCCACGCACCTGGCGCGCAGCCTCTACATCGTGTCGCAGATGCGGGAGTACCCGCTGCGGGTGATCGTCGCCCTCACCATGAGCGACGTCGCCGAGCGCCGTGGCGTCCACGTCGACCCCTCGGAGCTGTCGCGGGCGCTGGGCGTGCCCATCGTGACCGTCGACCCCCGCCACCGCCGCGGGCTCGACGGGCTCGCCGGCGCGGTGCGGGACGCGCTGGGACACGACATCCCGCCCCCGCGTGAGCACCCCGACGCCGGGGACGACTTCGAGCGGGCCGACGAGCGCTTCGCGTGGGTCGACGCGGCCGTGCACGGTGCCGTGACGCGGCCCGAGACCGCCCACCGCACGTGGAGCGACCGGGTCGACCGCGTCGCCTTGTCACCCGTGGCCGGCCCCATCGTATTCGGCGTCCTGATGTGGCTGGTGTTCCAGGCCACCACGTCCGGCGTCACGCCGCTCCAAGACCTTCTCGACGGCTGGCTCACCGGCCCGGTCACCGACGCGGCCGGATGGCTGCTGACGCACGCGCACCTCACGCATCCGCTGGTACACGGGCTCATCCTCAACGGCCTGGTGGCCGGCGTCGGCATGCTGCTGACGTTCGCGCCGCTGATGACCGTGATGTTCCTGCTGCTGGCGCTCTTGGAAGACTCGGGGTACATGGCCCGGGCCGCTGTGGTGGTGGACCGCCTGATGCGGCGGCTGGGGCTGCCGGGCCGGGCGTTCCTGCCCCTGATCGTCGGTTTCGGCTGCAACGTGCCGGCCATCGCGGCCACCCGCGTGCTGGGGGGCGCCCGCCAGCGCATCCTCACCGTGCTGCTGGTGCCCTTCACCAGCTGCTCGGCCCGCCTGACCGTCTACGTGATGCTGGCAGCGACGTTCTTCCCGGGGAACGCGGGCACCGTCGTGTTCGCGATGTACGCGACGTCCATCGCGCTGGTGGTGCTCGTGGGCCTGGCGCTGCGCAGCACCCTGTGGCGCACCATGGGCAACGAGCCCTTGATGATCGACCTGCCGCCGTACCAGGTGCCGACCCTGCGGGTGATGGCGTCGGTGACCTGGGTGCGCCTGCGGGGCTTCCTGCGCACCGCGGGCGGCATCATCCTGGTGACCGTGTGCCTCGTGTGGCTGCTTCAGTCAGTGCCGGTGAAGGGCGACGCGCCGCTCGGCAGCGTGCGCGTGGAGGACAGCGCGTACGCGAAGATCGCCGCGGAGGTCTCACCGGTGTTCGCTCCGGCCGGGTTCGACCAGTGGCGCTCGGCCGGTGCGCTCATCACCGGCTTCGTCGCCAAGGAAGCCGTCATCTCGTCGTGGGCGCAGACGTACGCGCTGGACGACACCAGCCGCGCGGGGCAGGAGGGCCTCAGCGCGGCGCTGCGCCGCGACTTCGCGGCCTCGTCGGGAGGGCACCCCCTGCCGGCGGTGCTGGCGTTCATGGTGTTCCTGCTGGCGTACACGCCGTGCGTCGCCACCCTGGCCGCCCAGCGGCGGGAGGTGGGGATGCGCTGGACGCTGTTCGGCATCGCCATGCAGCTGGTGGTCGCGTACGCGCTGGCCGTGCTGGTGTTCCAGGTGGGGCGGGTGTGGTGGTGAGCGACCGCCGTGCCGACGCACTGGGGCTCGCCAACGCCTCGTCCCCAGGGCCGCTCAGCCGGGTCGTGGCCGCGCTCGAGGCGGGCGCACACAGCCGCGCCGCACTGGCGGACGCCACCGGCCTCGATCCCGAGGTGGTCGACACGGCGCTCGATCACCTGGTGCGTCTGGGCCACGTGGCGATGGAGCCCTTGGGGTCCGGATGCCCCACATCGGGGTGCGGCGCGTGCCCGTCCGGTACCGCCGGCGGCGAGGCCGGGTGCGGTGCGTCGGGACCGGCGACGTCCCGCGGCCCGGTGGCGGTGCGGCTGCAACGCGGCGGCTCCCCAGACCCCGCCTGACCACCGGGGCGGACGCCGTCAGACGGCGTCGCCGGGCGGTGGCGTCACCCCGGTGGCGACGGCGGCGACGCGCGTATCGCGGCGGCGCCCCGCCAGCATGCCCGCGGTGACGCCCACGCCCACGGCCACCACGCCGGCCATGCGCAACGGGGTGGCGTGCAGCGTGCCCAGCACGGCGGCCGTCGCCGCGGCACTGACCGGTACGAGGCCGCAGAAGAGGCCCGCGCGGTCCGCGCCGATGCGGCGCACGCCCGCGTACCACGCCAGGAACGCCGTGAACGTCACGGCCAGCGTCAGCCACGTCAGCGACAGCACCTCGTCGGCGGACGGCGTCCGCCACGGGCCGCCCGTGACCAGCGCCCACGCCCAGAACATGGCGGCGCCGAACACGCACGTCCACAGCGACACGCCCAACGCCCCCAGGCGCGGCAGCACCGGTACGGCCAGCAGCGTGAACGCGGCCTCGCACGCCATCGCCCCCAGCGCCAGCACCACGCCCAGGACGGTGGGGTGGGCGCCGCCCGCCTGCACCATCGCGGCGCCCGCCGCCACCACGACGCCGGCGGCGATGAGCCCGGCGCGGGGGCGCTCGCCGCGGGCCAGCGGCCCCGCCAGCGCCAGCACGATGGGCACGCATCCCACCACGACGCCCACGGACGCCGGGTCGCTGTGGATGGACCCGTGCAGCGACAGCAGGTTGAACGCCACCAGCCCCGAGAACGCCACCCCGGTGAGCAGCGCCGCGTCCCGCCACGTGGGCAGCCGCGGCAGGCGGCGGGCCACCAGCGCCATCAGCAGCGCCGCGACGGTGTAGCGCGCCGCCTGTCCCGGCGCGAACGGGTAGCGGTCGAGCACCAGCAGGGCGGCGAACGACGAGCCCACCAGTACCTGGGCCGCGGCGGCCATCGTGGCGCCCGCCCCCGTGGAGCCCGGCGCGGTCGCGGTGGGCGCGGGCGTGGTCAGCGGTGCAGCATGCCCTTGGCCAGGCGCCGCTTGATCATGCGCTCCACCAGGCGGGGGAGCCCGCGCGCGACACCCACCGCGGCCACCAGCCCGACGCCGATGCCGATGGCGGTCTGAGGCATCTCCCACGTGAGGGCCGCGACCACCGCGGCGGCGACCGCCAGGATGACGGCCCACACCACGATGGGCGTCAGGAAACGCTCGGCGAAGCGGCCGATGCCCCAGCCCACGCCCATGGCGCCCACCTGCCCCATGCGGGGGCCGAGCCGGCTGGTGATGCCGCTCTCCACCAGCCCCAGCGCGCTGCGGCCCAGGCGCGCGAGGCCCCACAGCACACCGGCCACGGCCAGCACGACGGCCACCAGGATGGCTCCCAGCGCGGCGATCATCGGCGGGGGGACGCGAGCGGCGTGCGGGAGGGGCGTGCGGTCACGGGGAACCTCAAAGACAGTCGGGACGCGGTGCGGCGAATGTACCGGACCGCCCTCCGACTACCCCTCGTCGCCCAGCACGCGCAGCACGCGCGGGGGATACAGCGCGCGCAGCACCCCGCGTCCCGGGCCGGGGGAGTCGGCCTCCACCAGGCCGAGGCTGCCCTTCTTGTAGTCGACCATCGCGCCACCGGTGAGCTCGGCGGTGATGAGCGACATGTCGGGCTGGTGCCCGCAGAACATCAGCACCTCGGCGTCGGGGTACTCGGCCACGGCGTCCAGCACGGCGTCGGTGCGCGCGCCGGGGGCCAGGCTGTCGAGCCGCCGCAGTGGCACGCCCAGCACGCCGCCCACGATCTGGGCCGTCTGGACGCACCGCACCAGCGGGCTGTGCAGCACCACGTCCGGCGTGATGCCCAGACGGCGCATGCCGTGCGCCTCCCGCTCCATGCGCTCCACGCCGCGGGGCGTCAGCCGCCGCGGAGCGTCGCGGTAGTCGGTGGCGGGCCCCGGTTCCTCGGCGATGCCGTGGCGCAGAAGGCCGATCAGCACGGCGAGGACCCCGTGGTGCGTGGGTGGGGTCCTCGCCGGCCGTCCATCAGTCGATCATCGCGTACGCGGGGACGGTGAGGAACTCCTCGAACTCCTTGGGCGTGACGAGCTCGACGAACAGCTCGGACGCCTTCTGGTAGTCGCCGGTCGGGTCGTTGTCCCGCTCGGCACGGATCTTCTCCATCTCCTCGGCCACGATCTGGTTGACGAGGGCCATGTCGACCTCGCGGCCGTCGTCCAGCACGCCCTTGTCGCTGTGCACCCACTGCCACACCTGGGCGCGGGAGATCTCGGCCGTGGCGGCGTCCTCCATCAGGTTGAACAGCGGCACGCAGCCGGTGCCACCCAGCCAGGCACCCAGGTACTGGATGCCGACGTTGATGTTCTGCCGCAGACCGGCCTCGGTGATGGGGCCCTCGGGCTCGAACTTCAGCAGGTCGTCCTGCGTGACCGTGATGTCCTTCTGCTTGTCCGAGTTGATCTGGTTCGCGTCGGGCATCACGGCGTTGAACGCGTCGAGGGCGATGGCCACCAGACCCGGGTGAGCCACCCACGTGCCGTCGTGGCCGTCGTTGGCCTCGCGCTCCTTGTCGGCGCACACCTTGTCGAGGGCCGCCTGGTTGGCCGCCTCGTCACCCTTGATCGGGATCTGGGCCGCCATGCCGCCCATCGCGTGGATGCCGCGCTTGTGGCACGTCTGGATGCACAGCAGCGAGTACGAGCGCATGAAGTGCGTCGTCATCGTCACCAGGCCGCGGTCGGCCAGCATGAAGTCCGGGTACGGACCGAACTTCTTGATACAGCTGAACAGGTAGTCCCAGCGGCCGCAGTTGAGACCCGACGAGTGGTCGCGCAGCTCGTACAGGATCTCGTCCATCTCGAACGCGGCGAGGATCGTCTCGATCAGCACCGTGCCCTTGATGGTGCCCTGCGGCACGCCCAGGAGGTCCTGGGCCTGCACGAACACGTCGTTCCACAGGCGCGCCTCGAGGTGGCTCTCGAGCTTCGGCAGGTAGAAGTACGGGCCGGTGCCCTGCTTCTTGGCCTCGGCGTGGTTGTGGAAGAAGTACAGGCCGAAGTCGAGGATGGACGCCGACATGGGCTCGCCGTCGACGGTGATGTGCTTCTCGTCGAGGTGCCACCCGCGGGGGCGCACCAGCAGCGTCGCGGTCTTGTCCTTCAGCGCGTAGTGCTTGCCGCCGGCCTGGCTGAACTCGATGGTGCGGGCCACCGCGTCGCGCAGGTTGACCTGCCCCTCCATGGTGTTGTCCCACGTGGGGGTGTTGGAGTCCTCGAAGTCGGCCATGAACACGTACGCACCCGAGTTGAGCGCGTTGATGATCATCTTGCGGTCGACGGGCCCCGTGATCTCGACACGGCGGTCCTGGAGGTCGGCCGGTACGGGGGCCACCTTCCAATCGCCGGCGCGCACGTCGGCGGTCTCGGCCAGGAAGTCGGGCTTCTCGCCGGCCGCGATGCGCTTGCCGCGCTCGGTGCGCGCCGCGAGCAGCTCCTTGCGGCGGCCGTTGTGGGCCCGCTGCAGGGCGGTGACGAACTCCAGGGCCTCGGGGGTGAGGATCTCCTTCGCCGCGTCGGTCGCGGCGCCGATGACCTCGACTCCGTCGGGAGCGTTGATCGTGCTCATGTCAGGTGGTGTCCCCTCATCTGTGGCTTGGCGCCCACGCGTGACGGGCACGGCCTCGCAGGCGGTGCCGCCGGGGGCCGAGCACGCCGTACCGCGAGCTCGCGCAGGCCGGTCCCCACGCCGGACCCTAGTCGACGGGGATAGCCGCCGCCGTGCGCGGACGGCCCGGGGCGGCGGGCCGATCGGTCACAGCCGGCCGGGCACCTCGGCCACCAGCAGCGCGGCGATGGCCACCAGCGCCACCGACCCCACGATCTCGGCCAGCGCCGCCCTGCGCACCCGGCGCAGGCCCGCCACGCGGGGGTGGCCGATGCGCTCGACCGTGTTCACCACCCGGCGGTTGTAGAGCGCGAACGGACCGACGGCGCCCAGCAGGGCGACCTTCAGCATCAGCACCTGGCCGTACGTCGTCTGCCACAGCTGCTCGAACGCACTCAGCTGCCCGATGGCGCGCACCACCCCGGTGGCCACGATGACCATCACGGCCCACAGGGCGACGTTCGAGAACCGGGCCAGCACGCCGGTGGCGGCCTGGTCGCCGCCCGACGCCATGCGCCGGGGAAGCTGCCGCAGTGCCACCACGGTCAGGGCCAGGCCCGCCCCCCACAGCGCGGCGCCCGCCATGTGCACGAGGTCGGCGATGATCTGCAGCGGCGCGAGCGGCGCCTGCGACGCGTGGCCCTGGGCGGCGATGCCGTAGAGCACCAGCACCAGCAGGGCACCCATGGCGAGCGCGGGCACGCGCGGCCCCATGGGCCGGGCGTCCTTCGGCGCGGCCTGGCTGCCGAACTCGGCCAGGAACTGCCACGCCCCCACCGCGAACAGGCCGAACAACAGCGCCCCGCGCAGCTGCATCAGCGTGCCCAGGCGCGTCGTGGCCAGCACGTCGCCGATGCCCTGGGCGTTCGTGAGCGCCTGCGACACCGTGGTGCCCAGGGCGGACGCCGAGTACACCACCAGGAGGTACGCCTCGGCCACCATCGACCCGACGGCCAGCGCGCCGAACACCATCCAGTAGACGTCCCGCCCCCAGGCCAGGCCCTCCTGGCGCTGCTCGTCGGTCAGGTCACGCGTCCACCGGCCCCGCCACGCGGGGGCCCACACCAGCCAGCGCCACAGCGTCAGGCCCAGGAGGCCGCCCAGGCCCATCAGCTCGAAGAAGCGGGCGCTCACCGACCACGGCCCGGTGAGGCTGGGCCCGCTGCTGGTGGTCCCGCCCAGGTTGGGCGGTCCGACGGGGCCCGGCCCCACGGCGAACGTCAGCACGCCCGGGATGATGTGCGAGTCGGCGCTGACGATGCGGTAGCGCACGGTGTACGTGCCGTCCGGCAGGTCGCGCTGCAACGGAACCTGGATGGCCTTCACGTCGTCGCGCACGACCGATGCCGGGCTGGCGACGACGCTCTGCCCCTTCGCGTCGACCACCTCGACGTCTTCGCGGGGCGTGATGAGCGACACCGGCTCGGTGAACTCCATCACCACCTCCGCCGGGGAGGCGTTGCCCGCCGACGCGTCGCCGGGCGAGCTGCGCACGAGCTGCGCGTGCCCGAGCGCCAGCGACGGCGCGGCCAGCACCAGCGTGAGGGCGAGGAGGAGGAAGCGGCGCACGGTGCCCCATGCTTCTCCGGCGTCGCGCCCGGCGCAAGGACGATGGGCCCCGGGGGCAGGCGGCATCAGGCCTCGACCGCCGCATCGACGAACGCCAGCACCCGCGCCAGCGTCGCCGGGCCGTCCGTGTCGTGCAGCAGCTCGTGCACTCCGCCCTCCACCCGCACCAGCGTGCCGACCTTCGGCGGCATCAGCGCCACCAGCCGGGCGCTCTGGCGCGGGTCGGTGACGTGGTCGTCGGTGCCGTGCATCACCAGCGTGGGGGTCGACCACGACCGCGCGCGCCGGAACACGCGATGCGACACCTCCAGGATGCCCGCGCCCGTGCGCAGGCGCAGGCGCCCCGGGGCCATCAGGGGATCCTCCGCCGCGCGTACGCCGACGGCGGCGTCCCGCGTGAGCTCGTCCGCCCCGCGCGCCACGCGCCGCACCGGCACGCCCGGGACGACGACCCCACCCGCGCGTGCCGCCCACCGCAGGGGGGCCGGCGTCGCGGCGACGAGGGCGGGCGACAGCACCACGGCGCGGTCGACGCCGGTCGGGTCGGTGGCGACGCTGCCGGCGGTGACGAGGCCGCCGAGGGAGTGGCCGATGACGACCAGCGGCACGCCGGGGCGGCGGGCCTGGTGCCGCAGCGCCACGTGGGCCGCCACCGCCGCGGGCAGGTTCACCACCCCCCGGGCTCCCGGCGAGCGCCCGTGCCCCACCAGCTCCATCGCCCACGCCTCGAACCCCCGCTCCACCAGGCGCGGGATGATCGCCCCGTGCTCGGTGACGTAGCGGCCGGCGTGCTCGGCCAGCCCGTGCTGCACCAGCGCGACGCCGCGCACGTCACCGGCGGGGGTCCACACGTCGACATGCTCACCGGTGGGCAGCGTGAGGCTGCGCGTGGTCGGCGCGGCGTCGCCGGGGTCGGGGTGCGTCGGGGCCATCGCGCCAGCGTACCCGGGTGGCCGCGTCCGGGGCGTCGCGGATGCGTCCCGCCTGCTGGTAGCGTCAGCGCCGACGTTTCCCACGCGAAGGAGCCGGGCGGATGGCCAAGCTGGTGGAGGGCAAGCGGGCGCTGATCGTGGGCGTGGCCAACAAGCGCAGCATCGCGTGGTCGATCGCCAGGGCCCTCGACGAGAACGGCGCGTCGATCGCCCTCACGTACCAGAACGAGCGCGTCGAGAAGGACGTGCGCAAGCTGTCCGAGACGCTTGCCTCCCCCGGCCCGGTCGTGCCGCTGGACGTGCAGGACGACGCGCAGATGGACGCGTCGATGGCCGAGGTGGCCGCGGGGCTCGGCGGTATCGACATCCTGGTGCACGCGGTGGCGTTCGCGCGGCAGGAAGACCTGTCGGGGCGCCTGGTGGACGTCAGCCGCGACGGGTTCCTGCTGTCGATGGACATCTCGGCGTACTCGCTGGTGGCCCTGGCCGGCCGCGTCGAGCCGCACATGCGGGAGGCGGGCGGCGGCTCCATCATGACGCTGTCGTACATCGCCGCCGACCGGGCGATGCCCGGGTACACCATGATGGGCGTGTCGAAGTCGGCGCTCGAGAGCGTCGTGCGCTACCTGGCCTGGGACCTCGGCGAGGCCGGCATCCGCGTCAACGCCATCTCGGCGGGTCCGGTGCGCACGCTGGCCGCGCGCGGCATCCCCGGGTTCAGCGACATGGCCGACGCCATCGCGGCCCGCACGCCGCTGCGGCGCGAGATCACCACCGACGAGGTGGGCGCCGCGGGCCTGTTCCTCGCCTCCGACCTGTCGTCGGCCGTCACCGGCGAGGCGATGTTCGTGGACGCGGGCTTCCACGCGATGGGGCTGTAGGGCCCCGCGTGGGGAGGCCCATCCGGGTCGGCGTGGTGGCCGACACGCACGTGGGCGACATCCTGCCCGCCCTGCCGCCGGGCGTGATCCCGGCCCTGGGCGACGTGGACCTGATCCTGCACGCGGGTGACGTGTGCGCGCCGTGGGTGCTGGACGAACTGCGCCGGGTGGCCCCGGTGGTGGCCGTGCAGGGCAACCACGACGAGGACCTCGGGTACGACCTGCCGAAGGCCATGCGGGTGCGCGTGGGGGGACTCACCATCGGCCTCACGCACGGCATCCGGGAGTTCCCCCTGGAGGCGGGCTCGGCGCTCCTCACCATGGTGTCCGGCCGTGCGGTGACGCTGGGCCTCGCCCGCACCATGGCCCGGCGCTTCCCCGCGGCCGACTGCGTGGTGTTCGGCCACTGGCACATGCCCGTCCACACGTGGATCGGCAGCACGCTGGCGTTCTCGCCGGGCGCGGTGTTCACCGCCGAGCGCGACGGCCTGGAGCGCATGTCGGCCCGGCGGGCGCGCCTGTACCGTCGCTTCCGGGCTGCGTTGCCCCCCGAGGCCGCCGAGCCGGCGGTGGGCATCCTCGAGATCTCCGGTGGCCGCCTCACGGCGCGGCGGGTGCCGGTGGAGGGGCCGCTACGCGTCCCGCGGGGGCGGTAGCAGCCGGCAGGCCACCGCCACCGCCAGCGCGGCCACCGTCGCCGTGGTCATCACGCCGCGCGCCGCCCACGCCGTCGGCCCGGCCCCGGCTCCGGTCATCGCGCCCAGGTCGGCGGTGAGGCGGGCGGTCACCAGGGCGACGGCCACCACCACGACTGCCGTGGCGGCGGCGACCGCCGCCGGGCCCAGCACGGGGCGCGTGCGGCCGCGCCGCTCCCGCACCGAGGCCGGGAGCATGGGGGAGCACACCGCGATCGCGGCGAGCGCCAGCGCCGCGGAGCCCGCCGTGTCGCTCGCCCGGTGCCAGGCCCCCGCCATCAGCAGGGCCGGCCCCGCCGCCATGGCGGCCACCGCGACGCCGGCCCAGACGGCCCGCGTGCGCGCGGGGGCCGACAGCGCCGCGCCCAGCGCCACGCACGACAGCACGGCCGCGTGCCCGCTGGGGAACGTGGCGGCCTCGTGCACCCACGGGCCCGAGGGTCGCGCCAGCACCGCCTTGGCGGCCTCGGCCACCGCCAGCGCCAGGCCCGTGGCCGCGGCCACGGCGACGGGGGTGCGCACGTCGCGGCGACGCCACGCACGCGCGGCCACCACGGCGGCGAGCACGCCGATGAGCGCGTAGAGCGTCGGTCCGCACACCGTGCGCGCGTCGCGCACGAGGTCGTCGGGCGCCAGCACCAGCAGCGGGTTGAGGTCCCAGCGGCGCCCGGACGGGGTGCGCACGAGCCACTGATACAGGGCGGCGAACACCGCCACGGCGCCCAGCGCCGTCGCCGCAGGGGCGACACGGGAGCGGCGGGGCGGGGGGTGTGACACGCGGGGCAGCCTACGCGCGCCCGGTGCATCCGCGCCGGTAGGGTCCTCATCGACCCTCAAACGCGTGGAGGTGCACGCCGTGATGCACAGGCGCACGAAGATCCTCGCGACGCTCGGACCCGCGTCGTCGTCGCCCGAGATCATCCGCTCGATGATCCGCGCCGGCATGGACGCCGTGCGCCTCAACCTGTCGCACGGCACCATCGAGGCCGGCATCGAGCTGCACCGGCGGGTGCGCGCGGTGGCAGCCGAGGAGGGGCGCGAGATCGGCACGCTGGTCGACCTACCCGGCCCCAAGGTGCGCGCCGCGTCGTTCGGCACCGTCGGCATCGACTGGGCCAACGGCGACGTGGTGCGGCTGGAGGAGGGCACCGATGGCTCCACCGGCGACGTGGTGCAGGTGGCCGTGCCCGGCATCGTGGCCGACCTCGAGGTGGGCGACCGCGTCAGCTTCGGTGACGGCGGCATCGTCGCCAGCGTGGTGGACGCCAACCGCGACCACGCCATCGCGCACGTCGTGCACGGAGGGCGCCTGTCGGGATCGCCGGGCGTGCACGTGCCGGCCGAGCGGCTGCGCATGAGCACGCCCACCGACGAGGACCTGCGCATCCTCGACGCGTTCGTGGGGGAGGGCGTCGACATGGTGGGCGTGTCGTTCGTGCGCTCGGCCCACGACATCCGCCGCCTGGGCGTCGAGCCGCACCCGCGCGGCCCGCTGGTGGTGGCCAAGATCGAGACGCGCGCGGCGGTGGAGAACCTGCCCAGCATCCTGGCGACGGCGGGCGCCGTGATGATCGCCCGCGGTGACCTGGGCATCGAGTTCCCCATCGAGGAGGTGCCGCACCTGCAGAAGCGCATCGTGCGCGCGTGCATCGCCCGGGGGCGTCCGGCCATCACCGCCACCCAGATGCTCGAGTCGATGGTGCACGCACCGACCCCCACGCGCGCCGAGGCGACCGACGTGGCGAACGCGGTGTTCGACGGGTCGTCCGTGGTGATGCTGTCGGGCGAGACCGCGATCGGGGATGACCCCGTGAACGTCATCGCCACGATGGCCCGCCTGTGCGGCCGGGCGGACGAGAACTTCGACCGTCAGGCGTGGATGCGCCTGGTGTCGCCTCCCCGGGCGACCGAGGACGGCGGCCTGCGCGGTCCCGACCGCATGGTCACCGACACCATGACCAGCGCCGCCACCCGGGTGGCCGAGAGCCTCGACGTCGCGGCGATCCTGTGCATCACGCGCAGCGGCCGCACGGTGCGCGCCATGGCGCGGTTCCGGCCGGAGGCGCCCATCCTGGGCTTCAGCGTCGACGAGCGCGTGCGGCGGCAGCTGAGCGTCAGCTGGGGCGCGACGCCCATGGAGATGTCGACCACCTCGTTCGACAACGAGGCGATGGTCACCGAGGCGGTCGAGTCGGCCCGGCACCATGGCCACGTGCGTAGCGGCGACGTGGTGGTGGTGCTGGCCGGAGTGTCCGCACGCTCGAGCGCGACGGACGTGCTGCGCGTGGTCAACGTGCCCTAGCGTGGGGGGCGCCGGGATGTCGGCGGCATCCGGTGCCGCCCGCTCCCGGCATGCGCACGGCCCCGTTGATCCGCGCTCTGAGGACGCACTGACCGACGCCTGCGCGCCTGCGCGACCGCGACGTTCGGGGGGCCATGACCTGTGCTCGCGGCGGGTACCGCAACCACACTCCTCTGTGAGG
This sequence comes from Actinomycetota bacterium, assembly GCA_963169235.1. Classification (GTDB taxonomy): domain Bacteria; phylum Actinomycetota; class Thermoleophilia; order Miltoncostaeales; family Miltoncostaeaceae; genus JAGQUM01. The sequence continues at coordinate 47,641 of CAUJCX010000006.1, read as the reverse complement.
GAATAATCTCGACGAACGCGTCGTCGTACCCTCCATCAGGCACTTCCCACGAGGAGCGAACGGAAATGAGCGAGAGCGACTGGAGCGACTACACGCAGTCCCAGCCCGACCCGGAGGTGCCGCTGACGCCCAGCGCGGAGGCGATGGACAGCGCGATGGACTCCGCGTCCGCCGCCAACGAGTGGGGGCAGTGGCACGAGAGCATCGGTGACATGCGCATGGCGTCCGGGGACGACTACCTGCAGGAGGCCCAGCAGAACATGGCCGACGGGTGGACCGACCTCGCCGAGTCGAACTTCGCGACGGCGCAGCAGTACTACGAGTCGGCCGGCGGTGACTACAGCAAGGCGTCCGACTACTCCGCCGAGGCCGCGCAGGACCTCTCGGCCGCCGACGCCTACCAGCAGATGATGCCGTACGAGCAGCCGGTCGACGCGTCGGCCGCCGTGGACGCATCCACCGGATACGACGCCTCGTCGACCTACGACGCGTCCGCCGGGTACGACGCCTCGTCGGCCTACGACGCCTCCTCGAGCTACGACGCGTCCGCCGGGTACGACGCTTCGTCGAGCTACGACGCCTCGTCGAGCTACGACGCCTCGTCGAGCTATGACGCGTCCTCGAGCTACGACGCGTCCGCGGGCCTCGACGCCGGCACCGAGTAGCCGAGTCGATGAGCGCACCGCCCGACGGTCCCCCGCCGCCCCCGCCCAGGCCGCCGGCACCGCCGGCGCCCCCGGCGCCGGCGGCGCGGCCCGTACCCGCCACCCGACCCGCGGACGATGCGCCCCAGAAGCCGGGCGTGCTGGCCCGGGCGCGGGAGGCGGTGGCGGGCACCGATCCCGAGAAGATGTTCGGGCCGCTGGGTGCCGGCCTCGCGCGGCGCGTCCACGACCGCATGAGCGGGCGCGTGCAACTGGAGCGCCTGATCCTGGACGCGGGCACGGAGCGGGCCGTGCTGGAGGCGACCGGCTGCGAGGGGCTCATCACCGCCGGATCGCTGGTCAGCGACCACCCGGACGGGTTCCCGCCCGCCCTGGCCGAGCAGGTCACCACGTTCCACCAGCGACTGTCCGAGTCGATCGTGGCGCAGAACACGGCCTGCGTGGTGGTGACGGTCACCGACGACGAACGCCCGGTCGTCGACTTCCTGCGCATCCAGTCACGGCTGCGCGAGCGGCTTCCCCTGCGGGTCATGCACACGTGCCGCGCGTGCCGTCACACCCGCGTGGTCAACCCCGACTTCAAGAAGCTCGTCGATCGTCAGAAGCGCAACCAGATCCTGGGCAGCATGGGGATGATCTTCACGGGGTCCAGCATGACGCCGTACCTCATGGTGGGGCGCTTGCTGCAGACCCGGTCGTCCAAGCTCGACAACGTCTGCCCGCGCTGCCAGGGGATGGAGTCGGACACGCGCATGGTCACGTTCTGCCCCCGGTGTGGCGACCGGCGGGAGGAGAGCGCGCTGCGCACGTGCCGCAAGTGCCGCCTCGACCTGCGGGCCGGCCTGGAACCGGAGGACTTCTGGCGTCCCCCGGCGGAGGTCCCCCTGGCCGCGCCGCCGTCGTCGCCGCCCACCTCTGGCGCGTCCGCCGTGCTGCCGGCCGGCGTGCCGTCGCCCCCCGGCGCGCGGCCGTCGCCCGCGTCCGGTCTGTATGTGCGTCCCCAGGCGCCGCGCGCGGCCGCGTCGCCACCGGGCCAGGGATGGTTCCGCGACCCGCAGAATCCGATCCAGCATCGCTGGTGGGACGGGTCCGACTGGACCGACCACGCCACGGTCGACGGAACGCCGTTCCTCGATCCGCTGCGTCCCCCCGCGCCGTAGCGGCGCCGGGGGCGAGAACGGCGAAGCCCCCGTCCTCGGACGGGGGCTTCGGGAGCGGGAGTGACGGGGCTCGAACCCGCGGCCTCCGGATTGACAGTCCGGTGCTCTAACCAAACTGAGCTACACCCCCGCGAGGGGTGGCGGATTCGTTGGCGTCAGCGGAAGTGGGCGGTGACAGGTTCGAACTGCCGGCCCCCTGTGTGTAAGACAGGTGCTCTACCGCTGAGCTAACCGCCCTCGAATCGGCGCCGAGGGACGATAGCACGAAACCACGGTCGCACCCTCCATCGGCACGCCGCGATGAGCACCTGAGAAACGCGGTGGGGGGGAGGGTGGGTCTGCCCCGTACAATCACGGGGAATCCGACGGTGTGGAGGCGACATGTGGCTCGTGTTCGAGACGGGCGGTAACGCGGGACGATCCCGCGAGGCGTCCGGCGCGCGGTTCGTGATGGGCCGCGACTCCACGTGTGATCTGGTGGTGCCCGACGAGCGCGCGTCGCGTCAGCACGCGTTCCTCAACGTGTACCCCGACGGCCGCGCCGAGCTGCACGACATGGGCTCCGCCAACGGCACGTTCGTCAACGGGCACCGCCTCACCGGCCCCGTGCTGCTGGCCGGGGGCGAACAGGTGCAGATCGGCGAGACCGTCCTGCGCACGTCGCTCACCAAGCCCACCGCGAAGGCCACCGAGATCGGCGTGGTGCCGGTGGACCTGCGCGAGGGCAGCGCGTCGGCCTCCACCATCGAGCGCATCAAGCTGCGGCGCTCGGCCCGCACCGCCACCGTCGTCGGCGCCCTCGCCATCATCGCGGTCGGCACCGCCGTGGCGTTGTTCGCCACCGGCGTCATCGGCGGGGGCGGCGACGAGCCCCGTCCCGTCAGCGCCGTGGTGAAGGACCTGCGGCCCTCGACGGTGCGCATCCTGGCCATCACGGGCGACAGCGGCGCCGGCGGCACCGGCTGGGTGTACGACGCCAAGCAGGGGCTCATCGTCACCAACCAGCACGTCGTGAACGAGGGCGAGTCGTTTCAGGTGGTGGTCAACGATCAGCCCCGCACGGCGCGGCTGATGGGAAGCGCGCCGTGCGACGACCTGGCGGTGCTGAAGGTGACCGACACGTCGGGCCTCGTCACGCTGCCGCTGGCGGCCCAGTCGGACGTCAGCGAGGGCGACACCGTGGTGGCGGTGGGCTACCCGGGCTCCAGCTCGACGAAGGCGAACCTCACGGCCAACACGGGCGTGGTGTCGGTGGCCAAGACGTCGTACGACACCCGCGACGCGGTGGACGTGCCCGCCTATCCCAACGTGATCCAGACCGACACGCCCATCAACCCGGGCAACTCGGGCGGCCCGCTGGTGGACCTGGAGGGCAAGCTGGTGGGCGTCAACTCGGCCGGCGTCACCAACCGGCGCAACCGCATCATCCAGGGCCAGAACTACGCCATCGGCGTCGACCGCGTGAAGGAGGTCGTGCCCGACCTCGCCCGCGGACGCTCGCTGTACTGGACCGGCATCGGCCTGGACTACGTTCCCAACCCGGCCGAGCAGATGCCGTCGTCGGGCGTCACCCAGCCGGGCCTTCTCATCGACAACATCGTGCCGGGATCGCCCGCGGCCAACGGCTTCCCCAAGCCGTCGTTCGTGGTGGCCGTGAACGGCAAGTCGCTGGACGGAACCCTGCAGTCGTACTGCGAGGCGGTGAAGGCCGGCGCCACCGACAAGGCGGAGTTCACGGTGCTGACCGGCAACGGCCAGTCGCAGACGCTGGCCGTGCCGTTCGCGGCGTCGCCGCCCGCGCAGTAGACCCGCGTCAGGGGGTGGCGCGAGGGCCGCGGTACGCGCGGTCCTCCGCCGACAGCGACGCGCGCACGGCGGCGGGATCGTAGATGTCGATCGGATCGCCGCCCACCGCCGCGTCGGGGTGGTCGATCCACGCGTCGTACACGCCGCGCCACGAGGCCGCCAGCTCGCGACGCTGCCACGACATGCGCACTCCCAGCCCGTACCCGCCGGTGGACGTGCCCACGGCGCCGTCCACGTCCACGCCGGCGGCGCGGCACACCACCACGGTGCGGGCGCGGTGGAAGTCGTTGGACACCACCACGGCGTGACGCACGCCGAAAACGCGGTGGGCGCGGCGGCACGAGTCCCACGTGCGGCGGCCACCGTAGTCGAGCGCGATCAGGTCGGGATCGATGCCGCGGTCGATCGCCCAGCGCCGCATGGCGCTGGGCTCGTTGTGGCTCGCGACGCTGTTGTCGCCGGTCATCAGCAGCCGGTTGACGATGTGGCGGCGCAGCAGGTCCTCACCGGCCCGGAGGCGGTCCGCCAGCAGCGGGGACGGCGTGCCGTCGGCCGACAGCCCGGCGCCGAACACGATGCCCACGCGGTTCTGGCCGGGTGCGAGCGGGGCCAGGTCGGTGCGCGCGTCGGGCGTCCCGGCCGCGGCCACCAGCATCATCAGCCGCCCGCCGAAGACGGCCAGGCCCACCACCACGGCAGCGACGAGCGCCCGGCGGATCCACCGTCGGCGTCGTGATCGTGAGCGTCGAGGGGCCGCTCGGCGGCGGCCCCTGAAAGAGATGTCTCGTACCGGCTGCGTGCCCCGGACGTTAGCCCGTGGGCGCGGCGGGTGCGGGAGGCGTGGGCGCCGGGGTGGGCGGCGCGGGGGCCGGAGCGGGAGGCGCCGGCACGGGCACCGTGGTGGCGGCCCTCACCATCATGCTGTCGTGGTACAGGAACGCCTTGCCGCGCAGGCCCTTGTAGCGGGCGATGCCCAGCCGCACCTGCACCGGGCCGCCGCCCGGGATCACCGTACGGCCCGTGAAGACCATGCCGCCGATGCCGCCGTGCGGGACCGGGTCGTTGCCCTCGGGGCCGAACGGCCAGTTCATCGGCTGCTGCACGCCGTCCATCCACAGCTGCACCTGACCGCCGGACGACTTCATCGTCACGAACGCGTCGAAGTGCACCCAGCGCCCCTGGAGCGACGCCACCGGCACGCCCCAGGGGCGGTAGACGGCGACGCGCTTGGCACGGGTCTGCTCGTTGATGCGCAGCACGAACTGGCCGCGGTCGACGCCGAACCACACGGGCGGCGAGCCCGCGTCCTGCGTCAGCGCCAGCAGGTACATGTCGCGCTGGGCGTTGGCGCCGCGGATGTTGAACCCGGGCGGCAGGTACGTCGACCACGAGATCCAGCGCGACGCCCCCTGCTTGCCGATGACCGGGCTCTGCACCCCGGTGAGCTCCATGTAGTTGCCCCACGGGATGTTGCGGTCACGCAGCTCGAACCGGCCCGCGAACGCCGGGGTGTCGACGGGGCGCGTGACGAGCTTGAACGCGTGGCGCGCGCACTTCACCGAGAAGCACGGCTTGCGGCCGGTGGGGTTGGTCAGCAGACCGATCCACTGGCGCGGCAGGCCCGTGCCGCGATGCTTGGCCTTCTGGTCGAACGCGCCGTTGAAGATGACCTTGCCCTCCACCGGGGCGACCGCGGCCGGCGGCTGGTCGGGGGCGGGGGTGGTCTGGGCGACGGCGGCGGAGGCGAGCACACTCGACGCGCCGAGGGTGAGGACGATCAGTGAAGTACGCACGCGGCCGATACTAGTCCCCTCTCCCGCGAGGACATGTCCCATCCCTCAGGGGTTTGTGTGAAAAGCGGGAAGCGTGTGCACCGGCGGTCAGCCGGGGCGGCGTGCCGCGGTCGCCGCCAGCGTCGCCGCGGCCACGGCCACGGCCACGGCCAGCAGGCCGTGCACGCCGCCCAGCCATCCGTCGGCGCGGGCCAGCGGCGTCTGCACCAGCATCAGGAGGGGTACGGACCACGCGTGGCCCATCATGCCCCGGTTGCCGGGGAACGCCCGCATCGCCGTGACGGCGGCCAGCGCGCCCACCACCAGCAGCGCGGAGCCCAGCCAGCGGTGGACGTCGAGCGCGTCGGCGCCCGCACCCTTCATGGTGGCCATGGCGAGGAACGCCTGCACGGCGGCCCCCACCGTGACGATCCCGGCCAGTGCCGCCGTGGCGGTGCGCATGCGATCGGATGAGGAGGTCGCGGTCACGGCCTACAGCCCCACCGCGTCGCGCTCGCCCGACACGTCGAGCGCCAGGTCGCCGACCACCTTCTTGGCGTCGCCGAACACCATCAGCGTCTTGGGGTTGAAGAACAGCTCGTTCTCGATGCCCGCGAAACCGGAGCGCATGCTGCGCTTGACCACCATGATGCACTGCGCCTGGTCGACGTTGAGGATCGGCATGCCGTAGATGGGGCTGCCCTTCGAGTGCCGGGCGGCGGGGTTCACCACGTCGTTGGCGCCGAGCACCAGCACGACGTCTACCTGCGGGAAGTCGGAGTTGATGTCGTCCATGTCGATCAACTGATCGTACGGCACGTTGGCCTCGGCCAGTAGCACGTTCATGTGGCCCGGCATGCGCCCCGCGACGGGGTGGATGGCGTAGCGCACGTCGACGCCCTCGGCCTCGAGGATGTCGGCGAGCTCGCGCACCTTGTGCTGCGCCTGGGCGACGGCCATGCCGTACCCCGGCACGATCACGACGCTGCGGGCCATCTTCATGATCTCGGCGGCCTCGTCGGTGGACGCGGAGCGCACCTGGCCCTGCACCTCGCCATCCGCCGTGGTGACCTCGTCGACCGCGCCGAACGCCCCGAACATGACGTTGCGGAACGAGCGGTTCATCGCGCGGCACATGATGATGGCCAGGATGAGGCCGGCGGTGCCGTCGAGGGCGCCCGCCACGATCAGCAGCTTGTTGTTGAGCACGAGCCCCAGCGCGGCCGCCGACAGGCCGGCGTAGCTGTTGAGCAGCGCGATCACCGTGGGCATGTCGGCGCCCCCGATGGGCACGATCAGCGCGACGCCGATGAGCATGGCCAGCACCGCCAGCACGGGCACCAGCCACGTGTGAGACGGGTTGAACATCAGGTAGAACGTGATGACGACGCCCACGCCGATCAGCGCGAAGTTCACGTAGTTCTGGCCGCGGAACACCATGGGGCGCTGCGGCAGCATCTCGTGCAGCTTGCCGGCGGCCATCAGGCTGCCCGTGAAGACCAGGCCACCGAGCAGGATCTCGAGGCCGATGACCGCGATCTCGAACTTGCCCATGTGCCGGTACTCGAGGAAGTAGTGCGCGACGCCGACGCAGCCCACGGCCAGCGCGCCGAACGCGTGGCTCAGCGCGATGCGCTCGGGCATCGCGGTCATCGGCACCTTCAGGCCCAGCGGGATGCCGATGACCGTGCCGATGGCGAGCGCGATGATGATGAGTACCCAGCCCCGCCCGGTGATCCCCGGGTGGGCCAGCGTCGCGATGATGGCGATGGCGAACGCCAGCTCGCCGGCCAGCACGCCACGGCGGGCGCTCTTCGCGCTGTTCATCCAGAACAGCGACAGGCCGAAGCCGATGGCGGCGACCAGGTAGGCCGCCTCGATCAGGTGGCCGCGCAGCCCGCTGGCGCCTGCCACGATGGTGGGGACGTCGGTGACCGACGCGAACGTCAGGGCGTTCACGAGCCCGCCTCCCCGTCAGCGGCGGGCTTGCGCCGCTCGGCGGGCTTGAACATGCGCAGCATGCGGTCGGTGATGAGGAATCCACCGACCACGTTGATGGTCGACGCCACCACCGCGATGAAGCCCAGCACCTGCGCGTACGTGGTCTGCGTGTAGCCCAGCACCAGCAGGGATCCCACGAGGGCGATGGCGGACAGGGCGTTGGTGAGGGCCATCAGGGGGGTGTGCAGCAGCTTCGGCACCTTGCTGATGACCGTGAAGCCGAGGAAGCCCGCCAGCGCGAAGACGAACAGGCTGCTGATGATGACGTCGGCGGTCACGCCGGATCCTCCTGGGGAACGTCGGAATCGGTGGGGGCGCCGGCATCGTCGGCCGACGGCGCGACGTCCGGTTCAGCGGCGGGCGTGGGTGCGGGCTCGAGGCCCAGCATCTCGCGCACCCGGGTGTGGGCCACGGCCCCGCCCGCGGCGACCAGCGTGTCGCGCACGATGTCGTCGTCGGTCTCGGGATACAGGGTGCCGTCCTTCACCATGAGGCCCAGGAAGTTGGCGACGTTCTTGCCGTACATGAGGCTGGCGTGGTGGGCGACGGCGCTGGGGACGTTGACCGGCCCGATCACCTTCACCCCGCCCACGTCGACCGTCTCGCCCGCGCGGGTGGCGGCGACGTTGCCGCCCTGCTCGGCGGCCAGGTCGACCACGACGGATCCGGGCGCCATCGCGGCGACCATCTCCTCGGTGACGATGACCGGCGCCTTCGCACCCTGCACCTGGGCCGTGGTGATGACCACGTCGCTGGCGGCCACCGTCTTCAGCATCAGCTCCTGCTGGCGCTTGATGGTCTCCTCGGACATCTGCTGGGCGTACGCGCCGGACGACGGCCCTTCCTGACCGGTCTCGAGCGGCAGCTCGACGAAGCGGGCGCCGAGGCTCTGGATCTCCTCCTTCACCGCGGCACGCACGTCGTATGCCTCCACGACGGCACCGAGGCGGCGGGCGGTGGCGATGGCCGACAGGCCGGCGACGCCGGCGCCGATGACGAACACCTTCGCCGGGGGGATGGTGCCCGCGGCGGTGGTGAGCAGCGGGAACACCTTGGGCAGCGCGGCCGCCGCCAGCAGCACGGCGCGGTTGCCCGCCAGGTTGGCCTGCGACGAGAGTACGTCCATGGCCTGCGCGCGGGTGGTGCGCGGCACCAGCTCCAGCGCGTGCAGGCGCACACCCTGGTCGGCGAAGGCCGCCATCACGGACGGGTCGACGAACGGCGCGGCCATGCCGACCAGCATCTGGGGCGCGGCCAGCTGCTCGAGCCCGCCGGACCGGACGGCGCGCACGACCGCGACCACGTCGGCGGCCAGCGCCTCGTCGCGGGTGCCGATCACGGCCCCCTTGTCGGTGTACGCGGCGTCCGGGAAGCCGGCGGCCACGCCGGCCCCCGACTCCACGATCACACGCGCGCCGGCCTTCACCAGGCTCGTCACGGCAGGGGGGCTCAACGCGACGCGGTTCTCGCCGTCGAGCGTCTCGCGCGGCACCCCGATGGTCACGGCGGGCGGTGCGTCCGTGGTCATGGGGCCGTCGGCGCGGGGACGGGTACGGTCATTCGTGGTCCTCGGGGCATCGTGGTGTCGTCAGGCGAGGGGGTGACGTCGGTGCGCGCCGATCCGGGAAAGCCCGCAGAACGCATGCGGGGAAGCACCCCCACCCGACGTGCGTCGAAAGTTACACGTGCCGCGAAGCCCGGTGCCCGTCCTCCCACGGTGTCCGGAGGGGGCGGCCGACGCGGGCCGGCCGCCCCGCAGCGGTCAGTACGGCGGCGCGGGCGGCCCGCCGGGACGCGGGGGCGGCCCGCCCGGGATGCCCGGGGGCGGGCTGATGTGGCGCATCTGCCTCTTCTGCTCGCGGCCGCCGGCTGCGGGCGGCTCGGCCGGTGCGCCTCCGGGGGCGTCGCCGCCGCCACCGCTGCCGCCGCCGCCCAGGCCCAGCGCGTCGAGCATGGGGCCGGCCTTGCCCAGCATCCCGCCGAACTCGGTGGGCACCACCCACACCTTGTTGGCCGAGCCCTCCGCGATCTTGGGCAGCATCTGCAGGTACTGGTACGCCAGCAGGCCCTCGTCCGGGTCGCCCTCGTGGATGGCGCCGAACACGGTCTCGATGGCCTTGGCCTGACCCTCGGCCTTCAGGATCTCGGCCTCCTTCTGGCCCCGCGCCTGCAGCACGGCGGCCTGCTGCTGACCCTCGGCGGTGAGGATGGCCGACTGCTTCTCGCCCTCGGCGTAGAGGATGGCGGCGCGCTTGTCGCGGTCGGCGCGCATCTGCGTCTCCATGGCCTGCTGGATGGACGCGGGCGGGTCGATCGACTTCAGCTCCACGCGGTTGACGCGGATGCCCCAGCGGCCCGTGGCCTCGTCCAGCACGCCGCGCAGCTGCCGGTTGATGTCGTCGCGCGAGGTCAGCGTGCGCTCGAGCGACATGCCACCGATGACGTTACGCAGCGTCGTGACGGTGATCTGCTCGATGCCCTGGATGAAGTCGGCGATCTCGTACGTCGCGGCGCGCGGGTCGGTGACCTGGAAGTAGACCACCGAGTCGATGTTGACCACCAGGTTGTCCTCGGTGATCACCGGCTGCGGCGGGAACGACTGCACCTGCTCGCGCAGGTCGATGCGGGCGCGGATGCGGTCGACGAACGGCACAAGGATGCGCAGCCCCGGGTCGAGGGTGCGCTGATACCGCCCCAGCCGTTCGACGATCGCGGCCTGGGCCTGCGGGATGATCCGCACCAGGCGGCTGAGCACGAACAGCACCACGAGGGCGATGATCAGCAGCCCCATGAACGTGTTCACGAGCTAGTCCTCCTCGACAACGAGCGCCGTTGCGCCCTCGATTTGCACCACATGGACGTGCTTTCCGCGGTCGATCACGGCGCGCGGGTTGAACGCGCGGGCCGACCACACCTCACCGGCCAGCCGGATACGGCCGCTGTCGGCGTCGACGGGGTCGAGCACCTGCGCCGACTGGCCCACCAGCGCCGCGGCGCCGGTGCGCAGCTCGTGCGGCGTGTGCGTGTGACGGCGTGCGATGGGACGCACCACCAGCAGCATCGCCAGCGTCACCACGATGAAGACCAGCATCTGAAGCCACGGGGCGGCCCCCAGCAGAGCGGCGCCCAGGGCGGCCAGGGCGCCCACGGCGGCCATGCCCAGCACCAGCGTCAGCGTGGCGACCTCGAGGCCCACGAGGACTCCTGCCACCACAAGCCAGATGAGCCATGGGTCCACTGCGCCTGCCTCGCGTCGCTTGCCGCCGTCCGGTCGATTATCCCCGACCCTGGCAGCGTCCGGCCTGTTTCCGGTCGCCGTCCACGGGGCGGGCGTCGTGCGTTCACCACGTTGTCACACTCGCCGCGTCGTACCGCCGGTGCTGTCAGGCTCGCCGTCCATGCCCGACCCCGCCCCGCCACCCCGCGACGCCCGCCACCGCGCGACCGTCGGCGAGGTGCTCCGCGAGTGGGGCCGCATCGGCTGCCTGGGCTTCGGGGGGCCGCCCGCGCACATCGCCATGCTGCGCGACCTCGTGGTCACGCGGCGCCGGTGGATGGACGCCGAGCGGTTCGAGGACGGCGTCGCCGTCACCAACCTGCTGCCCGGGCCCGCCTCGACGCAGCTGGCCGTCTTCTGCGCCTGGAGCGTGCGCGGACTCGCGGGGGCGCTGGTGGGGGCCGCGGCGTTCATCGGGCCGGGGCTGGTGGCCATCATCGCCCTTGCCGCGGTGTTCTTGTCGTCGCGTCCGCCGTCGTGGGTGCTGGGAGCGGGCTCCGGCGCGGGGGCGGCGGTGGCCGCGGTGGCGCTGCGCGCGGGCCTCGACCTGGTGCCGCCCAGCGCCGCCCGCGCGCGGGGAGTGGCCCGGGCGCGGTGGGCCGGCTACGTGCTGGCGGGGGGTCTCGCGGCCGTGCTCGCCGGTGGGTGGGTGGTGGTGGCGCTCGTGGCCTGCGGCGCGGTGGAGCTGGCCGTGCGGGCCGCGCCGCGGGCGGCCGCGTCGCTGGTGGCGCCGCTGGCGGTGGCATCGGGTGGCGTGCCGGTCGGGATGGCGGGCCTCGCGTGGACCGCGCTCAAGGTGGGCGCCCTGTCGTACGGCGGCGGCTTCGTGATCATCCCGCTGATGCAGGCCGACGCCACCGGCCCGGGCGGCTGGATGACGCACGCGCAGTTCCTCGACGCCGCCGCGCTGGGGCAGGTGACCCCCGGACCCGTCGTGCACACCGTCGCCGCGGTCGGGTACGGCGCCGACGGCCTGGCGGGCGCGCTGGTGGCGGCGTTCGTGGGCTTCGCGCCGTCCGTCGCGTTCGTGCTGGCGCTGGCCCCGCGCTTCGACGCGCTGCGCACCAACCCGCGGGTGCGGGCGTTCCTCGATGGCGCCGGGCCCGCCGCCATCGGGGCCATCCTGGGCGTCAGCGTCCCCCTGGCCCGCGCGCTCGAGCAGCCGTGGCAGTTCGGCGTCCTCGGCGGCGCCGCCGTGGCGTTGCTGGTGCTGCGCCGCGGGGTGGTGCTGACGCTGGTGGCCGGCGCCGCCGTGGGTGTGGTGCTGGCCCTGGCCGGGGTGTCGATGGGGCGGTGAGGGCCCGGCGTCCGGGAAGCCCGGACGTTCGTGACCGACCCGGCCGTGGGCGCGCTCTTGAGAAGTGCCCCCAACGGGATTCGAACCCGTGTTGCCGCCTTGAAAGGGCGGAGTCCTAGGCCACTAGACGATGGGGACGGGTGGCGCCGCAGATGCTAGCGGCGGCGGGGTGAGGCGGACGGCGCGCACGGCCCGCGTCGTGAGTGAGGCCCGGCGATCCCGTCCTCAGGTCGGAAGGGATCCACCGGGCCCCGGTGACAGCATGGGTTTGGCTACGAGGCGCTTTGTCCTCGTCCCCTTGCTGCGGCTGCGCATAAAGGGACACGCCCCCTAGCTACTGCCACCTCCACAATGATCGCCCAAACGGATCACCTCCTTTCCGTGGTGCGACCACAGTAGCGCCGGGAGGGGACGACGCGAAGGGCGTCGGCGTATCCGTTACGCGGGGTTCGCGGCGGTGTGGGTGCGCGACGGCACCAGCTCGGCCACATCGGGCGCGGTGGGGCTCTCGATGGTGACCAGGTTGTCGCGCACGAGGCGCTCCAGCACGTCCACCGCCGGGCCCCAGAACTGCTTGCCGGCCTCGCGGCGGCACTCCTCGACGGCGGCCGCCAGCGAGCGCGGCTCCGAGTAGATACGGGCGACGGTCATGACGTCCCACGCGTCGGCCAGCGCCAGGATGCGGGCGCCCTGCGGGATGTCGTCGCCGTGCAGGCCGTCCGGGTAGCCCAGGCCATCCCAGCGCTCGTGGTGGGCCCGCACCCACGCCACCTGCCTGTCGGACAACGCCCCGGCCACGATCTCGGCTCCCAGCGGTGCGTGCTTCTTGATGAGCTCGTACTCGTCGGTGGTCAGGCGCGCGGGCTTGAACAGCACGGCGTCGGGGATGCCGATCTTGCCCACGTCGTGCACCAGCCCGGCCTCGTACAACAGGTCGGCGTCGCGCGTCGACCACCCCAGCTCCAGCGCGATGCGCCCGGCCAGGCTGGCCACGCGATCGGAGTGCTCGCGGGTGCTGGCGTCCTTGGCGTCCACGGCCCGCGCCAGCGCGTGGATGGTGGCCACCACTCCCTGACGCTCGATGTACGCCTGGTACTCGTCGGTGGACATCGCCGAGACCGTGTCGGGGTGGTACAGCACGCAGCGGTCGCGTCCCGTCGACTTCGCCCAGTAGCGCGCGCCGTCCGCCAGGCGGTAGAGGTCGGCGCTGTCGCGGGCCAGGTCGGTGCACGCCGCACCCGCCGACAGCGTCACGTGGCCGGCCTGCAGGATGGGCAGCCCGCCCACCGCCGCGCGGATGCGCTCGGCGGTGGCCAGCGCGTCGGCGCCGCGGGCGTTGGGCAGCAGCAGCGCGAACTTCTCGCCGCCGACCCGGGCGAACAGGTCGGTGGGGCTGACGCACGACAGCACCCGGCGGGAAGCCTCCCGCAGCACCTCGTCGCCCACCCGGTGGCCATGCACCTGGTTGATGCGCTTCAGGTGATCGATGTCGAACAGCACCAGCGACAGCGGCTGCCCGGTCTCCCGCGCCAGCATCTCCTCGTCGCGCAGGTGCTCCTGGAACACGCTGTGGTTCGCGAGGCCCGTCAGCGGGTCGGTGCTCTCGCGCACGTGCCGTTCGTGGTCGGCGAGATGGCGGGCGGTGACGTTGGTGAACGTGACGACGTGGCCCGCGCCATCGGTGGGCGCGGCCGAGACGGTGAGCCACAGCCGGCGTCCCGTCGCATGGACGAACTCGGCGTCGAAGCCGGTACCCGTCTGCGCCAGCGCGTCGGTGAACGCCGCGGACGTCGCCGTGCGCTTCACCGTGGGACGCGGCCAGAACGCCAGCGGCACCGTGCTGCCCACGATCTCGTGGGGCGACACCCCCGTGATCTCGGTGAGACGGCGGTTGGCGTCCACCACCACCCCGTCGCCGTCCAGCACCACCATGCCCTCCTGCATCGCGCTGCTGATCGCGTCGGAGACGTCGTCGCCGTCCGCGCCGCCCGCGGCCGCCGGCGGGGCGGGCGCGTCCACGCGGGGGGCGGGGGTCCTACGCAGCCGCAGGGCCGCGTCTCCCACGAGGGCCAGCACCACCAGCGCGCCCACGGCGGAGGCCCACGGCGGCAGCGCGATGCCGCGCGCGGCGGTCACAAGGCATGCGACGGCGCCCGTCAGGACGACGGCTCCCAGCACCAGACGTGCGGCGACCCGGGCACTCATACACACCACGTATGGTCCGGACGCGGCCCGGCTTGAAGAACCGGCCCCGGCGCGGGCGGGGTCCGGCCCGGCTCCGCGCGGTGTGAAACCGCCCGGGTGGCGGCACACGCCGCGGGCCGCGTACCGTATGCGCACCACGCCGCAGGCCCGTAGGATACGGCGGCGACACCGGGTTTCGTCACCTGAAATGAGGAGCGCATGGGGTTCTTTTCGCGACTGGCGGCCATCATCAAGGCGAAGGTCAACAAGCTTCTCGACAGGGCCGAAGACCCTCGTGAGACGCTCGACTACTCGTACGAGAAGCAGCTGGAGATGCTGCAGAAGGTGCGCCGCGGGATGGCCGACGTGGCCACCGGCAAGAAGCGCCTCGACCTGCAGATCGACCAGCTGACGGCCAGCTCCACCAAGCTTGAGGGGCAGGCGAAGCAGGCCCTGGCGCAGGGGCGTGAGGACCTCGCCCGGGTCGCCCTCGAGCGCAAGGCGGGCCTGGCGCAGCAGATCGAGTCGATCCAGGGTCAGCGCGACAACCTGCAGGCCGAGCAGGACAAGCTGGTGCTGGCCGAGCAGAAGCTGACGTCGCGCGTGGAGGCCTTCCGCACGCAGAAGGAGACCATCAAGGCGCAGTACTCGGCCGCCGAGGCCCAGACGCGCATCGGTGAGGCCGTCAGCGGCATCAGCGAGGACATGGCCGACATGGGCATGGCCATGGACCGCGCCAAGCAGAAGGTCGAGACGATGCAGGCCCGCGCCGGCGCCATCGACGAGCTGATCGAGTCGGGCGCTCTGGAGGACCTCACGGGTCAGCAGGGCGACAGCATCGACCGCGAGCTCAACAAGGTGGCGGCCGAGGGCGCCGTCAACGCCGAGCTCGAGGCCATGAAGCGCGAGATGGGCACCGGCGGGGCCAACCCCGGCCAGGCCGCGGGGGGTGCGTCGTGATCGTCCGCATCATGGGAGTCGGCCAGTTCCGCCTCACCGATGAGGACAAGGAGGCCGTCAACTCGGTCGACGACAAGGTGCTGGAGGCCGTCGAGTCGGGCGACCAGGCCGCCTTCACGGCGGCGCTGCAGGCGCTGTGCGACCTGGTGCAGAAGGTCGGCGACCCGGTACCCGACGACGAGTTCGTGGGCTCCGACGCCATGATCCCCGACCCCGAGACGTCGGTGAACGAGGCCAAGTCGATGCTGACCGAGGAAGGCCTCATCCCCGACTGACCGCCGGCGCGGCGGGCGGCAGGGGCGGCGCCACGCGCCCCCGGTCGCCCGCACGCGGACCGCGGGTGCGGCGCCCGCGCGCGGGTACCTGACAGCATGGGCGACGATGACGCTGCCGCTGGACATCCTCGACCTCACGCCCGTGCCCGCGGGGGTGCCCGCCGCGACCGCCGTGGCGAACACGCTCGACCTGGCGGTGCGGGCCGAACCATGGGGATACGGCCGGTTCTGGCTGGCCGAGCACCACAACACGCCCGGCATGGCGTGTCCCGCGCCGGAGGTGCTCATCGGGCACGTCGCCGACCGCACCCGCACCATGCGGATCGGCTCCGGCGGCATCATGCTGCCGAACCACTCGCCGCTGCACGTGGCGGAGGCGTTCCGGCTGCTGGAGGCCCTGCACCCGGGGCGCATCGACCTGGGGCTCGGCCGCGCGCCGGGGACGGACGGCGTCACCGCCCACGCGCTGCGCCGTGGCGCTCCGGGTGCCGATGACTTCGCCCAGCAACTGGCGACGATGCAGGCGTTCTGCGACGGCGGCTTCCCCGGCGACCATCCGTACGCGCGCGTCGCGGCCGAGCCGGCGGGCGTGCCGCTGCCGCCCGTGTGGATCCTCGGCTCCAGCGACTACGGGCCGCGGGCCGCGGCGCAGTTCGGCACCGGCTTCGCGTTCGCGCGCCACCTCAACCCGAGCGGGGCGGCCGACGCGTGCCGCGCCTACCGAGACGCCTTCCGCCCCTCCCCCGACTGGCCCGAGCCGCGCGTCATCCTGGCGCTCGGGGCCGTGTGCGCAGACTCCGAGGAGGAGGCCCTGTACCTGGCGGGCTCCATGGCCCTGGGCGTCATCCGCATGCGGCAGGGGGCGCCCAGCACGCTGCCGACGCCCCAGGAGGCCGCGGACCACCGCTACACGCCCGACGAGGACGACCAGCGGCGCCGCTACCTACGCGCCCACGTGGTGGGCACGCCCGAGATGGTCGCCGCCCGGCTGCGCGAGCTGGCCGACGAGTGCGTGGCCGACGAGGTCATGGTGATGACCCTCGTGCACGACCACGAGGCGCGGTGCCGCTCGTACCGCACGCTTGCGGAGGCCATGGGCCTGTCGGCGATCGCCGCCTGACGCGTCAGCAGGGCGACGCGATGGGGCGTGCACCGACGGGTGTGCACGCCCCGAACCTCTCTGTGTCCCGCGGCGCACCCGCGCCGTGGGACCGCCCCGCGTCAGCCGGCGAGCGACAGCTCGACGCCGTCGCACAGCGTGTAGCGGGAGCGCGAGATGTCGGCTCCCTCCTGGATCACGGGAGCGCCGTTGAGGCTCTCGCCGTGAAGCGGCGGCTGGAACGCATCGTCGTTCACATACCCGGCGCCGGACACGTCACGGCCCGAGTCCGGGGTGGGCGGGCTGTCGAGTCCGTGTCCCTTGAGGTGAAGTGGTCTCTCCTGAGTCGATTGCACGCTTTCCTCCTGGAATCCGCGTGTGGCCTGAGACCCAGGTTAGGCCCGCGCGCCACCGTCCGTCAAGCCGACATCGCCGAAGTCAGCGCGATGTGAGGGGATGACGGCCACCCCGGCGGCGTTTATGAGGGGAAACGTGCGAAAAAAGAGCGCTCAGGGCTCGTCGCGCGCGTCTCGTTCGTCGTGTTCGTCGCCGTGGTCGGCCTTCGCGTAGTGGTCGCTCGAGACATCGGCACCCTCGTCGGCCACCTCGGGGCCGTCGAGCCCCTCGCCGTGCGCCGGGGGGGTGAACGAGTCGTCGTTCACGTAGCCCGCTCCCGACGTGTCCGCCCCGGAGTCCTCGGTGGGGGTGCTGTCGAGGCCATGTCCTTCCGGCCGGTGGGGCTTCTCTTCGGGCGTGGTCACGCCGTCCTCCCTGGGTTGCGTGCCCGGATGGGGCGATGCTAAGCGCGGCTGGCCAGGCCGGTCAAGCCGCCCGGCCATGCTTAACCGGCGGCGCGGGCCATGCGGGCGACGGCCTCCCGGATGACGTCCGGCGAGGTCGCGTAGTTGAAGCGCGCGAAGCCGTGACCCGCGGCGGGGTCGTACATGAGGCCCGACGACAGCGCGACGCGTCCGCGGGTGAGGAAGACGGCGGCCGGGTCGTCGCCGAGGCCGGCGTCGCGGCAGTCGAGCCAGGCCAGGTACGTCGCCTGGGCGGGGGTGACGCGCACGCGGGGGAGGTGGTCGGCGAGGAGCGCCGTCAGCAGCGCGCGGTTGCGCTCGAGCTCGGCGTGCGCGGCAGCGAGCCACGGGCCCCCGTCGCGGTAGGCCGCGGTCTGGGCCAGGATCGCGACGTGCTGCGCGCCGTGGCGCACCACCTCGTGCAGCTCGGCGACCGCCGGCCCCGCGTCGGCGCCCGCGATCACCAGGGCGGCCCGCAGACCCGCGAGGTTCCACGACTTGCTGGCCGACGTCACCGTGATGCCGCGCTCGGCCCCCGCGACCGCCAGGTACGGCGTGAACACGGCACCGTCGTGCACCAGCGGCGCGTGGATCTCGTCGCTCACCACGGTCACCCCGTGGCGGTCGGCCAGGGCGGCCAGCGCGGCCAGCTCGTCGGGTGCGTGCACCGTGCCGGTGGGGTTGTGGGGATTGCACAGCAGGTACATGGCGTCGCGGCCCGCCTCCCGGAACGCCACGTCGAGAGCGTCGAGGTCGAGGCGATGGCGGGGGTCGAGCGGCGCGGTCACCAGCCGTCGCCGGGTGGACGCGACGAAGCCGAAGAACGAGTCGTACACCGGCGGGCTGATCACCACGGCCCCCCCGGGGGGCGTCAGCGCGTGGATGAGCTCCGCGATGCCGGTCATCACGTCGGCCACCACCACCGTGCCCGCCGCGCGGGGGCGCCATCCCCACGCGCGCTCGGCGAAGTCGCGGAACGCGTCGATGAGCGGGGGGTACCAGCCGTAGCCCAGGTCGCCGTCGGCCAGCGCGCGGGCGGCGGCGTCCACGGCGGGCCGGCACGGCTCGGCGTCCATCTCGGCGACCCACACCGGCACGACGTCGGCGGGGTGGAAGCGCCACTTCACGCTGGAGTGACGCGCCCGGATCTGGTCGACCGTGCCGTGGAAGATCGCCGGCGGCAGGGGGCCGCCGGGGTCGCTCATCTCATGCCACCGGCGACGTCACCCCGTCGCGCACCTCGGGGGCGTCCAGCCGCTCGGCTTCGGCCGCCTCGTCGGTGTCCTTGGTCTGGGAGTCCCGCTCGGCCTTCACGCGGCCGAGGTACGCGTCGATCTCGTGCTGGCGCTCGTCGTCGGTCCAGCCCAGGACGCCCTGCATGATCTCGGCCACCCGGGGCGCCGTCTCGGTACCGCGGTGCGCGGTCTCGATGCTGATGCGGGTGCGCCGCGTGAGCACGTCCTCCACGTGCAGGGCCCCCTCGTGCGTGGTGGCGTACAGCGCCTCCACCTGGAGGTACTCGTCGGCACCGGGCAGCGGGGTGAGCATGGTGGGGTCGTCGCCCGCGACGGCCAGCAGCTCGTCGATGCGCGAGCCGTAGCGGTCGAGCAGGTGGATCACGCGCGAGCGGTGAAGGCCGTGGCGCTCGCCGATGCGCTCGGCCTGGTTCACCAGGGCGTGGTAGCCGTCGGCGCCCAGGATGGGGATGTTCTCGGTGACCGACTCCTTGACGGCGCCGGGGAGCTCCTTGGCCGCGGCGTCGACGGCGTCGGCCGCCATCACGCGGTACGTGGTGTACTTGCCGCCCGCGATGCTGATGAGGCCGGGGGCGACGCGCGCCACGGCGTGCTCGCGCGAGAGCTTGGACGACTGGTCGCTCTCGCCCGCCAGCAGCGGCCGCAGGCCGGCGT
Source organism: Actinomycetota bacterium (assembly GCA_963169235.1). GTDB lineage: Bacteria > Actinomycetota > Thermoleophilia > Miltoncostaeales > Miltoncostaeaceae > JAGQUM01. Next base: position 28,435 of record CAUJCX010000006.1, on the reverse strand, counting down.
AGACGCCCTCGATGTCGTCGTGGGTCAGCGGCACCGCCAGCACCTCGTTGACGTGATCGAGGATGTAGTCGATGTCGGCCTTCGTGGCCGCGGGGTGCGCGAGGTCGAGCTTCCAGTCGGTGTCGGTGGTGCCCACGATCCAGTGCGCCTTCCACGGGATCACGAACAGCACGGACTTCTCTGTGCGCAGGATGATGCCGGACTCCGACGAGATCTTGTCGCGCGGCACCACCAGGTGCACGCCCTTGGACGCCCGCACGTTGAACCGGCCGCGACCGCCGGACAGGCGCTGCAGCTCGTCGGTCCAGACGCCGGTGGAGTTGATGACCACGCCCGCGCGGACGTCGACCTCCTCGCCGGTCTCGATGTCGCGTACGCGGGCGCCCACCACCCGGTCGGCCTCCTTGAGGAACTTCACCACCTGGGTGGACGTGCGCACCACCGCGCCGAACGACGCGGCCGTGCGGGCCAGCGTCATGGTGTGCCGGGCGTCGTCGACCTTGCCGTCGTAGTAGACGATGCCGCCGATGAGCGAGTTCTCCTTGAACGCCGGCACCAGCGCCAGGGCGCCCTTCTTCGAGAGGTGCTTGCCCGCCGGCACCGACCGGTTGCCGCCCATGCGGTCGTACATCGCGACGCCCGCCCCGATGTAGAGGCGGTCCTTGACGCGGTTCTTCAGCGGGAACAGGAACGGCACGGGCTTCGCCAGGTGGGGCGCCAGCCGGGTCAGCATCAGGTCGCGCTCGTGCAGGGCCTCGCGCACCAGCCCGAACTCCATCATCTCGAGGTAGCGCAGGCCGCCGTGGAAGAGCTTCGACGACCGCGACGACGTGCCCGACGCCAGGTCGCGCGCCTCCACCAGCGCGACGCTCAGGCCCCGCGTGGCCGCGTCGAGCGCGGACCCGGCCCCGACGACGCCGCCGCCGATGACCAGGACGTCGAACGTCTCGTCACGCAGGCGCGCGAGGCTGGCGCGGCGCTCGTCGGGACCCAGCTTCGCCGACGCGGCAGCGGGGGATTCTCGGTCCGTCATCGCATCACCTCATGAGGCTCGGTGGGTCACCGTTACAGAAGCCAGACGATAGGGCGGCGAGGCCGCCGCCGTCCAGACCAACGGGCGTGCAACCGAAGTGCAATTCGTGCAGATACTTACGGAAAAACTTGAAAGCGCGTGTTCAACCGCGGGCCGGACTGGAATAGTTTGTGACGAACAGCACGGACGCCGTTGTTCATCCGGCCCGGAGGCACTGACCCGGGCCCGCACTCATCATCGACCACACAAGGAGCACGCAGGTTGATTACCAACGGACAGATCTTCCTGTACGAAATGCTGGGAACCGGGATGCTGATCCTGCTCGGTTGCGGCGTCGTCGCCAACGTGGCCCTGAAGGGCACCAAGGGTAATGGTGGTGGCTTCCTGCTCGTGAACTTCGGCTGGGGTCTGGCCGTGTTCGCTGGTGTCTACGTCGCCTTCAAGAGCGGCGGACATCTGAACCCGGCCGTTAGCCTCGGTCTGCTGCTCAAGGGCACCAGCCACGGCGGCATCGACTTCGGGCAGTTCATCGTCTACGTGTGCGGCCAGCTGGTCGGCGCGTTCGTCGGCGCCGTGCTGGCCTGGGTCGCGTACAAGGACCACTTCGACGCCGAAGAGGACCCGGCCAACAAGCTCGGGGTCTTCTCCACCGGTCCCGCCATCCGCAACTACACGTGGAACGTCATCACGGAGGCCATCGCGACCTTCGTCCTCGTCTACTGGGTGCTGGTCTCGGGCGGTTCGCCCTCGGCCATGGGTCCGCTGGCCGTGGCGCTGCTGGTCGTCGGTATCGGTGCCTCCCTCGGTGGCCCGACCGGATACGCCATCAACCCCGCTCGTGACCTCGGTCCCCGCATCGCCCACTTCGTGCTCCCCATCAAGGGCAAGGGCGACTCGGACTGGGGCTACTCGTGGGTTCCCGTGGTGGGTCCGCTCATCGGTGCCGTGCTGGCCTGGGCACTGTGGAAGGTGACCGGCGTTCAGGACCTGCTCGACCAGGTCAAGAACCCGTTCGCCTAGCGCGCATGAGCAATGTGACCGCCGCGCCATGAGCGGGGCGGTCACATCGCTCTCCGGTCGGGGCGGGAGTCCGCGTGGCCACCCGCTCCGCACGCCCTTTTCCACCGGTCACGCGGAAGGGACAACCCTATGAGCGAGAACCAGTACGTCGCCGCCATCGACCAGGGCACCACGTCGAGCCGGTGCATGCTCTTCAACCACGAAGGCCGTGTCGTCTCGGTGGACCAGAAGGAGCACGAGCAGATCTTCCCCAAGGCCGGCTGGGTCGAGCACGACCCGATGGAGGTCTGGGAGAACCTCCGCACCGTGACCGCGGGCGCCCTCGCCAAGGCCGACGTGAAGGCCGACGCGATCGCGGCGGTCGGCGTCACGAACCAGCGCGAGACCGCGGTGGTGTGGGACAAGAACACCGGCCAGCCTGTCTACAACGCCATCGTGTGGCAGGACACGCGCACGCAGGACATCGTCGACCGCCTGGCCGGATCCGAGGGCGCCGACAAGTACAAGGCGAAGGTCGGCCTGCCGCTGGCAACGTACTTCTCGGGTCCCAAGATCACGTGGATCCTCGAGAACGTCGACGGCGCCAAGGAGAAGGCCGAGGCCGGTGACCTGCTGTTCGGCAACATGGACACCTGGGTCATCTGGAACATGACCGGCGGGTCCGACGGCGGCAAGCACGTCACCGACGTGACCAACGCGTCGCGCACCATGCTGATGGACCTCGACACGCTGCAGTGGGACGAGGGCATCGCGAAGGACATGGGCATCCCCATGTCGATGCTGCCCGAGATCCGCTCGTCGTCCGAGGTGTACGGCGAGGTACGCGAGCGGGGCGTGCTGGCGGGCGTACCCGTGTCCGGCGACCTGGGCGACCAGCAGGCGGCCACGTTCGGCCAGGCCTGCCTCGACGTCGGCATGGCCAAGAACACGTACGGCACCGGCAACTTCATGCTCATCAACACGGGCAACGAGAAGGTTCCGTCCAAGAACGGCCTGCTGACCACCCTCTGCTACAAGATCGGCGACCAGAAGCCGGTGTACGCGCTGGAGGGCGCCATCGCCGTCACCGGGTCGCTGGTGCAGTGGATCCGCGACAACCTCAAGATGATCTCGGACGCGTCCGAGATCGAGTCGCTGGCCAAGAGCGTCGAGGACAACGGTGGCGCGTACGTGGTGCCGGCGTTCTCGGGTCTGTTCGCGCCGTACTGGCGGGGCGACGCGCGTGGCGCCATCGTGGGCCTCACCCGCTACGTCAACCGCGGCCACCTGGCCCGCGCGGTGCTCGAGGCCACGGCGTTCCAGACCCGCGAGGTGCTGGACGCCATGAACGCCGACTCGGGCGTGGACCTCACCGAGCTGAAGGTGGACGGTGGCATGGTGGTCAACGAGACCCTCATGCAGTTCCAGGCCGACATCCTGGGCGTGCCGGTCATCCGTCCCGTCGTGAACGAGACCACGGCTCTGGGCGCCGCGTACGCGGCGGGCCTGGCGGTGGGCTACTGGAAGTCCGAGCAGGACATCCGCGACAACTGGGCCGAGGACAAGCGCTGGGAGCCGCAGATGGACGACGCGGAGCGCGAGCGGCTGTACCGCCAGTGGAAGAAGGCGGTCACCAAGACGTTCGACTGGGTCGACAAGGACGCCGAGAAGGCCGAGGCGGCCGTCGAGGAGTCGTAGGGCGTCGCCCACGGCGTGGGGGTGCTCCGGCGTCCCCACGCCGCGCGGGCTTCGCGAGGCGAGGGGTCGTGGACCGGGCCGCCGCCGCACCGTAGGCTCGAGGCGTCCCCGCACCACCGCACCCGGAGGCGACCGCGATGCCCGAACGGCCCGTCGGAGTGGACTACTCCGAGCTTCACCGCCTGGACAGCCCCGCCAACCGGCTGTTGCGCGACAGCATCTGGGGCGCTGCGGCCGACATCGGCCAGCAGTCGTTCATCACGCCCAGGTACCTCGACGACATCATCGCGCGCCTGCGCATCGGGCCGGACACGCACGTGCTGGACGTGGGCAGCGGCACCGGCGGTCCCGCCGTCTACATCGCGCGGGCCACGGGCTGCCGCGTGACCGGGGTGGAGATCAACGAGGTGGGGGTGGAGACCGCCGGCCGCCTGGCCGAGGGCGCGGGCCTGGCCGAGCGGGTGCGGGTAGTGCAGGGCGACGCCCTCCACCTGCCGTTCGGCGACGCCGAGTTCGACGTGGCCATCAGCCTCAACGTCATGAACGTGTTCGACGACAAGACCGCCGTGTTCCGCGAGGTGCGGCGGGTGCTGCGCCCGGGCGGCACGTGGGCGTTCCTCAGCGGCACGTTCGAGCTGGGCCCCGACGACGCCGACGCGCGCGCGCGCCTGGCGCGCGGGTACCTCATCCCGCAGTTCTACGACTCGCTGGCGCAGTACAAGCGCAAGCTCTACGACGCGGGCTTCCGCATCGACGAGGCCGTGGAGTTCATCAGCGACTTCTGGGTGCAGGTGGGCCGGTGGGGCGACGCGTACCGCACCCATCGCGACGCGGTGGCGGCCGAGCAGGGTGACGAGACCACCGACTACCACATCACCTACTTCCGCACGTACCTCGACCTGATCGAGCAGGGCAAGGCGTCGAACCACCTGCTGATCGCCCGGGCGCCGGGAGGGGACGCCCCCGACACGCCCGTCTGACCGCCGGTGGGCTAGCGCAGGGCGGGGCGCCGGAGCCCCGCGTCAGGGGCGGCCCAGCCCTCCTGCGCGGCCACGGCGTGGCACGCGTCGGCGATGATCTGCGCGCGGCGCGACCGCTTGGGCGCGGTCACGAGGTCGACGTTGATGCGGGCGTGGGGGTCGTCAAGCGCGACGCGGCGCACCCCGGGCCACGAGTTGTTGGCCATGGACGCGGGGCCCACGAACGCCAGGCGCGGGTGGTCGGCCAGGTGCGCGTACAGCGCGTCCCGGTTCTCGGGCAGCTTCACCTCGCGCATGCGCGGCTCGAACCCGTGCGCGTCGCACAGGCGGCGGGTGGCGCGTGTGAACGACGGCGACACGTCGGCGGGGATGGCCAGCAGGGTCATGTGCCGCAGGTCGCGGGCCTCCAGCGACGCACGGCGGGCGAGCACGTGGCGCTCGCTGACGAACACCGCCATCCGCTCGCGGTGGACGGTCTCGACCCGCAGCCCCTCCGCGTCGTGCGCGTCGCGCACCAGCCCGGCGTGGGCCTTGCCGGTGGCCACCTGCTCGAGCACCTGGCGGTGGGTGTCGCGCTGCGCGTGCGGGTCGTGCCCCGACAGCTGCAGCTCGTCGAGCAGAGCGGGCAACAGCTCGTAGCCGGCGCTCGGCGTGAACGCGATGTGCAGCGTGGTGGCCCCGTCCGCCGCGCGGGCGTCGTCGAGCGCCTTGTCGATCTGGCGCAGCGACCGCGTGAGCGACGCGTGCAGCTCGGCGCCCGCGGGGGTCAGCTCCACCCGGCGGGTGGTGCGCAGAAGGAGGGGTTGGCCCAGCGACATCTCGAGCGCCCTCACGTGGGTGCTGAGCGTCGATGCCGACACGTGCATCTCGGCCGCAGCCCTCGCGAAGCTGCGCGCATCGGCGACGGCGACGAAGTACTGAAGCTGAGCGAGCGTTGCGCCCATAGGCACACGGTATCGCGAAACGCGCGAATCACGGCACGCACTCGCCGAAGTCTGCGGACGCGCCGTCGCCCACCCGGGTATCGTGCGGCCGTCCCTCGCGAGAAAGGTCGAACGTGGCTGCGACGCACGATCTCCCCGATGACGCGCTCGTCGTGTACCTGTCCCTGGAGTTCGGTGTCAGCCAGGAGCTGCCGGTGTACTCCGGCGGCCTCGGCATGCTCGCCGGCGACCACCTCAAGTCGGCCAGCGACCTGAACCTGCCGCTGGTGGCGGTGGGCCTCTTCTACGCGCACGGCTACTTCCGGCAGGAGCTGTCGCCCGACGGCCGCCAGGTGGCCGCGTACGCCCGCAACGTGCCCGGCGACATGCCGCTGCAGCTCGTCACGGACGAGGCGGGCGAGCCGCTGGAGGTGTCGCTGGAGCTCGACGGCGAGGTGGTGCGCGTGCGCGCGTGGCGCCACGACGTGGGCGTCGTGCCGCTGTACCTGCTCGACACCGATGTGGAGGGCAACAGCCCCGACGTGCGGGCCATCACCGACACGCTGTACGGCGGTGACCGCGAGACGCGCATCCGCCAGGAGCTGGTGCTGGGCGTGGGCGCGTGGCGGCTGATGCGCCTGCTGAAGAAGCGGCCCACCGTGCTGCACCTCAACGAGGGGCACAGCGCGTTCGTGCAGGTGGAGCGCCTGCGCGAGCTCGTCAAGGTGAAGGGGATGCCGCTGGGTGAGGCGGTGGAGGCCGTCGCGACCGGCTGCGTCTTCACCACCCACACGCCCGTGCCCGCGGGCAACGAGGAGTTCACCACCGAGCTGGTGGCCCGGTATCTGACGCCGATGCTCGACGACATCGGCATGCCGCTGGAGCGCTTCCTGATGCTGGGCCGCGTCGCGCCCACCGACGCCGACTTCGGCCTCACCCCGTTCGCCCTGCGCACGACGCAGCTGGCCAACGGCGTGGCCCAGCTCCACGGAGAGGTCGCCCGCGAGATGTGGGCGCCGATGTACCCGTCGCTGCGCGTCGCCGACGTCCCCATCGGCGCGGTGACCAACGGCGTGCACGCGCCCACGTGGACGGGGCCGCTGGTGGCGGCGCTGCTGCGCGCCAAGGGCATCGACCTGGCGGCGACGCCCGGCGCGACGCCGTGGGCGTCGGCGCGCGACCTCGACGAGGCCGAGCTGTGGCAGGCCAAGGTGGACGCCCGCCGGGCACTCATCGCCCAGCTGCCGGTGCTGCTGGACGGCACGGGCGCCAGCGCGGACGACCTCGCCGCGGCGGCGGCCCTCGATCCGGCGGCGCTCACCATCGGCTTCGCCCGCCGCTTCGCCACGTACAAGCGCGCCGGCCTCCTGTTCCGCGACCTCGACCGGCTCGAGCGGTTGGTGAACGATTCCGAGGAGCCGGTGCAGGTGCTGTTCGCCGGCAAGGCCCACCCCGCCGACACGGAGGGGCAGAAGCTGCTGGCCGACGTGGTGGCGTGGACGCGCCGCCCCGAGCTGCGCGGCCGCATGGTGTTCCTGGTGGGCTACGACATGGAGCTGGCCCAGTTCCTGGTGGCGGGCGTGGACGTGTGGCTCAACAACCCGCGTCGTCCGCAGGAGGCGTCCGGCACGTCCGGCATGAAGGCAGCCCTCAACGGCGGCCTCAACCTGTCGATCCCCGACGGCTGGTGGCCCGAGGCCAAGGCCGGCACCGGGTGGACCATCGGTGACGCGGCGTGGACCGAGGAGGGGGAGGAGCGCGACGCGAAGGACGCCCTGGCGCTCTACGACCTGCTCGAGACGCAGGTGGTACCGATGTATTACCGGCGCGACGAGTCCGGCGTGCCGCGGGAATGGCTCGAGATGAGCCGTCAGGCCATCGCCGGCGCGGGCGAGTACTTCACCACGGCCCGCATGGTCGCCGAGTACGCACGGGAGTACTACGCGCCGGCCGACGCGGCCGCGCGCACCCTCCCCACGGGCAGCCTCTGACCAGGTGACGCCGCGCGGTGTCCCGGACGTCGCGGCGGCACGCTGCCGCCGCGCCCCGGGGCTCCGGAGACACGAAGGGCGGGCGCCACGCCGCGCGTCCGCGTTTTCATGCCCGCGGGACGCTACCGTGTCGGGCGTGAAGATCCTGTTCGACTTCCTGCCGGTGGCGCTCTTCTTCGTCGTCTTCAAGTACGCCGATGCGCACAAGGCGTGGGCGGCCAGCTTCGCCACCGGCCACCTGGGGTTCCTGATCGGCGGCGGGGTGGTGGGCGAGAAGGAGGCCCCGATCCTCCTGGCCACGGCCGTGGTGATCGTCGCCACCGCGGCCCAGGTGGTGGTGCTGAAGCTCCTGCGCCGCAACGTGCCGCGCATGCTGTGGGTGAGCCTCGGCCTGGTGGTGGTGCTGGGGGCGCTCACCATCTACCTCAAGAGCGACACGTTCATCAAGTGGAAGCCGACGCTTCTGTACTGGGCCTTCGCGGCCGTCATCGCGCTGGCGCCGATCGTCGCGGGCAAGGGCGTGCTGCAGGCGGTCATGGGCGGCCAGTTCGAGTTGCCGGCCGAGGTCTGGAAGCGGCTCACCATCGCCTGGGTGGTGTTCTTCGCGGCGATGGGGGCGCTGAACCTGTGGGTGGCGTACACGCTGTCCACCGGCGCCTGGGTCAACTTCAAGCTCTTCGGCGGCATCGGCCTGCTGCTGGCGTTCATGGTGGGGCAGGGCGTGTACCTCACGCGGCACCTGCCCGACGAACCGGACGAGCCCGAGCCCGGCTGAACCGGTCCGCGCCGTGCCCTACACTGCTCGGCGGGCCGTTAGCTCAGCTGGTAGAGCAGGGGACTTTTAATCCCAGGGTCACAGGTTCGAGTCCTGTACGGCCTACTTCCCACCGGCCCGTGCGGCGTCGCCGTCACCACCCCCAGTGACGCCGCTGCGCATCGATGGCCCAGGCGGTGATGGCCGCCACGTCGGCCCCCGCGGGCAGGGGCGTGCGGCCGTCGTCGAGTAGCGCGCGCGTCTCGTCCTCGATCGCCGCGATCTGTTGCCACAGCTCGCCGCGCGGCACCTCGCCGCGCTTCACCGCCAGCACCCGGTCGCGGTCGGGCGGCGCCAGCGGCAGGGTCAGGGTGCCGGTGCGGGCGATCTCCCGCCCCTGCAGGGCCAGCCGCAGCGCGTGGCTGCCGGCCTTGGCGTTCCACCCCCCGTCGCCCGCTGCACCTGACGGGTCCGCGTCCCGCCGGGCCCGCCGCTCGGTGCGCGCCCGCTGGGAGCGCATGTAGCCGAGGAACCTCTCGACCGCCTGCTGCGACAGGAACGCCGCGCGCATCTCGCGCAGCTCCTCTCCCAGCGGGGTCACCACGACGAGGTCTTCGCGGGGCGCGAACAGCGGCAGCAGCACGGTGGGGTTGCCCTTGACGGCCAGCCGCAGGTACTTGCGCAGCGAGTAGAGGATGAGGTCGGTGTCGCCGTGGCCGCTGGGGACGCCCTCGGGCTGGGTGCGCCACACGTAGTCGTCGCGGCGGCGTGCGAACCCCAGGACGTACTCCGGGGGCTCGATGTAGACGCCCATCTCGTCGTGGTCGTCCGTGCCCTCGATGGCGATGCCGTGCACGCCGCTGCCCACGACCGAGCGCAGGATCTCGCCGCCCCGCGCGACGTCGCGGTCGCCGTACTCCAGGTTCGCATCGTCGGCCACGCCCCTCACCCTCTCACGGCGGACGCGCTTCCGACTGCCACTACACAACTACGTAGTTGTAGAGTAGGGTTGCCGGACGCCGCCCGCGAAAGGACCCCTGTGACCGACCCCGCGCGTCCCGCCCCCGCCTCGCACCACCACCCCACGCCGCCGCCGGGCGTGCGTGGGCGACGCGAGGACGGCCGGCGATGACGCTGGGGCCCGTCGGGCGCCTGGGGCTCTGGTCGGCCACCCACGTGCGCGTGGTGCTGGTGGCGTGGGCGGTCGTGGTGATCGCGCTGGGCGCGCTGGCCCCGCGCGTGGAGCACGCCCTGTCGGGTGCCGGGTGGGAGGACACCGGCGCGCAGTCGGTGGCGGCACGGGCGCTGGCCGAGGAGCACTTCGGGGGCCAGGCGAGCTCGGCCCTGATGGTGGTGGTGCACTCCGAGCGCATGCGGTTCGGCGACCAGGAGTTCGACGGGGTCGTGGCGCGTGTCGGTGACCGGCTGGGCGCCGACGCGGCCGTCCGCAGCGTCGCCGCCCCCCAGCGCGGCGCCACCGTCAGCCCCGACGGGCACACGGTCATCGTGATGGCCGGGGCGGCGAGCGACCCCACCGGGATGGTGCGGGCCGCCGACCGCCTGAAGGGGCCGCTGGCCGCCGTCGGCACCCCGGACGTGCGCGTGAGCCTCACGGGGGCGTCGGGCATGTGGTCCGACTTCAACGCCGCCAACAAGAGCGCGATGATGACGTCGGAGCTCATCAGCTGGCCGGTGACGCTGGCCATCCTGGTGCTGGCGTTCGGGGCCCTGGTGGCCGCGGGCCTGCCGCTGCTGCTCACCATCCTGGGCCTGGCGTCGTCGGCCGGGGCCCTGTTCCTGGCCGCGCAGGCGTTCGACGTCTCCATCTGGGCGATGAACTTCGCGCTGATGTTCGCGCTGGCCCTCGGCATCGACTACGCGCTGTTCATCGTGGTGCGCTTCCGCGGCGCGTTCTTCGGGCTGCACCGCCCGGCCGTGCAGGCGGTGGCCGAGACGATGGAGACCGCGGGCAAGGCCGTGCTGTTCAGCGGCCTCACGGTGCTGATCTCGCTGTCGGCCGTGATGCTGGTGCCCAGCCCGGCGTTCCGGTCGATGGCCCTGGGCATCATGCTGAGCGTGGTGTTCATCCTGGCGGCGACGCTGACGTTGCTGCCCGCGGTGCTGGCGAGGCTGGGCGCCCGCGTCGACAAGGGTTCGCTGCCGTGGGCGCACTCGGGCGAGCACCGTTCGCCCGCGTTCGCCGCGTGGGGCGAGCGCCTGTGGAGCCGGCCGCTTCTATACGGCGCGCCCGCGCTGGTGGCACTCGTGGTGCTCGCCGTCCCCGTCGGCGGCCTGACGACCGGCATGCCCAGCATCACCGTGGTGCCGGGTGGCGACGGATCCCGCGTCGGGTACGAGCAGGTGGCCGCGGCATTCGGGCCCGGCGCGCCCGGCACGCTGCAGCTGATCGGACCGGCCGTCGCGATGGCCGACGCGCGTGCGGCGGCCGCGTCCGACCCCGGCGTCGCCGCCGCGACGCCCGCGCAGTCCGGGAGCGGGGGCCTGGCGATGGTGCAGGTGGTGCCCACCACGGACCCGTCGGCCGCGGCCACAGGGGACACCATCGACCGGCTGCGCGACGTGCTCCCCGCCGGCGTGCTCGTGGGCGGGGCGGCGGCAGAGCAGCACGACCTGGCCGCCGCGCTGCGGACGTACACGCCGCTGGTGATCGGGGTGGTGCTGGTGCTGGGCTTCGTGCTGCTGCTGGTGGCGCTGCAAGCGCCGGTGATCGCGGCCATCGGCGTGCTCACCAACCTGCTGGCGACGGGGGCCGCGTTCGGCGTCGCCCGGCTGGTGTTCCAGGACGGCCACCTGTCCGGCCTGCTCGGGTTCGAGTCCCAGGGCTTCCTCGACGCGTGGGGCCCCGTGTTCTTCTTCGCGATGATCTTCGCGATCTCGATGGACTACACCGTGTTCCTGCTGTCGTCGGCCAAGGAGCACTGGGACCGCTCGCACGACCCGCGGGAGGCGGCCGTCGGGGGCATGGCGCACTCGGGGCGGGTGATCCTGGCCGCCGCCGCGGTGATGGTGGCGGTGTTCTTCACGTTCGCCCTGTCCGGGCCGCTGCCGCCGAAGGAGATGGGCATCATCCTGGGGGTCGCGGTGCTGCTGGACGCGCTGCTGGTGCGCTTGTTGCTGGTGCCGGTGGCCCTGCGGCTGGCGGGGCGATGGGCGTGGTGGCGTCCCGGCTGGATGGCGCGGGTGCTGCCCGATGTGCGCTTCGGGCACTGACGGGGGGGTGTGCGCGGCGCCCTCCCGGCGCCTAGGCTTGCGACGGCCGCCCGTTCCTGCGAGGAGCCCGTTCATGGAGACCATCGAGATCCCCGGCATCCCGACGCCCGCGTCGCGCGTGTGCCTGGGCACGTGGGCGATGGGTGGATGGATGTGGGGCGGAACCGACGACGACGCGTCCATCGCCACCATCCGCCACGCCCACGAGCTGGGCGTCAACGTGGTCGACACCGCTCCCGTCTACGGGTTCGGGCGCTCCGAGGAGGTCGTCGGCCGGGCCATCGCGCCCATCCGCGACGACGTGGTGCTGGCCACCAAGTGCGGCCTCGACTGGGGCGACGACCAGCGGCCGTTCCGCAACTCGTCGCCACAACGCATCCGGCGCGAGGTGGACGACTCGCTGCGCCGCCTGGGCACCGACCGCATCGACCTCTACCAGGTGCACTGGCCCGACCCGCGGGTGCCGTTCGACGACACCGGCCGGGTGCTCGACGACCTGCGCCGCGAGGGCAAGATCCTCGCGATCGGGGTCAGCAACTACGCCCCCGCCGAGATGGACGCGCTGCGGGACGTGGCGCCCCTTGCCACCGTGCAGCCGCCGTACAACCTGTTCGAGCGCGGCATCGAGGGCGACGTGCTGCCGTACGCCGCGCGGCACGGAGTGGTGGTGCTGGCCTACGGCGCCCTGTGCCGCGGCCTGCTGTCGGGACGCATGACGGCCGGCACCACGTTCGACGGCGACGACCTGCGCCGGTACGACCCCAAGTTCCAGCAACCGCGGTACGCCCAGTACCTGGCCGCCGTGGACGCCCTGGCCGAGTTGGCGCGCGAGCGCTTCGACACCACCGTGCTGGCGCTGGCCGTGCGGTGGGTGCTCGACCAGGGGCCCACGGTGGCCCTCTGGGGCGCGCGCCGCCGCGAGCAGCTCGACCCGATCGCCGACACCATGGGCTGGCGGCTGGACGACGCCGCCAAGGCCGACATCGACGCCATCCTCGCGCGCACGGTCACCGATCCCGTCGGGCCGGAGTTCATGGCCCCGCCGGCGCGCCCCGCCTGAGCAGTCGAGGAGTCCCCGTGCCCGACGCCACCCGCACCGCCGACATCGCCGCACCGCCGTCCGCGGTGTTCGCCCTCGTCACCGACGCGGCGCGCATGCCCGAATGGCTGCCCCTGTGCACGCGGGCCCAGGTCGTGACGGACGGCCCCCTGGCAGTGGGCTCCCGCATCCGGGCCCACTACTCGCAGGGCGGCCACGACGGCGACCTGGACGGCGTGGTGACCGAGCTGGTGACCGACCGCCGTCTGGTGGAGACGTTCCACGACGACCTGTTCGACCTTCACGCGACGTTCGACCTCGTCCCCGGGCCCGACGATGCCACCACCCACCTGACCCAGACGCTCGACGTGCACACCAAGGGGCTCAGGGGGCGCCTGCTGTCGCCCTTGATCGCGCGCGAGCTGCCCGCGCAGGCCGACCGGGCCATCGCCGCGATCGGCCGGCTGGCGACGGGCTGACCGTCGGCGGCGCCCGTTGGCGCCGCACACCGACGGGTGGGTCAGCCGCGCTGCGGCTTCAGCAACCCGGACAGCTTCACCACGGCGTCCAGCACGCCCATGGCCTCGTTGGCCCGGCGCTCGATGGGCGCGAAGCCGTTCTCGCCCCAGTCCTGGAACAGCGACAGCGCCACCTGCGCGCGCACGTCGTACAGGTGCGCGTTGGCGCTGATGCACCGCCACTGCTCCACCGCCCGCACGCCGCCGTCGGCCCCGTACGCCACGAAACCCACGGCCTTGTCGCCCCACTCCGGGTAGATCACGTCGAACGCGTTCTTCAACGCCGCCGGTACGCCGTGGTTGTACTCGGGCGTCACGAACACGAAGCCGTCGAGCGCGTCGATGCGCGCGCTCCACGCCCGCGTCTCGGGGCGCTCGTACTGGCGGTTGGCGGCACCGGGCACCGTGGGCTCGCACAGCAGCGGCAGGTTGAACTCGGCCAGGTCGACCAGCTCGAACCGCACGCGGTCGCCGTCGTCACGGCCGGCGGCGATCTCCATCACCCAGTTGGCCACCGCCTCGCCGTTGCGGCCGGGGCGGGTGCTTCCGAGGATGACGCCGATGGTGAGGGAATCAGGCATGCAGACGAGTGTACGGGGCACCGCGCGGGCGGTGCCCCGTCCGCCTCAGACCGCGGGGGTGCCCTCCGCTGCGGGGATCCGCGCCTGCGCGGGGAGCACCGCGTCCGACAGGAGGTCGTCCTCGTCGGTCGCCCGGGTCACGAGGTCAGCGTAGAGGTACGTCAGCATCACGCCGGCCAGGCTCAGCGCGATCACGTACACGACGCCGGCGATCAGGTTCAGCAGCCAGAACGGCAGGCCCGTGGCCACCACCGTCAGCACGCCCACCGTGGGCCCGCTGAGCAGGCCGATGCCGACGGCGATGATCGCCATCAACGCGGCGTGGCCGGGGTTCACCAGCGCCAGCCGCGCGCTGCGCCGCAGCGATCCCATCACCGACCGGCCCTCGAGCACCATCACCACCGGCGCCAGCGCCGTCAGCGTCATCACGGCCAGCCCGATGGGGATCATGAACGGCGAGATGTTGAACAGCACCTGCACGATCACGACGGGCAGCCCGACGATCGCGAGCTTCCACCACTGCGACAGCGGGCGCGGCAGCGCGGCGCGCAGCGAGCGGGGCTCGTCCGCGTCGTGGCGCATCACCGCGCGCGCGACGGAGCCCGCGACCAGCGCGAACCCGGCGAACGGCATCAACAATCCGATGAGGTAGCCGACGGTCACCAGAAGCACCAGGATCGACGACCCGACCGGCAGCGTCCCGATCCACTGCAACGCCGCGCCGACGGCGGACGCCGCCAGCACCAGCAACCCGAGCCCCATGAATATCCGTGGCGACCGGCCGTACATGCGCATCGACGCCACGACGATCTGGCCGACGCTGCGGCGGCGCACCACCCGCAGCGGCTGGGACGGCGTCCACGTGGTGCGGGTGATGGCGGCCAACAGGCCCGCCACCAGCGCCATCCCCACCAGGATGGCCAGCTGCGGGTCGCGCAGCGCCTGCGTCGCGACGTCCGCGCTGCCCTTGATGGCGTTGCAGAAGAAGCCGGTGGCCATGCTGGTGGTGCTGCCGCTGCCCGAGATCTGGGAGCTCGAGTGGGCCTTGCCCTTGGCCCAGTCGACCGGCTGGGTCCACTGCTTCTTCATGTTCGGCCCGGTGGGCCCGTTGAACGGGTTCGGCCGCAGCTCGCCCCACCGTCCCTCGAACCCGAGCCACCGCTGGTCGGCGCCCAGCACGCTCACGGCGGGACGGATGTCGGTGCTGTTCATGCTGGTGTCGTCGCAGCCGAGGCCTTCGGCACCGCCGCGCCCGACGTACACGCCCGATGTGAAGTAGTTCGCGTGCGAGCCGGGGCTGGGGTACACCACGATGTGGGTGTCGTCCTGCACGTCGACGCCGTAGTCGTCCCAGTCCCGGGTCTCGTTGCCCTCGTGCTGCGAGAACGACACGTACTCGGGCGACTGGTCCAGCGCCTCCGCGACGCTCGGCGCGTCGAACGTGAGCTGGATCATCTCCCAGTCGCCTTCGTGCCGGTTGCGCCAGTCGTTGAAGACGTAGAAGAACCAGTACTGCAGCGCCACCTTGCGGTGTGCCGTGTCGGTGACGATGTGCGCGTAGATCGTCGAGCCCTCACGGTCGACGATGCGCTTGGAGAACTCCGCGTACGTGCAGCCCGGCGACAGCGGGTCACCCGGCATGTCGAGCGCGTAGTACGGCAGGCCGCGGTCGATGTCCTCCACCGTCGGGGCCACCTTCACCACCGAGCCGGTCCACGGTCCGCGCAGCGCGACGTCGGGGCTGCCGAGCAGGTTGTCGACCGCCACGGGCAGGTCTCCCGACCGGTCGCAGCCGCCCCGCCGCTCGTCGGGCGACGGCACCACCAGCACCGGCGAGAACCGCTTCGCCAACGTCGTCTCGTCGGCCGTCGCGGCCGCGCGGGCGGAATCCGCTCCCAGCCACAGGGCGACGACGACGGCGACGAGGAGGGCGCACGCGGTCTGCGGCCACGCCCCGTGGTGGGATGCGTCGCGTCGTGTCACCAGCGGAAGATGAGCGAACCGTAAAGTCATGAGCGCCAGGATAGGTGTGCGGCCTTTCGGGTACACCACCCTTTCGGACGGTTCCGCGGGGGCCGTCCGTCCCTTCCCCCGCCGCGGGTGTCTCCGCGGCGTGGGCGGCGCACGTCGCACTAGGCTGCCCCGGTGAGCGCACCCGCCGACACGTCCTCCGGTATCGACCCCGACGATCTGCGCCGGTGCCTCGAGGTGATCGCGGCCGCCGAGGCGCTGCCGGCCGACCACGCCGACTCGCTGGCCGTGCAGCGGGCGTGCGCGAAGCTCTTCAAGACGGCCCGCCTGCGGCGTCGTCGCGAGGCCCGCGACCGCGTGCTGGAGCACGACCAGGCGGTGGACGCCCGCACGGCCACGGCGGCCCCGGGGCGCATCGACGACGAGACCGCCGGCATCGCGCTGACCTCGGGGGCGCGGGGTGCGTCGGCGGGCACGCTGCTGCGCGCCCGCAACTGCTACATCTGCAAGCAGCCGTTCACCCGGGTCGACGCGTTCTACCACCAGCTGTGCGAGGAATGCGCGGCGTTCAACCACGCCCGCCGCGACGCGCGCACCGACCTCACCGGCCGCCGCGCGCTGCTCACCGGCGGCCGGGCGAAGATCGGCATGTACATCGCGCTGCGCCTGTTGCGCGACGGCGCGCACCTCACCATCACCACGCGGTTTCCGCGCGACGCGGTTCGGCGCTTCCGGGCGATGGACGATTCCGACGCGTGGTTCGATCGCCTCAGCATCGTCGGCATCGACCTGCGCAACCCGGCGCAGGTGACCGACCTGGCCGACGCGGTGGCCGCCGACGGCCCGCTGGACGTGCTGATCAACAACGCGGCCCAGACCGTGCGGCGCTCGCCCGACGCGTACGCCCTGCTGGCCCAGGCGGAGGCCGTGCCGCTGCCGCCCGGGCCGATGCCGCGCACCCTGGTGTTCGGGCCCGGCGTGGCGCCCCACGCCCTGGACGCGCCCGCGCGGGCGCCGGCGCCCTGGACCCCGACGCCCGAGTCGGTGGTGGCGATGGCGCTCACCGCGCGCTCGGCGACGCCCGAGCGCATCGCCGCCGGCACCGCGGTGGACGCCGGCGGGCTGGTGCCGGACCTCGCGCACCACAACTCGTGGTCGCAGGTGGTCGACGAGGTCGATCCGCGGGAACTGTTGGAGGTCCAGCTCTGCAACGCGACCGCGCCGTTCATCCTCATCAGCCGCCTGCGGCCCGCGCTGGCCGCCGCGGCGGCGGCCTCGCGGTCGGGCCGCGCGTACGTGGTGAACGTTTCGGCGATGGAGGGGCAGTTCGGGCGCGGCTACAAGGGCCCCGGGCATCCCCACACCAACATGGCCAAGGCCGCGCTCAACATGCTCACGCGCACCAGCGCGGGCGAGATGTTCACCGCTGACCGCATCCTCATGTCGGCCGTGGACACGGGCTGGATCACCGACGAGCGCCCGCACTTCACCAAGGTGCGGCTGGCGGACGTGGGCTTCCACGCACCGCTCGACCTCGTGGACGGCGCCGCCCGGGTGTACGACCCCATCGTGCGGGGCGAGGCCGGCGAGGACGTGTACGGGTGCTTCTTGAAGGACTACGCCAGGTCGCCGTGGTGAGCGCGGGCGTGCCGATCATCGTGCGGCGCGAGCAGCCGTCCGACGCCGCCGCCGTGGCGGCCGTGCACCGGGCGGCGTTCGCCACCGCCGACGCACCCGATCCGGCCGAGCCCGGCCTGGTGGACGCGCTGCGCGCCGACGCGGGCTGGGTGCCCGCGCTGTCGCTGGTGGCCGTCGCCCGCACGGACGGCGGCGACGAGGTGGTGGGGCACGTGTGCCTCACCCGGGGCGACCTGGCCGGCCGGGGCGTGCTGGGCCTCGGCCCCATCGGCGTGACGCCCGCCCACCAGGGGCGCGGCGCGGGATCGGCGCTGATGTACGCGGCGCTCGGCGCGTGCGAGGCGCTGGGCGAACCCGTCGTCGTGCTGCTGGGCGACGTCGCCTACTACCGCCGCTTCGGGTTCGACGCGGCCCACCGCGTGGGCATCGCGGCGCCCGACCCCGCGTGGGGCGAGCACTTCCAGGCCCGTACGTTCGCCACCTGGCGGCCCGGCATGGCGGGCACGTACCGGTACGCGGCGCCGTTCGCGGCGCTGGGCTGACGGGACGACGGTGCGGGCGATGGGGCACGCGGACGAGGGGAGCGGCGCGCCGGTGGTGCGCGACGTGCCCACCGAGCGGGGCCCGGCGCGGGTGCACGTGCACGGCGTCCCGGCGCCGCGCGGCCTCGTGGTGCTCGGTCACGGAGCGGGGGGAGGCGTAGGCGCTCCCGACCTCCAGGCCGTCGCCCACGTCGCCACGGCGCGCGGCCTGGCCGTGGTGCTCACCGAGCAGCCGTACCGCGTGGCCGGTCGCCGCGTCCCCGACCGCTCCCCGCACCTGGACGCGTGCTGGCGCGACATGGTGGCGTTCGTGCGCCGCGAGGAAGCCTGGGAGCACCTGCCGCTGGTGGCGGGCGGGCGGTCGTCGGGCGCGCGGGTGGCGTGCCGCACCGCCGCCGACGTGGGCGCGTGCGGTGTGCTGTGCCTGGCGTTCCCCACCCGTCCGCGTCCGCGCCGGGACGGCACCGCGGCGCCCAGCCGCCTGCCCGAGCTCGAGGCTGTCGCCGTGCCCGCGCTGGTGGTGCAGGGGGCACGCGATCCGTTCGGCGTGCCGCCCCCGGCGCCCGGGCGCCGCGTGGTGGAGGTCGCGGGCGATCACTCCCTGCGCGCGTCGGCCATGCCCGCGCTGCGGGAGGCCGTCGCGGCGTGGCTCGACGAGATCGTCCCCGGCTGACGCCCGGGTACGACGGCTACGTCAGCGTCGCGGCGTGGTCGGGCACCTCCAGAAGCAGGCCCCGGTCGGTGCGCTTGTACCCGGTGGACGGCGGGCGCTTGGGCAGCTTCAGGTCGGGCGGATCGACGTGCTGGTACGGGATCGACGACAGCAGGTGGTGCATCATGTTGATGCGGGCGCGCTTCTTGTCGTCGCTTTCCACCACGTTCCAGCGGGCCTCGGGGATGTCGGTGTGCACGAACATCTCGTCCTTGGCCCGGCTGTACTCCTCCCACCGGGTCAGCGACTCGAGGTCGGTGGTCGACAGCTTCCAGCGCCGCATGGGGTCGGTGAGGCGCGACTTGAAGCGCTTGTGCTGCTCGGCGTCGCTGACCGAGAACCAGTACTTGCGCAGGATGATGCCGTCCTGCACCAGCATGCGCTCGAAGATGGGGCACTGCTGCAGAAACCGCCGGTGCTCCTCGGTGGTGCAGTAGCCCATCACGCGCTCGACCCCGCCGCGGTTGTACCACGAGCGGTCGAACAGACGGATCTGGCCCGCCGACGGCAGGTGCTCGACGTAGCGCTGGAAGTACCACTGGGTGCGTTCGCGCTCGGTGGGGGCCGGCAGCGCCACGATCTGGGCGACGCGCGGGCTGAGGTACTGGACGATGCGCTTGATGGCGCCGCCCTTGCCGGCCGCGTCGCGCCCCTCGAAGATCACCACGATGCGCTGTCCGTTGGCGCGGACCCATTCCTGCAGCTCCACCAACTGGGCCTGCAGGCGGACGAGCTCGGCCTCGTAGACGTCACGGGCGAGTTTGTGGTGTTTGGACGAATGGTCCTCTGTCTTCGTCCCCATAGGCGTCACACTACCCCCACCCGCCCCGCGGGTCGAGGGTATCCCCCCGCGAGGCGCCCGTCCGGCGTCCTGCGCCCATCCTGAGGAGGCCGCCATGGGCACCGATCTCCCCCCGCAGCCGATCCCCGTCCCCGGTCCCGACGTGAACCCGGCGCCGCCGCCCATCCCGTCGCCGCCCGACCCCGACCCGCGGCCCGAGCCCGGCGTTCCCGACCCGACGCTGCCCGAGCGGCCCGTGGGCCCCGACCCCGTGCTGCCCGACCCCGACGGCCCGTTGCCCGCCCCCGCCATCTGACGGGTCGCGGGCGTCACGCCTCGGTGGCGAGCTCCACGAACCGGCATGCGCCGTTGACCAGCGCCATCTGACCCAGGGTGCGGCAGTCGGCGTCGAGCAGGCGCGGGCTGTGCACCAGCACCGCCAGGCACTGCGCCCGCGACAGCGCCACGTTGAGGCGGTTGCGGTCGAACACGAAGTCGAGCCCGCGGGGCACGTCCTCGCCGGTGGACGACGTCATCGCGAAGAACACGATGGGGGCCTCCTGCCCCTGGAAGCGGTCGACGGTGCCGACGCGCACCCCGTCCGGCACGGTGCGGCGCAGCCGTCCCACGGCCAGGTTGTACGGCGCCACCACCAGGATGTCGGCGGGCTCCAGGGCGCGGCGCACGTCGCCGTCCACCAGCTGGCCGCCGTCAAGCAGCTCGCGGCACATGGCGGCGACGGCGTCGGCTTCCGCCTGGCTCTCCTGCGAGCAGCCGTCGTGGGGCACCGGCACGGCGCGCAGGCCCGTGCCGGACAGCCGTCCCGGCGCCTCCACCCACCTGCGGTCGCACGCCTCCTGCGCCCGCAGGCGCCCGGCGTAGCTGAGCTCGCTGATGAAGCCGCAGACGTCGGGATGAAGGCGCCACGTGGTGTGCAGCAGCACGCCGCGCGACGGGTCGATCACGTCGGCGGCGCCGATGACGTGTCCCAGGGCGGACGCTCCCGAGCCGCCGGGGTGCGTCGCCTGGTTGACCTGCGGCAGCTGCTGGGGATCTCCCAGCAGCACCACGGCGCGGGCGCACCGCGCGACCGCCACCGCCGACGCCAGGGCGTACTGCCCGGCCTCGTCCACGAACACGGTGTCGAACGCGTCCGTCATGGCTGCCCGCGTCAAGAGCCACCCGGTGCCCGCCACCAGCGCGTGGTCGCCGGCGTCGGCGTCGGCGTTGCTGCCGGTCTGCACCAGGCCGCGCGGGCTGTCGTAGCCGTCGCCCTTGTAGAGCCCGCGAAACGCCACGCCCTCCAGGTGCGCCCGATTCTCGACGGCGCGCAACAGGTTGTGGATGGCCGCGTGGCTGTGGGCGGTGATGGCGATGCGTCGCCCCGCCGCCAGCCCCGCCACGATCATGTGGGCGGCGCAGAACGTCTTGCCCGTGCCGGGCGGACCCTGCACGGCCAGGTAGCCGCCGGTGAGGGCCAGCGACGCCGCCACCAGCTCGTCGACCGACGCGCCCCACGGCACGCCGCCCGTCGCGGGCCGCTCGCGGCGCACGAGCGCCCGGGCGGCGGCGTGGCGGCCGTCGTCGTCGCAGACGGCACGGGCGACGTCCACCAGGGCCTCGCGCAGCGAACCGGGGTCGGGCGGGCTGGGCTCGATCAGGGCCCGGATGTCGGGCGGCGCCGGCACGACGCCCTTCTTCGGGGCGCCCTTCTTCACCACCAACCGCCCGGCGTCGGTGTCAACGTCGACCACGTTGACACCGCCCCCCGTGGCGGGGTCGGTGACGCCACCGGGCTTCAGCTTCACGTCCTGTGGGGGAAACGTGAACGTCCACCGCAGCGACCGCTTGTCGGCCTCGGGAGGGTCGCCCGTCGGCACCAGCAGCCCCACCGCATCGGCCTGGTCCACCAGCTCCTCGGGCGTCAGCGACAGCAGCTCGAAGTGCCGCCACCACTGGGGCTTGTTCTCGCGATGGTGATACAGCAGCAGGTCGCCCATCAGGCGCCGCTCGGCCTGGGCCGGCGTGTCGCGGGCCTCGTCGTCCGGCAGGCCAGCGTGCAGCCGCGCAATGAGCTCCTCCACCTCGGGCATCCACTTCGGGGCGTCGTACGACTCCTCGGGTGACGGCGCCAGCGATGCGAAGTCGATGCCCTGCTGCTGCTCGGCCTCCGGACGCATCCGCTGCCACAGCCATAGGTGCAGTGACCGCGTCGACTCGCAGTCCTCGCGGTTGTAGTCGCGGATCGCATCCAGGTACGCCTGGTCGCCGGTCTCGAGCCACGTCTCGTACGCGATGATCGACCCGCCGCCCTCGCGCACGCTGGTCTCGTGGCGCACGAACCCGTGGTGCCGCTCCAGGCGCTTCAGTGAATAGCTCTCCTCGCCCACCTGCATGCCCTGGCGCACCACCCGCAGCAGGTCGACCAGCACGCCGCGGCGCAGCCAGTCGTCGACCGCGTCCTCCCGGGTGGCGTACTTCTGCGCCAGGCGCCGCAGGGTGGACGACTCGTGCGGGGCGTAGTGGTACACGTGCAGGTCGGGGTCGGACTCCCTCAGCGCGTCGACGGCGTCGACGAAGCGCTCGAACGCCCGCTTCTCGCCGGGCTCGTCGTGGGCCCACGCCTCGTGGTAGGCGTCGCCGACGCACCAGCCCCACAGGTACTCGATGCCCGCCGCCTCGATGTGCGGATCGCCCTCGAGGTCGAAGTACACGTCGAGGGGGCGGGGCGGTGGCAGCACGGCCAGGCCGCGGGCGGCCTCCGCGGGCAGGTGGTGACGCGTGGGCGTGCCGGTCTCACGCGAGGCGCGCTGCAACGACGCCTGGCGCTCGAGCGTGCCCAGCCGCTCGGGGGCGAGCCCCGGGACCGCCGCGTCGGCGTCGAGGTCGGCGAGGGCGGCCAGCGTCGGCACGGACGCGGCCACCAGCCGCTCGCGCTGGTCGCGGCGGGCGTTCGCCACCAGGCTGAGGTGGTCGTCGTCGCGCCGGCGCCGGGCGCACTCGGCCGCCAGCGAGCAGATGGCGCAGTGCGCCACGGGCTCGGGGTACGTGCCGGGGATGCCGGCCAGGCTCTGGGCTTCCAGCCGGGCTCGCGCGTGGCGGTGGAGGGCCCCGTAGCGGGCGAGCTCCACCCGCTCCTCGCGGCCGTCGCCCAGGATCACCGCAGCGGTGGGCAGCTCGGTGCCCTGCGCCCCGGCGGCGAGCCACGAGTACAGGCACAGCTGGTGCACCATGTGCGGCTTCACGTGGCGCGAGAGCTTGGTGTCGAGCACCTCGTACGCGTGGTCGCCGAGGGCCGACGGCACCTCCACCCGGCGCAGGAAGTCGAAGCGGCCGTGCCAGCGCCCGCGCATCAGCGTGCCCTGGAAGATGAGCGCGGCGCCGTCGCGCATGGCCTGCTCGGTGCGGCGCGCGCGCTCGCGCAGCGTGGCCACGTCACCCGCGGGGCTGCCCCCGGGAGCGAGGTCGACGTGGCCGCCGCACTCCTGGCTGAGGCGCTCGAGCACGCGCTGCTCGTGCTCGTCGCCCCGCCGGCGCACCAGGTCGGCGTGCGGGTCGGGATGGGCGTGCGGGGCGCGGCGCTCGCCCATGGCGATCAGGCGGCGCTGCTCGCTGAGGTGCGCGCAGGCCAGATGGTTGGTGAGATCGGTGGCCGAGAGGTAGAGGGTGCCGTCGGGTGCGCGCTGCATGGCCCGAACGGTAGCGGTGCCGGGTGCCGCCGCCCCGGTGACGCCCGTACCGGCGCCGCCGGGGTCAGGGGCGTTGCGGGCGGGGTTCCCGTTCGAGCAGCAGCGAGACGATGTCGGGGCCCCGCTCGTACCCGAGGGCCGCGTTCACCGACCGCATCGGGGCGTTGTCGAGGTGGTTCCAGGCGCGTAGTTCCCTCACGCCCGCGTCCCACGCGGCGCACAGCTGGGCGCGCTTCACCAGCGTCGCCAGGCCCCGACCGCGGGCGGCGCGCAGGGTGCCCGTGAAGTCGTGGTCGGCCACGTCGGGGCGGCCCGCGTAGTGCCGCAGCACGGCGTACGAGACGGCGGCCCCGTTCTCCAGCGCGGCCACGACGGTGGCGGGCACGAACTCGCCGGCCGCCAGCTTGTCGCGCCAGAAGCCGGCGCCGGGCGGGTCGGCGGAATCGCCGGGGATGTCGGGGATGGCCTCGTCGTCGATGGCGAGGATGTCCTCCAGCAGGCCGGGCCGCTGGGCCAGCGTCACCAGCGCGATGCCGGGCGGCGCCGCGGGCGCCTGCGGCCGGGTGTCCATGCGCCGCACCACGCTCTGGCTGCGCTCGACCTCCCGCATGCCGCGCTCGGTCAGCACCCGCAGCGCGGACGCGCGGTCGTCGCGCACCCCGGCCCGCAGCCCGTCGACCCCGTGGCGTCGCGCGTGGGCCGCCACCGCGTCCCACAGGGCGCTCGTCAGCGTGCCGGCCTCGTCGGTAGACGCAACCCACAGCGACAGCCACATGCGGGTGGGCTCGTCCCACGACTCGATGGTGCCCAGTTCGGCCAGCGCCACCCCGATGCCGCGCGCCAGCATAAGGGCGTGGCGGGGCTCGCGGGCGGCGGCGGCGCGGACGTCGACGGCCCCGCGGGCCGCGTCGGGGTCGACGGCGCGGATGGCGTCCACGGCGCGTGCCAGCGCCGCGTCGTCGCCGGTGTCGATGCGGGTGACGGTGATCGCGCGGCCGTCACCCACGTGCCACACCGGGGCGGCATGCGACCGTGTGGCGGCGCACCGCGCAGCGCGTCGGGGTACGTTGATGACACACGCGCCACGAGAGGGGGATCGAGATGAAGATGGGTGGAATCGGCCTTGGTGGCATCCTGGTGATCGCCGGGCTGCTGGTGTGGTTCCTGGCGGACAAGATGGTGCTGGGCATCGTGATCGCCCTCATCGGCCTGATCGCGTTCGGTGGCTTCGCGAAGGGTAAGTGGTACTAGCCGTCGGCGCCTGACGTGTCGTCGCCGTCCAGCGCGGCGGCGGCCGTCAGCCATGCGTCCTCCGCCTGGGCCCGGCGCGCCGCGACGTCGCGTGCCTGCGCGGTGAGGTCGTGTAGCGCGGCGTGGTCGCTGGCCGCGTCGGCCATGCGGGCGTGCAGGTCGACCTCGGCGGCCTCCAGCTTCTGCACCTCCCGCTCCAGCCGAGCCAGGTCCTTGCGGGCCTGACGGATGACGGCCCCGGACGGCGCCGCCTTGGCGGTCGCGGCCGCGGGGCGCGCGTCGGTGGGAGGCGTGCGGCGGTCGGCGAGGTACTGCTCGATGCCGCCGGGCAGGTGCCGCAGCCCGCCGCGTCCGTCGAGCGCGTACGTGTCGTCGCAGACGCGCTCCACGAAGTAACGGTCGTGGCTCACCACCACCAGCGTCCCGGCCCAGTCGTCGAGCAGGTCCTCGAGGGCGCGCAGCGTCTCGATGTCGAGGTCGTTCGTGGGCTCGTCCAGCAGCAGCACGTTGGGTTCCTCCATCAACAGCCGCATCAGCTGCAGCCGCCGCCGCTCGCCTCCCGACAGATCGCGCACCAGGGTTCCCGCCCGGGAGCCGCGGAAGCCGAACCGCTCGCACAGCATCCCCGCCGTCACCTCGCGCCCGTCGGGCAGCACGGTGGCCAGCCGCACCTCCTCCAGGGCGTCCAGCACCCGCAGGTGGCCGGGCACCTCGGCGGCGTCCTGGCTGAGACACGCAAGGCGCACCGTCACCCCGCAGCGCACCTCGCCGGAGTCGGGATCCAGGAGCCCGCGCAGCAGGTTGATCAGCGTCGACTTGCCGCTGCCGTTGACGCCCACCAGCGCCACGCGGTCGCCCGGACCGAGGCGCCACGTGACGTCGCGCAGCACCGGTGTGCCGTCGTACGCCACCGATGCGCCCTCCACGTCCAGCACCGACTTGCCCAGGCGCCGGGTGGCGAACCGCACCAGCTCGGCCGTGTCGCGGGCCGGGGGCTCGTCGGCGATCAGCGCGTTGGCCGCCTCGATGCGGAAGCGCGGCTTGGCGGTGCGCGCGGGCGGGCCGCGGCGAAGCCACGCCAGCTCCTTGCGCATCAGGTTCTGCCGCTTCTCCTCGCGCACGGCGGCCTGACGCTCGCGCTCGGCCTTGGCCAGCACGTACGCGGCGTACCCGCCCTCGTAGCGATGTACCGAACGGTCTGCCACCTCCCACGTGCGCGTGGCGACGGCGTCCAGAAGCCAGCGGTCGTGCGTCACCACCACCAGCGCGCCGCGCCGGGCCGCCAGGTGCTCGGCCAGCCACTGCACGCCCTCCACGTCGAGGTGGTTGGTGGGCTCGTCCAGAAGCAGCAGGTCGGGGGTTTCCAAGAGCGCCAGGGCCAGCGCGACGCGGCGTCGCTCGCCTCCCGATAGCGTGCCGACGCGCGAGTCGAGTCCGTCGGGGAAGCGGTCGCCGGGCACGCCGCCCAGCAGGCCGTCGGCCACGGCCCGCAGGCGGCCGTCGCGCACCCAGTCGTCGTCGGACGCGCCGCCGGCCAGCACGTCGCCGATGGTGCGGGCGGGGTCGAGGCCGTCGCCTTGGGAGAGGTACGACACGGCGAGGCCGGTCTGGCGGGTGACGGCGCCGGTGTCGGGCGTCAGCATGCCGGCCATCAGCTGCAGCAGGGTCGATTTGCCGTCGCCGTTGCGGCCCACCACCCCGATGCGCTCGCCCTCGGCGACGCCCAGCGTGACGGCTTCCAGCACGTGGCGCGCGCCGAACGTCATGCCGACGTCCTGCAGGTTCACCAGGTTGCGGGCGTTGGTCGTCACGGCACCGATTGTGCAGGTTGCGCGGCCGTGCCGCCGCGCGCCAGGCCCACATCGGCCCACACGAGGAACGCCGCGTAGCCGCGCCAGGGCCGCCACGCCTCGGCGGCGCGGGTGGCCTCGGCCGCCGTGCGTACGCCCATGCGCCTGCGCAGCACCAGGTCGTGGGCGGGGAACGCGTCGAGGTCGCGCACGGCCCGCAGGGTCACGTATTCGGCGGTCCACGGCCCGATGCCGGGCAGGGCGGTGAGCCACGCGCGGGCGTCGGCGGCGGTCCACGTGTGGTCGGGCGCGCCGTCGCGGGCGGCCGCGCACGCCAGCGTCCACACCGTGCGCGCCCGGGCCGCCGTGAGCCCCACCGCGTCGCGGATGGCGTCGGCGCCCACGTCGGCCAGCGCCGCGGCACGGGGGAACGCGCGTAGGTCGCCGTGCGGCTCCCCGCCGAACGCGTCCACCAGGCGTCCGGCGAACGTGCGGGCCGCCGCGGTGGACACCTGCTGGCCCAGCACGGTGGTGACCGCCAGGGCGAAGCCGTCGACCGTCCCCGGCAGGGGCGTCCCGGCGAGTCGGCGCGCCAGAGGGCCCATCACCGGGTCGTCGGCCAGGTGGGTGCATGCTCCGCTGAGGTCCACGTCGGTTCCGGCCCACCGTCGTGCCGCTGCGGCGGCCTGCGCGGCCGCGTCGCCGGTCTCCGGGACGTGTTGCGAGATGGGCGCGTTCCCGGCGGGCGGCCCGCCCATCACCCCCGGGTCGTGGCTCGCCGGGGTTCGCATCCCACTCGCGGGCCCGGCCGCGGCCTCCGTTGCCGTCCCTGTCGCCGTCCGTGTCGCCTTCGCGGGCGCACTTCCCCCCGCGAGATCGACAGGGCTCCGGGCCACTGCGCCGGACGACTCCACGGCGACCTCCACCGGCCGCCCGGCCGCGACGCGCAGGGTCAACGTGCGGACGCGACCATCGTGGCCCGTGTGGAGGCACCGGTGCGTGCCCGAGGAGGTGTCGTGCGCCGTGGCGCTGGGGACGGCGTGCCCGGTGAGGTATGCGTTCAGCGCGTCGGCCGCTGCGGCCGTGAGCGCGCCGGACGCGGGGGTGGGGTCATCGTCGATGGCAGCTCACCAGGTGGGGGTTGACGATGCCGGTCGCCTCCATGGTGGCGAACACGTTGGTGGGCCCGACGAACGCGAAGCCGCGTCGTTTCAGGTCTTTCGCCAGCGCGACGGACGCGGGGGTCGACGACGGCACCGCATCGGCCGTCGCGGGCGCGTAGGCCGGGTTGTGGTAGCTCCACAGCAGGTCTCCCAGGCCGCCGTCGGCGCGCAGGGCCACCGTCGCCCGCGCGTTCGTGATGGCCGCGATGATCTTGCGCCGGTTGCGGATGATCCCCGCGTCGCCCATCAGGCGGTCGACGTCGGCGTCGGTGAACGCGGCCACCGCGTCGGGCGAGAACCCTGCGAACGCGGCCCGGAACGCGTCGCGCTTGCGCAGCACGGTGCGCCAGCTGAGGCCCGCCTGGAAGATCTCGAGGCACAGGCGCTCGAACAGGCCCGCCTCGTCACGCACCTCCCGTCCCCATTCGTCGTCGTGATACGCCCGCATCAGCGGGTCGATGTCGGCCCAGGGGCAGCGGGGCAGGCCGTCGGCGGCAGGAGGTGCGGGGAGGTCGTCGGTCATGCACACACGCTATGCGCACCAGGCGCGCGTGTCAGCCACGGCGTGCGTCACAGCCGCGCCTATTCGGCCCCATGAGCAGAAGCACCTCGAGACCTTGTGGCCTTGGGGGGCGCTCAGGTGCCGATGATCGGCCCGTCCGTTGCGGCGTCCGCGCGTCGTGAGAGGGCGAAGCCTCTACTCGCCCTCAGGTTGTCCCGGGCGCTGCCGATTCTCTTGGGGTGTTGTGTTTTGGTTTCTTGAAGCTGTTGGCCCGATCGCAGTGACATACCGCGACAAAGCCTTTGCTGGTGACCGGCGCGACAGCGTGAAAGCATGGGCGCTGGACTCCTCGGGGCAGGTCGTATCGACCGACTCAGCACCGGCCGCGAGCGCCGACACGCTGCGCATCTTTGACCCCCAGGGGCGGGCGAAACGCGTCGGCATCGCTGTGTATAGCCCCACCCGTCCGTACTTGCCCATCACGCTGGAAGTGGTGCCGTAGATGAGTGAGAACAAGACACCGGGGGCGTCCGTCGCGCGCGGCGTGCTGGGGGTGCTGGGTATCGCTGCGGCGCTCGCGGTGGTTGTGTTACTAGTGATGATGCCGGCGCTGACCCGGCTATGGGAGCATCCCAGTCAGGTGGGCCCG
>CAUJCX010000005.1 GCA_963169235.1 Actinomycetota bacterium | reverse complement strand
TGGCGTCGCCGTCCGGGGTGGTCCATGCGGACGTGTTGCCGTCGGCGTCGACGGCGCGGAAGCGCACCAGGGTGGTGGCCTCGGCGGTGATGGTGGCGGTGGCGCCGGTGGTGGCGGCGCTCCAGGTGCTGCCGCTGTTGGTGGAGGTTTGGTACTGGTAGTGGTCGAGGCCGGAGCCGCCGGTGTCGGTGGATCCTGAGGCGGTGATGGTGATGGAGGCGACGGATTGCCAGGTGGTG
This sequence comes from Actinomycetota bacterium, assembly GCA_963169235.1. Taxonomy (GTDB): domain Bacteria; phylum Actinomycetota; class Thermoleophilia; order Miltoncostaeales; family Miltoncostaeaceae; genus JAGQUM01. Next base: position 31,904 of record CAUJCX010000005.1, on the reverse strand, counting down.
GAGCCGCCGGTGACGGTGGGGGTGGTGGGGGCGGTGGTGTCGGGTACCGAGAACGATCGGGATGGGCCGTAGGTGCGGTGGCCGTCGGCGTTTTCGGCGACGAGGCGGTAGTGGATGGTGTCGCCGTATGTGAGGCCGGTGAGGGTGGTGGCGACGTCGGCGTCGGCGGTGCCGGAGCCGGCGCCGATGGTGGTGGTGGTGGATCCGTAGGCGGTGGTGGTGCCGTACTCGAACCAGCGGGTCGTGTCGGAGCCGTTGGGGTTGACCGTGCCGTTGAGCGTGCCGGTGCCGGACGCCAGGGCGGTGGCCGCCGACGTGCCGGCCGACGGCAGCGCGCCCGCCCGCTGCAGGCTGAACACCTTCACCGTGCCGGCCGACGCGAGCCCCGCCACCGTCGACTCGTCGGCGGCGGCGATGTCGGGGACGCCGTCGCCGTCGGCGTCGGGGACGACCGTGGGGCGCCAGCCGAAGCGCGCGTCGCCGGTGGGTCCGTCCAGGCGGATGGTGCCCGGGGCGGCGTCGCGCAGGTCGATCACCCCGGACGTCGTGCGGCCCATGATCACGTACGCGGTCCCGGACCAGTTCCGTCCGCGCTGCCCGTTGTTGTGGCCCACGAAGACGTCGTTGATGCCGTCGCCGTTCACGTCTGCGGCCGACGGGCCCAGGCCCAGGCCGATGCCCTCCGAGCTGGCGGCGCCGTCGACGCGGAAGGCCACGTCGCCGGGATCGGCCAGGTCGACGGGGCCCGACCCGGCGCCGGAGATCGCGTAGATGCTGCCGCTGCTGGGGCGCCCGTGGTACCCCGCCCCGGCAGCCCCCACCAGCACGTCGGCGACGCCGTCGCCCGTGATGTCTCCCGGCGCCGCGACGGTGTTCGCCCGGTGGTTGTCCCCCACGGACGTGATGACGCGCCCCTGGGAGCCCAGGTTCGCGACGTCGATCTCCAGCTGGCTGGTCTGCCCGAACACGATGTACGCGGCGCCCGCGTCGGCACCGCCGGGAACGTGATCGGCGGCGCCGACGGCCAGGTCGGGGACCCCGTCGCCGTTGACGTCGCCCAGCGACGTGAGGCTCGAGCCGAGCTTGGTGTCATCGCCTGCGCCGATGATGCGGTAGCCCTGGGCCAGCGTCAGCGACTCCAGGCTGATCGTCGCCGTGGTGCTCTTGCCGTACACCACCCACGCGGCACCGGCACTGGTGCGGGCACCGGCGTCGGCGTCCGCGATGCCCACGAGCAGGTCGGGCACGCCGTCGCCGTTCACGTCGCCCGCGGGCGCCACCGTGTCGCCCGCGTTGGACGGGTACGACGGCGACGGCCCGTCCACCCGGTAGCCCCAGGCGCCGTCCGTGCCCGTGTCGACCGCGCCCACGTCGGCCTTGCCGAACACCACGTAGGCCGCCCCGGCGTCGGCCACCGGGCCGTTGGTGATGGAGGCGACGACGGCCACGTCGTCGAAGCCGTCGCCGTTGACGTCGCCGATGCCGGCGACCGCGTCCCCGAACCGGCCATCCTCCACCGACCCGCCGATGCGGAATCCGCCGGTGCCCAGCGATGCCAGGTCGACCGTCGCCGCCGTGGCGCGGCCGAACACGACGTACGCCGCTCCCAGCCGCTCCCCTGCGACCGTGTCGTTGGGCGCACCCACGATGAAGTCCGAGATGCCGTCGTCGTTGACGTCGCCCGCGTCGGCGATGCCACCGCTGCCCACGAGGTTGTTGGCGTGGCGCCCCCGGATGGTGAGGTGCGCGCTCGTGGCCGCCATGTCGATGCCCGGCTGCGTGGTGATGCGGGCCCGGTCCTGCAGGAACGTCGAGCCCCACGCGCCGACGTGGCCGACCGCGTCGGTGGCGCGGAACTGCACCTGCGTGTCCCCGACGGCGCTGACGGCGACGGTGGCGCCGGGCGCGGCCGCCGACCACGTCGCCCCGTCGTCGGCGCTGGTGCGGTGCTCCAGGCCGGTGACGCCCGAGTGGGCGTCGACGCCCGCGCCGGTCACCGTGACGGTGGCGGGCGCCTGGCGCCACGCCCACGCTCCGCCCGACGTCGTCACCGTCGGCGCCGTGCGGTCCATCTTCGCGGTGGCGGCCGCGCCGGGCACGGTCCAGGCGGACACGTTGCCCGCCGTGTCGCGGGCCCGGAACCGCACGATCGTGGTGCCCTGAGCGGTCACCGTGGCCGTCGCGCCCGCCGTGACACCCGACCACGTGCTGCCGCCGTTGGTGGACGTCTGGTACTCGTATCGGTCCATCCCCGACTCGGAGTCGGTCGACCCCGAGGCGACGATGGCGATCGACGCGACCGTCCGCCACGTGGCGGAGCCGCCGCTGACCGCCGGCACGCCGGGGGCGGTGGTATCGGGCACCAGGAACGTCCGGTTGGCCCCATACACCGGACCGCCGCCGTCATCGGCCACCACGCGGAAGTTGACGAGCGTGTTGTACGAAAGGCCGGTCACCGACTGGGACACGGGCACGGCGGCCGATCCCGCGCCCACTGCGGTGGTAGCGGTCGAGGAGCCATACGACGTCGTGTCGCCGTACTCGAACCACGCGTTGGTGGCCACGCCATCGGGCGTGACCGTGCCGTTGAGCGTCGCGCCACCGGACACCAGCCCCGTGGCCGGGTCGGTGGTCGCCACCGGTGCCGCGTGGGCGGCGCCGGCCATCACCAGAAGGCCCATCAGGACGCCGACCAGCCACCGCGCGCGTAGGCGGGCTCCGGGCCGCCGGGGGCGGCGGGCTCTCTTGGGGCCGAACGAGATGGCGCGTCCCTCCGTGGACGGGTCACAGATCTCATCGGCACCAAACCGTGAAAAGCTGACGAATCCGCACGCGCGCGGCACGTGCGGGCGGCGCACCGCGCGTGCGAGGGCGCGGGGGGCGCGCGCCTTCGGCCAGCCTCAACCTCAACCTAAGCATGAACCTCGGCCCTCGTGCGGCCCCGCGGCACTGCGTGACACCAATGCGGGGGCGCACACGGCGCGGAGGCGGCCGCCGTGGAAGAATCGGCGGATGACCACCAGCGAGATCTCCCACCTCGTGGCCGAGGCGGGCCACGCCGCCCGCCGCGCCGCGCCGCGCCTGGCCGCCGCCCCGGACGACGCCGTCACCGCCGCCCTCGACGGCATCCGCGCGCGCCTGACGGCGGCGTCGGGCCCCGTGCTGGACGCCAACGCGGCGGATGTGGCCGCGCTCGACCCGGCGTTCCCCGACGCGATGCGCGACCGCCTGCGCCTCGACGAAGGCCGGCTGGCGGCGATGGCCCAGCAGATCGAGATCCTGTCCGCGACGCCGTTCCCCGACCCGGTGGTGGCCACGCGCGAGCTCCCCGGGGGCCTGCGCATGCAGGAGCGCCGGCGCCCGGTGGGCGTCATCGGCGCCAACTACGAGGCGCGCCCCAACGTCACGGTGGACGTCGCGTCCCAGCTGCTCAAGAGCCGCAACGCGGGCGTGCTGCGCACGGGCGGTGCGGCACTGCGCTCGGCCGAGGCCCTCGTGGACCACGTCATCGCCCCGGCCCTCGCGGCCGCCGGTCTGCCCGAGGACGCGGTGCAGCTGGTGCGCTCGCCCGATCGGGAGGGGGCGCGGGCGCTCGTCAGCATGCCCGCGCTCATCCCGCTGGTGATCATCCGCGGCAGCGGCCCCACCACCCGGGAGCTGGGCACCCACGCGGCGGCCCATGGCGTGCGCACCATGGCCCACGCCGACGGCGGCGGCGTGATGTACGTCGACCAGGCGGCCGACCTCGGCACCGCGTCCCGCCTGGTGCGCGAGGGGCTCGACCGCCTGGGCGTGTGCAACCGCCTCAACCTGCTGCTGGTGCACACCGCCGTGTGGGACGACGCGCTGGCTGTGGCCCGCGCCGCCGCCGACGACGCCGGGGTGACCCTGGCGCTGCCCCCGCACGACCACGCCCTCGGTCTCGAGTGGGCGCTGCAGGAGGGTGACGAGGCGCACGTGACGGTGGCGCCGGTGGGTTCGTACGCCGAGGCCGCGGCAACCGCCAACGCCGAGACCTCCGGCCTGGCCGCCACCATCGTCACCGAGGACGCCGCCGCCGCCGACGGGTTCATCGCCGACTACGCCGGCACCGGTGCGTTCTGGAACGCCACGACCCGGCTGCTGGACGGCTTCAAGCTGCTGGCGGCGCCGGAGACCGGCATCAACGTCGACCACGTGCCGGGTCCGCGCGGCCCCGTGACGTTCCGCGATCTGTATCTGCGCCAGTTCGTGGTGACGCCCGCCGGGGCCTGAGTGGGCGCACACGGCCCCGCGGCCGCGGGCGGTCACATCAGCCGCGGAGAGCTGGTGGCACTGCTGGTGCTGGCCCTCCTGGGGCGGCTGCCGCTGACGATGACCAACCTGGCACTCGTGCTGCTGGCGCGCCACGAGGGCCTGTCGTACGCCGCCACCGGCGTCGTCGCGGGCACGTTCACCGTCGCGGCGGGCGGGGCCGCCCCGTTCATCGGCCGCACGGCCGACCGCCTGGGCCACGCGCGCGTGCTGGTGGTCACGGCGGCGGGCTGCTCGGTGGCGCTGGGGCTGATGGGGGCGATCCCCGGCCGGCTGGGCGTCGTGGGCATGACCGCGCTGGCGGCCGTGGGCGGCGCGCTCACCCCGCCCATCGCCACCATCTACCGCGCCGCCCTGCCGCGCCTGGTGCCTGCCGACGCGCTGCGCGGGTTGTACGGCCTGGAGGCGGCGTGCCAGGAGGCCGTGTTCGTGGTGGGGCCCATGATGATCGTCGCGCTGATCGCCGCGACCAGCGCCCCGCTGGGGATGCTGGCGTGCGCGGGCCTCACCGGCCTGGTGACGCTGGGGTTCGCCGCCATGATGGCGCGCCACTCCGCGCCGTCCCGCGTCACGGGCCGCACCGGGGCTGTGCTGCGCGACCGGCGGCTGCGGGCCGTGCTGGTGACGTACGCCCTGCTGGGCGGCACGTTCGGCGGCATCGAGATCGCCGCCATCGCCGGGCTCGAGGCGGTGGGCGACAAGTCGCGCGCGGGCGTCGTGCTGGGCATCTGGGCCGCGGGCAGCCTGGTGGGCGGGCTGGCGGTGACGCGGCTGTGGCACGCGCCGGCGCTGCGCCGCCTGACGCTGCTGTTGCCGGTGCTGGTGCTGGCCGGCGTGCCGCTGGTGCTCACCGCGACCTCCGGCTGGGTGTGGATGAGCGTGGCGCTGACGGTGGACGGCATCGCGATCGCGCCCACCATCGCGGCGGTGTACGAGCTCATCCAGCAGATCTCGCCCCCCGATGCGCTGACCGAGGCGTTCTCGTGGTCCATCGGCGCGGTGGTGTGCGGGTCGGCGCTCGGCACCGTGGTCGCCGGGTGGCTGGCCTCGCACGCCGGTGTCGAGGCGGCGTTCGTCACCGCGTTCGCGTTCCCGTTGCTCAGCACGCTGTGGCTGCGCGCGGTGGCCGGACGCGACGACCCGCGCCGGGCGGTGGCATAGACCCCATCAAGTGATCGCGTGTCGCGGCCGATATATGCGTGCGAAACGTCAGTGCCGATCGGCGGTCCGCCGCCGCAGCCGCATCGTCGGAGGCCACGAGTGCCCCAGCGCCACGCCCGCTCCTCCCAGAGCGGCTTCTCGTTCATTGAGGTACTCATCGGCATCGTCATCCTCGGCATCGTCGCGGGCGGCGTGTTCATGGGCTTCGCCGCCTCGAGCGCGCAGATCTCCAAGGGGCGCCTGGACACCGTGTCGTCGAAGATGGCCAACGGCCGCCTCGACACCATCCGCGAGATGGACTACGACGACGTGGGCGTCATCGCCGGCAACCCGGTGGGCCTGCTGAAGGCGACGGACACCACCGACGTCAGCGGCATCACGTACCGCGTCGACACCGACGTCACGTACGTCGACGATCCCACCCCCGGACGCAGCCGCTCGTACATCAACTACAAGCGCATCAGCGTCACCGTCACCCCCCAGGTCACGGCGGGCCGCCCCGTCACCGTGGTCACGCAGATGGCTCCCCCCAACGTCGCGGCCATCCGCGGCAAGGCGACGGCCATCATCAACGTCATCGACGGGTTCACGCTGACGCCGCTGGTGGGCGCGCGCGTGCGCCTGTACGGCAGCACGTCGCCCGAGCGCACCGCGCTGACGGACGCCCAGGGCAAGGTGGTCTTCGGCGGCCTCGACCCCAGCGACCCGCCGCTGACGAGCCCGCTGCACTGGTACAAGGCCGCCGCCACGTACAACGACTACGCCACCGACCCCACGTCCGGCCCCGACACCGTGCAGCAGAGCCTCGCGGCGTCGCAGGCGTGGGAGGGCACCATCAAGCTGTACCGGCCGGCCACCATCACCGTGAACGTGCTGGACGCGACGACGGGCGCGCCCGTCACCGAGCGCGCCCAGGCCGACATCGCGCTGCCCGCGACGGCCGGGGGACTGTCCCAGAGCTTCGTCGGCTACACCGGCGGGTTCCAGGTGGACAAGATCCAGGGCGCCAACATCCGTCCCAGCTCCGAGAACACCACGGTCAAGGTGACGGCCGACTGCTACGACGCGCTTCCGCCCCTCGTGGCCAAGGTGCCGGAGGGCTACCCCGACAACCCCAACCAGGTCTTCACCGCCCGGATGACGCGCACGACGCGCACCGCCCGGCTGAAGGTGTCGGTCGTCAGCGCGGCCAACGGCAGCGCCGTGCCGGGTGCGACGGTGCAGGTGTCCGGTGGCGACGCGGCGCGGTCGGACATCCCGTCGCGCGTGACCGACGCCAACGGCTACGCGGAGTTCTGCCTGCCGAAGACCGACGTCACCCCGTACACGCTGTCGGTCGTGTCGCCCTCGTACTCGGACGCCAGCATGACCCTGCTGCTGCCGGAGGGCACCGTGCGGTCGCAGGTGGTGCGCATGGGCCCCACCACCAAGTGCGTGCTGCCGATCAAGCACCGGCTCGGCGTCGGCCAGCTGGTGCGCCTCATCGGCGTCACCGTGACGTTCGACCAGCAGACGACCGTCGCGTCCAGCGGCGTCGCCACGTTCAACCCGCCGTACGGCACGTACAGCATGCAGTACGTCAGCGGCTACACGGACGGTCAGCCCACGTGGGCCACGGCGACGTGGACGGACGGCACCGCCGGCGCCGTTCCCGGCAACGTCAAGTGCCCCAACACGCGCGGCACCCCGGTGATCGGATGACGCCGCACCGGGCATCCATGGCGCGCCGCGGCGCGCAGGGCGGCTTCACGCTGGTGGAGCTGCTGCTGGGCATCCTGCTGATGGCGGTGTTCGGCGCCGCCCTGTACGGGTTCCTGCAGAACGGCATGACGCAGTCGGCCACCGAGCAGAGCCGGGCCACCATGCAGATGCAGGCCCGCGACTCGCTGGCACGTCTGGCACGCGACGTGCGCCAGGCGTCCAAGCCCGACAGCACCAACCCGGGCATCGAGCAGATCACGGCGACGTCCATGGTGCTGTACGTCGACAACACGCTGGTGGACGCGTCGGCGCCGTACACGCTGCGGCCGTGGCGGGTGCGATACCGCATCGACGGCACCCAGCTGGTGCGTGAGGTCGTCAAGCCCGTGGGCACGGCGCCGCCGTACACGTACGGCGCGTACACGGGTACCGAGGTGATGGTGAACGGCATCGCCAACACGTCGTCCACGCCGCTGTTCGCCGCGTTCACGTCGGAGGGCGCCGCGCTGCCGGCCACGGTGGTCTCACCCGACAACCTCCGCATCGGCCGCGTCCGGCTGCGGCTGCTCATCAAGTACGCCAACGGAAACTCGTCCCCGACCGCGGAGTTCACCACCGATGTTGCGCCTCGCAACCCGGCCAACTGACGCCCGCCGCCGCGCGCAGCGCGGTCAGGGGCTCATCAGCACCATCGCGATCACCAGCATCGTCGCGCTGCTCGTGCTGGGCACCCTCACGTGGGCGCGCACCAGCGCCGGCCAGTCGGCCCGGTCGAGCCGCAGCGACATCGCGCTGCAGACGGCCGAGGCGGGAGTGCAGCAGTACGTGTCCCGCATCGTCGAGTCCAAGCGCTTCTGGGGCGGCTACGTCGACGCGGCCGAGGACCCGCGCATCACGTCGACGGGCCTCACCGTGACCCCGGGCGCCGCGTGGCCCGGCGGGCCGTGGACGTACGTGGGCGGGCCGTCGTCGTGGAAGACCCTCAACACCGGCCGCTACGGCACCAGCAGCTACTCCCTGCGCGTGTACCCCCAGGGCTCGACGTCGCTGCGCGTGCACGCCACGGCGCGCGTGGTGGAGGCGTCCGGCAACAACCCCGTCTACCGCTCGATCGTGGCCACCGTGAAGCCCCTCAACCTCAGCGACTTCCAGATGGTCTCCGACAAGACCATCCGTTACGGCGACACGGCCACCACCAACGGCAAGATCTACTCCAACGAGGACGTCCTGCACGGCGGTACGGCGCTCGACACGCTGTACGCCCAGAACTACGTGTGCACCCAGTGGACATACGTCAACTGCCCCGGCGCCAGCGTCAGCGCCAGCCGCTTCAAGGGCGTGCCGAAGTCGATGGACCGCAGCACGACCCCGGCGTTCCGCACGCTGTTCCGCAACCCCATCGACTTCTCGTCGTTCGCGCTCGACCGCCAGCAGTTCAAGCAGAGCGCGCAGGCGCCGGGCATGGGCGTCTACAAGAACGACGCGTCCGCCCGCGGCTGGATGCTGCAGTTCAACGGCGCCGGCCAGGTGCTGATCTGGAAGATCACCAGCGGCTCGGCCATCGACCTCGAGCGCCAGACGGGCACGCTGGGATGTCCCCAGACCGTCAACCTGCGCGGCGGCAACCTCGAGAACTTCCTGTACTTCGAGCAGCCGGTGGTGATCGGCAACGGCACCGCCGTGGCCACCGCGTGCGACACCACCCCGCGCAGCCGTGACTCGGTCATCGACGGGCGCGTCAGCATCTCGACGTCCGCCAGCATCTACATCGGCGGCAACATCACGTACCAGCAGCCGGGCCTCGACGTGCTCGGCCTGATGGCCCAGAACGACGTGGTGATGGCCACGTACGCGCCCAACAACCTCACGTGGCGCGCCGCCACGCTGGCCGAGACCGGGTCGTGGCGCACCGCCGCACCCCGCTACAACGGCGAGCTGTCGGGCACGAAGGGGTCGCTGACGTTCATCGGCTCCATCGCGACGGCGCAGGGCGGCTACGCCGACATGTTCGGCACGCGCGACTATCAGTACGACGAGCAGTTCGCGGCCAGCGGCCCGCCGCCGCAGTTCCCCGACATCGACGGCACGTGGGACGTCACCGACTGGCGCGAGGTGCAGCCGCCGTCCTGACCGGCGCGGCCCGGGGGGAGGCCGCTAGCCTCCCCCCGGTGCTCCGCCGTCCCCCGACCCCCGAGGCCCCGTGACCGCCACCGCGTTCGCGGCGCTGGCCATCATCCTCACGGGGGCCTGGCTGCGCCGCGCGGGCGTGCTGCGCGACGAGGCCCGTCCCGGGCTGGTGGCGGTGGTGATCTACGCGGGCATGCCGGCGCTGGTGTTCCTCATCATCGTGCGCGCCGAGCTGACCCCTGCGCTGATGCTGGTGCCCGTCGCGGGCATCGTCATCCACACGGTGCTGGTGGGACTGATGCTGCCCGTCGCCCGCCTGCTGCGCCTCGACCGCCCGTCGACGGGGGCGTTCGTGCTGGTGACCGCGGGCGCCAACACGGGCTTCTTCGGGCTGCCGCTCATCGCCGCGTCCGGGGACGAGTTCTCGCACTCCGCCGCGGCCGTGTACGACTCGGTCGCCACCGGCCTCACCACGTGGGTGTCCACCGTCGCGATCGCGGCGATCTTCAGCCCCCGGGAGAGCCGGCCCGGCGGCATCGGCGTCCATCCCCGCACCGTGCTCGCGGGCGTGTTCATGCCGCCCACGTGGGCGCTGCTGGCGGGACTCGCGTGGAACCTCACGCTGGGGCACGACATCCCGCTGGCGCTCGAGAAGCCGCTCGAGATCACGGCCGCGGCGGTGCTGCCGCTGGTGATGATCTACGCGGGCGCGATGATCGACCTGGGCGGGGTGCGACGGCGCTGGCGGGTGGTGTCGGTGGCGACGGCCCTGCGGCTGGCCCTGGGGCCCCTGATGGGCCTGGCGGTGGGCCTGGCGATGGGCTTCTCGGGCCCGGTGCTGCACACGGTGGTCATACTCTCGGCCATGCCGAGCGCCATGATGTCGCTGGTGCTGGGTGCGCGCGAGGGCCTGGACGCCGACGTCATGGCCGGGACCATCGTCGCCACCACCCTGCTGGCGCTCGTGACGCTGCCGCTCGTGAGGATGGTGATGGTGTGAGCTTCGGAGACACGTTGGCGCGCGCCGTGGCGGCGCGGCAGAGCCACGTGGTGGTGGGCCTCGACCCCGACCCCCGCAAGGTGGGCGACGACCCCGACGCCGTGCGCCGCTTCTGCCTGGGCGTGATCGCGGCGGCGGGCCCCGCGTGCGTGGCCGTCAAGCCGCAGTCGGCGTACTTCGAGCGCCTCGGGGCGGCCGGGTGGGACGTGATGTGGGACGTGTCGCAGGCCGCCCGCGACGCGGGCCTCGTGGTGATCCTCGACGCCAAGCGGGGCGACATCGACGTGAGCGCCGCCGCGTACGCCCAGGCCCTCCTGCGCGACCCCGTCGATGCGCTCACGGTGAACCCCATGATGGGCGGGGACGCGGTGCGGCCGTTCACCATGCACGCCCGCGAGCGCGACAAGGGCGTGTTCGCGCTGGTGCGCACGTCCAACCCGGGGGCGGGCGACCTGGAGGACCTGGTGCTCGATGACGGCCGCCCGTGGCACGAGGCCGTCGCCGGGCTGGTGGCGCTCATCGGCGAGGCGAGCGTCGGCGAGTCGGGGCTGTCGGGTGTCGGCGCCGTGGTGGGGGCCACCGCCCCGCAGCACCTCGGGCGCCTGCGCGATCTGATGCCGCACCAGCCGTTCCTCATCCCCGGCGTCGGGGCCCAGGGAGGGCGGCCCGAGGACCTGGGGCCCGCGTTCGCACGGCACCGGGCGGGCGCGGTGGTCAACGCCAGCCGCTCCATCATCTTCGCGCCCGACCCCCGCAAGGCCGCCGAGGACCTGCGCGCCACCCTGTGGACGCTGTCCGAGCGATCGGCCCCCTCGTGACGCGGCCCGCCCGCACATCCACCGACCCCGGAGACCCGTGATGCGCGTCGGCATCCCCACCGAGATCAAGCCCGGCGAGTACCGGGTGGCGATGACACCGGCCGGCGTGCGCGAGCTGTGCGAGCACGGCCACGACGTGCTGGTCGAGGCCGGGGCGGGGGAGGGGTCGGCCATCGGCGACGAGCAGTACGCCGCGCAGGGCGCCCGCATCGTGCCCGACGCCGCCGCGGTGTTCGGCGAGGCCGAGCTGATCGTGAAGGTGAAGGAGCCCCAGCCCGGCGAGATCGCCATGCTGCGGCCCGGGCACACGCTGTTCACGTACCTGCACCTGGCGCCCGATCCCGCGCAGACCGACGGCCTGGTGGCGTCCGGGGCCGCGTGCATCGCGTACGAGACGGTGACCGACGCGCGGGGCGCCCTGCCGCTGTTGGCGCCCATGAGCGAGATCGCGGGCCGCCTGGCCACGCAGGCCGGCGCGTTCATGCTCGAGAAGGCCGCCGGCGGGCGGGGCCTGCTGCTGGGCGGTGCGCCCGGCGTCGCCGCGGGCCGCGTGATGGTGATCGGCGGCGGCGTCGTCGGCACGGCTGCGGCGCGCGTCGCCATCGGCATGGGGGCGGAGACGTACGTGTTCGACCGCTCCATACCGCGCCTGCGGCAGATCGAGACCGAGCTCAACGATCGCTGCTCCACCGTGTTCTCCACCACGCTCAGCATCGAGCAGACGCTGCCCGAGGCCGACCTGGTGATCGGCGCCGTGCTGGTGCCCGGCGCCAAGGCCCCGCGCCTCTTGACCCGCGCGCAGCTGGGCCTGATGAAACGGGGCGCCGTGCTGGTGGACGTCAGCATCGACCAGGGTGGCTGTTTCGAGACGTCGCGCCCGACCACGCACGACGATCCCACGTACGAGGTGGACGGCGTCATCCACTACTGCGTCAGCAACATGCCGGGCGGCGTGCCCATCACCGCGACGTACGCGCTCACCAACGCCACGCTTCCGTACGTGGCGGCGCTGGCCGACCGGGGCGTGGCCGCGGCCCTGGGCGCCGACCCGGGCTTCCTGGCGGGCCTCAACGTGTGCGCCGGTGACGTCACCAACCGGGCGGTAGCCGACGACCAGGGGCGGGAGTTCACGCCCCCGGAGGACGCGCTTCGCCGGCTGCCCGGGTAGCCCGGGGCACTACTTGCGGGGCAGGAACGCCGTGTAGTTGAGCCGCTTGGCGCCGGCCTCGCCCCGGATGGTGACGATGCCGCGCTTCGCAGCGCGCGGAACGGGCAGCACGAACGTGTTGCCCACCACGTTCACGCGCGCGCCGTCGCGGCCGACCTGGGCGGTGGCGTACCCGTCGGCGACCACTCCGTAAAGGAGGGCGCGCGTGGCCGTCTCGTCGAGCTGCACCAGCGGGATGGCGCCCCACGTGGTGAGCATGCTGGGCGCGTTGCACGTCGAGCCGCTGCCCGTCGCGCGCGTCACGATGAGGCACACGTGGCCGCTGGGTGCCTGGGTGGCCAGCCACACCGCGCCGTGGGACGTGTCCTGCGCGTGCCGCACGGTCCCGGGCGTGAGGTCAAGGGGCGCCACGGCGCTGGCGTCGGGCATCGCGTCGCCACGACCGGCCGGGCGGTCGAGCGTCGAGATGCCGCTCGTCGTCTGCCCTTTCGGGGGCGTGTCGCCCGACGCGCCGCCCGTGACGTCCTTGGCCACCAGCGTCGCCGCCGATCCGGCCACCACGATGGCCGCGATGCCGGCGACCAGGCGCACGTTCATGCGGGAAGGCAACGGCATGCCGTGTCCCTTCGCGGGCGGGGCGCCACGTCCTGCGCGCGCATCGCGCCGGCGCGCCCCGTTTCTGGCAGTACCGCCGATCGCGCGGCCCGGCCTCGTGCGCCGACGACGTTCACCGTGGCAGGGGCGCTCAGCCGCGGCGCAGGTTGCGGCCCACGGCGTGGACGCCCGCCAGCGCCACGGTCACCGCGGGGCTGCCGACGAACGTGACGCTCACCGGCCCCGCCTTGACGCCGCGGGCGCGCCGGGCCCGGCGCAGGGGACGTGGCCGCGACGACAGCGGCACCACCCGCACCAGCTGACGCGTGCGCCCGGCCCGTAGCAGCACCCGCGTGGGGCGCACCTCCACGCCCACGCGGCCGAACTCGACGCACACCGTGCGCTCCACCCCGGCCACCTGCTGCCGCGGGGCACCATCGCGCCGCAGCGCGGGCAGGCTCGGGCGCGGCACGCGACGGCGCTTCACCGGGGGCTCCTCGCCCGGTTGGTACCATCGCCCGGTGTCGACGACCATCTCGCGGCCCGTCGCGTGCTTCGTCCTGGCCCTCACGCTGTGGTACGCGGCCGCGGTGGCGGCCTTCGCCGCCCCGCCCGCCGTCCACGCGCGGGCGTACATCCTGGTGAACCCGGCGACGGGCGAGGTGCTGGCGTCGCGCAATCCCGACATGCGTCTCCCGATGGCCTCCACGACCAAGATGATGACGGCGCTCACGGTCGTCACCGCCACCTCTGACGACGATACCGCGACCGTCCCCGCCGAGGCGGCATCCCCGGGTGAGTCGAGCGCGGGCCTGGTGGCGGGCGAGCGCATCAGCATCGGTGACCTGCTCACCGGCCTCATGGTGGGAAGCGGCAACGACGCGGCCGTGACGCTGGCCGACCACGTCAGCGGCTCGCAGGCGCGGTTCGTGGCGCTGATGAACCGCCGGGCCCGCACCATGGGCCTGCGGGGCACCCACTTCGCCAACCCGCACGGGCTCGACCAGGCGGGCCACTACTCCACCGTGCGCGACCTGGTCACCTTGGCCCGCGCCGTCATGGCCGTGCCGCGGTTGAGCACCCTGGTCGGCCACCGTCACGCCACCATCCCGGGGCCCGGCGGAGTCGGCACGCGCCGCCTGGAGGGCGAGAACGACCTGCTCGACATCGACCCCGACGCCGACGGCGTCAAGACCGGCCACACGAACGGGGCCGGCTACGCGCTGGCCGCGCACGCCCGCCGCCGGGGGCTGGGAGTCGAGCTGTACGCCGCCGTCATCGGCGCGCCCAGCCGCGACGTGCGCGCCGCCGACATGAAGCGCCTGCTCGACTGGGGATTCGAGCACTACGGGTCGGCGGTCGTGGTGGACCCCCGGCGCGAGTACGCGCGGGTGCCGGTGCGCGACCGCGACGGCGTGTTCGTGGCCGTGCGGCCGTCCGGCGCGGCCGTGCGGGCGCCGCTGCGGCTCGGCGTGCCCGTCGTGGAGTCGCTGGCGCTGCCCCAGATGGTCGACGGGGATACCGCCGCGGGCCATCGGCTGGGTACGCTGGTCGTGCGCCAGGGTCGGCGCACGCTCGCCACGCGGCCCCTGGTCGCGGCGACGGATGTCGCCGGGGCCGGGTTCTTCGACCGCGTGACATCTTCCCTGGAGGGCCTCGTGCCGTGATCGTCACCGTCACGCTGAACGCCGCGCTCGACCGCACCGTGTCGGTGCCCAACTTCCAGCCCGGCACCCGCAACCGGGCCACGGACGCCGTCGAGCTGTCGGGCGGCAAGGGCGTCAACATCGCCCGCACGCTGAAGGCACTGGGCGAGCCGGTGGTGGCCACCGGCCTGGCGGGCGGCCGCACCGGCACGTCCATCATCGAGGGCCTGACGGCCGAGGGCATCCTCAACGACTTCGTGCGCATCCGCGACGAGTCGCGCACCACCACGGCCATCGTCGACCCCAACGGCGACCAGACCGAGGTCATCGAGTACGGCCCCGAGATCGGCGAGGACGAGCTGGCCCTGTTCCTCGAGAAGATCCGCTTCCTGTCGCGCGGGGCCGACATGATGGTGCTGGCCGGGTCGCTGCCCCAGAACGTGCCGGGCGACTTCTACGCCACGCTGCGCGGCGAGCTGGGCCCCGGCGTGGTGGTGGCCGTCGACGCGCAGGGCCCGGTGCTGCGGGCGGCGCTGGCGGCCGGGGTCGACGTGGTCAGCCCCAACGCCCGCGAGGCCGAGGAGATCGTCGGCCACGAGTTCAGCGACGACGGCGACATGATCGCCGCGGCCGAGGAGCTCACCGCCATGGGTGCCGCGACGTCGCTCGTGCACCACCCCGACGGGTGCGTGGCGCGCGAGCGGGGCGACGGCAAGACCGGCACCACGTGGACCGCGTTCCTGCGTCGCCGCGAGGTGCTGTCGAGCGTCGGCTCGGGCGACGCGTTCCTGGGCGGCTACCTGGCCGCGCTGTCGCGGGAGTCCGACATGGAGGCGTGCCTGCGCCTGGGCGTCGCGTGCGGCGCCGCCAACACCCTGATGCCGGGAGCGGGCGTCTTCGACCCGCGCGACGTCGAGGCCCTGTCACGTCAGGTCGTCATCGAGCGCACCGTGGAAGGGCCGCCCGGGAGGTGACCGGACGGACGCCGTCGACACACGTGTCGAAGGTCCTCCTCGAGGCACGGCGCAGGCCGCGGTGGTCCGCTAGCCTGCCGAGCCAGACGTGAGGTGCGGCAGGCGACATCGGCAGGCGACGAAACCCAGGGCACGATCGTGTGCGCCTGGGTTTCGTCGTTGATGGGCGCGGGGCGCTGCGTCAACAAGGACTGAATCGGGCGACGGAAAGGCGAGCCACACGTGGAGATCGAGATCGGGCGTGGCAAGAAGGGCCGCAGGGCGTACGGGTTTGACGACATCGCCATCGTGCCCAGCCGGCGGACGCGGGACCCCGAGGACGTCGACCTCAGATGGACGGTCGGGGGCCACACGTTCGAGCTGCCGATCCTGGCCTCGGCGATGGACGGCGTGGTCGACGTGGGCACGGCCACCACGCTCGGCAAGCTGGGCGGGCTCGGGGTCATCAACCTCGAGGGCATCCAGGTGCGCTACGAGGACCCCGCCGCCGAGCTCGAGCGCATCGCCGGGTACGCCCCGGCCGACGCCACGCGCGGCCTGCAGGAGATCTACCGCACCGACGTCGACCCGGCGCTCATCGGTGAGCGCATCCGGCAGCTGAAGGCCAACGGCGTCGTGGCCTGCGGCTCGTTCACGCCCCAGAAGGTCACGTCGTACATCGACGTCGCGCTGGAGGCGGGCCTCGACATCCTGGTGATCCAGGGCACCGTGGTGAGCGCCGAGCACGTGTCCACGGTGGCCGAGCCGCTCAACCTCAAGAAGTTCATCGCCGACCTGCCCATCCCGGTGATCGTGGGGGGATGCGCCAGCTACCAGACGGCGCTCCACCTGATGCGCACCGGCGCGGTGGGCGTGCTGGTGGGCGTCGGCCCCGGCGCGGCCTGCACCACCCGCCAGGTCATCGGCGTGGGCGTGCCCCAGGCGACGGCCATCGCCGACGCCGCGGGCGCCCGGCTGCAGCACCTGCTCGAGACCGGCAACTACTGCCACGTCATCGCCGATGGCGGCATGGCGTTCGGCGGTGACCTGGCCAAGGCCATCGCGTGCGGCGCCGACGCGTGCATGATCGGCTCGCCGCTGGCCAAGGCCGCTGAGGCGCCCGGCCACGGGTACCACTGGGGCATGGCCACGTTCCACCCCACGCTGCCGCGCGGCACCCGCGTGAAGACCACCACGCTGGGCACGCTCGAGGAGATCCTGGTGGGGCCGGCGCACGAGAACGACGGCTCGCTGAACCTGGTGGGCGGCCTGCGCACCGCCATGGCCACGTGCGGCTACGAGTCCATCCAGAGCTTCCAGAAGTGCGAGGTGATGGTGGCGCCCGCGTTGAAGAACGAGGGCAAGCGCCTGCAGCAGAGCCAGAACGTGGGCATGGGATGACGCAGCACCTCGATCCGGCGCTCGCCTCGGCGGCGCCGGGCGGAGTGCTGGTGGTCGACTTCGGAGCGCAGTACGCGCAGCTGATCGCCCGGCGCATCCGCGAGTGCCGGGTGTTCTCGGCCGTGATCCCGCACGACATGCCGGCCGACGAGATCAAGGCGCTCGAGCCCATGGGCTTGGTGCTGTCGGGCGGCCCGTCGTCGGTGTACGCCCCGGACGCGCCCGGCCTCGACGCCGAGTACCTGCGCCTGGGCATCCCGGTGCTGGGCATCTGTTACGGCATGCAGGCGATGGTGCAGGCGCTCGGCGGCGAGGTGGCCCGCACGGGCGCCAGCGAGTTCGGCAAGACCGAACTGAACGTTCTGTCGCGCGCGGGTCTCTTGCGCGACCTGCCGGCCGAGACGTGCTGGATGAGCCACAACGACAGCGTGGTGCGGGCGCCCGACGGGTTCGTGGTGTCGGCGCAGACGGCCGGCGCGCCCGTCGCGGCCATGGAGCACCGCGAGACCGGCATGTACGGCGTGCAGTTCCACCCCGAGGTGGTGCACACGCCGTTCGGCACCGACCTGCTGAAGGCGTTCCTGTTCGACGCGTGCGACTGCACGCCCACGTGGACGCCGGTGCACGTGATCGAGGACCAGGTGGCCCGCATCCGCGCCCAGGTGGGCGACGAGAAGGTCATCTGCGCGCTGTCGGGCGGCGTCGACTCGGCCGTCGCGGCCCTGCTGGTGCACCGCGCCGTCGGCGACCGCCTCACGTGCATCTTCGTCGACCACGGCCTTCTGCGTCAGGGCGAGGCCGACCAGGTGGAGGAGGCGTTCGGCGAGCACTTCCACGTGCCCCTCATCCACGTGAAGGCGCAGGATCACTTCCTGTCGCAGCTGGCCGGCGTCACCGACCCCGAGACCAAGCGCAAGATCATCGGCCGCGAGTTCATCCGCACGTTCGAGCGCGAGTCTGGCACCCTCGGCGGCGTGCGCTTCCTGGTGCAGGGCACGCTCTACAGCGACGTGATCGAGTCGGGCTCCAAGCACGCCGACAAGATCAAGAGCCACCACAACGTCGGCGGGCTGCCCGACGACATGACCGTCGAGCTGGTGGAGCCGCTGCGGCAGCTGTTCAAGGACGAGGTGCGCGTGGTGGGGGCCGA
This sequence comes from Actinomycetota bacterium, assembly GCA_963169235.1. GTDB lineage: Bacteria > Actinomycetota > Thermoleophilia > Miltoncostaeales > Miltoncostaeaceae > JAGQUM01. Next base: position 13,892 of record CAUJCX010000005.1, on the reverse strand, counting down.
GCTGGGCCTGCCCGAGCGCATGGTGTGGCGCCAGCCGTTCCCCGGCCCGGGCCTGGCCATCCGCATCATCGGCGAGGTCACGGCCGAGCGGCTCGAGATCCTGCGCCGCGCCGACTTCGTGCTGCAGGAGGAGGTGCGCCGCGCGGGCCTCTACCGCGAGCTGTGGCAGAGCTTCGCCGTGCTGCCGGCGGTCAAGAGCGTGGGCGTGCAGGGCGACGAGCGCACGTACGCGTACCCCATCGTCATCCGCGCGGTCACGTCCGACGACGCGATGACGGCCGACTGGGCGCGCCTTCCGTACGACCTGCTCGAGCGCGTCTCGAGCCGCATCATCAACGAGGTCCCGGGAGTCAACCGGGTGGCGCTCGACATCACGTCGAAGCCCCCGGGCACCATCGAGTGGGAGTGACGGTACCTACTCGGTGGTGAGGCTGATGCGGGCGTCCAGCGCCCGCCCCAGGCGGGGGTCGACGCGGGCGTCCACCACGCTGCCGTCGGCCTTGTCGATGCGGAACACCCCGGTGCCCTCGCGCGCCAGGAACGCGCGCAACTGCGCCATCTGGGTGGGGGTGAGGGCCGCCGCCAGCGCCGCCGCCGTCTCGAACGTGGACGGGGCGGGCAGGCCCGACCGGGCCTCCTCGGCCGCCTCCACCAGGTCGGCGTCCGGGCGCCGCGTGCGCGTCTTCGACACGCGGCTGGGAGCCCACACCTTGCGGCTCTGCGTGTGATGCCAGCAGTACGGGCTACCACGGTAGGTGGTCTGCTGGCACCGTCGCCCGTGTGCGGCGACGGCGATGCAACGGTCCACTGATGTGGGGGTCACGGGAAGGCTCGCGGTACTCGCGGACACGCCATCCGGGCGCATCCCTGTTACACAAACAATCCCGCCATTGTTGCGCACGAACCCCCGCCGCGTCCAGAGGGGGCACGTCGTCACCGCCTCGCGGCCTTGCGCGCGAGGCGGGTGTTGCGTAATCTCCACCGTCGGCCCCGCGATCGGAGCGGGTCCGCATGCTCGTTTTCCGACCGGAGGGACCTGCGACCCGTGAAGACCGTCAGCGCCAAGCCCGGCACCGTCGAGCGCAAGTGGTGGCTCGTCGACGCCGAGGGCCAGAACCTGGGCCGGCTGGCCAGCGTCATCGCCGAGACGCTCTCGGGTAAGCGTTCCCCCTGGTACACGCGGCACTGCGACACCGGCGACTTCGTGGTCGTCCTCAACGCGGGCAAGATCGCGGTGACGGGCAACAAGCTCGAGACCAAGCGCTACTACCGCCACTCCGGCTACCCCGGCGGCCTGCGCTCGCGCACGCTCGCCGAGCAGCTCGAGCGCCGCCCCGAAGAGGTGCTGCGGGCCGCGGTCAAGGGCATGCTGCCGAAGAACCGCCTCGGCCGTCAGCAGCTGCTGAAGCTGAAGCTGTACGCCGGCACCGAGCATCCCCATCAGGCGCAGGCCCCCGAGCCGCTGCGACTCACCCGTAAGGCAGAGGTGCCCTCGTGAAGACCGACAAGCACGGCCGCGTGATCGCCACCGGCAAGCGCAAGACCTCCGTGGCCCGCGTCATCCTCACGCCCGGCGACGGCACCGTGACGTGCAACGGCCGCCCGGTGGACGAGTACTTCGGCCGCAAGGTGCTGGTGACCACGGCGCTCAAGCCGCTGGTCGAGACCGGCACGATGGCGACGTACAACGTGATCGCCCGCCTCGACGGCGGCGGCACGGCGGGCCAGAGCGGCGCGCTGAGGCACGGCATCGCCCGCGCCCTGTGCGTGGCCGACGAGAACCTGCGCGGCGACCTGAAGAAGGAAGGGTTCCTCACCCGCGACGCGCGCGAGACCGAGCGCAAGAAGGCCGGCCTCAAGGGCGCCCGCAAGCGGCCGCAGTTCTCCAAGCGCTGACGCCGCGGGCGGGCTGCCGATGACGACGTCGCGCCGGCGGCTGTTCGGCACCGACGGTGTGCGTGGCGTCGCCAACGCCGGGCTGACGCCCGAGATGGCGCTCGCGATGGGCCGTGCCCTGGGCGCTGTGGTGGGCGCGGGGTCCACCGTGGTGATCGGACGCGACACCCGCCGCTCGGGGCCGATGCTCGAGGGGGCGCTGTCGGCGGGCCTCACCAGCGTCGGGGTGGACGCGTGCCTGGTGGGCGTGCTGCCCACGCCGGCGATCGCCGAGGAGGTGCCCGCATCGGGCGCCGCAGGCGGCGCCATCATCAGCGCGTCCCACAACCCGTTCGCCGACAACGGCATCAAGCTGGTGGGCGCCGACGGCTTCAAGCTGGCCGATGCGCAGGAGGCCGAGGTCGAGGCGCTGATGGACCAGCCGGGCGAGCGCCCCACCGGCGGGGCCCTGGGCTCGGTGACCCACGATCCTGGGGCCGCCGAGCGCTACGTCGACGCGCTGTGCCAGCGGTTCGCGACCCGCCTTGACGGGCTGTCGGTGGTGATCGACTGCGCCCATGGGGCCACCGTCACCACCGCTCCCGCCGCGCTCGAGCGGCTGGGGGCGCGCCTCACGGTGCTGCACGCGCAGCCCGACGGGGTCAACATCAACGCGGGGTGCGGCTCGACCCACCTCGAGTCGCTGCAGGCCGCCGTGGTCGACGGCTCGGCCGACCTGGGCCTGGCGTTCGACGGCGACGGCGATCGCGTGCTGGCGGTGGACGCCGCGGGCAACGTCGTGGACGGCGACCAGATCCTCGCCGTGCTGGCGCTCGACATGAAGGCCCGCGGGGCGCTGCCGCACGACACGGTGGTCACCACCACCATGACCAACCTGGGCTTCCGCCGCGCCATGGACGCCGAGGGCGTGCGCGTGAAGTGGACCGACGTCGGCGACCGCTACGTGCTGGCCGAGATGCGCGCGGGCGGCTACGTGCTGGGCGGCGAGCAGAGTGGCCACCTCATCAACCTCGACGCCGGCCCCACGGGCGACGGATTGGCCAGCGGCCTGATGCTGCTGGACGCTCTGGTGGCGTCGGGCCGCACGCTTGCCGACGCCGCGGGCGTGGTGGTGCGCCTGCCGCAGAAACTGGTGAACATCCCGGATGTGCGCAAGCACGAGCTTCCCGACGCCGCCGGCGTGTGGGCCGAGGTGCGCGCATTCGAGCAGGCGTTCGGCGACGACGGCCGCGTGGTGGTGCGTCCCTCCGGCACCGAGCCGCTGGTGCGCGTGATGGTGGAGGCGCCCACGGCGGCGGACTGCGACGAGTGGTGCGCGCGCATCGCCGCCCGGGTCGAGGACGACCTCGGCGGAGCCTGAGCCGCCCGGGGGCCCCGTGCCTCGCGTGAGCGGCCGTCTCGCCGGCCGAGGCATGCTGCGGGGCGGGGATCCCCGGTCGTGGGGACGGGCGGCGCAGGTGCTGGCCGCGTACCTGGCGGTGCTGGTGGCGGGGCACATGCTGTGGCTGGCGAGGTTCCGCGCGAGCGCGCCCCCCGAGTACGACGAGGCGGGGTACATCGCGATCGCGCTGCGCGACCTGCATGGCTGGCAGCGCGACGGGCTGACGGGGCTGTGGCGGGCGTACGCCGACCAGGTGCCGGAGGCCCCGCTGGTGCCTCTGGCGGGCGTCGTGCCGATGCTCGTGGGCGGCGCCGGCGTCACGGCCGTGCTGGCCGTGCAGCTGGTGTCGCTGGTGCTGGTGGGGGTGTTCACGTACCGCCTCGCGTGCCGCTGGCGGCCGGGGTGGCCCGCCGCGCTGGCCGCGGTGGTGGCCACCGCGGTGCCCGCCATGGCCGACTTCACCCGCACGTTCCACTTCGCCGTGCCCGCCGCCGCGTGCATGACGGGCGCGGCGCTGGCCATGGTCGCGTCCCGGGGCTTCACCCGCCGCGGCCCGGCCGTGTGGTGCGGCGTGCTGGTGGGCCTGATGCTTCTGTCGCGCACGATGACGGTGGCGTACCTGCCCGGCCTGGCCGTGGCTGCGCTGGCCGTGGCACTGCGACCCGCGAACGCGCCGCGGCGCGCGCGCCTTGTCAACCTCGGCGTGGCGGCGATGGCGGCGGTGATGGTGGCCGCCACGTGGTACGCACGGGCGTGGCACGCGGTGCGCGATTACCTGCTCGACGCCGGCTACGGCGCCGACGCGTCGTCGTACGGCCACGCGCTGGCACCCACGGACCCGGCGTACTGGCTGTACCAGCTGGCCGTGGTGGCCAACGACCTGCAGCTGCCGCTGGCCGTCGCGGTGGCGGCGTGCCTGCTGGTGGGCGGCGCGGCCTGGCTCCACTCCCGGGGAGTGCGCGCCGGGGTGCGCACGCTGTGGCGCACCGACGCCGTCGTGCCCGTCGCGCTCGTGGCCGAGGGCTACATGGCGCTCACCAGCAGCCACAACGTCGGCACCGGCTTCACGCTTGCCTGGGTGCCGTGCCTCGCGGTACTGGCCGTGGTGGCGGCCGGACACGTGCGCACCCGCGCCGCGTCGAGGGGGTTGTCGGCGGCGCTCGTGGCGGCGGTGGCGTTCGCCCTGATGGTCAAGAGCGACGCGCTGCCGGTGGTGAGCGGCACCCGCACGGTGCAACTCGGCGGGCTGCCGTCGGTCGCCGTGTACGACGGCGACTGGCTGCAGCGGGCCGACATGGCGGGCGACGGGTACGCGGTACCCCCCGCCCACCGGCCGTTGCCCGCCCCCCATCATCGGTGGACCGCGTTCTTCACCGAGATAGGGGACCGGCTCGCGTCCCCGCGCGGGGGCACGCCAACGCGCGTCCTGGTGATCTCCGATGCGGGACCCCTCACCACCACCCGCGTGTCGCTGGGGTTGCAGCTGAGCGCGGGGGCGTACGCCGAGGTGATGCGCGCCCCGGCCGAGGGCGACGAGGCCGCCTATCGGGAGTTCATCGTCGCCAGGCGGCCCGGCGCCGCGGTGACCGCCGCCCTCGTACCTGGGCGAGACACGTCGGCGCAGCGGGCGCTGGAGGCGGCGCTCGCGGCGGAGGGGTTTGCGGTGCACGACGCGCTGCGGGCGCCGGACGGACGGCCGGTGAGGCTGTGGACCCCGCGGGCCCCGACACCCTGATCCGCCGGTCTGTACCAACGGATGGGCGATCCGCCCGCCGGATGCGGGAGAATGCAACCCGACCGGTGGCGCGTCACGATGTCACGTGCTCAGGTTCCCGCGGTGCGGCGATCGGCGGCGGGACCGGCGGGCCACGGTGAACGACCCCCGAGGCGGGGGCCGTTTCTCATTCCAGGAAGGACGCACATGTGCGGCATCATCGGATACGTCGGTGACCGGCCCTGCTACGAGCTGATCGTGCGCGGGCTGGAGCGGCTGGAGTACCGCGGCTATGACTCGGCCGGGTTCGCGCTGCTCGACGCCGACAACGACCGGTACGCGCTGGTGCGCGCCGTCGGCAAGCTTGAGGACCTGCGGGCCGCCACCGTCGGCGCGGACGGCCTGGAGGGCCCCACCACCGGCATCGGCCACACCCGCTGGGCCACGCACGGCAAGGTGACGCTGCCCAACGCCCACCCGCACGTGTCGAACGACGGCCGCGTGGCCGTGGTGATGAACGGCATCATCGAGAACTACGTCGAGCTGCGCCGGCGCCTTCAGGACGAGGGCGTGGTGTTCGCGTCCGAGACCGACACCGAGGTGCTGCCGCACCTGCTGGCCCGCCACTACGAGGGCGACATCGTGGCCGCCGTGCAGGCCGTGCTGCCGCAGCTGTCCGGTCACTACGCGTTCGTCGCGTCGCACACGTCCGAGCCGGGCCGCCTGGTGGCCGTGCGCCACGAGTGCCCGCTTGTGGTGGGAGTCGGCGTCAACGAGATGTTCCTGGCCTCGGCGATCCCCGCGTTCCTGGGCGAGACCCGCGAGGTGATCTACCCCGAGAACGACGAGATCGTGGTGGTCGACCGCGACGCCGTGCACATCTACGACGGCTTCGGCACCGAGGTGACGCGCCCCACCCGCACGTGGGAGGGCAGCGAGGAGGCCGCCGAGAAGGGCGGCTACGACACGTTCATGCTGAAGGAGATCCACGAGCAGCCGGCCGCGCTGTGGGACACCATCGGCTCGCGCCTGGGCGCCGACGGCAGCATCTCGCTGGACGGCATCGGCATCGACGACCACGTGCTGGCGCGCGTGGACGCCGTGCACATCGTGGCGTGCGGCACGTCGTACCACGCGGGCCTGGCGGGCCGGTACCTCATCGAGGACTGGGCGCGCATCCCCGTGAGCGTCGAGGTGGCGTCGGAGTACCGCTACCGCACGTGCCTCGCGGGCCCGGGCGACCTGGTCATCGGCATCACGCAGAGCGGCGAGACCGCCGACACGCTGGCGGCCATGCGCGTCGCCCGCGAGCGCGGCGCCCACGTGGTGGCGCTCACCAACCAGACCGACTCGCAGGCGGCCCGCGACGCCAACGGCGTGCTGCTCACCCGCGCGGGGCTCGAGATCGGCGTCGCCGCCACCAAGACCCACACGGCCCAGATCATGGCGCTGGCCGTGCTGGCCCTGAAGCTGGGGCGCATGCGCTGGTCGCTGACCGAGGCCGGCGTGCGCGACCTGTCCGAGGAGCTGCGCCGACTGCCCGACGCCATCGAGCAGTACCTGCTGTCGTCCGCGCCGGCCGACGTGGCCGCCGTGGCCGCGAAGTACGTCGACAAGGGCTTCTTCCTGTACCTCGGGCGCCACGTCGGCGTGCCGGTGTGCTTCGAGGGCGCGCTGAAGCTGAAGGAGATCAGCTACGTGCCAACCGAGGCGTACCCGGCGGGCGAGATGAAGCACGGCCCCATCGCGCTGCTCGACGAGGGCTCGCCCGTGGTGGTGGTGGCCCCCGACGGCCACGTGTTCGACAAGGTCATCTCCAACATCCAGGAGGTGCGCGCGCGCGGCGCCCGCGTGATCGCCGTCGCGACCGAAGGCAACGAGGAGATCGCATTGCACGCCGACGACGTGCTGTGGGCTCCCCGCACTCCGGCGCTGTTGTCGCCCATCACCACCATCGTCCCGCTGCAGCTGTTCGCGTACGAGATCGCGAAGGGCAAGGGGCTCAACGTGGACAAGCCGCGCAACCTGGCCAAGACCGTCACCGTCGAGTAGAGGTAGAGGCTATGCCGGTTCTCGGCATCGGGCTCGATCTGATCGAGATCGACCGCATCGCGGCCGCGCTGGAGCGGCGGCCGCGCTTCGCCGAGCGCTGCTTCACGCCCGACGAGGCGCGCTATTGCCGGTCGCGGAAGTTCCCGCCACAGCACTTCGCGGCCCGCTTCGCCGCCAAGGAGGCCGTGGGCAAGGCCCTCGGCATCGGCATGACCCGCTGGCGCGAGGTGGAGGTGGTGCGCGGCCGGGGAGCGCCCACCATCGCGCTGCACGGCCGCTACAAGGCGCGCGCCGAGGCGCTGGGCGTCACGTCGGTGGCCGTGACGCTGACGCACAGCCGGGGCATGGCGGCGGCCGCGGCCATCGTCGAGGGATAAACTCCACAACCAAGTGGTTGTGTAGTAACGTGAGGAGCGACGCGCCGCACCGCGGTGCACGGACACCCTTGGAGAACGCCGTGACCACGCCGCCCGACCACCCGATGCTCGAGGCTCGCATTCGCGAGGGCTCGCAGGACGCCAACCGCGGCCTGGCCGCGCTCACCCGCGCCGGCTCCGCGCTCGACCTGCGCACGGCCGAGCTGGTGAAGGTGCGCGTGTCGCAGATCAACGGCTGCGGCTATTGCGTCGACCTGCACGTGCGCAAGGCGCTGGAGGATGCCGCCGAGGATCCCCGGCGCCTGGCCGCGCTGCCCGCGTGGCGGGAGGTGCCGTTCTTCGACGCCCGCGAGCGCGCCGCCCTGGCGCTGGCGGAGGCCATGACCGTGCCGCCGCTGGGGCCCCTCGGCGCCGACGTGGTGGACGGCGCCAAGGCCCATTTCGCGGGCGACGACCTCACCCCGCTGATGGCGGTGATCGTCAGCATCAACGCGTGGAACCGCGTGATGATCGCCGAGGGAGCCCAGGCGCCTGCGCTGGCCGGGGACTGACCGGCGGGCTCCCGCACGCGCGGCGTCGGGCCGTGACCGCACCGCCGCCACGTCTGGCGCGCGCTTCCCGCGAGGAATAGCCGTTCCGCGGTACGAACGGTTTTTCAACGCTCGTCGAACGACCAGCGGATTCCCATCCCTCCGACGGGTAACGCGGTTTGTGAGAAGCGGGTAAAAACGACTGAGACCCGCGGGGGTGGGTCCACTCGACGACTGCCGAACAAGGGGTGCGGACGTGGCTGGTCAAGCTCACAGGGGGCGCGTCTCCCGTGCATTGAGGGTGCTGGGCGCGGCGGGCGCGATCGCCGCCGTCGCGGCTCCGGGGGCGCTGGCGGACGGCCTGCCCGCGACGGCGGCGCCGACCGTCCACGACCCGACCGTGCTGGTGCAGCTGTACCCGGTGTCCAGCGACGCGCTGGCGGCCGAGGTGGCGGGGCGCAACGGCCTGCGGGTCACGCGCACGTTCAACAACATCGGCTGGGTCGAGATGGCCATCCCGGGCAACGTGCGCGCCGCTCACGATGCGCTGCGCACGGACGGCTCGGTGAGCCGCATCGACTTCCCGCAGCCGGGTGAGAACCTCGCGCCGGCGTTCACGCCGCGCGACGAGGTCTTCGGTGCCAACCTCATGGTCACCACCGATCAGGGCCTCCAGGCGCAGGCCGCCTGGCACTTCACCGAGGCCAACTTCCCGGCCGCCTGGGACATCTCCAAGGGGCAGGGCCAGGCCATCGCGGTGATCGACAGCGAGTTCGACGTCAACCACCCCGACCTCCAGGCCAAGATCGAGACTCCCAAGAACCTGAAGTCGGGCAGCGCCAACTTCAACAGCGTCAACGTGGCCGCCGAGACCACCAACGAGCTGCACGGCACGCACGTCGCGGGCCTGGCCGCCGCCCAGACCGACAACTCGATCGGCGTGGCGGGTGCCTGCTTCGACTGCATGGTGATCCCGATCAAGATCAACACGTCGGGCGACCTCGGGCGCAGCCAGGTGGACGCGTCGTTCCTGGGTGACTTCGTGCAGGCACTCGACTACGCGTCTCAGGGCCGCGCGACCGTCATCAACATGTCGCTGGGTACCACCCGCGACCACGCGCCCCTGCGCGACGCCATCAACCTGGCGTCGGCCCGCGGGAAGGTGCTGGTGGCGGCGGCCGGTAACGGCCAGATCAACGAGGGCGGCGCGCCCAACTACCCGGCCGCGTACCCCAACGTGATCGCGGTGGCCAACGTGCAGCCCGGCGGTCAGATCTCCCCCAGCTCCACCAACGGGGAGTACGTCGACGTCGCCGCGCCGGGTGGCCCGGTCGTCTCGACGTGGGACACCCGGGCCCAGGGCAACTTCGGCACCGGGTACCACGCCATCGGGGGCACGTCGATGGCGTCGCCCATCGTCGCGGGCCTGGCGGTGCTGGTGCGCCAGGTGCGCCCCGACCTGACGCCCGCCGAGGTGCAGCAGGTGATCGAGGCGTCCGCCACCGACCTGGGCGCCCCGGGCAAGGACCGCGTGTACGGCGCCGGGCGCATCGACGCGTTCCGCGCCCTGAACACGGCGAGGGCGTTCACGCGGCCCGACCCGACCCCGCCGGCCCCGCCGCCTCCGCCGCCTCCGCCGCCGGTGGCGACCATCCAGGCGGTGCCGACGTCCATCTTCCTGTTCCGCAACCGCGCGTCGGTGCGGACGGGCAAGAAGGTCATGCTCACGGGCTTCACCCGCCCGGCGCGGGCGTTCACCAACCTGCGCCTGCAGCGGTTCCGTGCGAGGGGCGGATGGGCGACGGTGGCGGTGGTCAAGACCAACCGCCAGGGCAAGTTCGCCGTCAACTACAAGGCGGCCGGCAGCGGGCAGTACCGGGTGCGCGTGATCCTGCAGGGGTCCGCGCGGTTCACCGCGGCGGCCAGCCGCGGCGTGAACTTCAAGGCGATGCCCACGAAGCGCCGGGCGCGCTAGCAGCGTCACGCAGGACCGGGGGATGCGGCCGCTTGCGGTCGCATCCCCCGACCACGTCGGCCACGGGGCAGCGCGCGGCCGACGGTCGCCCCACGATGCATCCCGTCCGCCCTTCAGCGGGGCGGACGGCGTTGCCACCGGCCCCCGGGGATGCGACGCTCGCGGGGTGAGCACCGACGCCGAGCGCTTCGCCGCCGCCGCCCTCGCCTGCGACGGGTCGGTGCACTGGCACGCGCGCCGTACGCCCGCCGAGGAGCTGGCCGCGTGGTCGGCCCTGTGCGACGAGCTCGGCATCGACGGGTGGGACACGTACGGCGAGGGCGGCGCCGTGGAGCGCCTCGAGGCCGAGGTGGCCGAGCTGCTGGGAAAGGACGCGGGCATCGCGTTCCCCAGCGGCATCATGGCCCAGCAGTGCGCGCTGCGGGTGTGGTGCGATGCGCACGGGACGCGGCGGGTGGCGATCCCCGATCTGGCCCATCCGCTGGTGCACGAGGAGGACGGTCCCCGGCGCCTGCACGGGTTCGCGTTCGAGCACCTCACCACCGGCCGCGAGGTGGCGACGGCGGCCCGCCTGGACGCCGTCCCGGGACGCCTGGGCGCCGTGGTGGCGGAGCTGCCCCTGCGCGACGCGGGGTGCATCCTGCCCACCTGGGACGAGCTCACGGGCCTCGCCGCCGCCGCGCGGCAGCGGGGCACGCCGCTGCACCTCGACGGCGCGCGCCTGTGGGAGTGCCAGGCGTCGTACCGCCGCCCCCACGCGGAGATCGCGGCGCAGGCCGACTCGGTGTACGTGTCGCTGTACAAGGGGCTCGGAGCCCCCGCGGGCGCGCTGGTCGCGTGCGGGGCCGGCGCCGCCGACGAGGTGCGGCTGTGGCGCCGGCGCATGGGCGGCACCCTTTACCGCATGACGCCCCTGGCGCTGGGTGGCCTGGTGGGGATGCGCCGAGAGCTGCCGCGCATGGCCGAGTACCTGGCGTGGGCGCGGGCGTTCGCCGCGGCCCTCTCGGCGCAGGGGCTGCGCCCGTTCCCGCAGGTGCCGCACATCTCCACGTTCCTGGTGTACGCGGACGCGGACGCCGACGCGGTCAACGCCCGCCTCATCGCCGACATGACGAGCTGCGGCATGCAGCTGTCGCCGCGGTGGCGGCCCGCCGACGCGCCCGGCACCGCCGTCGCCGAGTTCGCGGTCTACGGCGCCGCGCAGGCGCACGACCCGGCCGCGGCCGCCGCGCGCCTGGCCGCGATCGTCGCCGGGTGACGTCGGCGCGGGTGCCGCCCGCAGGGACGGGACTCTAGGATGGGTGGTCCCATGAACCCCCCGGGCCCCTCCACGTCCGCACCCGTCACCGGCGCGACGCCGCTTCTCGACTCCGACGGCCTGCGCGCGGCCGACCGCTACGCCTGCGACGAGGCCGGCATTCCGTCGCTGGTGCTGATGGAGCGGGCCGGGGCGGCCGCGGCCGAGCTGATCCTGCGCCGCTACCCGCACACAGGCACGGTGACGCTGCTGGTGGGGCCCGGCAACAACGGCGGGGACGGCATGGTGGTGGCCCGCCGCCTCGCCGAGGCCGCCGCGGCCGGCGGGGGATGGTCGCTGCGCGTCATCACCCGCGACGGCGAGCCGCCCGCGACGCCCGACGCCGCCACCATGAGCGCCGCCGCGGGGCGGGTGTGGCTGTCGGCGTTCGACCCGTACGTGCCCGCGTTCGCGGGTGACCTCATCATCGACGCCATGCTGGGCACCGGGCAGGACGGCGACCTGCGCGAACCCATCCGCGGCATGTGCCGCTGGGCCAACGCGCAGGGCGTGCCCATCGTGGCGCTCGACGTGCCCACGGGCGTCGCCGCCGACACCGGCCGGGCCGACCCCGACGCAATCCACGCCGACGTCACCGTCACGTTCCACGCCGACACCGTCGGCCTGCGCGTCCACCCCGGCCGCGCCCATGCCGGCGAAGTGGTCGTGGCGCCCATCGGCATCCCCGCCGACGCGCCCGTCGCCCCGGCCGCGTGGGGGATCGACGCGCGCGCCGCCGCGGCGATCCCGCGCAAGGGGGAGGGGGGCGACAAGTACGCGTCCGGGGCCGTGCTGGTGGTGGCAGGCGCGCGGGGCATGTCGGGCGCAGCCCGCCTGGCCACCACCGCCGTGCTGCGCGCCGGGGCGGGCCTGTGCCAGGCGATGGTGCCGGGCCCGGTCGCCGACCTGGTGGCCGCGGGAGCGCCCGAGGTGATGGTGGCCGCCCTGCCCTCCGGGGCACCGCACCTCACGCCCGGCGACGTCGACGCCGTGATCGCGGCGTCCCCGCGCTTCTCGGCCCTGGCACTGGGTCCCGGCCTGGGACGCGACCCCGCCACCGGCGACGCGGTGCGCGACCTCGTGGCCCGCTGCCCGCTGCCCGCGGTGATCGACGCCGACGCCCTGTGGCACCTGGTGGGTCACGCCGGTGTCACGGCCGAGCGCGCGGCGCCCACCGTCATCACGCCCCACACGGGCGAGGCGGCCCGGCTGCTGGAGACCGCACGCGAGCACGTCGACGCGGCCCGCCTCGAGGCCGCCGCCGACCTGGCCGCGCGGTTCGGGGCGACCGTGGTGCTGAAGGGTCCCGGCACCATCGTGTGCGACGGGGTCGGCGCTCCCCTGGTGTGCCTGCCCGGCGGTCCCGAGCTGGCCACGGCCGGCAGCGGCGACGTGCTCACGGGCGTGGTGGCGGCGTTCCTGGCCAAGGGCGTCCCGGCGCTGACGGCGGCCGCGGCGGCCGTCGCCGTCCACGCCGAGGCCGGCGTCCTGGCCGGCCGGGGGGACGGCACGCTGGCGGGTGACATCGCGGCCGCCCTGCCCGACGCGCTGCGCGCGGGGCGCACGGCGTGACCGCGCCGCAGGGGCGCGGCGAATGCCGCATCGACCTCGCCGCTGTGCGCCACAACGCCGCCCGCCTGGCACGGGCGGCGGGCGACGCCCGCCTGATGGCGGTGGTGAAGGCCAACGGCTACGGCCACGGCGCGGTGGCGTGCGGCCAGGCCGCGCTGGAGGGCGGCGCCGACCAACTGGCCGTCGCCACCGTGACCGAGCTCGAGGAGCTGCGCGCCGGGGGGATCGAGGCACCCGTGCTGATGATGGGCCCCGCGTGGGACGACGAATGGCGCCGCATCGCGGCCGCCGGCGGGCACGCGGTGGCGTGGACGCCCGAGGGCGTCGCGCGGGCGGCCGCGGCGGGCGTCGCCGGCATCCACCTCAAGCTCGACACGGGCATGGGCCGGCTGGGCGCGCGTCCCGAGGCCGTCGCCGCGCTGGTGGAGGCCGCGCTGCCGGTGGCAGACCGCGTGGCCGGGCTGATGACCCACTTCGCCACGGCCGACGAGACCCAGGGCCCCAACGCCGGGTTCATGCGCGAGCAGCTGCTGCGCTTCCGCCACGCGGTGGCCGAGCTGTCGCCCCGCTTCCCGGGGGCGCTCCGGCACTGCGCCAACTCGGCCGCCACGCTGCGCGACGGCGCCGACGCGGCGTTCGACATGGTGCGCTGCGGCATCGCCCTGTACGGCTGCAGCCCGTTCGGCGACGACCCCGCCGCGCACGATCTGCGACCCGTGATGTCGCTGGTGTCGCGCATCGCGTCGGTCAAGACGCTGCGCTCGCGCGACTCGGCCGGGTACGGCCGCACGTGGAGGGCGCCGCGGGGCACGCGCGTGGCCATCGTGCCCCTGGGCTACGCCGACGGCTACGCCCGCGCGTACGCCAACACGGCCCACGCGCTGGTGTCGGGCCGTCGCGTGCCCGTGGTGGGCAACGTGTCGATGGACCAGATCGCCGTCGACCTGGGGCCCGAGGCCACCGAGACGCCGGGAGAGCCGGTGGTGCTGCTGGGCGCCGACGGCGACGAGCGCGTCACCGCCGAGGAGCTCGCGGCCCTGCGCGGCACCATCAACTACGAGGTCACGTGCGCCGTGTCGGCGCGGGTGCCGCGCGTCC
>CAUJCX010000004.1 GCA_963169235.1 Actinomycetota bacterium | reverse complement strand
TGGAGGATACCGGGATCGAACCGGTGACCTTCGCGCTGCCAGCGCGACGCTCTCCCAGCTGAGCTAATCCCCCTGGGGTTGCCGATTATAGGTCACGCGGAGGGGCGCGCAACCTCCCGGCGGGTGTGAGGTCGGTCGCGGCCCGCCCGCACTTGAGCCGCGCGGCACCCGCGTCAGCGCAACAGGTACGCCACCGCGACGCACAGCGAGATCACGACCACGGCCCCGCGCAGCACCTGGGGGTCGACGCCCCTCACCCACCGGCTGGCGGCGACCGCGCCGATGATCGCCCCGACGGCGATCACGGGCACCACCACCCACTCGACCCTGCCGGAGAACACAAGGAACCCCGCGGCCGCCATGTTGGCGATCGACGAGGTCAGCTGCTTCAGGGCGTTGATGCGGATGAGGTTGTCCGGCACCACCAGGCTGAACAGGGCCAGCAGGATGATGCCCAGGCCGGCGCCGAAGAAGCCCCCGTAGATGGAACCCACGAACGCCGCGCCCGCCGTGGTGGCCAGGTGCCCGGTCGACTGGGTCTCGGTCGACGCGATGCGGTTCTTGGCCCAGCGCTTCAGCCACGGGTCGGCCCCGATCAGCACGGCCGCGACCACCAGCAGCCACGGCACCATGGCCGAGAAGAGCTTCTCGCCGGTGATGAGCAGCAGGATGCCGCCGATGATCCCGCCCACGAGCGCCGGCACGGCGACCGCGACGGCCCGTCGGCGCTGGCCGCGCAGGTCGTCGCGCTGGGTCAGCGCACCGCTGAAGTACCCGGGCACCAGCGCCACGGTGTTCGTGACGTTGGCGGTCAGGGCCGGCATGCCGACGCCCAGGAGCGCCGGGAACGTGATCAGCGTGCCGCCGCCCGCCAGCGCGTTGACGGCGCCGCCGGCCAGCCCCGCGCCGAACAGGAGCGCCCACTCCGCGATCGTGATGTCCAGCTTCGGCTCCCGCTACGAGGCGGCGACGCGCCCGACGTCGGCGTCGTCGGCCGAGAAGCGCGTCTGCGGCGCCTCCTTCCACAGGCGGTCGAGGCGGTAGAACTCGCGGGCCTGCGGGGTGAACACGTGCAGCACCACGTCGAGGAAGTCGAGCAGCACCCACTCGCCCTCGCGCTCGCCCTCGGCGCGACGCGGCATGGCGCGGTGCTCCTCCTTGAGCACACGACGCACCTCGTCGGTGATCGCCTTGGTCTGGCGGGGCGTGTTGCCCGTCGCGACCACCATGTAGTCGGTGTAGTCCACGAGGCCACGCATGTCGACGATGACGATGTCGGTGGCTTTCTTGTCGGCGGCGGCCTCAGCGATCTGCTGGGCCATGTCGGCGGAGGTCGCGCCCGCTCCTTCGGTCGGCTGCGGTGTACGCCTCGAGGGTAGGGCATGGTGCGGTCGCCGCGCAACCGCACCGGGACGGGGCACCTGCCCCCCTTGCGTTCCTGCGCGCCCTCCGTTTAGTATGCGCGCATATCATCTACCTCGGGAGGGACCATGTGGACGACGAGTGCCCAGCACACCACCACCGCCACGCCGGCCGCGGTGTGGGCAGTGTGGCGCGACGTCGACGGCTGGCCGCAGTACGACGCCAGCCTCGAGGGCGCCACGTTGGACGGCCCGTTCGCGGCGGGCACGACCGGCACCATCACGCCCGTGGGCGCCGGGACCCTGCCATTCACGCTCACGCACGTCGATGACGGACGCGCCTACAGCGACCAGACGGTGATGGGCCCCGTCGCGATCCGCTTCCGCCACCGCGTGGAGCCGCACACAGACGGCGCTGCCATCGAGGTGAGCGTCGAGGTCGAGGGTCCCGACGAGGACGCCATCGGGCCCGCCGTGGCCGACGACCTGCCACAGGCGCTCGCCGCGCTCGCGGCCCGCGCGGAGGGCCGGCGTTGACGAGCGACGGGTCGCCCTCGCGCCATGCGTCGGCGTGGGACAGCCCCGGCTTCCTGATGTGGCACGCCACGCTGCGCTGGCAGCGCACCATGCGGGCGTGCCTCGAGCCCTTGGGCCTCACGCACGTGCAGTTCGTCCTGCTGGCATCCGCGTACTGGACCGGCGTCACGAGCGGGCCGCCGACGCAGCGCGAGCTGGCGGCCCACAGTGGCCTCGACGTCATGATGACCAGCCAGGTGACGCGCGCGCTGGAGCGGGCGGGCCGGGTGGCCCGCCAGCGCGACGCCCGCGACGCGCGCGCCCGGCGCGTCGTGGTGACGGCCGCGGGGGCCGCGCTGGCCGTGCGGGCCCTGGCTGCGGTGGAGGCCGCGGACGACGCGTTCTTCGCCGCGACGGCCGACGGGCCGTTCGTCGATCGCCTGCGCGTGCTGGCCGGGGCGCCTACAGGCGCCGCAGAAGGGCCTCCACCGCCGGCGTGACGAGGTAGCGCACGGGGCCGCCCTCGGCCAGCCGCTCGCGGACCATGGTGGACGACACCTGCACGACGGGGGTTTCGAGCACGTCCACCCGGCCGGGGGCGACGTCGGCGGCGACCGACGCGATCCATTCGGCGCCGTGCTGGTCGCGGGGCATCACGGCCAGACGCGCCAGGCGCAGGATCTCGTCCGGGTCCTTCCAGCGCGGCAGCGTCGGCAGGCGGTCGGCGCCCATCATGAACCACAGTTCGGCGCCCGGGTGGGCGGCGGCGATGTTGCGCAGCGTGTCGACCGTATACGACGGCCCGTCGCGGACGATCTCGACGTCGCTCGCGCTGAGGCCGGGGTGGTCCTCGACGGCGGCCTCCACCATCGCCAGGCGCTCACGAGCGGGGAACGCCGGCACCTTTTTGTCGGTGGGCTGCCCCGTGGGCACCAGCAGCACGCGGTCGAGGCGGAGGCGCCACCACGCCTCCTGGGCGATGATCAGGTGCCCGATGTGGGGCGGGTCGAACGCGCCGCCCAGGATGCCGATGCGCACGGCCGCTACCCGTTGGCCAGCACGAACTGGTCACGGTGGATCACCTCGGGGCTGATGCCGAGGCCCCGCTCGGTGATCACGCGCGAGCGCAGGCCCGCGACGGTGACGAGGTCGTCGTGATCGAGCGCCACGATGCCCTTGCCGACGGCCGCGCCGCCGGCGTCCACGACGTCCACCGCGTCGCCCGCCAGGAAATCCCCGTCCACCCCGGTGACGCCCACCGCCAGCAGCGACGTGCCGCGCGCCCGCAGGGCCTTCACCGCGCCGTCGTCCACCGTCACCCGGCCCAGCGACGGCTTCGCGTTGCGCAGCCACAGCTTGAACGCGGGCTCGCGCGGCCCGGACGACCGGAAGCGCGTGCCGATCACGCGCCCGCGGGTCACCGCGGTGACGGCGTCGGCGCGGGCGCCGGACGCGATCACGGTGGTGACGCCCGCCGCGACGGCCATCGCCGCCGCGTCGATCTTCGACGCGATGCCCCCGCGCCCCAGGCCCGACCCGCCCAGCGGCGCCAGCGACAGCGATCGCGGCGACCGGCCCGGGGGCACGTCACCGATGAGGTGCGTCTCGCCGTCCGCACCCACGCCGTACAGACCGTCCCGGTCGGTGAGCAGCACCAGCCAGGTGGCGCCCAGCAGGATCGCCACCTGCGCCGCCAGCACGTCGTTGTCGCCGAACGTCAGCTCGTCGGTAGCCGTGGTGTCGTTCTCGTTGATCACGGGCACCGCACCCAGGTCGATCAAACGGTGCAGCGTGTTGCGGGCGTTCAGGTACGTCGTGCGCCCGGCGACGTCCGCCGACGTCAAGAGCACCTGTGCGGGCGTGACGTCGTGACGCCCGAACGCCTCCTGGTAGTGGCGGTACAGCACGCCCTGCCCCACCGCGGACGCCGCCTGCAGGTCGGGCAGCGACGTGGGGCGCTCACGGAACCCCAGCGGCCGGTAGCCGCACGCGATGGCGCCGCTCGACACCAGCACCGGCTGATGCCCCAGGCGCATCACCCGCGCGAGGTCATCGACCCGCTGCGCGATGACGTCGGGACGCACGTTGCCGTCGCGCCCCACCAGCGTCGACGAGCCCAGCTTGGCCACCACGATGCTCACGGCTCACCCAGGTGGTCCGCGATGGCGACCCGCAGGCGGTCGATGCCCGCGTCGAGCTCGGTCTCGACCGCGTAGTCGGCCCACGCGGGCGGATGGTCGGGGTCGGAGAACGTCGCGATGACCCACTCGACGGCATCGTCGGCGCGGTACGGCGCGATGGCCTCGCGCACCCGCGCGATGCGGTCGGCGGCGGGCTCGGGGTCCTCCTCGCTGACGCAGTGCAGAAGCAGGCGCGCGCCGCGGCACTGCAGCAGGTGGTCACCCTTGCGGGGCGTGCCGTCCTCGGCCAGCCCGGGCAGGTCCACCAGGATGTAGAGGTTCGCGAACTCGTCCTCCAGCGGCCCGAACGCGGGCTCCCGCGTGGACTGCGGGTACGGGGCCACCGTGGCGGCCGCCCCGGTGAGGGCGTGCAGCAGCGCGCTCTTGCCCGAATTCGGCAGCCCCACCAGGGCGCCGTCGACCGGCGCGACGAACTCCAGCGTCAGCCACGCCCGCTCGCCCGGCATGCCGGGCACGGTCTCCCGCGGCGTGCGGTGGGTGGACGACTTGAAGGCCCGGTTGCCCACCCCGCCCTCGCCGCCGCGGGCCACCACCACGCGGTCGCCGGGGTGGTCGAGGCGGGCGATCTCCTCGCCGTCACGCGACACGCGCGTGCCGGGGGGCACCCGCACGTCGGCGTCGTCGCCGCGGCGGCCGTGCTTGCCCTGCCCCTCGCCGGGCATACCGGGGCGGCCCTTGTGGTGCACCGCGTGCCGGAACAGCGACAGGTCCACCTGCTCGGGGTCGGCCACCAGCAGCACGTCGCCGCCGCGGCCCCCGTTGCCGCCGTCGGGACCGCCCTTGGGGATGTACTTCTCCCGCCGGAACGAGAGGCATCCGCCTCCACCGTGACCGCCCTCGACGTGGATGCGGGCGCGGTCGGTGAACGGCATGTCGCGACGCCCGGACGTGCCGGGCGTCAGAGCTACGCGGTGACGGCCTCGTCCACGGGGTGGACGAAGATGCGCCGGCCCTTGCGGCCGTTGGTGAACTCCACCCGGCCGGTGACCGTGGCGAAGATGGTGAAGTCGCGGCCCATGCCCGCGCCGTCGGCGGGGTGGAACTGGCTGCCGCGCTGGCGCACGATGATGGAGCCGGCGGGCACGACCTGCCCGCTGAACACCTTCACGCCCAGGCGCTTGGAGGCGGAATCACGACCGTTGCGGCTGGAGCCGCCACCCTTCTTATGAGCCATCTGTGCCCGTCTCCCCTAGCTCGCGATGCTCTCGACCAGCACGCGCGACAGGCGCGAACGGTGGCCGCGGCGCTTGCGGATCTTCTTCTTCGCCTTGTACGTGGCCGCGATGAGCTTGGGGCCCAGCACGTGCTCCTCGACCTTCAGCGTGACCGTGCCGCCGTCGGCGATGTCGCCGCCGGCCTCTCCGACCATCAGCGTGGTCGGAGTCACGCTCTTGCCCTCGTCCTCGGGCAGGCGAT
Organism: Actinomycetota bacterium; assembly: GCA_963169235.1. GTDB lineage: Bacteria > Actinomycetota > Thermoleophilia > Miltoncostaeales > Miltoncostaeaceae > JAGQUM01. The sequence continues at coordinate 49,865 of CAUJCX010000004.1, read as the reverse complement.
CCACCAGAAGGCGCTCACCCTCGGTGACGCGGTACTGCTTGCCCCCAAGGGCGATCACGGCGTAGTCCGGCAACCTTCACTCCCAACGTGTGATGAAGCGCGTCGCCGTGCGGGCACGGGCCGTCAACGAGCGCGGCGCGATCGCGAACACTAGCACGCGGGCGGGCCCGCAGGAAAGCGCCCGCAGTGACCCGTCATGAGCTCGCCGACGACTCCCGGGCGATGGACGCCGCGCACTGCTCGGCCGACCGCTCGCGCCAGTCGTCACCGCCCAGGAGCTCGGGCACGCCCGTGGCCGTCGCCACGCTCATGAGGATGCCGGTGGCGACGAACATGCGCAGCGTGTCGGGGCCCGCGCCGCTCAGCCCGCCGATGAGCGCGTGGACGCGGCGCATGCCGGCGCCGACCGCGTCGCGCACGTCGTCGTCGTCGCAGGCCGCGAAGATCTGCAGCTGCATCAGCACCAGGTGCCGCTGCTCGAGCAGCGCCTGCGGATACACCGCGCCCATCGCGCCCAGGGCCTCGGCCCCCGAGAGGCCCTCGGCCGCGTCGGTGAACGCCGCCAGCAGCAGCTCGAACTGGCGCTCGACGCAGGCCAGGAACAGGGCCTTCTTCGCCCCGAACAGGCGGATGACGTACGGCTGCGAGATGCCCGCCCGGCGCGCGATGGCGTCGGTGGTGGTGCCCTCCAGCCCCCCGCGGGCGAACTCGTGGAGGGCGGCGTCGATGATGGCGAGGCGGCGCTCGTCGGCGCTCATGCGGATGGTGGTATCGGTCATCGCTTGACAAGGTTATCAGTCGATGCGTACCATGGCCACCGTTCAGTTATCAGTCGATTACTCGCAAGGAGCCCGATCGCCATGTCGACCCGCGCCCGCCAGGGCTGGGCCCTCGCCATCACCAGCCTCGCGCTGTTCATGGTGGTGCTGGACAACCTGGTCGTGACCACCGCGCTACCGGTGATGAAGGAGGACCTCGACGCGTCGGTGGACAGCCTCGGCTGGATCGTCAACGCGTACACGCTGAGCTTCGCGGTGCTGCTGCTGACGGGCGCGGCGCTGGGTGACCGGCTGGGACGCCGCCCCGTGTTCTCCGCGGGCATCGCCGTCTTCGCGCTGGCGTCGGCCGGTTGCGCCATGGCCACGTCGTTCGATGCGCTGGTGCTGTTCCGCGTGCTGCAGGGCGCCGGTGCGGCCCTGGTGCTGCCGCTGTCGCTGACGCTGTTGTCCGACGCGTTCCCGCCCGGCAAGCGGGGTCTGGCCATCGGCATCTGGTCGGGCATCAGCGGCCTGGCCGTGGCGTGCGGGCCCCTGGTGGGCGGCGCCGTGGTCGACGGCCTGTCGTGGCATTGGATCTTCTGGCCCAACGTCCCGCTGGGGGCCGTGTGCGCCGTGCTGGCCCTGCGCTACCTGGCCAACGGCACCGGCCCCGACCGCCACCTCGACATCCCCGGCCTGGTGCTGGCCGGCGTCGGCCTGTTCGGCCTGGTGTGGGGCGTGGTGCGCGGCAACGAGGCGGGCTGGACGTCGCTCGAGATCGTGGGCGCCCTCGCCACCAGCGCCGTGTTCCTGGCGGCGTTCGTGGCGTGGCAGCGGCGCACCGGCACCCCCATGCTGCCCCTGCACATGTACCGCTCGCGCGGGTTCACCGTGGCCAACGCGGTCTCGGGCACGATGTACTTCGGCATGTTCGGGGCGGTGTTCTTCCTGGCCCAGTTCCTGCAGGTGTCGCAGGGCTACACGCCGTTCGAGGCGGGCCTGCGGACGCTGCCGTGGACCGTGATGCCCATGTTCGTGGCGCCGCTGGCGGGGGCGCTGTCCGACCGCATCGGCTTCCGGCCGCTGTTGGTGACCGGCATGGTGGGGCTGGCGGGGTCGCTGGTGTGGCAGGCGCTCATCGCCCGCCCGGATCTCCCCTACTCGCACCTCGTGCTGCCGCAGATGCTGGCGGGCGTCGGCATGTCGCTGGTGTTCGCGCCCGTCGCCAACCTGCTGGTGGCCTCGGTGCGCGAGAAGGACATCGGCAAGGCGTCCGGTGCGAACAACATGACCCGGGAGGTGGGCGGCGCCATCGGCATCGCCGTGCTGACGGCGATGTTCACGCGCTCTGGCTCGTACGCGACGCCCGAGGCGTTCGTCGACGGCATGCGGCCCGCCGTGCTGGTGGCCGCGGTGGTGGTGGTCGTGGGCGCGTTCATCGCGATGTGGGCGCCGGCCGCCCGCCGCGCGCAGGCGACGGTCGTGGAGCCCGCCACCGCGCAGTGACGACCCGGTCCCGGGGCGCGCGAGGTGCCCCGGGACCGCGTGCTCGTGCGGGTCAGCGCGCCGGTGGCAGGGCCCGCAGGGCGTTGGTCACGCAGTGCACGTCGCCCCCGTTCACGTGCGCGTACAGGCGGTCCTCCGCGAACCTCACCTCCACCCCGAGTGCCGCCAGCCGCGACGTGATCTCCGACTCGAACAGGTCGCGCCCGTCTATCTGCACCGTGTGCTGACGCGGGGCGACATACAAGCGGGGTGTCAGGCTCAGCCCGTTGACCGCGTCGGGCACGATGGCCGCGGCCCGCGGCGGGCCCGCCGGTGCCAGGCCCTTGTCGGTACCGGAGCCCTTGCGCGGTGCGCTGATGGCCATCAGCACCGGCAGCGGCACGAGGTCGGCGCGGGTCACCTGCCCGGACGCCACCAACTGGGCGATCTGGCCGTCGATGCTGACCGCGGCGGCCTCGTTCTGCGCCAGCCACGCGGGGTCGGCCAGCATCTCGTCGATGGTGCGCCCCCGGGCCTCGTACGAGGGGTCCCCGAACCGGAGGCCGCCGTGCCCCGCCGCCTGGGCGCGGCGCATGAGCGCGACGCCCAGCCGCGGGTCGGCGACGCCCACCGCGAAGCCACGCGGCGTGTCGGCGCGAAAGACGTGGATCGTCTCGTCGACGTGGCCGACGGCCAGCCAGGACGTGTCGAGGAGGATCACCGGCTGATCGGTCTGCGCCCTCAGGGTGGCGACGAGCGCCCGCCCCGGCTGTCGTCGCGGCGCCGACCCCAGCAGCGCCGCCCCGGTGGGGAACCCGGGCGACGGCGGCAGCGATTCGAGGTTGCCGCCGTTGTCGAGGCTGGGGTCGAACGGCGTGCCGCGGTCGCGCACCACCACGTCGGCGACCCCGAGGTCCGCGTTGCCCAGGTTGCGGTAGAGGTCGGCCTTCGTGGCCCGCGGGATGTTGCCCGAGGTGGTGGCGCGCAGCAGCACCCGCATGCGCTGCACGCCGCCGCGGGCGGGCATCTCGACGTAGCCGGGCTCGAACTGGTCCTGCAGCCACTGGTCGGCCATGCCCATGCGGAACGCCACCGGCGCGATGCCGGTGCCGGCCAGGGCGCCGCGGACGCCGTCCTCGAAGTCGACCTGGCCACGCGCGCCCAGCGCGGTCGCCCGGGTGAGGAGCGACGGGTCGATGGACCCCGTGCGCGTGCTGATCCCGTCGAGGGCGGGCTCGAAGAGGCGCTCACCCAGCGACGACGGCACGGAGCGGGCGGTCGCCCGGTCGTCCGCGCTGACGGCGAGGGCCAGCACCCGCTGGGCGGGCAGCAGGTCGTGCTGCAGCGCGAACCTCGCGAGCCGCAGCGGCGCGGCGGCGCGGCGCACGCGACCCCGGTCGGCCACCGTCACGCGCACGCGCACGTCGCGGCGTGCACCGGACGTGACCAGGCCCTTGCCCTCGACGGCGGCCTCGATGCCGCGGCGCAGGTCGGATCCCGTGAGGGATACGCCCCTCGCGGGCATCCACGTGCCCCCGCGTCGCACGAACAGCCGTGCGTTGGAGGCGCCCCCGCCGGTCAGGCGCAGGGTGACGCGCGCGTCGCGGGTGGCGTGCCGGTCGGGGAACACGCGCACGCGGGCCATGTCGGCAAGGTCGCGGGCGCCGTTCACGCGCGCATCGGACGCGTCGTTGCACCGTTCGGCGGCGACGGTGCGGGCGGTGGGGCGGACGACGGCGGCCTCGTTGCGATACGCGGCGGCGGCGGCGCGGGCGCACCGCCCGGAGTCGTCGTCGAGGTTCGGCAGGAACGTGGCGGGACCGGCACCCCGCGCGGTGAGGTCGCGCGCGTCGACGACGCCGTTGCGGTCGGCGTCGGCGGCCACGCGGAGGCCGGGTGCGGCGATGGCGGGGGCGGCCATCAGCGCAAGCGCGCCGGCGGGCAGGAGGATGCGGCGGATGTTCATGCCCCTATCCTGCCGCGCTGGCGTCACGCCCGCGTCTCTCCGGCGTTTCCGGGACGTGTCGCGGCGGCCTCAGCAGAGCACCGCCGCGCCACGCCATCGGGGCATCAGCCCTTGGCGTCCGTCTTCACCTTCACCTCGTCGTCGTGCAGCGTCGAGTCGGGTTCGGTGACCACCTTCTTGCCGGTCAGCTCCTCCACCACCACCAGGCGGGCGCGTCCGTCCTCGTTCAAGAGGCTCGCCGTGCGCGGGCTGACGCGCACGCGGACGGTGCCGGACGCCTTGCCCTTCACCGCCTTCGCGATGCCGCGCGAGGCCTCGATCACCGTGGTCTCGTCGGACGGGATGTAGCCGGTGGTGTCGCACTCGGGGCACTGCTCGGACATGACCTCGCGCGGACCGTCCGAGATGTTCTGGCGAGTCATCTCCACGAGGCCCAGGGGCGAGATGTCGGCCACGAACGTGCGGGTGCGGTCCTTCTCGAGCTCGGCGTCCAGCGTGGCCTTCACCTGACGACGGTTCTTCTCGTCGTTCATGTCGATGAAGTCGATGATGACGATGCCGCCGATGTCGCGCAGCCGTAGCTGGCGCACCACCTCGACGGCCGCCTCGAGGTTGGTCTTCGTGACCGTGTCCTCCAGGCGCGACCCGCCCCGGCCCACGTTGCGGCCCGAGTTGACGTCGATGACCGTCATCGCCTCGGTGTCGTCGATCACCAGGTAGCCGCCCGACGGCAGCGGGGCCCGCCGCGACAGCGTGGAGCGGATGGCCTTCTCGGTGCCCATCGCCTCCAGCAGGGGGACGTCGTCCTGGTACAGCGTCACGCGGTCGGCCATGCCGGGGGACGTGCGCGTGAGGAAGTTGACGATGCGCTCGTGCTGGCTGGGCTCGTCGACCACCACCTCGTCGACGTGGGCGTGCAGCAGGTCGCGGATGACCCGCAGCGAGGCGTCCATCTCGCTGTAGAGCAGCGCGGGGCCCTTCACCTGCTCGGCCCGCTGCGTCAGCGCCGACCACAGGCGACGCAGCGCCGTGTAGTCGCGGGCGATGTCGTCGGCCGACGCGCCCGCCGCCGCCGTGCGTACGATCAGCCCACCCTCGAGGGGCAGGGCGGCGCAGATGCGGCGCAGCCGCCGGCGCTCGTCGTCGAGCAGCTTGCGGCTGACCCCGACGCCGTCTCCGTACGGCACGTACACCACGTACCGGCCGGCCAGCGACAGCTGCATCGTGAGCCGGCAGCCCTTGGTACCCATGGGGTCTTTGGTGGCCTGCACCAGCACCTGGTCGCCCTTCTTCAGCAGCTCGGCGATCTGGCGCTTGTGCTTGGGCACCCCCATCGCGACGACCTCGTCGACGTGGAGGAACCCGCTCTTCTCGAGGCCGACGTCGATGAACGCCGCCTCCATGCCGGCGAGGACGTTGCCGACCTTTCCCTTCCAGACGTGGCCGACGACCGACCGCTCGCCACGCCGCTCGATGTGTACCTCCGCCGTGCGGCCGTCCTCCACAAGGGCCACCCGGGTTTCCCACGGGTCGACGGAGACCAGGATCTTTGTTTTCAGCGCTCCTCCTCGGAGGCGTCGGAATGGTTGGGGCTGCGCCGGAGCCGCGTCGCCACCAGGCCCACGAGCCGGGTGACGCCATACGCGATGCCCGCGCGGATCGCGGGCCTCCAGCTCGGCACTGCCGCGCTCAGCGAGCGCGCCACCTGCCGCCATACGGGGGCGGACAGGGCGACTCCCGCCGCCTGTGCCGCCTGAACACCCTGGGGCTGATCGCCGGCCAGGTTGGAGACGTCGGCGGCCATCCGCGCCTGCAGTGCCGCCAGCACCGGGGACGCCGCCTTGGAACCGGAGAGGGCCGCGACGACGCCGGCGCGCATCGCGCCGCGCTCGACGAGGCCGCGGGTGGCGGTCTCGCGCAGGGGCGCGCTGCCGCGGGCCACCGAGACCGCGGTGGGGCCCAGCCGCTTCACCACGGCGTCGCGCAGCGTCTCGAGGCTCTGGGAGTCGAGACCCGGCAGGGGCACGGCGACGCCGACGCCCAGGTCGGGCTCGGCCCGCAGCGCCTCCACGTGGTCGCGACGCTGCACCGCGTCGCCCACCACCGCCACCAGCACGTCGCCGCCCGCGCGTCGCTGCTCGACGAGCCGGGACGAGACGTTGGCCAGGCGCGCCCCCGGCCCGGCCAGCACGCACACGATGAGGTCGTCGTTGACCGGGGCCCGCACGGCGGCACCCAGCGCGGTGCTGACGACGGCCGTGGCCTCCGGGTCGCCCGCGTCGACCACGCTCACGCTGCCGTCGCGGGCCGCTCCGCGCGCCGACATGACGACGGCGAGCCCCATGGGCTTGCCCTTCGCGAAGCCGGTCTTCATGCCGCGCTTCACCAGGCCGGGCGGCGTGCGCGCCATCAGATGCCCACCCGGCGCCGGTTGATGGCCAGCAGGATGCCGATGGCCCCCATGTTGGTGAGTGTGTGTGATCCGCCGTAGCTCATGAACGGGAGCGGGATTCCGGTGACGGGCATGATGCCGATGTTCATGCCGATGTTGACGAACGCCTGGAAGATAAACAGAGTGGCGAGCCCTCCGGCCACCACCTGCTCGAATTGTGTCGCCGCGCGCGCGGTGATGCGCAGCGCCCTCCAGATGATGATGCCGAACAGCGCCACGACGCCCGCGGTGCCGACGAACCCGAACACCTCGCCCACCACGGCGAAGATGAAGTCCGTCTGGTGCTCGGGGAGGAACTCGTTGGTCGCCTGGGTGGCGCCCTCGCGGCCCTTGCCCGCCGCCCCGCCCGAGCCGATGGCGATCTTGGCCTGGTTGATCTGATAGCCGGTGCCGTCGGGATCGGCGGTGGGATCGATGAACGACGTCAGGCGTCCCTGCTGGTACTCCTTCAGCACGGGCAGGCCCACGGCGGGCAGCACCACCATCACCACCAGCACCACGGCGACGAGCCCCGCCCCCATCACGGCGAAGTGCTGCCACGGGGTGAGGATCATCACCAGCACGCCGATGTAGACGGCGAAGTACACCAGGGCGGTGCCCAGGTCGGGCTGCAGGAACACGACGATCGCGGGAACCACGGTGATGCCGCCCAGGAACAGCGTGAGGCGGCCCGGCTCCATCTCGCCCACCCGCTCCAGCGCCAGACCCGCGAGGATCACGATCATCAGCACCTTGCCCATCTCGGACGGCTGCATGCTGAACGGGCCCAGGTCGATCCAGCGCCGGGAGCCGTTGACCGTCGACCCGATGGCGTACACCACCGCGAGGGCCCCCAGGAGCGAGCCCAGCAGCACCCACGGCATGCCCTGCGCCCGTTCGGTGTCGAACACGGCGGCGGCCACCAGCACGACGACGCCGACGACGAGGAAGACGGCCTGGCGGTTGACGTAGAAGCCGGAGCCGCCGAAGTCGGACGCGGTGGCGACATCGATGGTGTACAGGCTGAGGGCCGACAGGGCCGCGACCGCGGCCAGCAGGATCCAGTCGACGCTTCCCAGCACGCCGCGGGCCCGCTCGGTGACCGCGTTGTGCTGGTGGGCGCGGGGTGTCTGGGTGAGGGTGGTCATCAGTTGGTCTTCTTGGGCGGCGCGACGCCGCACAGGCCCGGGTCGTAGCCCAGGTACTCGCCCATCGTGGCACACACGGCGGGAGCCGCCGCGCTGGCGCCCGTGCCGCCGTTGGCGACCACGATGGCCACGACGATCTTGGGGTTGTCGGCCGGCGCGTACCCGACGAACCACGAGTGGTCCTCGCGGCCGTAGTTCTCGCCGGTGCCGGTCTTGCCCGCGAAGCCGCCCTTCAGCGGCACGGGTCCGAACACCCCGGTCGCGGTGCCCCCCGGACCGCTGGTGACGCCCCGCAGCCCCTCGCGGATGATGGACAGCGTCGACGGCGACAGCGTCACCGGCGTCGAGGCCTTCGTGCCGGACAGCTGGCGCACCAGCGAGCCCGCTGGCGTCTCGATGCGCTTGCCCAGCGTGGGCACCACGCGGTGGCCGCCGTTGGCGATCACCGAGTACGCCACGGCCATCTGCAGCGGCGTCACCAGCACGTCACCCTGGCCGACCGCCATGTTGATGTTGTCGCCGGGCAGCCACTGGCGCTGGTAGCCGTCGGGGAACGGGTACGTGCGCTTCCACTGCTTGTCGGGGATGCGGCCGTCGGCCTCGTCGGGGAGGTCGATGCCGGTCTTCTGCCCCAGCCCGAAGTCGTGCGCCCAGCGCTGCTGAAGCTCGACGCCGTTGGAACGGTAGCGGCGGAAGAACTTGTCGCCGAAGCCGTAGAAGATGGTGTCGCTGGACTGCTCGAGCGCCTGCGGCAGGCTCAGGTAGCCCTGGTACTCCTTGCCGAAGTTGATCCAGTTGCGACCCCACAGCTCGACGCTGGAGTCCGACAGCAGCACGGCGCCGGGCTTCACGATGCCCGTCTGGAGGGCCGAGGCCAGCGTGACGATCTTCATGGTGGACGCCGGCGGGTACAGGCCCTCGTCGGCGCGGTTCGTCAGCGGCTGGCGCTTGGAGTTCTGGTATGCGGTCAGCCGCTTCACCCGCGAGCGCGCGTAGTCCTCGGGGTTGAACGTGGGGTACGAGGCCATGGCCAGTACCTCGCCCGTCTGCGGGTTCATCGCCACGCCGGCTGCCCCGGTGGCCGCGCTGCCCTCGACCCGCTGGTAGAGCTGCGCCTGCAGGGCGGCCTGCAGCTTGGCGTCGAGGCTGAGCACCAGCGTGTTGCCCGGCGTGGGCGACCGACTCGAGAGGATGCCGCGACCCACGGGCTGGCCGGCGACGTTGACCTCGACCCGCAGCTCGCCGCGGGTGCCCCTGAGATAGCTCTCGTACTGCGCCTCGATGCCCGTGTGGCCCACGGTCTCGTTGCCCAGGTAGCCCTGGTCGCGGTACGACGTGACGTGCTCGCGGTAGATCGGCCCGACCGTGCCCAGCACGTGCGCGGCCAGCTCGCCGTCGGGATACGTGCGCACGTAGCTGCGCTCGACCGCGACGCCCGGGAAATCACGCTGGCGCTCGACGAACGCGGTGCGGATGTCGAGCGGCACGTCGTCCTCGAGCACCACGGCCTCGTACGGCGAGTTCTGCTGTCCCTGCGCCAGGGCCTTCAGCATGGGCCGGGGCGGCGTGCCGAGCATCTCGGCCAGCCGCCGCACCACCAGCTGGCGCTTGGGGTTGGGCAGCTCCAGCGGCCGGGCCACGATGTTCCAGCCCTCGCGCACCCGGGCCAGCACCTTGCCGTTGCGGTCGGTGATGGTGCCGCGCTGGGCCGGCAGGTCGACGGTGCGGATGCGGTTCGCCTCGGCCCGCTGTGCGTACGCCTGGCCACCGATGATCTGCAGGAACCACAGCCGCGCCATGAGCACGCCCATCAGCACCAGGGCGGCGGTGCCCAGCGCGGCGATGCGCACGGCGGTGGCGGGGGTCAGCGGACCCCGCCCACCGGGTCGGTGGCGTCGCAGCGTCACAGCGGCGCGTTGGGCTCGTAGTTGTGCGGGCGCCCCAGCAGCTTGCGCGCCACCAGCAGCGTGACGGGGAACAGCAGCGTGCTGAGCACCAGCGTGGGCAGCAGCACCTCGCGCACGAAGTCGGCCACCAGCAGGCGCCCGCCCAGCATCACCTGCACGGCCGCGTACCCCACCTGCACGAACGCGATGGCCGCGGCGTTCATGACCAGCGCGGGCAGCACCGACTGCGACTCCTCCCGCTCGCAGTAGCGGCCGGCGAACGCCCCCACGATGAGGTACAGGAGCGCGTAGACGCCCAGCGTGCCGACCGGGGACGCCAGCTCCACCATCAGGCCGCCCGCGAAGCCCGCGACCGCGCCCACCAGCTGGCCGCGCAGGAGCGCGACGGCCACCACCGCGCCCGCCACCACGTCGGGCCAGCCGCCCAGGAGGCGCATCCAGGGCAGCACCGACACCTGGGCCAGCACGGCGGCCAGTACCACCAGCCCCACGGCCCACAGGCGGACGCGCTCGACGCGCAGCGGCGGGCGGTCGCCGGCCTCGCCGGAGCCGATCATCATGAGGGGAGGCGGGTTGGTGCTCACGCGGTCCGCCGGTGGGGCGCAGGACCCGTCATCGGTACAGCCTCGCACGTTGCTTGGCGCGCTCGGTGCGGGGGGTCATCACCACGACGTAGTCGACGCTCGCCGGCCGCACGAACGGCGTCAGCTGCACCGTGTACTCCTCGTCGCTCTCGGGCCCGCCGGCACCCGCCACCCAGCCCACCGGGATGCCCCGCGGGAACAGCGACAGGCGCGACAGCGGCTGCGTGCGCCCCGACGTGTAGGCGATGTCGTTCTCGCGCACGCTGTCGCGCCGGGGGATGCCCGTGATGCGCATCTGCCCCGCCGCGCTGGGCTGGGCCAGGCCGCGGGATCCCGAGGGCAGCAGGTACACGCCCACGCCGGACGTGGGCTCGGTGATGAACGTGACGATGCTCTCGTGCGACGACGCCGACGTGATGGTGCCCGCCAGCGCCGACGTCACCTGCTGCGTCGGCGCCAGCACCGGCGCGCCCACCACGACGCCGTCGGACGTGCCCACGTCGAGCCGGGCCCGCTCGTACCACGGCGACGGCGACGTGCCGATGATGTCGCCGGTCACCATGTCGTAGTCGCCGCGCCAGTCGGCGCCGACGCCCCGCAGGGCGCGCACCGAGGCCAGGGACGCCTTCTGGTACTGCCCCTCGGCGATCTGGCTGCGGGCGACGCGGAGCTCCTCCTCGAGCCCGGCGACGCGATCGTGGGCGTCGGACGCCTCGCGCACCCAGGTCCACCCGTCGCGCAGCGGCCGCACGGCCTTGCTGGCGACGCCCTGGAACGGGGCCGTCAGGGCCCCCGCCGCGCTCTGCAGCGAGTGCAGGGGGCCGTCGTCACCCTCCCGCGCGTAGAGGCTGAACAGCAGGACGCACACCACGACGAGTGCGGCGATCACGACGCGTCGCGTCGCCACCTTGCGGCGGCCGAGGGGTGTGTCCGGCTGAGTTCCCAGGAGTCCTCACTTGCTCGGGGGGCGTCGGGGCGGGTCGGTGAGCCGGCCCGCGGGCCACAACCGGGCGGTCACCGCCGGCGCGTACGGCCCCGGCTGCTGCGACGCATGACCTCGAACTCCTCCAGCGAGCGACCGGACCCGACCGCGACGCACGTGAGCGGCGACTCGGCCTGATGGATGGGCATCTCGGTCTCGCGCCGGAGGCGTTCGTCGAGGCCCTGAAGCAGGGCCCCTCCGCCCGCCAGCATGATGCCACGATCCATGATGTCGGAGGCCAACTCCGGGGGTGTCTTGTCGAGCGTGCTCTTCACGGCGTCCACGATCTGCGCCATCGGCTCGGCCAGCGCCTCCCGCACCTCCTCGGACGACAGCACCACCGTCTTGGGCAGACCCGAGATCATGTCGCGCCCGCGGATCTCGGCCTGCACCTCCTCGCGCATGGGGTACGCGGAGCCGATTTCGAGCTTCACTTCCTCGGCCGTCTGGCTGCCGATCATCAGCTTGTACTCGCGTTTGACCCAGTTGATGATGGCGTCGTCCATCTCGTCACCGCCGACGCGCACCGACTGGGCCACCACGATGCCGCCCAGCGAGATGACGGCCACCTCGGTGGTGCCGCCGCCGATGTCGACGATCATGTTCCCCGTCGGTTCCGCCACGGGGAGGCCGGCTCCGATGGCCGCGGCCATGGGCTCCTCGATCAGGTACGCCTGGCGGGCGCCGGCCGACAGCGTGGCCTCCTCCACCGCGCGCTTCTCGACGCCGGTGACGCCGGACGGCACGCACACCACCACGCGGGGGTGCGCCCAGCGGTTCTGGTGCACCTTCTGGATGAAGTGCCGCAGCATCTGCTCGGTGACGTCGAAGTCGGCGATGACGCCGTCCTTCAGGGGGCGGATGGCGGTGATGTTGCCGGGGGTGCGCCCCAGCATGCGCTTCGCCTCGATTCCGACCGCGTGCACCTCGGCCGTGCGCAGGTCGATGGCGACCACCGACGGTTCGGACAGCACGATGCCCCGGCCGCGGACGTACACCAGCGTGTTGGCCGTGCCCAGGTCCACCGCCATGTCCCGGCCACCGAAGCCGGTCAGATACGTCCAGAAGCCTATGAGGGACCCCCTCCGTGCCCGGCCTCGCCACAAAAATGTCCTGCACGCCGCGCGTAGGCGCGGCCGTCACGGTATCCGCTGGCCCGCGTGATCTCCACTGGTCCGGGCGCTCCGCTACCATAGACGTCTTGGATTCCGCTCCCATGTTTGCCGACGACAACAGCTCCTCCCGCCGTGCAATGCGTCGTGCAAGACACGAGGAGCGCGCCCGAGAGGCCCGCCGCGAGGAGATCCTCGCCACGCTGAGGCGTCTGAGGGACGTGTCGGGCGACCTCTCCGAGCAGGACGCCGCGGCCCGCCGCGCCCGCCGCCGGGACGTGCTCGACCGCTACCCGCCGCAGTACTGACGGCGACCGGTCGCGGGCCGGGATCACGCGGACCGGGCTCAGATCGTGAGGTCGAGCACGAGGTCCGTGATGTCTTTGAGACGGTCGCCGGCGATCATCATGGAGAGAAGTTCCTTGGATTCGTCCGTCCCGAACTCGGCGACCGCCTCGCGCAGTTCTGGCAGTGCGAAGTGGTAGACGCAGTCGATGTCGCCAGTGCCGAGCGCGAGCGAGGAGATCCTCGCAGGCGTGGGCTCCGCCGTGACTACGGCGATGTGGGGGGTCCGGCCCTTGCGGTTGCGGATGAGGTTAAGGGCTTCTGACCGGGCGTTCTGTGCCCGATCGCTCCGCAGCGTCCACTTGCACGAGACCACGGCGTGCAGGATGTGGTCTTGGGCGTCTCCCCGCTCGCGAATGGCGCTGAGCACTCCGTGGAGGTCGTCGACGAGATGCTCGGTTGCGTTGATGGCCGAGTCCGGGACCGGCGCGCGGGTGATGATGACGTCGGGGCTGATGGCGTAGGCGTTACCGAGCACCGAAAGCAGGTCGGGGTTCTTCTTGACGGCGTCGTCGAGCGCTCTGAGGTGCGCGTACGGGATGAACGACGAAACGGCGCCCCCCTTCCTCCCGGCGTTGCCAACACGGTTGATCGACCAGTCGCCAGGCCTCAGCATCGCGAAAGCCGGGAAGGTCTCGCTCAGGAAGTCCACGACAGCCTGCTCGAACTTGCCCCCGAGTGTCTGCCCTGCGGCGCGCTCCTGAGTCGTGTCCGCACGCAGCCGGTGAGCGATCGCCGCGGCGTACTGCTTGCTCTGAAGGTTGGACTTGTCGGCGTTGCTCCAGACGCCAGCGTCGTCGACGGTAAGGCCGCCTCCCATGGCGATGAGGCCTGCGTGGAACTGCGACCTGACCTGCGAGAGAAGCCCCTCGGGCACCTAAGCGACCGCGAACAAGCGACGAGCCGTAAGTGCTTTCGCGATCTGGCCTCCAACCGCCTCGGCTACGGGGGGCGGGAACGCGTTCCCTACTTGCCGATACGCGTGAGTCTTACGACCCCCGATGTGCCATGAGTCCGGGAACCCCTGCACGCGCGCAGCCATGCGCACGGTCAGGCGAGGCATCCCCTCGAAGCCAGCCTCAGGGGCGACGTCCGCGAGAGTCTTCCCGTCGACTCCGAGCGAAGCCCAGGCCCTCCTCGCGCGTGTCGGGCCGAGATCGGGGCCTCCGTGCTTCTTCGACCCACCGACGAGCGTCGGGGCAATCGTCGTGGCCTGGTCAGCCCACGAGTTGGCTCCCTCCCAGCCGTTGGCGGCCATGAGATCGCGAAGCAGGTCCCCCACGCTCGGAGGATCGTAGGCGTGCGCCGCCGGCCACTCAAAATGCTCCGAGACGGACTTGTGAATGCCCACGAACACCACCCGGGGACGCAGCTGCGATACACCGTAGTCGGAGGCGTTGAGCAACCGCCAGCCGGGCACGTAGCCCAGGGCCTTGAGCTGGGTCTCGACCGACATCCTGTATGTGGCGAATGCGGCGTCCAGCAGCCCGCGAACGTTCTCGAGCATGACCGCTCTGGGACGGATCTCGTCGATCAGCCTGATCGCGCTGGGGAAGAGGTCGCGCTCATCGTCGGCGCCCAGTTGCTTGCCCGCCTTGCTGAATGGGGGGCATGGGACCCCACCCGCGAACAAGTCCACGTGGTCGTATCCCGCTCCGGACCAGGTCGTGACGTCAGCGTGCTCGACGTTCCATTTGGGCCGGTTCACACGCAGGGTCGCGCAGGCGTGATCGTCGTTCTCCACCAACACCTCATGGCCAAAGCCCGCGCGCTCAAGTCCGAGTGCCTGGCCTCCGGCACCCGCACAGATCTCCACTGACGAAAGCACCAGTCCGCACCCCCCGACAGACAGCCAGCGATGACTCTAACCGCAAGCTCCGGACGGCACGGCGGGCGCAGGCAGCGGGATCAGCCGGTTGCGTTCAGGGGGTGCCCACCCGTCCGTGTCGCCAAGTCGTCCCCTGGTACGCGAGCACCTCGCAGTGAAAGTGCCTCAGCCACGCGTGCACCCGCCTCCTCCGCGTCCTCGTGCTCCCACGCGCGCACCACTGCCCATCCCAGGGCGATGAGGTACAGGTCGTTCTCCCGGTCTCGCTGGCGGTTACGGGCAAGCTTCGGTTCCCAGTAGCCCCGGTTGCCCGTCGGCGTTGCACCGTGCAGGGGGCAAGAGTGCCAGAAACACCCGTCGACGAAGACGGCCACCTTCCAGCGGGTGAAGGCTATGTCGGGTCGCGGCGCGCCACGCCCGCATCCCACCCGGTAGTCCACCCGGAACCGAAGGCCTCGGCGATGCAGCACGCGCCTCAGCGCCACCTCCGGCGCGGTGTCGCGACGGCGGTTCGCCTGCATGTTGGAGCGCCTCGGATTGTACCCACGAGCGTTGTCGTCCGTCGCGTGGGTGTCGGGACGTTCCGCTGGCACAGGCCCAGACGCTAACCGATTGCTGCCGCCCCCGATCCCGCTGACTCGGCGGCGCAACCGCTCAAGTTCAGAGAGCGGCGCCCCATGCTCACGCGGACGCCGGGATGGGTCCCGCGACGGCCAGCACGTGCCCGTCGGGGTCGCGGCTGTACGCCACCACGTGGCCCCAGTCGCGGGGCCCCAGGGGCGACAGCTCTGCGGCCCCCGCGCTGAGGGCGCGGGCGTGGGCCGCGGCGGGGTCGGCCACCACGAGGTACAGCTCGCAGCGCGGCACGCCCCGCGCGTCCGCCGGGTGCGGCACGCGGTCGCCCAGCAGGCGGTGGACGCCGTCCTCGGGCATCAGGCCCAGCACCGCCCCGCCGGGGAGGTCGAACTCGGTCATCCCCGGCACGTCCAGGCGGGGAGCCACGCCGAGCGCGGCGGCGTAGAACTGCGTGGCGCGGGCCTGGTCGGCGACGAACAGGATGAGGTGCGCGGCCTCGGTGGGCACGGGGTTCATCGCGCCTGCCACGGCGCCAGGCCCGCGGACGCGAGCAGACGCGCCGTCGCCGCCAGCGGCAGGCCCACCACCGCGCTGTAGTCGCCCGCGATGCGCTCCACCAGCACGGCGCCGTGGCCCTGGATGGCGTAGCCCCCGGCCTTGCCCCGCCACTCCCCCGTGGCCAGGTACCAGGCGATGAGGTCGTCGCCCAGCGGGGCCATGGTCACGTCGACCGCCTCGGCGTGCGCATCCTCCCCGCCGTCGCCCACCACCACGACCACGCTGATGACCCGGTGGGTGCGGCCCGCCAGCGCCCGCAGCATGGCCTCGGCGGCGGACTCGTCGGCAGGCTGCCCCAGCGTGGCCCCGTCGAGCACCACCTCGGTGTCGCAGCCCAGCACCACGCCACCGCGGGGGACGCCGACGCGGGCCGCCACCTCGCGGGCCTTGCCGACGGCGTTGTCGCGTACGCGCTGCGCGGGGTCCCCACCGGGGCCGTGCTCGTCGAAGCGCGACACCTCCACGGTGAACGGCACGCCCAGGAGACCCAGGAGCTCGCGGCGCCGGGGCGAGCCCGACGCCAGCACGATGCGCGGGTGGGAGCCGTGCACGGCCGCCCCGCCCGCCGAGGTCAGGACAGCTCGGGGAAGTGCAGACCCAGCTCGCGGACGCCCGACTCGGGGCTGTCGGAGCCGTGGATGATGTTCTCGCCCACCTCCAGCGCGTAGTCGCCGCGGATGGTGCCGGGGGCGGAGTCGAGCGGGTTGGTGGTGCCCATCATGGTGCGCAGCGCGGCGACGGCCCCGTCGGGGCCCTCCACCGCCATCATCACGACGGGGCCGCTGGTGATGAACTCCACCAGCTCGCCGAAGAACGGCCGCTCGCGGTGCTCGCCGTAGTGCTCCTCGGCGGCCTCACGGGTCATCACGGCCTTCTTGAGCCCCACGATCACCAGCCCTCGGCGCTCGATGCGGGAGATGATCTCCCCGGTCAGCCCCTTGGCCACGCCATCGGGTTTGACCATGACGAAAGAGCGCTCACTCAACTGGATGCCTCCGGGTCGTGTCGGACGGTGCGGCGCATGCGCCGGATGGTGGTGCGGGGGTCGCCCTCATCGGCGGCCGGGGGAGTCGACCCCGCCGACGCCGAGGGGCGGGACGCGTCGGGCGACGCCGACGGGCGCCGGGACGACGAGACGCCGCCGCGCTCGTTGTCCATGGGGTTGCCGGCCCGCCGCAGCCGGTACTCCAGCTCGGTCAGGCGGATCTCGAGGTCCTGCAGTTCCTCGCGGCTGGCGACGCCGGCATCGCGCAGGGCGGCCTTGGTGGCCTCACCGCCACCGGAGCGGCCCAGCATGCGGCCGACGATCTCCTGCCCCTCGTGGTCGCCGATGTCGCCGAGGCGGCGCTCCAGCGCCACCAACTCGAGCTCGCGCTCGCGGGCGTCCAGCAGCGGCTCAGGCGGGCGGATGACCAGGTAGATGATGGTGCCGAGGAACGGGATCAAAAGTGACAGGGCCACCGCGAACGCGATGAACCCGCCGTTGTCCGAGCGCCGGCGGGCGTCCTGGAACGTCCACCACACCAGCGCCAGCCAGAACAGCACCAGGAACGCCTTGAACAAGAACGTGATGAGACCCCACGTGGACGACTCGAAGAACGTCGAGATCGACGCGAAGGGGTCGGAGCTCGAATCGCTCCCCGCCGCCTGCAGACCGATGCGATCCAGGGGCAGCGTCGTCAGAAAGGCCATGCAGTCTCCATCCGCTTCCGGCTCGGGCGAGCATACCAACGCCACGCCGCCGACGGCCACGTGGCCGTCACCCCGTCATGTCCGGGGATTTCGCCCTTACGCAGGGGGGTCCTGCCTCGCCTGCGAATCCGGTGTTTCCGCGCCGCCGGCGTCGAGCCCCGCGCGCACGTCCGCCAGCAGGTAGAGGGAGCCGCACACGAGCACGGTTCCGTCGGGGCCCGCAAGCGATCGCGCACGCCGGATGGCGGCGTCGGCGGCGGGAACGTCGACCGCCGCGATGCCCAGGGCCTCGGCGCGCGCCACGATGTCGCGCGGGTCGCGGGCGCGGGCGTGCCGCGACCGCGTCGCCACCACGGCGTCCACGGCGCCGGCCAGCGCAGTGAGCATCGCGCCGGCGTCCTTGTCGTCGAGCAGCGACACCACGGCCACCACCCGGCCCGTGGCGACCTCGGGCAGCGTCGCGACCAGCGCCTGCATGCCCGCCGGGTTGTGGGCCCCGTCGATGATCATGCGCGGGCGCCCGGGGAACTCCTCCAGCCGCCCCGGCACGCGCACGTCGCGCAGCGCGTCGCGCACCCGCGCCGGGTCGAGCGGCGCCCCCGTGAAGCGGCGGGCCGCCGCCAGGGCCGTGGCCGCGTTGTCGCGCTGGAACGCGCCCCGCACGCCCAGGTGGAGGCCGCCGTGCACCTCGCCGTCCAAGGACACCGTGACCGCATCACCGTCGGCCGTGACCGTGAAGTCATCGCCCAGCCACCAGCCCGACAGGCGCCGGGCGCGGGTGATCGCCCGCACCGCGACGTCGGCCTCCGCCTCCAGGCGCCCCACCACCAGGCCGTCGGATCCGTCGGGCGCCACCGCCAGTTTCTCGCCGGCGATGGCGGCCACGGTGTCGCCCAGCAGGTCCGTGTGCTCGAGCGCGATGTTGGTGAGCACGGTCACGCGGCCGCCGTCGATGACGTTGGTGGCATCCCACCGGCCGCCGAGGCCCGCCTCGACCACGGCGGCGTCGCAGCCCGCGTCGGCGAACGCCAGGTACCCGGCCGCGGTCAGCACCTCGAACTGCGTCACGCGATCGTCGTCTCCGTCGCCCATGCCCTCCGCGGCGTCGCGCACGCCCATCACCGCCCGCGCGAACGCGTCGGGTGCCAAGGCCGGCCCGTCGACCTCGACCCGCTCGTTCCAGCCGACGACATGGGGCGACAGGTACGTGCCCGTGCGCAGGCCGTGGGCGCTCAGCACCGCCGCGCACATGCGCGACGTCGACGTCTTGCCGTTGGTGCCCACCACCTGCACGCACGGGTAGCGGCGGTGGGGGTCGCCGAGGGCGGCGAGCAGGCGGTGCATCCGCTCGAGGCCGAACTTCATGCCCAGCAGGTCGAGGCCGCGCAGGTACGCGACGGCCGCGTCGTACGCCGACGTCACGGCAGGCGCCCGAGCCGCTCCGTGAGGTCGTCGACGGCGGCGGTGAACGTGATCACCTTGGCGCGCTCCGCGTCCACCTTGTCGGCGGGCGCCCGCTCGACGAACTTGGGGTTCGCGAGCTGTTTCCGGGCGCGTTCGAGCTCCCGGTGCGCCGTGGCCAGCTCGCCCTCGAGGCGCGCGCGCTCGACGGCGGGATCGACGGCCGCGACGGCGCGCGCGACCTCCACGGTGCCGTGCGTCAGCGACAGCGCCTGCCCGCCGTCAAGCGGCGCGTCCACCAGCCGCAGGCGTCCGATGGACTCGAGCGCCCCGATGAGCGGTGCCAGCGCCGGGGCGTCGGTGACGACGGCGTCAAGGACCTCGCGGGGCGGGATGCCGGTGCGGTTGCGCAGGCCGCGCACGGCCGTGACCGCGTCCTTGAGGGCCGCGACGGCCGCCTCGGCGTCGTGGTCGCCCGCGGGGCGCGCGGCGGGCCCGTGGACGGCCATCAGGCCCTCGGCGCCCGGCATCTCGGCCCAGCACGCCTCGGTGACGAACGGCAGCATCGGGTGCACCAGGGCGAGGATCTGCTCCAGCGCGTACCCCGCCACGCCGGGCGTGGCCGCGTCGCACTTCAGTAGCTCCAGGTACCAGTCGCAGTAGTCGTCGAACACCAGGTGGTAGACGGTGTCGGCGTAGCGGCTGAAGTCGAAGCCCTGAAGGGCCTCGTCGGCGGTGGCGACGGCGGCCCCGAGCTGCGACAGGATCCACCGGTCGCCCACGGTCTCGGGCTGCGGCGCGGCGCCACCGGCCTTCCCCCCGCGCCCCACCACCAGCCGCGTGGCGTTCCACAGCTTGGTGACCAGCTGGCGCCCCTGGCGGATCTTCTCGGGCGAGAAGCGCACGTCCTGCTGGCTCGACATCAGCAACAGGCCGAAGCGCAGGGCATCGGCGCCGTGCTCGTCGATCAGCTCCAGCGGGTCGATGCCGGTGCCGAGGCTCTTGCTCATGCGCCGCCCGTCGGGCGACTGGATGACGGAGTGGATGTAGACGTCGGCGAACGGCACCTCGCCCCGGAACTCCAGGCCCATCATGATCATGCGGGACACCCACAGGAAGATGATGTCGCGCGCCGTCGACAGGACGCTGGTGGGGTAGAACTCCGCAAGCTCCGGCGTGTCGCCCGGCCAGCCCAGCGTGGCGAACGGCCACAGCGCCGACGAGAACCACGTGTCGAGCACGTCGGGGTCGCGTTGCCACCCCTCCCCCTGCGGGGCGGTGGCGCCGCAGTAGACCTCGTCGCCCCGGTACCACACGGGGATCTGGTGCCCCCACCACAGCTGGCGCGAGACGCACCACGGCCGGATCTCCTCCATCCAGCGCAGGTACACGTCGCCCCAGTGGGCGGGCGTGAACCGCACGCTGCCGTCGCGCACCACGTCCATGGCGGGCGGCGCCAGCTTGGCCATGTCGCAGAACCACTGCAGCGAGATGAGCGGCTCCACCCGGGCGCCCGAGCGGTGAGAGAACGGCACGGTGTGCGTGTACGGCGTCTCGGCGCGCAGCACGCCCTCTGCCCGCAGCGCGTCCATCACCTTGGCCTGGGCCTCGGCCGGCGTGAGCCCCGCATAGTCCGCACCGGCGTCGGCGGTCATGAGGCCGTCCTCACCGATGACGCTGAGGGCGGGCAGGTCGTGGCGGCGGGCGACGTCGAAGTCGTTCTGGTCGTGTCCCGGGGTGATCTTGAGGGCCCCCGTGCCGAAGTCGACCGCGACGTAGTCGTCGGCGATGATCGGGATCTCGCGGTCGGTCAGGGGCAGACGGACCGTTTTGCCCACCATGTCCCGGTAGCGTTCGTCGGCCGGGTTGACGGCCACGGCGACGTCGCCCAGCATCGTCTCGGGGCGCACGGTGGCCACGACGATCTCGCCCGGCCCGTCGGTGAGGGGGTACGCGATCTCCACCAGGGTGTCGGTGACCTCGCGGTTCTCCACCTCCAGGTCGCTGATGGCCGACCCCAGGCCGGGGTCCCAGTTAACCATGTAGTGGTCGCGGTAGATGAGGCCCTTGTCGTACAGCGCCACGAACACCTTCAGAACGGCCTCGTGGTACGCCTCGTCCATCGTGAAGCGCTCGCGGGTGAAGTCGAGCGTGCAGCCCAGGCGCTTCAGCTGGCCCATGATGGTGCCGCCGTACTCGTCGCGCCACTGCCACACGCGCTCCAGGAACGCGTCGCGCCCCATCTCGGCGCGGGTGGTGCCCTCGCGGGCGACGGCCTTCTCGACCTGCGCCTGCGTGGCGATGCCGGCGTGGTCGGTGCCGCAGATCCACATGGTCTCGAAGCCCGCCATGCGGGCGCGGCGGATGAGCGTGTCCTGGATGGTGTTGTTGAGCGCGTGCCCCATGTGCAGGGCGCCCGTGACGTTGGGCGGCGGGATCGCGATGGAGTACGGCGGCTTGCCCGACGCCGGGTCGGCGTGCAGGAGTCCGTCCCACGCGGTCACCCAGCGGGTCTCGTCGCGCACGGGGTCGTAGCGGCCGTCGCCGGTCGCGTCGCTCATCGGTTCACCCCCACGCCCGGGAGGGCGCGAACGGACGGCGCGGGGCGGCGGACACGAAGCATGTGCAGGAACTTTCGACGGGTGCGCAACCGCCGGAGAATACCGCGCGCCCACCGACCGGTGCCGTACGCCCGCCGCCGCGGGATGGTTCGGGGGGATACGAACGATCGCGGCGCGGCGGCGCGAAAGCGTTGACCGGCACGCCGCGACGGTCATAGCGTCGGCGTACGACACCCGTCCCGGGAGAGGACCATGACCACCCAGAGTGGCCCCGCACCCGCCCCGCCGTCGACCGCCGCGCCGGACGTCCCGGCCGTGGCCCGGTCGGACCGCCGGGCCTTCTTGAAGGGGGCCGTCGTCGCGGGGCTCGGGGCGACCGGCGTGGGCGCCGCACTGGTGGACGGCGCCGTCGCCCACGGGCGGGGCCGCGACCACGGCCCCCGCGGTTGCGGCTCGCTGCCCGGCGAGGCGTCGCTGGGCGGCAACATCGCCAAGTCCCTCTGGTACACCATCAACGTCTCCGACCTCGACCGCGCCGTGGAGTTCTACGAGGCGACGTACCCCGTGAAGCGCGCCGAGGTGATGAACGGGCCCGTGCAGGCGTTCCGCGGCCTCGGCATCCGGCGCGGGCAGTTCAAGGCCCGGCTGATGCGCGACTCGCAGCCGTTCCAGGGCGGCGGCATCCTCTTGGTGCAGTGGCTCGACCCGGCCCCCGTGGGCGTGCCGTACGCCGAGGCCAACCACATCGGGTGGTACCGCGAGCACGCCAGCGCGTCGCAGACGGGGCAGGCGGCCCGCTACGCGCAGGCCGTCGCGGCGGGCGGGCGCCCGTACGGCGAGCCCAGCGCGATCGCGATCACCGACACGCTCACCATCTACTCGTTCGCGTTCCGCGACCCCGACGGCACGACGCTGGAATGGGTCGGGCCCGTGAACCCGACGCCGGGCGGCAAGCCCGACACGCTCGGCGGCCCCAACGTCAACTGCCGCAACCTGCACGACTCGTACGCGTTCTACAACGGGGTGCTGGGCCTCGACCTGCAGATCCGGCTCAACCCCTCCCAGCCGCAGCCCGCGACCAACGGGTCGCTGGGCGACACCATCCGCACGCCGGACGGGCAGCTGTGGACCGGCCTCACCGACTTCGACGCCGCGATCCTGGTGCCGCGCGCCGACGGACGCAACTCGGTCGACCTCCTGGAGTGGCAGGTGCCCGGCGGCTACGGCACCCCGTACGCCGAGGCGAACCACCTGGGCGCCGTCAACCTGGCGTGGGAGGTCAACAACGTCGACGTGGTGTACGCCAAGTTGCAGCGCCTGCTGCGCCGGCCGCGCGCGTACCTGACGTACCCGCCCGAGACGTGGGACCTGGGCGACTACGGCACCCGCAAGGTGCTCAACATCCGCGATCCCGACGGCGTGATGCTGCAGTTCGTCGAGAAGCCGGCGACCACGAGCCCGGCGCCGTAGGTCTGCCTCTGCGGCCGCATCCTCCCGGGTGCGGCCGCCGTCCCCACCGCCACGCTCCCGCAACGCACCGATCGATGTGTTCTCGTGGTGCGTCGCACCCGGGAACGCAGACCGAGTGCCGTCTTCACTCCGATCGGTGCGTTTTTGAGAGCTCGACCGGCCTCAGGGGCGGCCAACCGGTCGACAACACACCGATCGCTTCGTTTTCCGCTTCCATGAGCACCTGGGGCGCGCTACGGTCATCGAAAGCGATCGATCGGTGCGTTTCTTGGAGGCTCACATCCCGGTGCCACCCGCCAGTCCGCTGGCCGCCCAGGTAAGGACACGGCGGAAGCAGCTCGGCCTCACGCAGGCGGACGTCGCTGACATCGCCGGCGTCAGCGCGAAGCTGGTGCGCGACGTCGAGGCCGGCAAGCCGACCCTGCGTCTCGACACGCTGCGCCGGGTCCTGGAGGCCGTGGGGTTGGAGCTGGTGGCGCAGGTCCGCACGTGACCGACCTCGCGTCCCTCGCCGGACGCGACGGCGACGTGTACAAGCAGGAGCGCCCGGCCGCCACGCTCACCCGCACCCCGGAGGGCGTGCGGTTCGCGTACCGGCGCGACTACCTGGATGCGCACGGAGCACCGGTCGCCACCACGCTGCCGCTGAGCGAGCAGCCGGTCGTCACGCCGGGAGGCGCCGTACCGCCGTACTTCGCAGGCCTGCTCCCGGAAGGGCGACGGCTCACGGGTCTGCGGCGGGCGGTGAAGACGTCCGCCGACGATGAGCTGTCGCTGCTGCTCGCCGTCGGTCGTGACCCCGTCGGCGACGTACGCGTGCTGCCGTCCGGCGCTACCCCGGACGCCCCGCCGGAGCCACTGGTGAGCGTCGCGCGTTCGTTCGAGGAGGTGACGTTCCGCGATCTGATGGAGGCCGCCGAGATCGTGGATCCCGTCGCGCTGGCGGGCGTCCAGGACAAGGCGTCGGCCCGCATGATCTCGCTGCCTGTGTCCCGTGCGGGCCGCCGGTTCATCCTGAAGGTGGACCCGCCGGAGTACCCGCTGGTCGTCGAGAACGAGGCGTTCTTCATCGCCGCCGCGCGGCGGGCTCGGATCCCGGCCGTCCGGGCCGACGTGGTGCACGACGCGACAGGCCGTCCCGGGCTGCTGGTCGAACGGTTCGACCGTGTGCTCGACGCGGACGGCGCGCCGGTGTCGCTGGCGATGGAGGACGCCGCACAGGTACTGGGCCGCTACCCCGCCGACAAGTACCTCGTGACGGCCGAGGAGGTCACGTCGGCGCTGTCGCATCTGTGCGCTGCCCGCGTCGCGGCGGCGCGCGAGGTGTTCCGGCAACTGTGCTTCGCGTGGCTCACCGGCAACGGCGACGTGCACGCGAAGAACCTGTCGGTGCTGGGGACGATGGCGGGCGAATGGCACATCGCCCCCGCGTACGACCTGCCGTCGACGGTGCCGTACGGAGACGCCACCATGGCACTGGCGATGGGGGGTCGTCGCGACGGGCTCAGCCGCCGTTCGCTACTGGCGTTCGCCGGCGCCGCCGGCATCCCCGCGCGGGCGGCGGAGTCGGCGCTGGAGCAAGCGCTCGGCGCGACCGACGACATCACGACCGCGATCGCCGACGGGGTCGTCCCGTTCGCCCCGGACGTGCGCAAGAAGTGGGCCGCGACCCTGCGCCGCCGCCATCGCGACGCGCAAGGCTAGCCGTCCACCGCACGACGGGCGTCAGTCGGGCCGGCCCATGCCGTACACGACCAGGGCGACGATCAGCCCCACAGCGCACCGATCCCCAGGCCGGTGACCATGGGGATGCCCAAGAGACCATGTTCGCCTGTGGACGCGTCTCACGCGTCCCGTTCCAACGCGCGCGGCGCGGCGGCGTCAGCATGACGCACCGACCGGTCTACCCGCTGGCCTCCGCGCGCTGCTCCGGGGCCGACGTGACCAGCGTCGGGGGCAGGCCCCGCTCGATGGTGTCCTTGGTGACCGCGCACTTCACCACGTCGTCCCGCGACGGGATCTCGAACATGACGTCCATGAGGGCGCCTTCGACGATGCTGCGCAGGCCGCGGGCGCCGGTCTCACGCTCGAGCGCCTTGTCGGCGATGGCCACCAGCGCGTCGTCCGAGAACGTCAGGTCGACGCGGTCGAAGCTGAAGAAGCGCTTGAACTGCTTCACCAGCGCGTTGCGCGGCTCGGAGAGGATGGTGACCAGGTCGTCGCGCGTCAGCTGGTGCACGGCCGAGATGACGGGCAGGCGGCCGATGAACTCGGGGATGAGGCCGTAGCCCACCAGGTCCTCGGGAAGCACCTGCGACAGCAGCTCGTGCGGGTCGTGGTCGGACGCGCGCTTGGTCTGCTCGGCGCCGAAACCCACGCCGCGGCGACCCACGCGCCGGCCGATCACCTGCTCGAGGCCCGCGAACGCGCCGCCGCAGATGAACAGCACGTTGGTGGTATCGATGGTGAGGAACTCCTGGTGGGGGTGCTTGCGGCCCCCCTGCGGCGGCACCGACGCCACCGTGCCCTCGAGGATCTTGAGCAGGGCCTGCTGTACGCCCTCGCCCGACACGTCGCGCGTGATCGACGGGTTGTCGGCCTTGCGGGCGATCTTGTCGACCTCGTCGATGTAGATGATGCCCGTCTCGGCCTTCTTCACGTCGAAGTCGGCGGCCTGGATGAGCTTGAGGAGGATGTTCTCGACGTCCTCGCCCACGTAGCCGGCCTCGGTGAGCGCCGTGGCGTCGGCGATGGCGAACGGCACGTTGAGGATGCGCGCCAGCGTCTGGGCCAAGAGCGTCTTGCCGCAGCCCGTGGGACCGAGCAGCAGGATGTTCGACTTCTGCAGCTCGATGTCGGTCTCGCCCGCCGACATCATCTGCACGCGCTTGTAGTGGTTGTAGACCGCCACCGCCAGCGCGCGCTTGGTCTCCTCCTGCCCCACCACGTACTCGTTGAGCACGCCGTAGATCTCCTGCGGCCGGGGCAGCGCGTCGGGGTCGAACCCGACCGGGGACGTCAGCTCCTCATCGATGATCTCGTTGCAGAGATCGATGCACTCGTCGCAGATGTAGACGCCGGGGCCGGCGATGAGCTTCTTGACCTGGCGCTGGGACTTGCCGCAGAAGCTGCACAGCAGCTGCTCGTTGGCGTCGGTGGGTTTGGCCATGAAGCTAGTTGGACGTGATCACGCGGTCGACGAGGCCGTACTCCTTGGCCTCCTCGGACGACATGAAGTAATCACGCTCCGTGTCCTGCTTCACCTTGTCGAGCGGCTGGCCGGTGTGCTTCGCGATGATCTCGTCGAGCCGGTGACGCAGGCTGATGACCTCGCGGGCGTGGATCTCGATGTCGGACGCCTGGCCCGAGAAGCCCGAGGACACCTGGTGGATCATCACCTTGGCGTTGGGTAGCGCCATGCGCTTGCCCTCGGCGCCGCCGCACAAGAGCAGCGCCCCCATGCTCATCGCGATGCCGACGCAGATGGTCTGCACGTCGGCCTTGATGAAGTTCATGGTGTCGTAGATCGCCAGGCCCGCGTACACCGACCCGCCCGGCGAGTTGATGTACAGCGAGATGTCCTTGTCGGAGTCCTCCCCATCGAGGTGCAGAAGCTGCGCCACGATCAGGTTGGCGATCTGGTCATCGATGGGGGTGCCCAGGAAGACGATGCGCTCGTTGAGCAACCGCGAGTAGATGTCGAACGAACGCTCGCCGCGCGACGTTTGCTCGACGACCATCGGGATCAGGGGACTCATGCCGGAAGAACTCCTCGCGTCACGTGGACTCGCCAGGCGACTCATTCGCCTCGCCGGCCTCATTCTCCTGGCCGTCGTCTGAGATCTTGACGGCTTCGTCGTCATCGGTCACGGCAACCGGGTTCGACGCCTGCACCAGCGCCTCGACGGCCCGGCGCATGCGCAGGTCGTCCCGCAGGCTCTCGAACGCGTTGTTGTCGTTGACCTCGCGGATGAGCGTCTCGGCGTCGCGCCCCATGGACACGGCGTCGTCGCGGATCTGGTTCTCGACATCGGCATTGGTGATGTCGACGCCCTCGGCCTCGGCGATGGCCTCGACCACCAGCTCGCGCTTCAGCGCCATCTCGGCGTCGGGGCGCAGGCCCTCGACGGTCTCCTCCAGCGTGCGGCCCGTGGCCTCGAGGTACTGCTCGAACGACACGCCCTTGGGCAGCTGCGAGGCCGTCTGGTTGAGGATGCTGTTGATGCGCCGGTCGGTCATCACCGTGGGCACGTCCACCGTGGCACCGGCCACCGCGGCATCGATGGCGCGGCGCCGGAACGCCTCGTCGACGATGGCCTCGGCCCGCTCGGTGAGCTTGGCCTCGATGTCGGCCTGCAGCTCGGCAAGCGTGTCGAACTCGCTGATCTCCTGGGCGAAGTCGTCGTCCAGGTCGGGCAGCTGCTTCTCCTGCACCTGCGCCAGCGTCAGCGTGTAGTCGACCGTGGCGCCCGCCAGCTCGGGGCGGTTGTCGTCGGACGCGTACTCGACGGAGATCTTGGTCTCGTCGCCCGCCGACATGCCCACGAGGGCCTCGTCGAACTCGGACATCAGGCGCCCGGCGCCCAGCTCGACCATGTAGTCACGCGCGCTCGCGGCCGCCACCCGGTTGGTGCCGATGTGGCCGTCGAAGCTGATCACCACGAAGTCGCCCGCCGCGGCGGCGCGCTCGACCGGGGTGAGACGGGCGGCGCGGTCGCGCAGCCGGGCCAGCTCGGTGTCGACCTGCCCCTCGGGCACCTCGACCTCGTTGCGGCCCACGTCGAGCCCCTTCCACGTGCCCAGCGTCGCCTTGGGGCGCGTCTGCACCGTGGCGGTGAACGTGAGGCCGTCGTCCTCCGGCACGCCCCCCTCCAGGTCGAGCTCGGGGTCGTCGATCGGGCGGATGCCGGTGTCGGCGACGGCCGACTCGTACCAGCCGCCGATGGCGTTCTTGAGCATCTCCTGCACCACGACGTCGCGGCCGAAGCGGTTCATCACGACGGTGGGCGGGACCTTGCCGGGCCGGAACCCCGGGATGCGGACGTCGCGCGCCAACTGCTTGAGCGTGGAGTCGACGGCCTTTTGGACTTCGTCCTTCGAGACCGAGACGTCCAGGCGGACGCGGTCGTCCTCGAGTGTTGTGAGTTCAGTATCTATAGGCATGCGGGTGAGAGGACTCGAACCTCCATGGGTTGCCCCACTAGGACCTAAACCTAGCGCGTCTACCGGTTCCGCCACACCCGCGGGTCCCGGTCCTCAAACGGCGTCTGAGGAGGGTGAACGATGGGACTCGAACCCACGACCGCCTGGACCACAACCAGGAGCTCTACCAACTGAGCTACGTTCACCATGCGCAACGCCCGAGGGCGAAGCCGGGGAAGGATAGCGCAGCGCAGCACCCGGGGGCCAACCGGGCGCCCCTCGGCGCGCGCGTCGTGGCGTGCGGCGACGCCGGGGCACACGGCCCGCACGGGCGGGGCGTACCGCCATTCGCTGCGGGGTCGCGGCGGCAGGTGTCCCCCCCATTCGCGCTACGTTAGGGCCACGATGCGCCCCGACCACCCCGACGACCGCGACGCGGCCGACGTCAGCGAGCGGCCTGAAGTCGGGATGGCGCCCGAGGGCTTCGTGGGGGGTTCCTCGCAGCTGGTGGCCAGCCTCACCCCGCTGCAGCGGCGCATCCTGCGGCGTCAGCGGCGGCACGGGACCCGCGGCAGCGTGATCGCGATGACGGCGCTGGCGGTGGCTGTGTCGGTGGCCGCGACGCTGCTGGTCAGCGGGCTCATCGTGGGCGACCGGGGCGTGTCGCTGTTGTCGGGCGTGGCCCTGGCGGTGGTGCTGCCGCTGGTGCTGACGCCGCTGATATCGCTGGTGATGATGGACCTGTACGCGCAGATCATCCGCGCGCACGACGCGCTGGACGTCGCCGCCTCCACCGACGCCCTCACCGGCATCAGCAACCGCCGCCACTTCTTCGCCCTGGGGGGCGAGTTCTTCCGCCAGCCCGCCGACGGCCAGCGGCTGCTGGTGTGCATGCTCGACATCGACGACTTCAAGGCCATCAACGACCGCCACGGGCACGCCGCGGGGGACGAGTCGCTACGACGCCTGGCGACGCGCCTGCGGGACGCCCTGCCCGCCGATGCCCCGCTGGGACGCCTGGGCGGTGACGAGATGGCCGCCGTGATCCCCGTTCCCGCGGACGCCGTGGAGGACGTGCTGGACGCGGTGCGCGCCGCGTGCGCCGACGTGCCCGTGGTGCCCGGCCTCACCGTGTCGGCGACGATGGGGTGGAGCGTCGCGACGTCCGGCGACGACCTCGACCGGGTGCTGGAACGGGCCGACGGCCACCTGTACCGCCTGAAGGGTCGCCGCGGCGGGCAGGCGTCCCACGTGCGTCATCGCGCCGACGACGACGGCGCCGCGGCCGCGTCCACCTCGGCATCGGCGTAGAGCGCCGGATCGCCGATCCCCCGCGCCTCCATCGCCTCCCCCGCCCCGTGGGCGAAGCGCGCGGCCGCGATGACCGTGGGCACGGCGAACGCCCGCACGCTGCGCGACAGGCCCCGGGCGCGGCGGGCGTCGCGCACCCGTTGGGCGGCCACCCCCAGGTAGCCGATGCTGCGCAGCGACACGCCGACCAGCAGCCCGAACCGGAACACGCGGTCGGGGCGCACGCGCAGGCGGTGAAGGGCGCCCTCCGCCGCGGCGACGAGCTGCGCGGGGGACGTGGTGAACAAAAGCAGCGACGCGGCGCTCGCCAGCGCCGTCATGCGCGTGGCGGCGATGACGCCGTCCGCCACGTGTCCCAGCACCGCCTGCGCCGCCACCACCAGCACGGCCATGACGACGAACGGCGCCACGGTGCGGGCGATGTGGCGCACCGGCACGCCCGCGGCGGCCGCGGCCACCAGGCACGCGGCGCTCACCACCGCGGCGCTGGGCCAGCCGCCCCAGGCCACCAGCGCCGCCGACCCCACCAGGAGGCCCGCCAGCTTCGCCCCGGCGGGGGTGCGATGCAGCCACGACGTGCCGCGCCGGTAGCCGCCCAGGGGCGTCACGCGCCCACCGCCGCGACGTAGGCGTCGATGACGGCGGCGGGCGCACCGTCGGCTGCCACGGCGCCGTCCTGCATCAGCACCGCCCGGTCGAAGCCGCGCACGTGCTCCAGGTCGTGCGAGACCACCACGATGGGCACGCGCAGCGCGTCGAGCGCGGCGATCACGCGGCGGCGGTTCACCAGGTCGAGGGCGGCGGTGGGCTCGTCGAGCACCACCCAGGCGGGGTCGAGCACCAGCACGCCCGCCAGCGCCACCAGTTGCTTCTCGCCCCCGCTGAGCGTGTGGATGGCCTGATCGGCCACGTCGCCGAGGCCCAGCCCGGCGAGCGCGGCACGCGCACGCGCGTCGGCGTCCCGCCCCGGCACGCCGCGCGCGCGCAGGCCGAGGGCGACGTCCTCGGCCGGCGTGGGGTACACCAGCTGGTGGTCCGCGTCCTGGAACACGAACCCCACGCGACGCTGCACGTCGCGGCGCGTGGCCTTGGTGTCGAGCCCGTCCACGCGGACGCGCCCGCGCGACGGCAGCCCGAGCCCGTTGACCAGGCGCGCCAGGGTGGTCTTGCCGCTGCCGTTGGCCCCGATCACCGCCGTGCGGCCACCCTCGATGCGCAGCGTGACGTCGCGCACGATGGGCGCGCCGTCGTCGGCGTCCACCGCGACCCCGTCGAACTCGATCACCACGTCACCGCCGCGAACCAGGCGGCCACGCCCATGCCGCCCGCGATAGCCGCCAGCGCCAGCCCCTCGTGGCCCGGGGCGAGGTCGCGCCACAGGCGCAGCACCTGCATGGCCCCGGACGCGCCCCACGGGTGTCCCAGGCCGATCGCCCCGCCGCGCGGGTTGAGACGCGCCGGGTCGAGCTGGAGGTCGTCGGCGGTGGCCAGCACCTGCGCGGCGAACGCCTCTGTCATCGCCACCTGGTGGGCGGCGCGGGCCTCGTGCCGGGGGTCGCGTGTGGCCAGCGCGCGCGCAGCGGCCACGGCGCCCAGGCCGCACTCGGGGGGCGGGACGCCCACGGTGACGCTGTCGCGGAAGGCCAGGCCACCGCGCCCCAGCGCGCGGGCCCGCCCCTCGGCGGCCACCACCACGGCGACGGCGCCGTCGGCGATCTGGCTGGCGTTCGCCGCGGTGACCGTGCCGCCGGGGCGCACCACCGGCGGCATCCGCGCGCACCGCGCCGCATCGAGCGTGGCGCGCGGGCACTCGTCGCGGGTCACCGTCGCCCCGCCGTCCCGGCCCGGGCACGGCACGATCTCCGCGTCGAACTCCCCACCCGAGGCGGATGCGGACGCGCGGGCGTGGGAGGCGGCCGCGTAGGCGTCCTGGCGCGCACGGGGGATCGCGCGCGCCGCGGCCAGGTCGTCGGCGGCCTCGGCCATGCCGGGGTCGTCCCAGCCGCCCGCGCTGAACGCGCGCCGCGGGAAGAACCCGCGCCCGTGCGCGCCCGCGTCGCGTGAGGCCTCGGCCCGCAGCGGCGACGTGGACGCGCTGTCGACGCCGACCGCCACGTACAGCTCGCCGGCGCCGGCGGCGATGAGACGGCACGCCAGCGTGACCGCGTCCAGGCCCCCGCCGCACTGGCGGTCGAGCGTCAGACCCGGAACCGAGGCCGGCAGGCCCGCGTCGAGCGCGGCGAGCCGGGCCAGGTTGCCGCCCGGGCCGGCCGCGTGGGCCACCAGCACGTCGTCCACGTCGCCGGGCGCGACCCCGGCGCGGGCGACCGCCTCGCGCACCGCCAGCGCCGCCAGCGCCTGCGCGTCCAGGTGCGCGAGCGCACCGTCGAGCCGCGCGAACGGGGTGCGGACGGCCTCCACCACCACGGCGGTCGTCGTCATCGCACGTCCGGTGGCGCGTCCGCCCCGGCGAGCGCCGCCGCCACCGCCGCCCGGTCGACCTTGCCCGAGCGCGTCAGCGGGACCGGTCGGGTCCAGTGCACCCAGCGCCGGGGACGCTTCGCGGGCGCCAGCCGCGCCGCGACGTGTGCGCGCAGGGCCTTGCGATCGGGAAGCGCCCCCGGCGCGGGGACGACGCACGCGCACACCACCTCGCCGCGGGCGGGGTCGGGGATCCCCACCACCACGCACGCCGCCACCCCGGGCGCGGCGGCGACCACCTCCTCGACCTCCTCGGGCTGCACGTTGGTGCCGCCCGTGATGATGAGCGCGCTGCCTCGCCCGTCGACCCACACGTGACCGGCCTCGTCCACCCGGCCGCGGTCGCCCACCGTCAGCCACCCGTCGACGGCGGGCGCCGCCGCGCCCTCGGGGGGGACGCCGCGGTAGCCCTGGAACACCAGCGGGCTGCGCACGTGGATGGTGCCCGTGGTGCCGGGCGGGACGGGGTTGCCCGCACCGTCGCGGACGCTCAGCTCGACGCCCGGGAACGGGGATCCGACGGATCCGGCGGGGGTGGCGTCGCCGTCGCGACGCAGCGTCACGAACGACAGCTCGGACGCCCCGTAGTACTCCACCACCGTGGCGGCGGGAAAGCGCTCGCGGACGCGTCCGCGCACGGCGGCCTCGAGCCGCGCGCCCGCGCAGTAGAAGACGGCGGGGACACGCTCGCCCGGGGACGCGGTGCGCTCGCACAGCGCCGCCAGCATCGTGGGCACCACGTACGCGGCCCCCGGAGGCTCGTCCGCGCCCGGGGCCATCGCGGACGCCAGCGCACCCAGATGGACGGTGGCGCCCTCGTGCAGCCCGTGGAGGGCGCCGAACAGGAAGTGGGAACTCGACAGCGGTCCCGGCACGATCACCGTCCCGGCGGGCGGTGGCGCGGCCTCGGTGAACCGCGCGAAGCTCTCCCACCACGAGCGGTGGCTCCGGGCGAACGCCTTCGGACGCCCGGACGTGCCGGACGTGAAGCCCACGTAGAACGTGTCGTCCGGGGACGGCGCGGGTGCCGTCCCGGGCGTGCCGCCGCGCGTCCAGGCCCGCCATCCCGCCCCCAGGTGGCCCGCGTCGCTCCACGCCGCGCCGTCGCCGGGCGGTGGCCCGACCGGCGACACGAACGCCGCCGGTGCCAGCTGCGCCAGCGCGCCGCGCACCTCGTCCGGCGACCAGGCCCGGTCGAGCACGCCGACGGCCCAGCCCGCCGCGTTCAGCCCCAGGAACGTGGCGACGGCGTGCGGGGAATCGTCCGAGACCAGCGCCGCGAACGGGGTGCCCCCTCCCCCGCCCGGCCACGCCGCGGACGCCAGCCGCACCGCGTCCGCCCGGCGCCACAGGTCGCCGTACGTGAGCGCGTCCGCCCCGCCCCGCAGGGCGATGCGGCCGGCACGGGCGTCGTCGCGGGTGAGGGCCCGCGTGGTGACCAGCACGGCGGGCCCTAGCGGGCGACCTGGGGGCGCAGGAACGGGGCGGCCCGGAACACCGACACCGCCACCGCGGCCGCGCCCGCGGCCTTCAGCAGGTCGCCCGGCAGGAACACCATCGATCCCCGCAGGAACGTGCCGGGCGACGTGCCCGTGTTCCACGCCCCCACCGGCACGCCGACGGCGTACAGCACCACGATGCCGCCCAGTACGGCGCTCGCGAAGTACCCGGCCGTGGTCCACGCGCTCGACCGCCCCTGCGTCGCCCGGCGCGCCACGGGCGCCAGCGCCGCGATCGCCGCCGCGGCGGGCGCGAACCCCAGGAGGAAGCCCGCGCTGGGCCCGGTGAACACCGCCAGGCCCCCACGCCCGCCGGGCAGGAGGGGCAGCCCGGTGGCGACCATCCCCACGAACAACGCCATCGCGAGGAACGCCTCGAGGGGGCTCAGCATCAGCCCCGCCAGCATCACCCCGAGGGTCTGCAGCGTGATGGGGACCGCGATGCCCGGTACGCTGACCGCCGGCGTGGTGCCCATCACGGCGACCACGCCTGCGAAGACCGCGATACGTGCGATGCGCGAGGCATCCATGGAGTCCGTCCTCCGGTACGAGGTGTTGATGAAGCACGCCCCCCTTGCGGCCCGACCCGCGGCGCCACGCGCACCCCGCCACGATAGACGTTGCGTCACGGCAATGACCGTACAGCCGTGACGACGGACGCCGACGCGCGTCGCGAGCAGGTGCTGGCCGCGCTGGTGAGCGGGCGCGACCAGGCCAGCGTGTCGGGCCAGGAGCTGGCGGAGCGGCTGGGCTGCTCACGCGCGGCCGTCCACCGCCACGTGGACGCGCTGCGCCGCGCCGGGGTGGCGGTGGACGGCGTGCGCGACGGCTACCGCCTGGCCGACGACGCCGACCCCGTGTCCGGCCTGGCCGCCACCGAGGCCGTCGCCGGGGCGGGGATGGGCCCGGTGCGCTGGTCGGCGTCCACGGGGTCGACCAACGACGACGCCGTCGCCGCGGCCCGGGCCGGCGCCCCCGCCGGGCTGGTGGTGGGCGCCGACGTCCAGACCGCCGGGCGGGGCCGCCGCGGACGCACCTGGGCCGCACGCCCCGGCGACGCGGTGCTGATGTCGGTGCTGACGCGCCCGCGGGTGGACGTGGCCGACGCCGGCGTCGTACCCATCCTCGTCGCGGTGGCCGTGGCCGACGCGCTCGGCGACGGCGTCGGCGTCATCTGGCCCAACGACCTGGTGATCGGGGGCCGCAAGGTGTGCGGCATCCTCTGCGAGCTGGGCGCCGACGAGAGCGGCGTCGCATGGATCGTGGCCGGGATCGGCGTCAACGTGCACGGCGTGCCCGCCGTCGCCGACGCCCGCTGGCGGCCGGGTGCCGTCAGCACGGACGCCGCGCCCCGCCGGCGCCACGACGTGGTGTGCGACGTGGTCACCCACCTCGCGCGCCGCATGGACGAGTGGCGCGACGTCGGCCCGGGACCGGCCCTGGCCGCGTTCGCCGCGCGCGACCTGCTGGACGGCCACGGCGTCACCGTGACCGTCGGCGATCACGACGTCGCGGGGACGGCGGCCGGGGTCGACGGGCAGGGGCGCCTCGTGGTGCACACGCCCGCGGGACCGCAGACGCTGGCGGCCGGAGAGGTGACCCGCGTGCACCACGACCTCACGTGACGGCCCTCCTGGGCGGCTTGGCCGCGGCGCTGGGCTGGGCGTCATCCACGCTTCTGGCGGCGCGCTCGTCCCGCGGCATCGGCCTCATCCCGACGCTCACGTGGGTGGTGATGGCCGGCTTCCTCATCTCGGCCCCGCTGGTGGCGTTCACGGTGAACGACGGCACGCTGACCCGCACGTCGGCGGGGTGGCTGGCGCTGGCGGGCTCCGGGAACCTCCTGGGCCTGGCGTTCATGTACGCGGCCCTCGCCCGCGGTCACGTCGCGGTGGTCAGCAGCATCACGTCGTCGGAGGGTGCCCTGGCGGCCCTGGGGGCCATCGCGCTGGGCGAGCGTCCCGGCCCGCTGACGCTCGTCGGCATGCTGGTGGTGGTCGCGGGCGTGGTGACGGTGGCCGCGGCGGCGCCGGTGCCGGACGCGTCGGCGCCTCCCCGTCCGCTGGCCCCGACGCTGGCGCTGGCGCTCGCCGGCGCCGCCTGCTTCGCGGTGAACCTGGTCGCGAGCGGCAAGGTGAGCAGCCTGGTGCCGCTGGCGTGGGTCACGCTTCCCGCCCGGCTCATCGGCGTGATGGTGATCGCCGCCGCCATCGCCGGCGGCCGCCGCGTGTTCCCGCCCGGCCGGCGGGCCGTGTGGGCCGCTGCGGCGGGCGTCGCCGAGGTGGGAGGCTTGGTGGCGTTCGCGCTGGGGGCCCGCGACTCGGTGGCCGTCGCGTCCGTGATGGCGTCGCAGTTCGCGGTGTTCGCGACCGTCGGCGGCTACCTGTTCTTCCGGGAGCGCCTCACCCGCATGCAGCTGGCGGCGATCGCCGTCACCGCCTGTGGCGTCGCCGTGGTGGCCTCGCAGGCCGGGGGCTGATCAGCCGCCCGCCTGGGCGCGCATCTCGGCGGCCGCGGGCTTGGGGGCTCCCGCCTCGTCGTACAGGCCGGACGCCCAGCTGCCGTTGTCCTGCATCAGGTACCACACGAACACCTTCACCCGGGGATTGGCGCGCAGCCGCGTCAGCGCGTCGACCAGGTACTCCTTCTGGAGCTCCGGGGTGCGGAAGAAGTGGTAGTTCGGCACGTCCTTCGTGGCGACACCGAACTCGGTGACCCACACGGGCTTGCCGCGCAGGTAGCCCGCGTCCATCAGCCCGGTCAGCACCGACAGGCTGTAGAGGTCGATGTAGCCGGCCTTGGGGTTGATGGCGTCGGTCGGCGGGCGGCTGGGGTACGGGTGGTGGGCGTACGCGTCCATCGGCGGCCGCAGCGCGTTGAGCGCCGTGACGAACGCCTGGGGCGTGACGCGGCAGTTCTGCTTGGCCAGCGGGCAGTTGGCCACATCCCGGTCGCCCACCGGGGCCGTGGCACCCCCGGCCACCACGGCGTCCGGGTCGGCACGCGTGAAGCCCGCGTACATCGCTCTGAGGATCTGCGCGTAGATGCGGGGCGATTCGGGCACCCAGCGGCTGCCCTCGCGCCGGTACTGGGGCCGCAGGTACATGGGCCCGTTGGGCTCGTTCCACGCCTCCCACATGTGCACGCCCCGGGGGGCATACCGGGTGGCCGCGGCCTGGGCGAAGCGGCCGGCGTCGGCGGGGTCGCGCGGCCGCGCGCCGAACGGCTGATCACGGAAGTCCTTCACGTCGGCCACGGCGGGGTCGGTGACGCGGGCCCAGGACGGCGTACCCCACACCGTGAACAGCACGCGGATGCCGCGCTCCCTGGCGGCGTCCACGATCTGGTCGTACCGGGCCCACGTGTAGGCGGGGTCGGCGGGGTCGGTGGGGCGCGTCGGACGCGCGGGCGCCACCATGTCCCAGCGCAGATCGACGCGCACCAGCTTCACGCCCAGCGCCGCCGCCCGCTCCATACGCTCAGCCGGCTGCTCGTTGAGCCAGATCATGCGGTCGTCCTGCACGCCGATGGCGAGGCCCTCGGCCGCGGGTGACGACGTGGCGGGCCGGGTGGCCGCCGCCGTCGGGGCGGACGTCGTGGTGCCGGCGTCGTCGTCGGAGCAGCCTGCGACGGCCACCACCCCGAGGGCGACCATGACCCCCGAGGCGACGATGGCGATGCGACGATGCACGGCGGGCATCCTACTCATCCTGCGGCGCGGCGCCTCCCGGGCCGGGTGGGGGCGGTGTCAGAGCCCTGCGAACGAGGTCTGCTCGCCCCAGGAGTGGGCGTCGCCCTGCTCGAAGCACCCACGGCACCGCGCCTCGTACGCGTCGAGCGCACCCACCTGGATGGTGGCCCCGTCGAACGGGGCGGGCACGCCGTCCACCAGCCGCTGCGTGCGCGTCGCCGGGCCGCCGCAACACAGGCAGACGGCTTGGAGCTTGTCCACCAGCTCGGCCCGGGCGAGCAGCTGCGGCATGGGCCCGAACGGCTCGCCGCGGAAGTCCAGATCGAGGCCCGCGGCGATCACCCGCATGCCACCGTCGGCCAGCGCGACCAGCGCGTCGACGACCTCGCCGCCGAAGAACTGCACCTCGTCGATGCCCACCACGTGGCAACCGGCGGCCATGCGCACGATCGCCCCCGGGTCGTCCACCCCGACCGCCCGGATACGATGCCCTGAGTGACTTACGACATGGCCGATGTCGTAACGGTCGTCGATGCGCGGCTTGGCTATCATCACCGCCTGACCGGCGATCTCCGCGCGCCGCAGCCGCCGGATCAGCTCCTCGCTTTTCCCACTGAACATGGGTCCGCACACCGCTTCGATCCACCCACCACACGAGGGCTGATTCCTGATCATGACCCGGGACCCTAGCGGGCGAGCGTGACGCATCCCTTGCCGACGCCGGGCGACGCCGTCACCGGCAGGTCGTGGCGGGCGTGGGTCGACGGCTTCGGCCCCTGGAACGCACGGGAGGCGCGTCTCGGCGCGGCCTGGATGTTCGAGGCGGGCGGTTGGGCGATCCTGGGCGCGACGCTCGTGAGCGAGGCGATGGAACACGTCCGCCCGTGGGGGCGCGTTCACGCGCCGGACCGGTCGCCGTGGGAGTGGCTCGTGGCCTTCGCGGTGATCGGTTCGCTGTTCCTGGTGGGGCAGCTGCTTCGCCGCACGAAGGGGCTGTCGGCGCCCATCGCCATCGCGCTGCCGCTGGTGGGAACGGCCATGCAGGTGGCGCTCAACCTCGTGACGCACGACGCCACGCCCGGGGCGCAGATCATGTTCGTGGTGCCCGTCGTGTACGGCGCGTACTGGCTACGTCCCGCGGGTGGGCTGTTGTCGCTGGGCGCCGTGCTGGTGGCGCTCGTCCTCACGACGGTCACCCAGCTCCCCGCCAGGGCGGCGTTCCACGACACGGTGTACGGCACATCGGTGCTGGTGGCGCTGGCGCTCGTGCTGATCGCGTCGCGCCGCACGCGCAACCGCGTCCGCGCCGAGCTGGAGCGGCGGGCCTTGATCGACCCCATCACCGGGGCGCACCAAAGGCAGGTGCTCGACCGGGCGCTCGCCGAATCGCTGGCCACGCCCGACGCCGCGGGAACGGCCCTGGTGATCCTCGACCTCGACCGCTTCAAGGTGGTGAACGACACGTACGGGCACCCCGTCGGCGACGCGGCGCTGGCGTTCGTGACCCGCGCGATCCGCGCCGCCACGCGGCCCGGCGACCTTGTGTGCCGCATCGGCGGCGACGAGCTCGCGGTGCTCCTCCCCGGCTGTGGCGCCGCCGCCGCCGTCCAGCGGGCCGAGTCGATGCTGGCCCACGTCCGCGACGCCCCCATGGACGTCACCGGCACGAGCGTCTCCCTGTCGCTCAGCGCCGGAGTCGCCCACGCCCCGACCCATGCCACCGACGTCGAGGCCCTGTACGCGGCCTCCGACGACGCGCTGTACCGCGCCAAGCGAGCCGGCCGGGACCGCGTGGTGGTGGCCCTGTGACGCCCACCCCGGTCCCTTCCACCGGATGGCGGCGCCACGCTGAGCCTCGCGACGTCGTGGACGCCGTGCGCATCGGGACGCTGATGCTGGCGTGCGGGGCGGGCGTGATCATGGTGAAGAGCCTCGCCACGCTGGTGCTGTTCGGCCCCGTCTCTGCAGCGGGCCGCCATCAGGGGCCGGGCCTGGTGCTGGTGAACACCGTGCTGATGCCCGCAGTCCTGTTCCTCACGGCGCTGTGGGGCAGACGCAAGGGCGCCGGGCACCCGTTCGTGGTGGGCGTCCCCGTTTCGGTCGCGGTGCTCACGCTGACGGCTGCGACGAACGTGCTCAGCCACGACGCCAGCGCGGGTTCACAGGTGTTCCTGGTGCTGCCCGTGCTGTACGCCGCGTACTTCCTGCGGCCGGCCGCCGCAGCGGTCGTGACGGGCTGGGCCGTGGTCATGGCGATCGTGACGGTGCTCACCGTCGCGCCGGAACAGGATTCCAGCCTCTTCTACTTCGGCACGGCGCTGGTGATCACGGCCGTGGTGCTGACCCGGGCGCAGAAGGCGGCCCACGACGCCGAGGACGAGCTGGCGCGTATGGCCAGTCAGGACGCGCTGACCGGTCTGGCGTCGCGGTGGGTGCTCGACGAGGCGGCCGCCGCCGCGCTGGCGGAGCCCGCCGGCGCAGCGATGGCGCTGATGGTGGTGGACGTCGACCTGTTCAAGGACATCAACGACGCGTTCGGCCATCCGGGAGGGGACGCCGCCCTGGTCGGGGTCGCCGACCATCTGCGGGAGCACGCACACGACTCCGACATCGTCAGCCGCCTGGGCGGCGACGAGTTCGCGGTGCTGATGATGGGGTGCTCGCGCGGCGAGGCCATGGCGCGCGGCGAGGCGGTCGTGCGGGGCGCGAACGAGCGGGGCGCGACGCACGGCACCCGGTTCACGCTGAGCGCCGGGCTGGCCCACGCACCGGACGACGCAGTGGAAGTGACGCAGCTGTACGTGGTGGCCGACCGTCGCCTCTACGAGGCCAAGCAGCGCGGGCGCAACCGCCTGGTGGGTCCCGAGGACTGATCTCGGGCGACGGAACGTCTGTTCGCATCGCTAGGGTGCGCGCATGCCGGACGCTCGGCCACGGGTGATCGCCCACCTCGACTGCGACGCGTTCTTCGCCACCGTGGAGTTGCTGCGGCGGCCCGAGCTGCGGGGCCTGCCCGTGATCGTCGCGGGCAACGGCCCCCGCTCGGTGGTGACCACGGCGTCGTACGAGGCGCGCGCCTTCGGCGTGGGATCGGCCATGCCTGCCGCCACCGCGCTGCGGCTGTGCCCTCACGCCGTGGTCATCCCCCCCGACCACGCGGCCTACTCCGAGGCGTCCCGCCGCGTGTGGGCGCGCGTCGGCACCCACCTCGACCGGCTTCAGCGCATGGGCATCGACGAGTCGTACGCCGATCTCACGGGCACGCCGCGCCCGGTGGCGGTGCTGCGCGCGGCGGTCGCCGACGTGCTGGAGGCCACCGGCGTGCAGTTGTCGGTGGGGCTGGGGCCGTCCCGGCTGGTGGCGAAGTGCTGCTCCGACGTGGGCAAGCCCGCGGCGTTCACCGCGATGGGACGCGAGGAGGCGGCCCGCCGCTTCGCGTCGGCCGGCGTGCGGCGCCTGCCGGGCATCGGACCCCGCTCGGCCGAGCGCCTGGCCGCGATGGGCATCCACCGCATCGGCGAGCTGCAGGCCGCCGATCCCGACGACCTGGCGCGCCGCTTCGGCGAGCGGTGGGGACGCGCGCTGCACGCGTTGGGGTGGTTCCACGACGACTCCCCGGTGGTCACCGATCCGGGTCCCGCCAAGTCGGTGTCCAGCGAGGTGACGTTCGACGAGGACATCACCGACCCCGCCGCGATGGAGGAGACGCTCGGGCACCTCAGCGAGCGGCTGGAGGGCAGCGTCCACCGGGGCGGCCGCCGCGGGCGCACCGTGGCCATCAAGGTGCGCCTGTCCGACTGGACGACGGTCACGCGCGCGCGCACGCTGCCGGGGCCGGTGGACGATGCGGCCACCATCGCCCGCGTGGCCCGCACCCTGCTGCGCGAGTACGCCCCGCCGCTGCCGGTGCGCCTGCTGGGCGTGCGCCTCGCGGGCTTCGTCGATGAGGCCGCCCGTGCCCCCGCCCCCGGCCTGCCCGACCCCGCCGGGCAGATGTCGATGCCCGCCGACCATCCGGGCAACATGTCGGCCATGTAACGACCTTATGAGAAGTCCGTCTCAAACACAGTTTCGGGGGTGCATCGAAACGCGGGTGTATGACATCGTGACGTTGTGGAGTCCCGTCCCGACCGACACGCCGCTGATCAGCCGCCACCCCGCCGCGTCAAGACCGGCATCCGGCACGTGCTGGCGGCGTCGGTGCTACTGAGCGCGCTGGCGGCGAGCACCGTGATCGTCGCCGACGTGGTGGGATCGCACGTGACGCAACCCGAGGCCCGGCAGCAGCCGACGCTGGTGCAGGCCGCTCCCCGGGCCACCGACGTCTCCGCCCCGGCGTGCGCGCCGAGCCGCGCCGACTGTTCGCGCCCGGCCGCCCGCCGCTGCGGCGCCATCCGCAGCGCCGAGGTCGCGGCGCCGTGCCCGCGCACCGACGCGAAGAAGCGCCCGGCCCCGGCCGCCGCGGCGCCCGCGCCGGCCCCGGCCGCGCCGCCGACGGCGCCCCTGACCCCCGTCGACGTCGCCCCCGCGCCCGCCAAGGCGACGACCCCGTCGCAGGCGTCGCCCGCACCGAAGTCGTCGGCCGAGCGCTAGCTACTCACCGCCGCCGGCCTTTCGCGCGGCCTGCGATTCGGCCCGCGCGCGGCGGCTCTCCTCCGGGGTCATCGCCGCCTTCACGCGCGGGAGGATGCTGACCGCGAACGCCGCGGCCCCCACGGCCGGCAACACGGCGGCGACGCCCAGCGCCCACCTCCAGCCGACGCCGCCGCCCCGCGCCTGGGCCTCGCTGGCGAGGCGCAGCAGCAGGCCCGCGTTGATCAGCGCGAACGCCACCCAGCCTCCCTCGCGCCCGGGCCGCTGCCCCTTCACGCGCGGGAACATCCAGAACGCGACGCCGATGATGAGCATGAGCATGAAGCCCATCAGCAGCACGTGGGCGTGCAGCACCCCCCACGGGGGACCGGGCGAGTGCCCGTCGCGGGCCTGCACCACCAGCATCCATGCGCCCATGCCCATGCCCAGCACCAGGTAGGCCAGCGCCGCCCGCACGCACCATCGGCTCAACGCCGGCACGTCGCCCCCTTACCTGAGGGTGTACTCGGTGCGGTACCGCAGCAGCGTCTCGACGCTGACGGGCTCGAGCCCGCGTGCTTTGAGGCCACGAAGGATGGTGCCCAGGG
This sequence comes from Actinomycetota bacterium, assembly GCA_963169235.1. Classification (GTDB taxonomy): domain Bacteria; phylum Actinomycetota; class Thermoleophilia; order Miltoncostaeales; family Miltoncostaeaceae; genus JAGQUM01. The sequence continues at coordinate 7,757 of CAUJCX010000004.1, read as the reverse complement.
CGGCCACCGTCTGCCCGCGCGGACCGCCGCCGTCGTGCATCAGCACGATGCCGCCGGGCCCCACCCGCAGCGCCCGGTCGGCGATGGCCCCCGATCCGGGCAGGCGCCAGTCGTTGGTGTCGATGCTCCACAGCACGGACGTCATGCCGAGCCCGTTCGCGTCGGCCACCACGCGGCCGTTGGTGAGGCCGTACGGCGGCCGGAACAGGCACGGCGTCACCCCGGTGATCGCCTTCACCGCGTTGCGCGTCTGCCGCATGTCCGACCACGACGGGAAGCGGGCGTGGCTCCACGAGTGCACCCCGAGCGTGTGTCCCTCGTCGACGACGCGCCGCAGCAGCCTGGGATTCCACGTGCTGCTGCCGCCCAGCACGAAGAACGTGGCGTGCACCTTGTATCGCTTGAGCAGATCGAGCACCGCCGGCGTCGCCGTGGAGGGTCCATCGTCGAACGTCAGGGCCACCATGCGCCCGGCGGCGGGGCCCCGCGACACCTGCCCCGCGCCGGTGCGCGTGCAGCCGGTCACCACGGCGCGGCGCCACGTCATCTGCAGGGGGGTCGTACGCCGGTCGGGCGTGCCGGCCGGGGTCAGGGGGATGAGCCGCAACGCCCCGGGCCGCAGTCCGATGTCGTCGCCCGCCACGTTCACGGCCACCGACGTGCGGCCGGTGCGTCGCACCACCGCGTCGGGCAGCACCGTCGTCTTCGCGCCCCGCACGAGCACGGCGGAGTACGCCACAGTGCCGCGCACGCACAGCCGGGGAGTGCCGGGAGCCCCGGCGCCGCGCAGCATCACGCACAGCCGCTCGCCGGGGTGCGGCGCGCCCACGACGGTCGACGTCCACTCGACGTCGATCGTGGGCCCCTCCTGGTCGCCGCGGACGGCCTGGGGGGCGGGCGGCGGGGTGACGCCCGGTGGCGGCAGGGGGGCCGTGGTCGTCGGGGTCTGGGCGTGCATCGTCGTCGCCGCCACGAGGCCCCCCAGGGTCGCAGCGACCAGGGCCACCACGGGGCGGGTGAGCAGGCAGGTCACGCTGTCATGCTAACGGCGCGATCGGCGCCGCTACCGGTGTCGTCTGCCCCGAGATACCCCCGCCGCCATGGCCCACGACCACTCCCATCATCACCACCACGCTCCCCCGCCGGGCAGCGCCCGGGGCGCCCTGACCGTGGCGCTGGTGCTGAACGCCGGGTTCACCGTGTTGCAGGCGATCGTCGGCTTCCTCATCGGGTCGGTCGCCCTCATCGCGGACGCGGGACACAACCTGTCGGACGTCGCGGGCCTGGGGATCGCGCTGTTCGCGGCGGTGCTGGTGACCCGTCCGGCGACGCCCCGTCACAGCTTCGGGTATCGCCGCGCCGAGGTGCTGGCGGCGCTCGCGAACGGCCTCATCGTGGTGTTCGTGGCGGGGTTCGTGGCCCTCGAGGCCGTGCGCCGCCTGGGGGATCCCCCCGACGTGCCGGGCCTGCCGGTGGTGCTCACCGCCACGGCGGGCATCGTCGTCAACGCGGGCAGCGCGTGGCTCATCCACCGCACCGGCCGCACCGGCCACGACCTCAACGTGCGGGCCGCGATCCTGCACCTGGCCGCCGACACGGCGGCGTCGCTGGGCGTGGTGATCGCGGGGCTGGCGATGATGTGGTGGGGCTGGCGCATGGCCGACCCCATCGCGGCCATCGGCGTGTCGCTGCTGGTGCTGGTGGGCTCGTGGGGCATCCTCGCCCGCTCGGTGTCGGTGCTGTTGGAGGCGGCCCCGTCCGGCGTGGACCCCGAGGACCTCGGCCGCACGCTGGCGTCCATCGACGGCGTGGTGGAGGTGCACGACCTGCACGTCTGGAGCGTGTCCTCCGACTTCCCCTCGTTGTCCGCGCACGTCGTCGTGGGCACCGACGCCGACTGCCACGCCCTGCGCCGGGTCGTGTCCGAGCGCCTGAGCGTCGCGTTCGGCATCACCCACGCCACGCTGCAGATGGAGCACGCCCCCCGGCGTCACCTGATGCCCGGCGCGGCGGCCGTGGGCGGCTGCCACGACCACGCGTGCGACGACGCGACGCTCAGCTCCGGAGGGGACGGAACCCCTTCAGACGCAGCGAGTTCGTGACCACGAACACGCTCGAGAACGCCATCGCCGCCCCCGCGATCAGCGGGTTGAGGTAGCCCAGGGCGGCCAGGGGGATCGCGACCACGTTGTAGGCGAACGCCCAGAATAGGTTGCCCTTGATGGTGGCCAGCGTGCGCCGCGACAGCCGCACGGCGTCGGCCACGCCCATGAGGTCGGCACGCATCAGCGTGACGTCGGACGCCTCGATGGCGACGTCGGTGCCGGTGCCGATGGCGATGCCCAGGTCGGCGCGGGCCAGGGCGGGCGCGTCGTTGACGCCGTCCCCCACCATCCCCACCACCCGGCCCCGCGCCTGCATCGCGGCCACGGCCTCGGCCTTCCCCGCCGGCAGCACGTCGGCGACCACGTCGTCGATCCCCACCGCGCGGGCGGCGGTGGCGGCCGCGGCGGCGTTGTCGCCGGTCAGCATCACGGTGCGCAGCGACAGGTCGTGGAGCGCCTGCACGGCCGCCGCGGCCGACGTCCGGGGGGTGTCGCGCAGCGCGATGACGCCGCGTGCGTGCCCGTCCCAGCCCACGGCCGCCACGGTGTCGCCGTCGCGGGCCGCGGCGTCCAGGGTGGCGGTGACGGAGGCGGCGCCGGTGAACCCCTGCTCGGCCAGCCAGGCGGGGCGGCCGACCGCGACGTCGCGGCCCTCGACGCGGGCGGTGACGCCGCGGCCGCCGTGGTTGCGGAACGCGTCCGCCGCCGGCGCATCGCCGGCCGCGTCCACGATGGCGCGGGCCACGGGATGCTCGGAGCCGCGTTCTGCCGCCGCCGCCATGCGCAGAACGTCGGCGGCGTCCTCACCCTGGGCGGGCGTCACGCCGGCGACGCTCATCACGCCGGTGGTGACGGTGCCCGTCTTGTCGAGCACCACCGTGTCGATGCGGCGCGTCGACTCGAGCACCTCGGGCCCGCGGATGAGGATGCCCAGCTGCGCGCCCCGGCCGGTACCCACCATCAGCGCGGTGGGCGTCGCCAGGCCCAGCGCGCACGGGCACGCGATGATCAGCACGGCGACGGCCGCGGTGAACGCGAACACCGCGCCCCGCCCGGCGACCGTCCACGCGACGAACGTCGCCGCCGCCAGCGCGATGACGGCCGGCACGAACACGGCCGACACCCGGTCGGCCAGCCGCTGCACGTCGGCCTTCCCGGCCTGGGCCTGTGCGACCAGGCGGCCGATCTGCGCCAGCGCCGTGTCGGCGCCCACCCGCGTGGCCTCCACCACCAGGCTGCCCGCCACGTTGATGGCGCCCCCCACCACGTCGGCGCCGGGGCCCACGTCCACCGGCACGCTCTCGCCCGTGATGAGGGCGTTATCCACCGACGAGTGCCCCGACGCGACCTGCCCGTCGGTGGCGATGCGCTCGCCCGGCCGCACCACGAACCGGTCGCCCACGCGCACGTCGGCGATGGGCACGCGGCGCTCGCCGCCGTCGGCGTCACGCAGCGTGGCCTCCTTGGCGCCCAGCGAGGCCAGCGACGCCAGCGACGAGCGGGCCCGGGCCTTGGCGCGCGCCTCGGCATGGCGGCCCACCAGCACCAGCACGGTGACCAGGGCGGCCACCTCGAGATAGATGTGACTGCCGGCGTCGGCCCGGTCGGGCACCAGGTCGAACCCCATGCGCATGCCCAGGTGGCCGGCCTCGAGGAACACCATCGCCACCACCGACCACGCCCACGCGGCCGCCACCCCGATGCTGATGAGGGTGTCCATGGTGACCGCCCCGTGACGGGCGTTGCGCACGGCGGCGCGATGAAACGGCCACGCGCCCCACGTCGCCACCGGCGTCGCCAGCACCAGCGCGACCCACTGCCAGCCCCGGAACTGGGCCGCGGGCACCATCGACAGCACCGCCACCGGGACGCCGAGGGCGATCGACACCCAGAGCCTGCGCCGCGCCGCGCGCAGCGCGGCCGCGGGATCGGCCTCGTCGTCCGAGGCCAGGCGGGCCCCGTACCCGGCCTTCTCGACCGCGGCGATCATCGCGCCGGCGTCGGCGCGGCCCGGGTCGAAGCGCACCGACGCCGTCTCGGTGGCGTAGTTGACGGACGCGTCGACCCCCTCGAGGCGGTTGAGGCTCTTCTCGACCCGCGCGGCGCACGCCGCGCACGTCATGCCGGTGATGGGCAGGTCGAGGCGCCGGGTGTCGCCGCCGGGCGCTGTGGTGTGGGCGGACACGCGGCTAGCCCACCACCTCGTAGCCGGCCTCGGCCACGGCGGCCGCCACCGCCTCCCGCGGCACGTCGTCACCCGTCACCACGACGGTTCCGGCGGTGGCGTCGGCCGTGACCTCGGTGACGCCGGGAAGCGCCGCAACCTCGTTCCGCACTGCGGCCTCGCAGTGCCCGCAGCTCATGCCCTCCACGCGGTAGGTGGTTGCCCCCATCGTCGCCTCCTCATACTGGTGGTGAGTATCCATCGAGGCCAGCTTGACATACTCATGGGGGGTATGTCAACGTGCCGGACATGGCCGCTTCCGAGACTCCCGGCTACGCCGCCGCCGACCACACCGACGCCATCATCACCCGCCTGCGGCGGGCGGAGGGTCAGGTGCGCGGCATCGCCGCCATGGTGACCGACGGCCGCTACTGCATCGACGTGCTGCAGCAGATCAGCGCGGCGCAGGCGGCACTCGACAAGGTGGCGCTGATGCTGGTGGACGACCACAGCCGGCACTGCGTGATGGGAGCGGATGCCGGTGACGCACAGGAGCAACGCCGCGCCGAGCTGATGGCCGCGATCACCCGCCTGGTGGAGCGCCGCTGACGCGGGTCGCGCTTCGGTAGGCCCCGGCAGCCCGATCGTGGACCGGTCGCGGCGGCCCACACCCTGCAAATAGCGCGAAATCGGCGACCGCCTTTACGAAATCCCGGATCCTTCGGCACACTGCGGGAATGACCGTGTCCACCACGTCCCGCCGCACGCGGCTCACGCGGCTCGCCGGTGTCGACGTGGTGCTGCTGGCCGTGGGCCTCGCCTGCGCGGCGCTCGCCGACGTGCCGTTGCAGCGGGCGGTCGATCCCGGCGTGATGGCCGTGGTGTGCGCGCTGCTGTTCGCGGTGGCCGAGGCGTCCAAGGTGCACATCGAGGTGCGCACGCTGGCGCTCTCGGTGTCGCTCAGCGACTTCCCTCTGATCCTCGGCGTGTTCACGGTGCCCGCGTGGCTCCTGCTCGTGGCCTACGTGCTGGGAGTCGGCGCCGTGCTGGTGGCGCGCAGGGTGGAGCCGCACAAGATCGCGGTGAACGTGTCGCTGGCCGTGATGGAGGTGGGCGTCGCCGCGCTGGTGTGCACGCTTCTCACCCGCGGGCAGGACGATGTGTGGCGCTGGGTCGCGGCCGCCGCGGCCGTGCTGGTGATCGGTGCCTTGGGGGTCGCGGCGGTGGTGGCCGCCATCGCGCTGTTGCAGGGAGTCCCCACCCGCAAGGACGTGGGGTCGATGCTGGCGTCCATCGTGGTGTCGGGGCTCCTGTGCGCCGCCCTGGGAGTCATGTCGGTGCTTGCGGTGGAGCACGGCCTCCCCGGCCTGGCCCCCGTCGCCGTCGTGGCGGTCGCCCTGGTGGTGGCGTTCCGCGCGTACGGGCGGCTCCTGCGCGATCGGCGTGATCAGGGCGCCATCTTCCGCGCGGCGCTGCAGCTCAGCCGGGCCGAGTCGCCCTCGGAGCTCGAGCGCGCGCTGTGCGCACAGGCGGTCGAGCTGGTGGGTGCCGAGCGCGCGGCGGTGCTGCCGGCGGGTGCCGGCCTGATGGTGCCGGGCCGCGGACAAGATCCCCTCGTGATCGGGGCGGGTACGCGCGACGCGGACGCCGCCGGGTGGCTGCGCGTCACCGCAACGCGCGAGGCGCTGGTGGTGCCGCTCGTGATCCCGGGGTTCGCCCCCCGCGCCCTGGTGGTGCGCGACCGCGTGGGCCGCACCGGCACGTTCAACGCCACCGACCTCGACCTGCTGCAGACGCTGGTGACGTACGCGGCCACGCAGGGCACCAACCACGCGCTGTCCGGGCGGCTGCTGCACCAGGCGCAGCACGATCCGCTGACCGACCTGCCCAACCGGGCCGCTTTCGCGGCGTCCGTCGAGCGGGTGCTGGCGCAGCCGCCCGGCGACGCGTCGTGCCTGACGGCCGTGCTGCTGGTCGACATCAACCGCTTCAAGGACATCAACGACATCCTGGGGCACCAGATCGGCGACCGGCTGCTGACCGCGGTGGCGCGGACGCTGGGGATGGCGCTGCCCCGGGACGCGTTCCTGGCGCGGGTGGGCAGCGACGAGTTCGCGGTGCTGTTGCCGCGGGCCGCGTCCCAGGCCGAGGTGGAGACCGTCGCCGAGCGGCTGTCGGAGGCCCTGGTCGCGCCGTTCTCGGTGTCGGAGACCGTCATCCACGTGTCGGCCTCGGTGGGCTTGGCGGGGGTCTTCGAGTCGGGCCTCGACGCACCCACGCTGCTGCGCCACCTCGACGTGGCGGTGTCGGCGGCGAAGGAGCGGCGCGAGCGGTTCGCCTGGTATGCGCCGGAGGACGACCACGTGGGCGCCGAGCGCCTGGCCCTGGCGGGCGACCTGCGGCGCGCCATCGAGCGCGACGACATCGACGTGCACTTCCAGCCCCTGGTGTCGCTGGCCGACGCGTCGGTGGTGGGGTTCGAGGCGCTGGCGCGGTGGACGCATCCCCACCGCGGCCCCGTGCCCCCGGACCAGTTCATCCCGCTCGCCGACCAGACCGGCCAGATCGGCGAGCTCACCGAGCAGGTGGTGCGCAAGGCGCTCGCGGCGTGCAGCGGCTGGCCGGGCGACGTGGGCGTGTCGGTCAACCTGACGGCGCGCCTGTTGTGGGATCCCACGCTGGTGCCGCGCATCACGGGCCTGGTCGCGGCGGCGGCCGTCGCCCCGGCCCGCGTGACCATCGAGCTCACCGAGGACACGCTCATCCGCATCACGGACGAGGCCCTGGAGCCGCTCCACCGCCTGCGCGACCACGGCCTGCGCATCTCCATCGACGACTTCGGCACCGGGTATTCGTCGCTGGCGTACCTGCGCAGCCTGCCGGTGCACGAGCTGAAGGTCGACAAGGCCTTCGTCGACGGCCTGGAGGGCTCGGCCGCCGGCGCCGCCCTGATGCGCTCCATCGTCGACATCTGCCACGTGCTGGGCCTCGTCGCCGTGGCGGAGGGCGTGGAGGACGACGCCGCCCTGGGCGCCCTGGGCGGCATGTCGTGCGACGTGGCGCAGGGCTACCTGGTGGCGCGCCCGATGCCGGCGGCCGCCGTGGGCCCGTGGCTGGAGGAGTGGAACCGCACCCACCGGACCCCCTGGGCGGCGCACGGCGGCTGAGCGCGCCCGGGAGGATTCGAACCCTCCGACCGGCAGATGAGAAGTCTCGCTTGCCGCCAGCGCGCCCGGGAGGATTCGAACCTCCGGCCGGCAGATGAGAAGTCTCACTTGCCGCCCGAAAGCGCGCCCGGGAGGACTCGAACCTCCGACCCGCAGATGAGAAGTCGGCACCTCTGCACGGCCCCGCGAGGACAGCACGGCCCCGCGAGGACAGCGCGCCCGGGAGGATTCGAACCTCCGGCCGGCAGATGAGAAGTCTCACTTGCCGCCCGAAAGCGCGCCCGGGAGGATACGAACCTCCGACCGGCAGATTAGAAGTCT
>CAUJCX010000003.1 GCA_963169235.1 Actinomycetota bacterium | reverse complement strand
CGGTCCTGCGGGCCCCGCCGGGCCGACGGGTCAGACGTGCCAGACGGGTGCCACGGGGGCTCGCGGTCCCAGCGACGCGTACTTCGGCATCGGCAAGGTGCCCCCGCCGGCACTCACCGCCGGCGCGACGGTGACGCTCGAGATCGACACGCCTGCCGGCAGCGTCGTCCGTCTGAATAGCGGCGGCGGAACGCGCGTGATCGCGATCCGGGTGGCCACGCTGACGACGGCGACGCCCACGCTGTAGGTCACGGGCGGGCGGGCGACCGGCGGCCGGAGCCGCCGGGCCCACCCGCCACGCGGTTGCGCAGCACGCGCTCGTCCACGCGGTACTTGAACACCTTGCGCCCGCCCATCACCCCGACGGGGATCTCGGTGCGCCAGCGGGCCTCCAGCTCGGGGTCGCCGTCGATGTGCACCCACGCGACGTCGAGGCCCAGCTCGGGCGCCAGCCGCCCGAGGACCTCGCGCGCGTCGTCGCACAGGCAGCAGCCGTGCGCGGTGTAGACCGTGAGGGGGATGCCGGGTGGCCGCATCCCCCCCACCCTCTCAGGCCGCGTCCAGGTTCGCCACGGCGACCGGGTGGTCGATGATGCGCCGCCACGACCCGTCGGGCTGACGCCGCACGACGTGCGTCAGCTGGCCCATGGCATCGGGGCGGCTGCTGGACACCATGGCGATGTCGCCGCAGCGCACCACGGTGGGCGCGGGCCCGGGAGGCGTCCCCAGGCGGTGCGCCCACGCGTCGACGATGCCCGCGCGGCCCACCGTGACGCAGCCCGACTCGGACGCCATCACGGCGCCGTCCTCGTACAGCGAGGCGACCGCATCGAGGTCGCCGCGGGCGGCGCTCTCCTCGATGAGACGTGAGACGTCCTGCGGTGACATCGCCCTGAGCGTTGACATGGCTCCCCCTTTCGCGGCGTGTACGTCGGTCAACCCCATGGTGGGCGCGTCGGGATGCGTAAGCAACGCGGGTCCCCGATCGGCCCATCAGGTTGGCTTATGGGTGCGGGGTGTGTCGCGAGGCGGCACGATATCGGCACGAAGTCGTCACGTGTTGAGGTTGGACGCCGCGGCCGGCTCTGCGAACATACGTTCGTGTCATCGGACTACGTCGAACTCCACGCCCATTCCGCGTTCAGCTTCCTGGACGGGGCCTCCTCCCCCCACGAGCTGGTCGACGCCGCCGCGACCCAGGGCCACCGGCACCTGGCGCTCACCGACCACGACGGCCTGTGCGGGTCGCTGGAGTTCGCCCACGCCGCGAAGGACGCGGGCATCACCCCCATCACGGGGGCCGAGCTGTCGCTCGACGACGGCACGCACGTCACGCTGCTGGCGCGCACCGGCGAGGGCTACCGCAACCTGTGCCGGCTCATCACCCGGGCCCACGCCCACACCCGCGACGCGCCCGACCGGCGGGCCACCGACCCGTCCCTGCCGGTGGCGGCGCTCGGGTCGCACGCGGCCGGCCTGGTGTGCCTCACCGGCTGCCTTCACCGCGGGCACATCTCGGTGCCGCTGCGCGACGGCGATCCCGCGGAGGCACGCCGGCGCCTCGAGCAGCTGACGCGCTGGTTCGACCCGGGGGCGGTGTACGTCGAGCTGCAGCGGCCGCTCGTCCGCGGGGGGCGCGCACACGCCCGGGCGCTCGGCGACCTGGCCCGCTCCGCCGGAGTACCGGTGGTGGCCACCGGCGACGTCCACGCCCACCACCCCCGGCGCGCGCTGCTGCAGGACGCGTTCGTCGCCATCCGCCACCGCCTCACCCTGGACGCCTCGGAGGGCGTCCGGCGCGGCAACCGCAGCGCCGTGCTGCGGCCGCCCGCGCAGATGGCCGACGCGTTCCGCGACGTCCCCGAGGCCGTCCGCTCCACGCGCGAGATCGCCGAGGGCATCACGTTCGATCTCACCCGCGACCTCGGTTACGCGTACCCCGACTTCGCGGCCGCGGGCGGCGAGACGTCGTCCCAGGCGCTGGCCCGCGTCTGCGCCTACCAGCTGGGGGCCCGCTACCCCAACGCCTCTCGGCGGATCGCGGCCCGCGTGCGGCTCGACCAGGAGCTCGCGCTCATCGACCACCACGGCCTGGCGGGCTTCTTCCTTCTGCACCGCGAGATCCTCGAGCTGGCGCGGGAGGTGGCGTTCGAGGTGCGACCGGCGGGGTCGGCGCGCCGGTGGCTTCCGCCCGGACGCGGCCGGGGATCGTCGGTGGGCTCGATCGTCTGCTACCTCACCGGCCTGTCCCACATCGACCCGGTCGCCAACAACCTGTTCCTCGGCCGCTTCCTCAACCGGGACATGGTGTCGGTGCCCGACATCGACCTGGACTTCCCGCGCGACATCCGCGAGCGCCTCATCGCCGAGATCATCCGGCGCTACGGCGCCGAGCACGCCGCGATGGTCTCGGCGTTCCCCACGTTCCGCACCCGCATGGCCGTCCGCGAGCTGGGCGGGGCGCTGGCCCTGCCCGACGCCGACATCGAGCGCCTGTCCCGGCTGGCCGACGGGTGGTCGCGGGCCGAGGAGCTCGACGACGAGCTGCGCCGGCTGCCGGACGGTGAGGCGAAGCTCGCCTCCTCGCGCTGGCGGGCCCTGGCGTTCTTGGCCCGCGAGGCCGCGGGGCTGCCACGGCACCTGTCGCAGCACTCCGGGGGCATGGTGGTCAGCGCCCAGCCGCTGGTGGACATGGTGCCGGTGGTGCCCGCCGCGTTCCCGGGCCGGCAGATGTGCCAATGGAACAAGGACTCGTGCGCCGACGCCGGCTTCGTGAAGATCGACCTGCTGGGGCTCGGCATGCTGTCGGCCGTCGAGGAGTGCGTCGACCTCATCGCCCGCACCCGCAGCCGGCGCATCGACCTGTCGCGCATCGACTTCCATGACGCCGGGGTGTACGCCGAGATCCAGGACGCCGACACCGTGGGCACGTTCCAGATCGAGAGCCGCGCCCAGATGCAGAGCCTGCTGCAGACCCGGCCCGAGAACCTCGACGACCTCACGGTGCAGGTGGCGCTCATCCGCCCCGGGCCGGTGTCGGGCGGCGCCGTGCACCCGTACGTGAAACACCGCCGGGCGCGGCGTCGCGACCCCGCGTTCGAGCCCCCGTACGACCACCCGCTGCTGGCCCCCGTGCTGCGCGACACGCTGGGCGTGGTGGTGTTTCAGGAGCAGGTGCTCGAGGTGGCGATGGCGCTGGCCGGGTTCACCGCGGGACAGGCCGAGGGGCTGCGCCGCGCCATGAGCCGCACGCGCAGCCGCGAGGCGATGCTGCACATGTGGGCCGACTTCCGCGACGGCGCGCGCGAGCGCGGCGTCGACGACGACACCATCCGCACGGTGTTCACCAAGCTCATCGGGTTCAGCAACTTCGGCTTCCCCAAGGCGCACTCGGCGGCGTTCGCGGTGCTGGCGTACCAGAGCGCCTGGCTGCGTCGCCACCACCCCACCGAGTTCCTGGCCGCCCTGCTCAACGCCCAGCCCATGGGCTTCTATCCGCCGGCCAGCCTCATCCGCGATGCCCAGCGGCGGGGCGTGAGCGTGGTGGGGCCGTGCGTCAACCGCAGCGATGCCGGCTGCATCATCGAGCCCGTGCCCTCCGGCGGCGAGGCCGGGGAGCCGTCGTGGCGGGTGCGCATCGGGCTGGGGTACGTGCGCGACGTGCGGGCCGACGCCGCCGCCCGGCTGGTGGCCGAGCGCGCGGCGGGCGGACGCTTCGCCGACCTGGCCGACCTGGCCGCCCGCAGCGACCTGCGTCGTGAGCAGATGTCGAGCATCATCCGCAGCGGCGCCTGCGACGTGTTCGACGAGCCCCGGCGGCGCATGGAATGGCGGCTGTCGAGCCTCTCCCGCCCCCAGCGCGTCGGCCACGGCGGCGACGTGCAACTGGCCCTCCCGCTGCCCCCGGGCGACGCGCCGCGGCTGGCCGAGCCCGACCGCTTCGAGCGGATCGTCAGCGACTACGAGACCATGGGCCTGTCGACGGGCTGGCACATGATGACGCTCGTCCGCCCGCACCTGCCGGACGCCACGGTGACGGCCGTGGCGCTGCGCGATCTGCGCGACGGCACGCACGTGACCGTCGCCGGCATGGTGACGGCCCGCCAGCGCCCCATGACCGCCAACGGCATCGTCTTCATGCTGCTGGAAGACGAGACGGGCCTCATCAACGTGGTGGTGCACCCCCCGGTCTACGAGGCCCACCGCGCCCTTCTGCGGGCCGAGCCGCTGGTGGTGGTGAGCGGACGCCTGCAACACCGTGAGCGCACCATCAACGTGATCGCGGGAGGCATCGCCCCGTGTCCGGCGGTGCCCGAACACGCCGACGCCCCGCACGAGACCGCGCGACTGCGCCAGGCCGTCCCCGCCGGCCAGCACTTCGGGCGGGGGCGCCGATGACACGGCGCTCCCCCGCGGGCATCGGGCCTCACCGTCGCGGCGGCACGGGTTACGCTGGACGCATGCTGAACCATGTCGCCCTCACCGTGGCCGACCGTGAACGCTCGGCCGCGTTCTACGCCCGCCACTTCGGTCTCACCCGGCGGGTCGTCGACGACGATCACCTGCTGATCGTGGCCCCACCCGACGGGTCGTGCCTTCTGGCCCTCTCGCACGGCACGCCGCCGGCCGCGGATCTGCCCCGCACCAACCACTTCGGGTTCGTGGCGACGGACGCGGACGCGGTGCGCGCGGCGCGCGAGCGCTTCCGCACGGACGGCGTGCCCGAGACGGAGTGGCAGGACGACCACGGTTTCGTGCGCTGCCAGGTGCGCGACCCGGACGGCTACCTGGTCGAGATCTACCAGGTGCCCGCATGATCCGCCGCCCGCGGCCGGCGACCCCGTGAGCGCGTCGGACACCACGTTCGCGGTGTCGATGCTGGGCGCGCTGTTCGCGGTGATGAACCCGTTCGTCAACCTGCCGTTCTTCCTGACGCTGACCGACGGCCAGACCGCCGCCGAGCGTCGCGCCACCGCCGTGCGGGTGGCGTTCGCCTCCGCCGTGGCCTGCGCCCTGGTGGCGCTGGCCGGATCGGCCCTGCTGGGCTTCTTCGGCATCTCCATCGACGCGTTCCGGGTCGCGGGCGGGCTGGTGCTGGCCACCATCGGCTTCCAGATGCTGAACGGGGCCGAGAGCTCGTCGCACCACGGCACCGCCGGCGAGCGCGCCGCCGCCCCGCCGCCCGCGGCCACCATCGCCGTCTACCCCATGACGTTCCCGATGGTGGTGGGGCCGGGCACTATCGCCACGCTCGTGCTCTACGCGCACGAGGCGAGCACGACCACCGAGCGCATCGAGTACGCCGCCGTCGTCGGCGCCGTGCTGCTGGCCCTGTTGGTGGTGCTCATGGCCGCCAACGCCATCGGCACGCGTATGTCGCAGACCCTGCGCACCGTGATGACCCGCGTGATGGGGATGATTCTGGTGGCGATCGCCGTCGGCATGGTGGCCGCGGGCGTCGCGGCTCTGTTCCCCGGCCTGACGGCGCGCTGACCCCAGGCCGCGGCCCCGGTCTGGCCCACCGTTCCCGTGGGCGGACGGCCACGCCGATGGCCGGCGTCCCACCCGGCGCGCGGCCACGCCACGGACCCGCTGATGAGGGCGCACCCGCCGGCGCGGACCTCCCGCCGGACGCGCCGACGCGGGGCGCGGTGGCCAGGCGCCTCAGCGGCCCGCCGCGTCCGTGGCGCCACACCACGTGCGGCCCGCGTGGGGCACCCGCGCGCCGCGCCGCCGGTTCAGGGCCCTTCCGAGATCGCCCGCTGATGGCGCCGCCCCAGCGGCGCGCGGCAGGCGCCGCCCCCCGACAGCCGCGCCACGGACGTCGCCGCCACCCGCGCGATGAACGCCTCGGACGCACCCCCGTTGCTCCACCCCATGACGCTCACCACGATGGGGCCGCGGGGCGCGTACACGATGCCCGCATCGGCTTTCACCTCGGTGGTGTAGCCGGTCTTGTGGGCCACGGGCATGCCGCGCGGGACGCCTGCGACGATCTTCGTGCGATCGCGCACCTCCAGCAGCCGCCACGTGATCTGCCGCCGCGCCACCGACGCCGGCACGCCCATGCGGCGCACCGGTCCCTTGCCCAGGGCCGCACGGTGCAGGGCCACCATCAGCACACCGAGCTCGTACGGGGTGCTGATGTAGTTGGTGTAGAGCTCCGGCTGGGACGTGACCGTGATCGGAATGCGCTCCTGATCGACGATGTACGGGCGCCGCACCAGGGAGTGCGGCATGCCGACGAGGTGCATGGTCTCGGTGACCCGGGCCGCCCCGGACAGGGCGTCGCCCCCACCCTCGACTCCCAAGAGGGCATTGGACGCCAGGTCGTCCGAGTCGATGACCATGCGGTCGAGCAACGCCGGTGACGCGCCCGTGCGGCGGCGCACCGCGTCCAGCAGGATCGCCGCCTTCAGCGTGCTGGCCGCCGGGAACGGCGCCCCCGCGTTGACCGCCGCGCCGCAGCCCGTCGCGAGGTTGCGCACGTAGATGCCGTTGACGAAGCCCGCGCCGGCGCTGAGATCGTTGAGCCGCCGCTGAAGGACGGGGTCGCTGCGCCCCGACCGGATGGTGGCGGTGGCCGACCGCGGCAGCACCCACACCAGGTGCGACTGCGACGACCGCGCCCCGCGCCGCCCCACCGCCCGCACCGCCAGCCGCCAGCGGCCCACCGGCAGCGTCAGCGACACCCGCCGGGGACCGGACCGCAGCCGCACGGCGCGACGGGCGCGACCGTCCAGCATCGGCACCAGCAGGCGCGTGCCCGCCCCCGCCCGCACCGTCACGTGACCGAACAGCACCGGGGCGGGCGCAACGATCGGGGCGGGCGGGACGGCGGGCGGCACGGGCGGCTCCTGGGACGGACGATGCCACGTTACCGGCGGGCTCGGCCGCCGGAACTTGCGAACGGGACACCGCCGCCGTCAAGGAACGCCGCGGATGGGTCGACATAGAGGATATGCGCATCCTGCGGACCCTCCTGTTGCTCGCCGCCGCCACCGTGCCCACCGCCGCCACCGCCGTCGCGCAGCCTCCGCAGAGCTCGTGGGCCGACATCGAGACCGCCGTGGTCTCCGAGACCAACGCCGTTCGTGCCCAGAACGGTCTGCCCGCACTGCGGACGGTTCCCCGCCTGCGACGCGCGGCCCGCGGGCACAGCAGCTTCCTGTCGGACACCGGGCTGTTCCAGCACGAGGACCGGCGCGGCCGTCCGTTCTGGAACCGCCTCGTGCGGGTCGGCTACCCGCGCAGGGCCACGATGGCCGAGAACATCGCGATGATCGGCGGGACGTGCAGCCCGGACGTCGCCCGCGAGGCCGTCCGCATGTGGATGGCGAGCCCGCCCCACCGCGCCAACATCCTCAACCGCGGGATGCGCGCCGTCGGCGTCGGCGTCGTCGCCAGCCCCGACTGCAGCCGCATCTACTTCACGGCCGACTACGGCTCGTCGACCCGCTGAGTCCCCGCCCCCGCGGCGTCAGGTCTGGAAGCTCTTGCCGCAACCGCACGCGGCGGTCGCGTTGGGGTTCTTGATCACGAACCCCGCGCCCTGGAAGCTCTCCTCGTAGTCCACCTCGGCGCCCAGCAGGTACGGCACGCTGAACTTGTCGAGGATCAGGCGGGCGCCCTCGTGCTCGATCACCTCGTCGCCGTCCTTGGCGTCGGCCAGGCTCATGCTGTACTCGAACCCGGAGCAGCCGCCCGGGATGACCTCCAGGCGCAGGCCGTCACCGGTGGTCTCATCCTTGGCGAGCAAGCCGGCCAGGGCGGCGGCGGCGGAAGGGGTGATGGTGACCACGGGCATCGCTTTCGTTCGGAACCGGCGTGGGTCGCGGCGACGGCGACCACCCCTGAATCATCGCAGGACTTGCTCCTGCGCGCCAACCCCGGGGTTCAGCCGCCCGTGGCGTGCCGCGCCCGGTCGGCCGCCTCGTCCCGGCTGGCGTCCACCACGTCCCGGTCGGCCTGCTCGAGCGCGGCGGCCGCCCGCATCACGTCGCCCACGACGGCGGCGGGCATGACGACGGCGCCGGCGCGGTCGGCGAACACGTAGTCGCCGGGCACGACCGTCACGCCGCCCACCTGCACGGGGACGCCGGCCTCGTACGGCGTCAGCACGCCGTTGGCGGGAGCCACCGCCTCGCCGCCGCAGTACAGCGCAAGGCCCAGGTCGGCGAGCTCGTGCAGGTCGCGCAAGCGCCCGTCGGTGAGCGCTCCGGCCACCCCCTGGAAGGCCGCCCGCGAGAGCTTCTTGCCCCCCGCGAGGGCCTGGTCGGGCATGCCCCCGCACGACATGACCAGCACGGCGCCCCGGGCAGCGTCCCCCACGGCGCGGTAGTAGACCGACGCGAAGTCGTGGCGGGGGTCGCCGAACAGGTCGGCGCGATGGGGTAGGAACGCCATGGTGGCCGCCGGCCCGAACAGCACGCGCCCCGGCGTCGGGCACGTGAGGCCCGTGACGACGCACGGATGACCGTGCACCTTCACCAGGCAATCGTGCAACGCGCTGGACGAGACCCGCGTCGCCAGCTCGGTGAGCTCCCCGTCCGTCACCGCCATGCGTGCCGCCTTTCGCCCGTGTCCGGGGCGCTACTCTGGCACGAAGTCCGGCTGCGAGTCGGCCCGCGCCGCGCCGACGCGGGACGAGAGGTACGGGCGCCCCTTTCCGGACGCCTTGCCGGCGATGAGGGCCTGATCGGCCCGCTCGACCATGGCGGCGAAGTCGTGCCCGGCGTGGAGAGCCTCGACGCCCGCCGTGGCGCGAATGCTGTGGACGGCCTTGGCGGTGTGTACCGGCTGCGACCCGACGCTCTCGAGCAGGCGCACCACCACCTCCCCCGCGTCGGACGGCGGCACCTGGCGCAGCACGGCCACGAACTCGTCCCCGCCCAGGCGGCCCACCACGTCGCCCGGACGCAGCGCGGCCTTCACCCGCTGGGCGAACAGGCGCAAACACGATGTCGCCCTCGCCGTGACCGTACGTGTCGTTGATCGCCTTGAACCCGTCCAGGTCGAGGGCGACCACGGTCAGCGGCTCGCCGTTCTCGCGCGCGCACTCGGCGATCTCCGCGCCCTGGCGCATCAGCTCGGAGCGGTTGGGGATGCCGGTGAGGGCGTCCAGCGTGGCGCGGCGGTGCAGGCCGTCCAGCGGGCGGGTGGCCGTCACCAGCACCATCGACGCCAAGAGGCACGCCGCGGTCGAGACGGCCAGGATGATCCACGTGTCGCGTCCGCTGGTCGCGAGGCCCGCGTCAAGCTCGGAGACGGGTGCCTGCGTGATCGCCGTCCAGCGTTCGCCGCCGGTGAGCTCCATGGTGCGGGCCGCCACCATTCGTTCGCCCCCCGGCAGCGGAAGGCGGGTGATGAGCGTGCCCGCGGCCGGCAGGCGGCCGTTGAGAGCGCGCACGATCTGCTGCTCGCGACCGGTTCCCGCCACCTCGCCCAGCCGGGCGACGCGGGACCGCCCGGCCGGGCCGACCACGAGGTCGCCCTTCCCGGCGGACTGCACCGCCACCACCGTGCCGTTGTCGTCGACCACGAACGCCGAACCCGACGCGGTGCCCGGCACACCGCGCATGAGGGCCGACAGATGCGACAGGCCCAGCTGGGTGGCGATCACGAACGTCATGCCACCGGGGAGCGAGAACGCGTGCACGGAGGCGACGCTGGCCTCGTCGGTGTAGTGCGACACGTGCGGCTCGGTCCACGTCTGGCCGTTGGCTCGCAGCGCACTCCGGAACCAGGGGCGCCGGGCCGGGTCGTACCCCTCGTCGGCAACCGGGCGGTCGGGTGTCAGGGGGCGCCCGCCGCTTGAGTAGATCCGCTCGACGGGGCGGGCGTCGCCCGGGCCCCGGCTGGCCACGATGATCACGTTGGCGGTGCGCCGGGCCACCACGAAACGGCCGTCGGTCGTGGCCATGTGCACCGTGTTGAGCTCGGGGTTCATGACCATCGCGGCCACCTCGGCCCGGGCCACGGCGGGGAAGAGATCGCGGCGCAGGCCGCGGGAGCCGAACACCAGCGCCAGCTCGCCGGTGATGCGCTCGGCGTCCTTCAGGTCCCATGCCAGGGTGTCGACGGTGCGATCGACGCTCGCGGACATCACCTCATGGGCGCGGCGGTCGGCCTCATCGGCGTTCTGCCGGTGCCGGACGGCCAGCACCGACAGGATCGTCACGGCCTGCGCGGCGATCAGCATGGTCACGATGAGGTAGCGGAGCCGGCCGGTCATGCGGTGACGGGTTCAGACGGTCGCGGGACGGAGGACGCCCCGGAGGACTCGGCACGAACGCCTGCGCACTTGACCACACGCGCGGGGCCTCGGTGGGGGTGCGTCTGTGAGCATCGCGGGCTGGGCGCGTCAGCCATCCCTGTCGGTCCAGGGGAACACGATCCAGCGGTCGGTGCGCGAACCGACGTAGTCGCAGCGCACGACGCTGACGGGCTTCTCGTACAGCACCGCGCTGCGGGTGTGGCGCGCGTGGCTGCGGCACAGGTCGCGCACCAATGCGAGCGTCGCGCCGGTGTCGGCCACGTCGTCGGCGATCAGCAGGTTCATGTCGGCGATGTCGTGCATGCTCAGCT
Organism: Actinomycetota bacterium; assembly: GCA_963169235.1. Classification (GTDB taxonomy): domain Bacteria; phylum Actinomycetota; class Thermoleophilia; order Miltoncostaeales; family Miltoncostaeaceae; genus JAGQUM01. The sequence continues at coordinate 70,453 of CAUJCX010000003.1, read as the reverse complement.
GCGGCGGCAGGATGATGGGCTCGGCCAGTCGCTGATCGACGCCGGTGTAGAACTCGACGTTGATCAGGAACACCGACTTGACCCCGAGCAGGTACGCCAGCGAGCCGGCCAGGAACAACCCCCCGCGGGCGATGCCCAGCACGGCGTCCGGCACGAAGCCGTCGGCGCGTATCTCGCCGGCGAGGCGAGCGCTCATGTCACCGAACCCCTGCCATGTGAGAACTTCGCGCTCGTCCATTCGCGGCCACGGTAGCGGAGAATCAGGCGGCCGTGGACGGGATGCCTCACCGTATCTGCGACGCCGGGTCAGCCCTCCAGCGCAAACCTCACGTAAACGCAAGCCGTGATCTCCACCTGCTCGGGGTCCAGCTCGTCGACGCCGGGCGCGTCAGCTACCCGCAGGGAGGCCACCTTCGCGTACGGCATGCCGCCTCCTGGTGCCCCGCCGCCCGCCTCGACGCGCAGAGGGGCGCCCACGCGCCGGCTCTCCACTCCGGCCAGCCGCTCGGCCCGCACCCGGGCGTCCCGCATCGCGTCGGCCTCCAGCTCGGCCACCGTGGCGTCGCGCAACGCGCCCGACACGCGGAAGTCCGGCGACACGGACGCGGCGTCCGGGTGCCCGCCCACGGCGTTCACGATGTCGGCGGCGCGGTCGGCGGCCGCGCGCACGTTGATGGCGCCCACGCCCGTGTAACCCACCACCACGTAGCGGGTCACCACCGCGCCGTCCGCCTTCTCCTTGCGCTCGCCGTGCTCGGCGACCGTGGTGATGCGCACGTCGCTCACCTCCACGCCCGCGAGCTCCTCATCCAGCCGGTCACGCACGCGGCCCCGGGCCGCGGCCGCCTGCGACAGCGCCTCCTGCGGGGTCGGCACCACGGGGGTGGAGACGTCGATGCGCACGACGGTCTCGTCCGGCGCGACGCGGCGACGGGCGATGCCCTCGACGGCCACCCAGGGTTGCGCTTTCGTCTCGTGTGTCACGGGCACCTCGCGGTCGCGGAACGGTTCGGGCCCATTGTCCCACCACGGTCCCGCCGGCCGTGCGGGATACCGTCCCGCCGCGCTAGCCTCGGTGTCGGTCCCGTCCACCGGGGGGCCCACCCTCGCGGAAACGCCTGTCATGAACCACGTCCTCACCGCCGTCCGAACCCACTGGATCCCCGCCATCGTGGCCGCGCTGCTGGCCGTGACCGGCCTCGCGTACCTGGTGCGGGGCGTCGGCGTGCCGGCGGAGAGCGGACGCGTCGACCGGTGGCTCAACCCGCTCGACCTCTACCCCATCGCCGGCGGGCTGATGCTGCCGGTGGGCGTGGCGTTCCTGGTGCTGGCACCCGCGCTGTGGGGACGGCGGCGCCGGGCCTGGGTGACGTGCATGGTGCTGTTCGCCCTCTTGGCGCTGATCGCGACGCTGTGGAGCCCGTCGATGCTGGTGGTGCTGGCGACGTGGGGCACGCTGGCGCTGCTGTTGATCGCCCGCGACGGCTACGTGGTGCCCGGCGACCGCCCGGCCGCGCGCACGCCCCGGGCGGTGTACGGGATGCTGTTGGGGGCGCTTGCGTGCGCCGCCCTGGCGTCGTGGCTGACCATGGGACGCGACCCGGGCGAGTGGTCGTGGTCGGAGGGGTCGCGGGAGGCCGTGACGCTGCTGGTGGCGGCGACCGCGCCGGTCGACACCGAGGGGCTCGCCCAGATCCTGGCGGCGCTCACCGGGCTCCTGGGGCTCGTGTCGATGGCGCTCCTGGCCCGGGCCGCGCTGGCCGCCCCGGCGCCGCCGCCCGACTTGGTGGCCGAGCCGGGCATCGCCCGCGCGCTGGAGGTGGTGCGCGCCCACGGTGCCGACTCCCTGAGCTTCTTCACGCTGCGGCCGGACGTCTCGCACGTGTGGGCGCCCGACGGGAAGGCGTTCGCCGCGGTGCGACGCGAGCCGGGCGTGCTGCTGGTGTCGGGCGACCCGGTCGGGCCCGAGGACAGCATCCCGAGCCTCCTGGCGACGTTGGAGGACCTCTGCCGCCGGGAGGGCGTCCCCCTGGCCGCGGTGGGCGCCGACGAGGCGATGTGCGCGGTGTACCGCGAGCGCGGCATGCACCGCATCTACATGGGCGACGAGGCGATCGTGTTCACCGAGCGGTTCACGCTGACGGGTCGCCCCATCCGCAAGGTGCGTCAGTCGGTCAACCGCATCGAGCGGGCCGGCTTCACGTTCTCGATGCAACTGCTGGGTGACCTCGACCCCACGACGCTCGACGAGCTGCGGGAGATCTCCCGGCGCTGGCTGCGGGGCGAGCCGGAGCGCGGCTTCTCGATGGCGCTGGACGACATCGGCGGACGCCACCAGCGCGACACGTGGGTGGCCATCGCCCGCGACGGCGAGGGGGTCGCCCGCGGGTTCCTGCAGTTCGTGCCCGCCGGTGGTGACGCCGCGTCGCTGTCGTTCATGCGCCGCGACCCCGACACCCCCAACGGCCTGAGCGAGTTCCTCGTGGCCCGGTCGCTGGAGTGGTTCCGCGACGCCGGCATCGCCCGCGTGTCGCTCAACTTCGCGGCGTTCGGGGGCGTGCTGCGCGATCCCCGCTCACGCGGCGCCCGGCTGTTCGCCGCGGTGCTGCGGCGCGGCGATCGCTACTTCCAGCTCGAGCGCCTGATGTCGTTCAACGAGAAGTTCTTCCCGGAGTGGCAGCCCCGCTACCTGGTGTACGGCGACGTCACGCGGCTGCCCAGCGTGGTGCTGGGATGCCTGTGGGCCGAGGGGCAGCTGCCGCGACCGCCGTGGCATCGGCGCCGTCGTGCGGGGCGACCCGGCTGACCCGTAGGCGGCTGCCCAGCCTGCGGGCGATGGTCGCCTCGGGCTCGCCGCGCATCCCCGTGCCCTCCAGTTGCCGCAGCACGCCGTAGCCGCCCCCCACCAGGCCCAGCGTCAGGGCCCAGCCGTCCTCGGTGATGAGCAGGTCGGCGCCCGCGATGTGCGGGAACGCGATCCATCCCGCCCCGCGCCCTTCGAGCACGTGGCGCGCGACGCGGCCCGGGGCGCTTGCGGCCCCCTCGGCGCGCGGCACCACCAGGAGCCCCATGCCGGTGACGATGACGTCGACCAGGTGATCGCCATCGGCGTCCGGCAGACCGAGCGCCACGGATGAGATGAACCCGGCGACGGCGGACATGGGCGCGGTGGTGGCGGCGGCCTCCAGCACTCCCTGCGACGTGCCGCCCAGCCGCAGCGCGTCCACCTTCGCCCGCAGCACGTCGACCAGGCGCGAGTCGGTGATGGCTCCCTGCACAACCGTGCGCAGGGCCGGGTCGTCCCCGTCGCGGTCGACGACCGCCACGGGAGAGCCCGACCACGACACCGCGAACCGGGCGTCCCCCGACGTGATCAGCGCGTCCCAGGCGATGGCCTCCACCGCGTCCGCCAAGCCCGCCTCGGGGGCGCGCGGGCCGACGCCGCGTCGCGCCAGCGCGGCCAGCACGCGCTCGAAGCGTCCCGCGGCCGGTGTCGCGGCGACGCCGCACGCGGCGCACGCGGGCTCCAGGGCCCCCTCCAGCACGCGGACGCCCTCCACCCGGGCGACCTCGTCCCACGACGCCCACGGGGCCTCGGAGGGCCACAGGTCGTCCTCGATCTCCTCCCACGCCGCGGCGCCGCCCGCCAGCAGCCCCACGGCCGCGGCGTGGGCCGCCTCGTGGGCCTCGACGACGTCCTCGCCGTCGTCGTCCCCGTCGTCGGCGACGTCCACGGGCAGCCGCACGTCGCGGTGCCGCCCCACCCACGGGGTCGTCACCCCGGGATGCGTGGGCTGCTGCTGCATCAGGGCCGCCAGCGCCTCCGCGCGCGAGGCGCGCAGGCCGGCCGCGTGCGCCAGCGGGACGTAGTCGCGGACGACGACGTCCCACAGGGCCTGGACCCGGGGCAGGCGCTCGAACGCCGCCCGCACGTCGTCCGGGGCCGCGAAGGGGCGGGCGCCGCGGCGCAGCCCTCGTCCCCGGCGTCCGCCGGCGGACAGCTCGCACGCGAGCATCGCGTCGATCTGCCCGACGCTCATCCCGGCCAGCGCGGGGAGGCCCACCAGCACATGCACGCCGTCGTTGTCGTGCCGGGCGCGCACGTCCACGTGCGGCGTCACGGTGACCGATGCGGGCGCGCCGGCGCCGGCACGGGCGCAGGCGTCCTCCGCCAGAGCCCACAGGGCGGGATGGGTCAGGGCATGGACCGGATGGAGTCCGGTGTCGCTGGGGTGACGATGTAGGCGCACGTGGGGTCCGGCGGGTCGTCGTGGCGGGGTGTTCCTCCTCATGTATCGGGCGCACCACGCGATCTGCTGAGGGCTGGGGCGCACGGTGTGCGCACGGGCCCGCCGGACCGGGCCGGGGCTCAGCCCGGATCGCCGCGCGGCGAGCCCGGCTCGGCGTCCTCGCCGGCGCGGCGGCGCAGCAGGCGGCGGAAGTCCTCCGCGCCGCGCAGCGCGTAGTCCTTGGCGTTGTTGTTGAACACGACGGCCACCTCCTGGGCCCGCTCGGCCATGTCGAGCACCGGGTCGATCCATTCCTCCAGCTCGTCCTCGCGGTAGCGGTAGTCGAAGCGCTCGGCCACCGAGCGGCCCGTGTGCCACGTGTCGGCGTTGCGGCCGTGCAGGCGCAGGTAGGCCAGCCCCGGCGTGGTCACCTCCGCGATCGGGGGCATCGCCGACGCGGTGTCGAGGCGGGGCGCGTCGACGCACACGTACGTCGCGCCCGCACCCGCCAGCATGTCCATGGTGCGCTCGCGCGCGTCGCCGGTGACCCACGAGCGGTGCCGGAACTCCACCGCCACCCGGGCCGGCGCGAAGCGGCGCACGATGCGCTCCACCTCCTCCGCCTGCTCGGCTCCGGCGGCCACGAACGGCGGCAGCTGCAGCAGGATCGCGCCCAGCTTGCCCTGGGCCGTCATGGGCCCCACGGCCTCGAGCTGCGCGTCGATGACCGCGTCGCGCAGCGCCCGCCCGGGACGCCGGATGCGGCCCTTCGCGTCGGCCGTGAACGGCAGCGTCCGCAGCGGCTCCGGCAGGCGCCGCGGGTCGCTGGGGTGGCCCGAGATCACCTGGTGCGCCTTCACGTGGAACCGGAACCCGGGCGGCGTGCGCTCCACCCACGCCTCCACCGTCGACAGCGTCGGAAGCGCGTAGAACGTGGCGTTCACCTCCACCATCGGGAAGTGCTCCGCGTAGAACCGCAGGCGCCCCTCCGCGTCGTTCTTCACCGCGTCCGGGTACCAGCCCGCCTTGATGAACTCGGGATCCGTCCACGACGCGGTCCCCACCCTCACATCGCTCACCGCGCACCTCCCGGCCGACGCCCCCACCCTAGTCGGCGCCGACGGCGCCAACCGGCCGGTATGAGAGGGTTGGGGCCATGAGCACGCCCCGCGGCGACGGCCCGGACATCGACGCGCTGGCCCGCCAGGCCCGCGATCTCGCCCAGCAGGCCCGCACGGCCGAGGAGCGCGCCGACAGCCTGCGCCGCCTGCGCGACCGGGCGATCATCGGCCTCATCGAGCAGGGGTGGAGCACCCGCCGGGTGGGCCGCGAGCTGGGCCTGACCGCCACCCAGATCAGCACCATCTGGGGCCGTTCACGGCCGCCCCGGGGCCCGGGGCGCCGGCCCGCCGTCACCGGCGAGAGCTCGGCCCCCTGAATCGCGAGCGCGGCGGGCCGGACGGCCCGCCCCCGCCGCTCAGACCCAGCCCATCTCCCGCGCCATGAGGAGCGCCTGCGTCTGACCGGTGACGTTGAGCTTGCGGTACACGTGGTGCAGGTGGTTGTGGACCGTCGAGACCGAGCAGCCCAGCTGAGCGGCCACCTGCTTCGCCGCCGAACCCGTGGCCAGGAGGCGCAGCACCTGCATCTCGCGGTCGGTCAGCGTGGCAGGCGTCGACGTCGGCTCGCTCTCGCCGGCGGCACCGCCTCCGCCCCCGTTGCCGGTCAAAAGGCCCTCCAGGTGCGTGCTGTCCACGCCGCACGCGGCGGCGGCGGCGGGCAGACGCGCGATCGCGGCGCCGTCGCCCAGGCCCGCGTGCACGAGCGTGTCGGCCAGCCACACCGCGCGGGCCACCGTGTTCATGGGGACGCTCGGCTCGTGGTGCAGCTGCATCGCCTCGCAGATGTCGTCGCCGAGGCCCCAGCGCTTCGCGATCCACGTCGCCACGCGGGCGTGGTCGGTGCCGAACAGCGTGCGCTCGTCGGCCACGTTCTTGACGGACGGGTAGTCGCCGTCGCGCGTCAGCTCGGCCAGGATGGCCTTGCCCAGGTCGTGCATCAGCCCGCCCAGGTACGCCTGGGGGGCGTGCGACGGGTCCATGAGGCTGCAGATGGACTGGGCGGCCTGGGCCACGTCGGTGGAGTGCTTCAGCAGGGCCAGCCGCGGCGAGTTGTACAGCGGCATCTCGGCCTCGAGCAGGCGGTACGTCGAGGCGGCCAGCAGCAGCCCGCGCAGCTGGCGCTCGCCGATGCGCACGATCGCGCGGTCGAGGGTGTCGGCCGGCTCGCCGAACAGCGCCGAGTTGGCCAGGCGCAGGACGTGCACCGACACCTCGGGGCTCTGGGCCACGCGGGCGGCGATGGCGCGCACCGGGGCGTGACCGTCGATCAACTCCATCACCCCGGCCACCACGGCGGACGGCGCCGCCAGGCGCTCGGCGGCGTCGGCGATGGCGCGCGCGTCCAGCTTCGTGCGGGCCGCACGGGACGCCTTCGGGGCTGTGTTGACCAACATCAGGACACCTCTCCAGAGGTCTCGTCCGACGAGCCCAGCTCGCCGTCGTTGCGTTCAAGGATGCTTCTCAGAACATCGACGACCTGGGGCAGAAACTGAGTCCCCGACGCCTCGAAGACCTCCTGCACCGCGTCGCGGAACGGACGGGCCGTGCGGTAGGGGCGGTCGTTGGTCATCGCATCGAGCGCGTTCGCGACGGCCACGATTCCGGCCTCGACCGGGATGTCCTCGGCGCGCAGGCCGCGCGGGTAGCCGGTGCCGTCGGGCCGCTCCATGTGGCAGCGCACCCACTCGGACACCTGGTCCAGCCGGGCCCCGGACAGCATGCGGTGCGCCATCTCGGGGTGCTGGCGGATCTCGTCCCACTCGCGCTCGTTCAGCGGACCCGGGCGCACCAGCAGCTCGTCGGTGACGCCGATCTTGCCCACGTCGTGCAGCAGGCCCGCCAGCCGCACGTGCTCGACGTGCGCGCCGGGCATGCCCATCTCCTCGGCCAGCAGCGCGGCGATGCGACCGACGTTCTGGGAGTGCTCGCGCGTGGTCGGGTGGCGCTCGTCGATGGCGGCGGCCAGCGACGAGATGGTGGACAGGAGCGACTCGGCCGCCAGCCGCGCCCGGTGGTCGGCGGCGTCCAGGCCGGCGGCCACCTCGCGGTCGTACATGAACACGCGGTCGCCGCCGTGGCGGGCCGCGAAGTCGCACGCGGTGTGGGCGAAGCTCACGAGCTGATCGGCGGTGCCCGCCGGCTCCGGGAACGTCGCGAGGCCCAGCGACAGGGTCGCGTTCCAGCCCAGCGCCGCCTCGAGGGCGAAGCCGGCCCGGATGCGCTCGCCGATGAGGTACGCGTCGAGCCCGCCCGCCGACGGCAGGATGAGCGCGAACTCGTCCGGCGACGTGCGGCACCCGATGTCGGTGGCCCGCAGGCGCGGCACCATGAACTCGGCCAGCGCGGCGATGGCGCTGTCGGCGGCGCCCGCGCGCTGCGTGGCCCGCAGCGTCGCCAGCTGGTCGATGCGCACGACGAGCAGCGACAAGATGTCGCCGTTGCGCAGGGCCCGGTGCGTCTCCTGCTCCAGCCGCGTCGCGAAGTAGCGCTCGTTGAAGAAGCGGGTCGCCGGGTCGACGGTGGCCAGGTCGCTCAGCCGCTCGCGCAGCGCCGCGGCCCCCAGCGCCGTGGCGGCGTGGTCGGCCAGGCCCACCAGGGCGGCGAGCAGGTCGTCGTCGACGCCGCGCGTACCGCGGGTGAGCACCACCAGGGTGCCGATGCGCTCGGGCGAGCCGCCCACGGGGGCGGCCGCGAACCCGGCGTAGCCGTCGCCCCGCAGCGGGCTGGCGCCCGGGACGGGGCCGGTGAAGCCCTGGCCCAGGGACAGCGTCCCGGCGGCCTCGCCGCACACCAGCTCCACCAGCGCCGGCTCGTGATCGGGCTCGATCCCCGCCGACACGACGGGCCCGGGGTCGCCGGGCAGCCCCGTCACCAGCGCGCTGGCGCCGGCCTCGGCGAGCGCCTGCGCCTCGCGCAGTAGCGCCAGCACGGCCTGCTCGGTGGGCTGCACGTCGCGCAGGGCGCGCGCGGCGCCCGCGAGGCGGCGGGCGTGGGAGCGCTGGCGCGTGGCGTCGCCCCGGCTGCGGGCGCCGGCTACCGCGAGGGCCAGGTGGTCGGCCAGCACGGCGACCGCGGGATGCGCCGGCAGCGCGTCGCCCCACAGGGCGAGGCGGCCGACGGTCGCCCCGTCCACCACCAGGTCGCGGACGGACACGGGCAGCGTCCCGCGTGGCGTCCCGGCGGTGGCGCGCGGCACCATCACGGATCCCTCGTCGACGGTCACCACCTCGCCGCCCTGGGCGCCGGTCAGCTCCACGGCCGCCGAGAGGGCCGCGGCGCACGCCCGCGGCAGGTCGGCGGCAGCGGCGACGGCCCGGCTGGCCTCGGCCAGCCGCTCCAGCGTCCGGGTGTCGAGGTCACTGCGCGTGGGTGGTGTCACGAAAGGGGTCCCCTGGGTCTCGACGAAGGCGCCGCCCGGGGTCGCGGACGGTCCTCACCTCCGTATCGGCGGCGGCACGCCCGGGCTCGAGCCGTGGTGGCCGGGGCGGCGGGGCGACCGGTGCCGCCGCCCCGCCGCCCCGGCGCCGCGTCAGGCGGGCGTGGGCAGGCCCTCCAGCTCGGCGGCAGCCCGGTCGAGGTCGGCCTGCGGCAGCTCGGTGTCGACCATCTCGCCGCTCAAGTACGACTGGTACGCCGCCATGTCGAAGTTGCCGTGCCCCGAGAGGTTGAACAGGATCGTCTTCTCGACGCCCTCCTCGCGGGCCCGTTCCACCTCGGCCACCACGGCGCGGATGGCGTGGGTCGGCTCCGGCCCCGGGATGATCCCCTCGGCGCGGGCGAACCGCAGCGCCTCGGCGAAGCACTCCCGCTGCGCGTAGGCCTGGGCCTCCACCAGCTCGTTGCGCACCAGGTGCGACACCAGCGGGGCCATGCCGTGGTAGCGCAGGCCACCGGCGTGGATGGCCGCCGGCATGAACGAGTGGCCCAGCGTGTGCATGGGCAGAAGCGGCGTCATGCCCGCCACGTCGCCGAAGTCGTACGCGTAGTGACCGCGGGTCAGCGTGGGGCACGCCGTGGGCTCGACGGCCACGACGCGGATGTCGGCGCCCGCGAACTTCTCGGCGAGGAACGGGAACGTGAGGCCGGCGAAGTTGGAGCCGCCGCCGGCGCACGCGATCACCACGTCCGGGGACGCGCCCGCCATCTTCATCTGCTCGACCGCCTCCTGGCCCACCACCGTCTGGTGCGTGCACACGTGGTTCAGCACGCTGCCCAGCGAGTAGTTGGTGTCCTCGCGCGTGGCGGCGTCCTCCACCGCCTCGCTGATGGCGATGCCGAGGCTGCCGGGCGATGCCGGGTCGCGCTCGAGGATGGTGCGACCGGCGTTGGTGTCGGACGACGGGCTGGCCACGCACTCGCTGCCCCACGTCTCCATCATCACGCGGCGGTACGGCTTGCCGTCGTACGACACGCGCACCATGTACACCTTGCACTCCAGGCCGAACTGGGCGCACGCGAACGCCAGCGACGAGCCCCACTGCCCCGCCCCGGTCTCGGTGGCCAGCCGCTTCACCCCGGCCTGGGCGTTGTAGTAGGCCTGCGGCACCGACGTGTTGGGCTTGTGGCTGCCCGCCGGGCTGACGCCCTCGTACTTGTAGAAGATGCGGCACGGGGTGTCGAGCTCCCGCTCCCACGCCACCGCACGGAAGAGCGGGGTGGGACGCCACAGCGCGTAGATGTCGCGCACGGGGTCCGGGATGTCGATCCAGCGCTCCTGGCTGACCTCCTGCCCGATCAGCTCCATCGGGAAGATGGGGGTCAGCATGTCGGGCGTGACCGGGTTGCCGTCCGGCCCGAGCGGCGGCGGCATCGGGCTGGGAAGGTCCGCCGCGATGTTGTACCAGCGGGTGGGAATGCGGTCCTCACCCAGCAGGTAGCGGTGCTGCGACATCTCGGCCTCCTTGTGGCGTCACGGTGGTGTCGCGGGCGAGCCTAGCGCGCCGGACGCGGAGCCAGGCGCTAATCCTCGCCGTCGCGGGCGCGCAGCTCCGCCTCGAGCCGGTCGAGCTCCTCCGGCGAGGCTGCCGCGACGGGCGCCGGCGTGTCGCGGCCGCCTCGGCGCGCCCAGCGGCGCGTGAGGAACGGGATCACCGCCAGGCCCGCCAGGACGCCCAGCGACGGCACCAGCCACGCCACCAGGTCGAAGCCCTCCTTCGGCGGATCGGCCAGGATCTCGCGGCCGAAGTCGGCGACCAGCGCGGCCTTGATCTGGTCGGACGTCTTGCCGTCGGCCGCCATGTCGCGGATCTTCTGCTTGATCTGATCGGCGGCCGGCGAGTCGGACACGGCCAGCGGGCCGTTGCACGTGGGGCAGCGCAGCTCGCGCTCGAGGCTCTGCACGTCGACGCCCCGCACCTCGTCGGCGAGCGCCGCGGCGGGCAGGCCCAGCATCAGCAGGGCGGCGACGGCGATGAGGACGCGGCGCAGCATCACATCTCCGGCGTGGTCTTCTCGCGGGCCACGCCCGCGACGATGCGGTCGAGCTCGTCCAGTTGGTCGGCCGCCAGCGTCGAGCGGTGGATGAACGCGACGCGGCCGGCCTTGTCGATCACGAACGTCTCGGGCACCCCGGTGGCGGCGTACGCGTTCTTGGTGTCGTCGTTGCGGTCGCGCAGCGACGGGTACGTGACCCCGTACGTGCGCAGGAACTTCTTGGCGGCGTCCGAGCCGTCCTGGATGTCCACGCCCAGCACCACCACGCCGTTGCGCGCCTGCCGGTCGGCCAGCGCCTGCAGCAGCGGGGCCTCGTCGCGGCACGGGTCGCACCACGACGCCCAGAAGTTGAGCACCACCACCTTGCCGCGCAGGTCCTTGAGCGACACCGTGCGCCCCTCGGGGCCCTTCACCACCCCGCCGGGGGACAACACGGGCAGCGCGAAGTCGGGGGCGGCCGGGCGGTCGCCGCGCGCGACGGCCTCGTCCAGCGCGTGGCTGACGTTCTTGTTGGCGATGCCCACGATCAGCATCGCGGTGATGCCCGCCACGGCCACCGCGGCGACGATGCCCCACACGAGCCTGCGGGTGCGTCGCGGCGGGGACGCATCGTCGCCGCCGGGCTCGCTGTCGGGTGGGGTCGTATCGGTCACGCGCCGGAGGATAGTGGGTCGCACCCCCCCGGGCGCCCGCCGGATGTCACCGGCCGACGGCGACCGCCTGCGGGCACGTGGGCGTGCGGGGGTCGTACGCGGTGATGTAGTCGGCGCCGAGGGCGGACGGCCCGGAGAGCGTCACCGGGTGGCGGCCGGGCGGCACGCGCACGACGCGCGCCGTGGCGGTGGCGTCCCGGCCCGTCATGACGGTCAGCGGCGCGCGGACGACGGCCCGCAGCGAGACCCGCACGCCTCCCGCCACGCGATGCGCCGACGCCAGGCGTGCGGACGACACCGGGCGCCTCGCGACGACGGAGGCGGTCGCCAGGCCCTCCTTGCCCGCCGTGACCGCGGACACCACCTCGGTGGCCTCGCCACGCGGGCCCACGCGCGGCGCGTGGCGCCACGCGACCACCGCGCCGCCGGCCAGCGGCGCGACCCCGGCCCACGTGAGCCCGCGCTGACCCGTGGCCAGCGTCACCACCCGGACGGGACGGCCGCGTCCGTCCAGCGCGGTCGCGAACAGGCTCCCGTCGTCGGCCCAGGCCACCACCGACCCGGTCGCCGCCGGCACCTCACCCACGGGGCGGGCGTTCGCGCACCGCACCGGCGCGAGCGTCGACACCCGCCCCCAGCCCGCCTGCTGCGTGCGGCGCACGCGATGCACCCCGGCCTGATCGGCCCACACCAGCGCGGCACCGTCGCCGGACGCGGTCACCGTGACGCCCGATCCCAGCCCGATGGCCCGTCCCCCCCAGCGCCGCACGTGGGCGCCCCGCGGTGCGATGACCGCCGTGGCGGGCCGCACGCGCCCCTGGCGGCGCTCGCTCCAGCCCACGGTGGCGACGCCCGCGGGTGAGACGGCCACGTCCCACTCGCTGCGGGCGGCTCCCGGCACGCGGGGGTAGCGCCACCGCCGCACCGCACCGTCCGGGGCCCGCACCACCACCTCGCGGTCGGACGCGAGCGCCGCCGTGCCGTCGCGGGCCACCGCCACGCGCACCGGCGCGCCGGGCGTGGCGGCGGCGGCCACGGGCGGCCGCCAGGCACCGTCCGGGCCGCGCGCGGTGAGGTACGCGCGGCGCTCGTCCGCGCTGGCGACGGCCAGCGCGTCCCCGGATCCCGCCGCCGTCACCACGGTGCCCGGCGCCGCGCCGCCCGCCGTGCCTGTGCCGGCGCCCGGCGCGGCCACGGGCGCCACCGCGATGCGGGGACCGGCCGCGTCGCGGTCGTTCCACACGGCCCACGGCGCGCCGGCGACGGTCGCGGCGGCGGGCGCCGTCACGGGCAGGGCGGGCGCGACGAGCGTGGCGCCGAGGACCGGGTCCGGCGCCAGCCCGGCGGTGTAGACGCCCGGAGCACCCTCGGCGTCGCGCGCCCACCACACCAGCGCGGCGGACTGGTCACCGCCCGCCAGGGCGGGGGCCACCACCTCGCCGCGCGGCACCACCACGCGCGGCGCCGTCCAGCCCCCGGCGGGGACGGCGCCGACGGCGACGGCGAGGAGGGCGAGCGGCAGGCGGCGGTGCGCGGTCACGCCCCCCGTGTCGGCGCCGCACCCGGTGTGCCTGAGCCCGCCGTCACCCGGGATCCCCCCGCCCCCGGGCCGCGCGCAGCGCCAGCACCGCCTGGACGACGCCCAGGTGGCTGAGCGCCTGCGGCATGTTCCCGGCCTGCCGCCCGGTGGCGGGGTCGTACTCCTCCGCCAGCAACCCCAGCGGACCGCCGATGCGGACGAGGGTCTGGAGCGCGGCGTGGGCGTCGTCGGTGCGCCCCATGAGCGCCAGCACGCGGGCGTACCACGCGGTGCAGGCGAGGAACGGGAACTCCCCCGGGGGCAGCCCGTCCACGCCGTCCTCGGTGCGGTAGCGGTACACCAGCCCGCCGTCCGTCACCAGCTCGCGCTCGATCAGGGCCACGGTGCCCACCACGCGGGGATCGTCGGGCGGCAGAAAGCCCACGAGGGGGATCTGCAGCAGGCTGGCGTCGGTGTGCCGGGCGCCGTAGTACTGCACGAACGCGCCCCGCGTCGCGTCGAACCCCTCCGTGAGTACCTCGTCGCGCACCTCGTCACGCGCCGCCCTCCAGCGGTCCACGGGACCGGGCAGGCCGTGCCGCTCCACCGCCCGCACGGCCCGGTCGAACGCGGCCCACACCATCACCCGGCTGTGCGTGAACGCGCGCGGCTCGCCCCGGATCTCCCAGATGCCGCTGTCGGGACGCCGCCAGTGCGCCGCCAGGTCGTTGACCAGCGCGGTCTGCAGCGGCCACGAGATGTCGTCGGTGGCCAGGCCGGCCTCGCGGGAATGCTCGAGGGCCACCATCACCTCGCCCAGCACGTCCGCCTGGAACTGGCACACGGCGGCGTTGCCGACGCGCACGGGCCGCGCCCCCTCGTACCCTGGCAGGTGCTCAAGCTCCCGCTCGGGCAGGTCGCGGCGCCCGTCCACGCCGTACACGATCTGGAGGTCCTCCGGGTCGCCCGCGGCCGCCCGCAACAGCCACGCGCGCCACGCGCGGGCCTCGTCGCGGAAGCCGGCCCGCACCAGGGCGGTGAGCGTCAGGGCCGCGTCGCGCAGCCAGCAGTAGCGGTAGTCCCAGTTGCGCGACCCGCCCCATTGCTCCGGCAGCGACGTGGTGACGGCGGCCACGATTCCGCCCGCCTCGTGGTGGGTGAGCAGGCGCAGCACCAGCAGCGAGCGCTCGAGCAGCGCCTGCAGGCCGTCGTCGACGGCGTCGGACGCCCCCGCTCCGCGCGATGCCAGCCACCGCTGCCATCCGGTGACCGTGTCGGCCACGTGCGCCGGGCCGTGCATGGCGGGCACGTCCTGCCACGCCGGGTACCACGTGAGGTGCCATTCGAGCGTCGTCCCGGCCGCCACGTCGAACACATCCACGTGGCATCCGTCGGCGGCGTCGGGCAGCCGCGTCCCTCGCAGCACCAGCGCGTCCGGCCCGGCGACGGCGTGCAGCGACGGGATGCCCTCGCGGTCGGTGATGCGGTGCACCCACGGGCGCACCCGGCCGAACCCGAAGCGCACGATCCACTCGTGCCGCAGCCGCACCGACCCCCGCACGCCGACGACGCGCCGCACCAGGTCGGCGCGACCGCCCCCCGTCGGCATGAGGTCCTCGACCGTCACCACGCCGTCGCCCGTGGTGTACGTGGTCTGCAGCACGAACGAGTCGTCCGCGTAGCGGCGGGACACCGTGTGCGGGACGTCCGGCGCCAGCAGCCAGCGGCCGTGGCGGGGCGTGCCGAGCAGCGCGCAGAAGCACGCGTCCGAGTCGAAGCGCGGCAGGCACAGCCAGTCCACCGAGCCGTCGACGCCCACCAGCGCGGCCGTCTCCATGTCGCCGATGACCGCGTAGTCCTCGATGCGACTGGCCACGACCCGCTCCTCGGCGTCGTCTACTGCACGAGCGAGGGTGCCCCCGGGTCATCAGGGCCCGCGAGGCGGTACACGTCGCTGCGGGCGTCGCCGGCGTCGTCACCCTCCACGGTCACCACCATACGCAAGTAGTAGGCGGAAGCCTCCCCGGAGCGCAGGCGATCCAGCACGATGGTGGCCGACAGCGCCTCCCAGGCACCGCGCGCGCACGACGGCGTGCACGTGTTGGACAGCAACACGCCGCTGCCCACCGCGCGCGCCGTGCCCCAGCCCTGCCAGCGCAGCTGGGAGACGCCCTCGTTGCCGTCGCCGCACGCGGTCACGAACGTGCGGGGGCGCTGCACGGGCTTGCCGCCGCAGTCGTTGATGTACGTCACGCCGCCCCGCGCGTCGGTGCCCTTGTTCGCCACGCCGGGCTGCGGCCCCACGGCGGGTGCCGTCACCGGCGCGGGGTCCGCTCCCTGCCGGCAGCCGCCGGCGGCGATCACCATCGCCAGGATCACGCACGCGAGGAGAGCCGTCCTCACGCGGCCTCCGGGGCCGCGGCGCGGCGGAACTCCACCACGGCCCGGGCCCCTCCGTCCGCGGCGTTGGCGAACGAGAGCGTCGCGCCCATCGAGTCGGCCAGGGCCACGGCGATGCTGAGCCCCAGCCCGACGCCGTCGCCCCGGGACGTCGACTCGGTGCGGAACCGCTGCGGACCGCGGTCCACCAGCCAGTCGGGGAAGCCGGCGCCCTCGTCCCGCACCTCCATGCGGTTGTCGCGGACCGCCACCGTGATGGGGTCGCCGCCGTACTTGCGGGCGTTGCTGATGAGGTTGTCGAGCACGCGCGACAGGCGCCGTCGCTCGGTGTCGACCCATGCGTCGCCCTCCACGTCGAGCACGACGTCGTGGCCGAGGTGGTCCAAGAGCAGGCGCACCGTCTCGCCCAGCGGCACGGACTCGATCTCGATGTCGCCCTGCGCGTCCGCGGCCCGGAACGTCTCGATGAGGTCATCCACCAGCCGCCGCAGGCGCGCCACCTGCTCGCGCGCGATCTCCCGCCCGCGGGGCTCGTCCAGCAGCTCGGTGGCCGATACCAGCGCGGCGACCGGCGTGCGCAGCTCGTGCGCGACGTCGGCCGCGAAGCGCCGCTCGCGTTCCAAGAGCGCCCCCAGGTCGGCGTTCATGCTGTCGACGGCGCGCGCGAGGTCGCCCACCTGGTCGCGCGCGGGGTCGTTGACCCGCTGCTCGAGGTCGCCTCCGGCGGCGGCTCCCGCCACCCGCGTGATGCGGGCGAGCCGCCGCGTGGTGGCACCGGCGATCAGCCCGCCGATCAGGATGGACACCAGCGCCGCGACGGCCCCTGCCAGTACGAACTGGCGCATGAGGTCGCTGAGGAACTGCCGGTCGGCGACCGCCGACTGGCTCACCGACAGGACGCCCCGGGGACCGAAGCTGCGCGCCGCCCACATGCGTTCGCCGTCGAAGTAGCTCACGGACCGCCGGCGGCTGAGGGCGTCCCTGAGCGGCTTCGGCAGGTCCTGGTCGTCGACGCGGGTGCCCGCCACCAGGCGATCGGACGCCGAGAACACGTCGACGCCGGCCCCCAGGCGCGTCAGCGTCGTCTGGCGCAGTCGCGCGCGCAGGTCGTCCTCGGTCGACCGGTACACGATCACGCTGGTGGTGGCGATGGACAGCACCGCGACGACCGCCAGCAGCAGCGCGAGACGCGGCCCGATGCGGGAGAAGAACCTCACGTGCGGCGCAGGCGGTACCCGTGCCCGCGCACGGTCTCGACCGTGTCGGCGCCGACCTTGGCGCGCAGGCGTTGGATGTGGACGTCCACCATGCGGCCCGCGCCGTCCCCGGCCCACATGCTGCCCCACACGCGCTCCAAGAGGTGCGTGCGCGACAGGGCCACGCCGGGGTTGTCGGCGAACTCGGTCAGCAGGCGCATCTCGGTGGGCGTCAGCGGCACCACCTGGCCGTCGCGCGTCGCCTCCAGGGCGGCGCGGTCGAGCAGCAGCCCGCCGCCCAGGGCTTGGACGTCGGTGACCGGTGCGGCGGGCTCTGCGGCATGCATGGCGCTGCGCCGCAGCACGGCCCGCAGGCGGGCCGACAGGGCCGCGCCGTCGAACGGCTTCACCACGTAGTCGTCGGCCCCCGCCTCGAGCCCCGCGACCTCGTCGATGGGCTCGCCGCGCGCCGTGATCATCACGATCGGCACCATGGAGCGCTCGCGGATCCAGCGGGTGACGCTGATGCCGTCCATGCCCGGCAGCATCAGGTCGAGCAGCACCACGTCGGGCCACGAGCGCTCGAGCGCGTCCACGGCCGCGTTGCCGTCGCCCACCGAGGAGACGTCGAACCCCTGGCGCTCGAGGACCATCTGCGTCGTCTCGCGCAGCGCGGCGTCGTCTTCGACCAGCAGCACCGTGGGTCGCGGGATGTCGGTCACGTCATGGCCTCCGTCGGGGATGGGAATGCGGTGGTTCGTCCGGGCCGACCCACCTTGCGCCCCGCCCGCGGCGAGGCGGCGTCGGACCCATGTCGTCCGGGTAACAGAACGCGGTCTACCAGGCCGACATGCCTCCGTCGAGGCCGATGCTCTGGCCGGTGATGTACCCACCCGCCCGGGAGGCCAGGAACACGGCGACGCCGGCGATGTCGTGGGGCTCGCCCGGCCGGCCCAGGGGGATGCGGGAGATCATGGCCTCCAGGCGGCCCTCCCCCGCCACCATGGGCGCGTTCATGTCGGTGGGGAAGTACCCGGGCGCCAGCGCGTTGACGCGGATGTGGTGCGGGGCCCACTGACGGGCCAGCTCGCGGGTGAGCTGCTCGATGGCGCCCTTGCTGGCCGTGTAGGCCGCCACGCCCATGCCCGTGCCGGCGCGCTTGCCGAGGATGGACGACAGGGTGATCATCCAGCCGCCGCCGCGGGGGATCATCTCGCGCGCGCACGCGGAGGCCAGGCGCATCACCGCGGCGACGTTCACCTCCATCACCTCGTGGAAGCGGGCCAGGTCCTCGTTCTCGGCGGGCGATCCGGTGCCCACCCCGGCGTTCAGGATGACGCCGTCGAGGCGTCCTTCCCCCAGCGCGGCGTTCACCAGCAGGTCGGCGTGGCCCGGATCGCGCACGTCGCACGGCACCACCAGCGAACGACCGCCGGCGGCCGCGATCTCGTCGTGCAGGGCGCGCAGCCGCGGCTCGCGGCGCGCCGCCAGCACCACCGTGCAACCGGCGCCCGCCAGGCCCGCGGCCATGATGCGGCCGAGGCCCGACGAGGCGCCGGTGACGATGGCGACCTGGCCGCGTATGTCGAACAGTGCCGTCGAATCCATGTGCGCAAGGATACGACGCCCGTCGGCACCGCGGCCGACACCGCGAGCTGCTAGCGCAGCACGGGGCCCGCCTCGGGCGAGATGCGGTACTGCGACACCTTCTGCACGCCCTTGGGCGCCTTACCGGTGACGGTCACGGTCATGCGCCGGTACTGGCCGGTGGCCTCGCCCTTCACGAGCTTGTCGACGGTCACGGTGACCGGCAGGGACTTCATCTTGCCCTGCGCGCAGCTCGGGGTGCAGTCGTTGGTCCACATCACGCCGCGGGCGGTGGCCTTGGCGGTGCCCCAGCCCTTCCAGCGCAGGTTCTTGACGCCCTCGTTGGCGTCGCCGCAGGCCAGCGTGTACCGCGAGGGCCGCGTCTTGGCGTCACCGCCGCAGTCGTACACCACCGCGCGCATCGTCGCGGTCGAGGCGGCGGTCGCCGCGGCGGCGGGAGCCGGAGCCGGCACCTTGGAGGCGGCCTCGGGGTGGGCGGCGGACAGAAGACCGGTGGTCCCGGCCATGGCGGGGGCGGCAGACGCGCACAGCGCGACGACGCCGGCAACAGCGGAGAGACGACGGGTGGTGGAGTTCATGGCAGGTTCCCTTCGGGAGATCGGGGCGAGAAGTGCTCTGGGCACGTCCTCACCTTCTCCCCCGCTCCTCGCGACCCCGTGACGCGCCCGTGTCGGCGGCGTAACGGTGTGGTGTGCGTCTGGCCCCGTCAGTCCCTCAGGCGCCGCGCGGCGTCGCCCGGAGTGCCCGACGACATCAGCGCCTCGCCCACCAGGATGGCGTCGACGCCCGCGTCCTCGAGGTCGCGCACGTGCTCGCGCTCCGAGATGCCCGACTCGGCCACCACCACCGTGCCCGCGGGGATGTCGGCCAGCAGCCGGAACGTGGTGTCGAGGTCGACCTCGAGGCTGTGGAGGTTGCGGTTGTTGATGCCGATGATCTCGGCGCCCGCCTCCACCGCGGTCTCCACCTCGTCCTCGTCGTGCACCTCCACCAGGCAGTCGAGCCCCAGCTCGTGGGCCTGCTGCATCATCTCCTCCAGCCGCCCGCGCCCCAGCGCCGCCGCGATCAGCAGCACGGCGTCGGCGCCCGCCACCCGGGCCTCCAGCAGCTGGTAGCGGTCGACGAGGAAGTCCTTGCGCAGAAGCGGCAGGTCGACGGCCTCGCGGGCCTCGGCGAGGTCGTCGAGGCTGCCGTGGAACCAGTGCGGCTCGGTCAGCACCGAGATGGCGGCCACGTCGGCGTCGCGGTACTGCCGCACGATGTCGGCCACGCGCGCGTCCGGGTGGATGGGCCCCCGCGACGGGCTGGCCCGCTTCATCTCGGCGATCAGCGAGATGCCCTCGGCGATGAGGGCCTCCGAGAACGGCCGCCCGCGCGGCGCGGGGCCGAGGCGTGCTTCCAGCACGTCCGCGGGTGTCGCGGCCTTGCGGCGCTCCAAGTCCTTCTCTGTGCGCTCGACGACCTGGTCGAGAAATGTAGGCACGGCGATCGCTGGCGGTCGGGTGACGGGTAGGGGCAGCCTACGCCGGGGCGAGGCGGTTGGTGGCGTCCACGAAGCGATCGAGGCTCCGACGGGCCGCGCCGTCGTCGATGCTGGCGATCGCCCGCTCGAAGCCGTGCGCGAGATCGTCCACCTCCCCGGCCACCCAGATGGCGGCCGCCGCGTTGATGGCCACCACGTCGCGGGCCGCCCCGGGCTCGCCGTCCAGCACGGCGCGGATGACGCGGGCGTTCTCGTGCGGCTCGCCGCCCGCCAGCGCGTCGGGCCACGGCCGGGTGATGCCCAGCACCGACGGGTCGATGCGGAAGTGGGTCGCGGTGCCGTCGCGCACCTCGTACGCGTCGGTGATCTCGGCCGTGCTGATCTCGTCCATGCCGTCGCGGCCCCGCACCACCAGGCCCCGCTCGCAGCCCAGCTCGGCGAGGGCCGCGGCCAGGCGTCCCATCGCCTCGTGGTCGGCGACGCCGAGCACCTGGCGGGGCGCGCCGGCGGGGTTGGCCAGCGGGCCGATGAGGTTGAAGACCGTGTGCACGCCCAGTGCCTTGCGCACGGGCACCACGTGCGCAAATGCCGGGTGGTGGTGGGGCGCGAACATGAACCCCACCCCGGCGTCGCGCAGGCACTGCCCCACCGCGTCGGGGGTCAGGTCGATGCGGGCACCCAGCGCCTCCAGCACGTCCGCGCTGCCGCTCTTGGACGTGCTCGACCGGTTGCCGTGCTTGGCCACCGCCACGCCCGCCCCGGCCGCGACGAACGCCGCGGCCGTCGAGATGTTGAACGTCGAGATGCCGCCGCCGGTGCCGCACGTGTCGACGAATGGACCGTCCGGCGCCGCCACCGGCACCGCCTTCTCGCGGATCACCGACGCCAGGCCCGCGATCTCGGCCGGGCTCTCCCCCTTGCCGCGCAGGGCGATGAGGAACGCGGCCGTCTGGGCCTCGTTGACGTGGCCGGACATGATGAGGTCGAGGGCGGCCGCGGCGCCCGCCCGGCCGATCTCCTCGCCCGCCACCAGGCGGTTGATGGTGTCGGCGATGGTCACGTCGGTCATCGCGTCAGGCCTCCATGCGCAGGAAGTTGGCCAGCATGGTGTGCCCCCGCTCGGTGAGGATGGACTCGGGGTGGAACTGCACCCCCTCCACGGGGACGTCGCGGTGCCGCAGCCCCATCACGACGTCGCCGTCGCAGTGGGCGGTCACCTCCAAGCGGCCCGCGTCGATGGTGTCCGGGTCGACCACCAGCGAGTGGTAGCGCGTCGCGGTCATGGGGTTGCCGATCTCCGCGAACACCCCGCGGCCGTCGTGCACGATGGCGCTGGTCTTGCCGTGCACCGGCTCCGCCCCGCGCACCACGCGGGCGCCGAACGCCTCGGCGATGGCCTGGTGCCCCAGGCAGACGCCCAGCACGGGCACGGTGCCGGCGAACGCCTTCACCGCCGCCACCGACACGCCGGCCTCGCCCGGGGTCTTGGGACCGGGCGAGATGACGATGTGCGTGGGCGCGAGCGCCGCGATGCCGTCGGTGTCGATCGCGTCGTTGCGCCGCACCACCACGTCGGCGCCCAGCTCGCCGAAGTACTGCATCAGGTTGTACGTGAAGCTGTCGTAGTTGTCGATCAGCACCACGCGGGTGCCCGGAAACGTCGGCAGCGTGCTCATGGCATCACCATTCTGACTGCGCCGCGGCCACCTCGACGGCGCGGAACAGGGCCGCGGCCTTGTTGCGGCTCTCGTCGTATTCGGTCTCGGGCACCGAGTCGGCCACCACGCCCGCCCCCGCCTGCACGTGCACCGCGCCGTCCTTGCACACCATCGTGCGGATGGTGATGGCGACGTCCATGTCGCCGTCGAAGCCGACGTAGCCGACGGCGCCGCCGTACGGCCCGCGCTTGGTGGGCTCGAGCTCGTCGATGATCTCCATGGCCCGCACCTTGGGCGCCCCCGACAGGGTGCCGGCCGGCATCACGGCCCGCAGGGCGTCGCACGCCCGCACGCCGGGCCGCAGACGCCCGACGACGCTCGACTCGATGTGCATCACGTGGCTGTAGTGGTGGACGCTCATCAGCTCCTCCACCTCCACCGATCCCACCTCGCACACGCGTCCCAGGTCGTTGCGCCCCAGGTCCACCAGCATCACGTGCTCGGCCCGCTCCTTGGGATCGGCCAGGAGTTCCTTGGCCAGCACCGCATCCTCGGCCTCCGTGGCCCCCCGGGGCCGGGTGCCCGCGATGGGACGGGTGCGCACGACGCCGCGCTCCACCTTCACCAGCGTCTCGGGCGACGCCCCCACCAGCGCCATCTCGCCGAACTCCAGGAAGAACATGTACGGCGACGGGTTGACGGCCCGCAGGCCCCGGTAGATGGCGAACGGGTCCAGGTCGACCTCGGCCGAGAAGCGCTGGGACGGCACCACCTGGAACGCGTCGCCCGCGAAGATGTACTGGCGGCACGCCTCGACGGCGCGCTGGTACTCGTCCCGGGTCTGGTTGGCGGTCACGCCGCCCAGGCGGCGCGCGTGGGCGTGGCCGGTGCGCGGCACGGTGCCGCCCAGCCGCTCCTTCAGGCGCGCGATGGTGACCAGCGCCGCGTCGTACGCCACGTCGGCGTCCACGTCGTCGCCGCAACGGCACGGCACGCTCACCGTGAGCGTGCGCAGCAGGTGGTCGAACACCACCACGGGGCCGGTGATCACGCACATCAGGTCGGGCACGCCGACGTCGTCGGGCGGCGTGGCGGGCAGGTGCTCGACGGTGCGCACCAGGTCGTAGCCGAAGTACCCCACGGCGCCCCCGACGAACGCGGCGTCTCCTCCCAGCGGACGCATGCCGACGGCCTCGACCGCGTCCTGCACCGCGGCGAACGGGTCGGACGCGTCCAGCTCGGTCACCGTGCCGTCGGGACGGGTCAGCGTGAGGCGGCCCGCATCGCCCCGGATGACGCCCTGCGGGTGCACGCCCAGCATGGAGTAGCGGCTGACGCGTCCGCCGGCCGCCGACTCGAGCAGGAACGCGGGCCCGCCGTCGCGCAGCTTCAGGTAGGCGCCCACGGGGGTCTCGCAGTCGGCGATCCACGTGTGCGACACGGCCACCATGCCGCCGCCGGTGAGGGCGCGCACGACGTCGCGGGTGGGCGTCGCGTCCAGCCCCGCCTCCTGCCCCGTCGCGTTGAGCGAGATGGGGCTCACGCCGCGCCGGAGGGCGGGGCGGGACGGTGCCGCGACGCCAACTCCGCCATCACCTCGTCGATGCCCACCCCGGCGTGCTGCCACAGCACCACCAGGTGGTACAGCAGGTCGGCGCTCTCGTACACCACCTGGCCGTGCTCGCGGCCCTTCGTGGCCAGCACCACCTCGGTGGCCTCCTCGCCCACCTTCTTGCAGACGGTGTCGACGCCCTTGGCCAGCAGGCGGGCGGTGTACGACGACTCGGGGTCGGCGTCCTCGGCCCGCTGCGCCACGACGCGCACCAGCGACGCGAGCGCCGCGAACGTCGGCTCCTCACCGTCGCCGAGGCGGCGGAAGAAGCACGTGCGCTCGCCCGTGTGGCAGGCCGCTCCGGTCTGGTCGACCACCACCAGCAGCGTGTCGCCGTCGCAGTCGGCGAACACCCCGCGCACGGCCTGGGTGTGCCCGCTGGTGGCGCCCTTGTTCCACAGTTCACCGCGCGAGCGGCTCCAGAACCACGTCTGCCCCGTCGCGAGCGTGCGCTCGAGGGACGCACGGTTCATATACGCCATCATCAGCACCTCGCCGCTGGTGGCGTCCTGCACCACGGCGGGCACGAGCCCCGCGTCATCAAACTGTACGACGTCCAGATCGGCGGCCTGGGTCATGTGGTCGCGTTGTTCAACGCCACCAGCTCGTCGACGACCGCGGGGGTCACCGACGTGCCCACGCGGGCGGCGCCGGCCGAGATGAGCGCGTCCACCTCCGCGAACGTCTTGACGCCGCCGGACGCCTTCACGGCCACCTGCTCGGGCAGGGCGTCGCGCATGATCTCGACGGCGTGGGTGGTGGCGGCGCCGCCGTATCCGGTGCACGTGGTGGCGAAGTCGGCGCCCGCGTCGGCCACGATCTTGCAGGCCAGGCGCAACAGCTTGTCGTCGAGCATCGGGGCCTCGACGATCACCTTCACCAGCGTGCTGCCCTTGGCGCTGTTGACGGCCTGCGACTGCACCGCGCGGATGATGCGGCGCAGCTCGTCGCGCACGAACGTGAACTCGCCCGACACGAGGGCCGGGACGTTCATGACGATCTCCACCTCGTCGGCCCCGTCCGACACGGCCTGCTCGGCGGCCGCTACCTTGACGGCGTGCGTGTCGCCTCCCAGCGGGTAACCGATGGCCGCGCAGGTCTTCACATCGCTGCCCCGCAGGCGGTCGACCACGGCGGGCACCATGTACGGCAGCGCGACCAGCGACGCGACGTGCAGCCGCGTGGCGTCGTCGCACGCGCGCCCCACATCGTCCATCCCGGCGGCGGGGGCGAGCACCAGGTGGTCGAGCGTCTTCGTGAGGTCTTCGACCCTCATCGCCCGCGACACCCGGGCCCCGTCGTCGCTGTCCCGTATCGGTGTTTCGCGTTCGCTCTCGCCTGCATCCGGGCGAGTATAGCGACGGCCTCCGGGGTGCGGACCGGTGCCTGAACTGCCCGAGATGGAGGCGCTCGCCCGGGGCCTCGACGCCGCCCTGCGGGGCCGCCGGGTGGTCGCCGCCCGCACGTACTCCCCGGCCACGGTGCAGGGATCGGTGCCGCTGGACGCCGCCGTGGGCGCGGTGGTGGAGGGCGTGGAGCGGCGCGGCAAGCTGATCGTCATGCGGCTGGGCCCGCGGCTGACGCTGGTGACGCACCTGATGCAGGCGGGGCGCCTGGGGCTCGCGTCGCCGCCGTCCGGTTCGCGGCCTCCGCGGCGGGCGTGCGCGGGCCTTGAGCTCGACGACGGCCGCGAGGTGCGGCTACGCGAGCTGTCCACCACGCACCGCGCGTGGATGCGCCTGGTGGAGGGTCCCCCGGAGGACGACCCGGCCGTGGCCGCCCTGGGTCCCGAGCCGCTGGGGCTGACGGCGGACGGGTGGCGGCGGGCGCTCACCGAGCCCCCGGGCGTGCTGCACACCGCGCTGCGCCAGGGCCGCCGGGTCGCCGGGGTGGGCCGGTGCTACGCCAGCGAGATCATGTGGGCCGCCCGCCTCGCTCCCCTGGCCCGCACCGACCGGCTGGACGACGCCGCATGGCAGCGCCTGGCCACCGCCGCCGACCGGGTGCTGGCGGACGCCGTGGAGCGCGAGGAGCGCACCGTCACCACCGACCTGCCCGACAAGCACACCCGCGTGACCGCCGTGCACGGCCACCACGGCGAGCCGTGCCTGCGCTGCGGCACCGCTCTCGCCCGCGTGGGGTTCCGCGACTACGAGCTGGTCTACTGCCCCGCCTGCCAGACCGACGGAAAGCGCTACAGCGACCGCCGCATGGACCGCCTCCTGCGGTGAGGCACCGGCACCACGGCCATCAGTCGCAGGGCCAGCCGGCGAAGATCTCCGCCGCCACGCGGCGTCCGACCACCGAACACGGCGCGGGGTCCGATCCCTGTGACCACAACCGCCACCGCCCGTCACCCCCGCGGCGTACCAGCACCCACCCGTCGGCGAAGGAGCATCCCATCCTCTCTGCCCTCTCGTTGTCGTTGCCGATGCGCACCCACCGCGGGTCGATGCGCGAGCGCTGGGTGACGATGGTCGCGTAGCACCGGCGCGGCCACGACGGGACCCCGGCCCGGATCGCCATGATGCGCCACGACGTCCGGCGCGGCGCCGGCGCACGCCGGACCACGCGCGACCGGCGCACCACCCGCGGAACCACGTACGCCGCGCGTGCCCGCGCGGTGTAGAGCCCTGCGGGCGCGAGCGCGCTGCCGCCGGCATCGGCGACCGCCGGAAGCTCCGCCTGCAGAAAGACGCAGACGCCGAAGCCGCCATGCGTGCGCGGCCCGGGCCGGAACGTGTCCCGCCACATCACGTCACCCACCGCCGGCACGTCCTCCCACGCGTTCGCCTCCGCGTCGCCGAACGTGACCACCCCGTCGGCCCACGAGAAGTCGTCGGCGTCCACCGGGCACGGTCCCACCGGGTCGGTGGTGATCGCGACGGCCAGCTTCCCCGGCGTCGATGCCACCCCGTCCCACCCGGTCTCGCCCTCGGTCCAGCCCTTCATGTGGCTGGTGACCTCGATCGTCACGTCGCGGTTCTTCGCGACCGCCGTGTCCACCCACACCGCGAAGGGGCTCGACCCCGGTGCCGGGTCCTGGGCCGCAGCGGGCGACGCGCACAGCACCGCCGCGCCGATTGCCGCCATCACCGTGCGTCGCGTGGGCATGTGGGCGTCTCCCATCCGGTTGGTCATCGCCGTTCCTGCCCCGTCGGAGACGACGCGCGACGGCTCGGCACCACGCTCGCGCGAAGGAGCGCGCGCGGACACGCCACCCAGGTGGCGAGTCGCCCCCACCCGCCCGCCGCGGGGCGTCGCCGCTCAGCGGCGGAACAGCACGATGATCTGGCGCGAGGCCGGGCGGCGCACGATGGTGGGAGTCACCTGGCGGGTGAGCCCGACGCCGTACGTCACCTGGCCCTCGAAGTCGCCCGTCATCTTGGCCTGCACCAGCACGTCGAGCGTGGGCGTCAGCACGCGCGGCGCGCACGACGCCTTCCAGTTCGCGTCGTGCGCGTCCGCCATGGCGAACACCACCATGCGGAACGCGCGCCCCTGCACCCGCACGGGCGCGCCCGAGCCGTCCGCCGTCACCCGCGTGACCGCCATGGTGCGGACCTTCGCGGGAAGCGGCCCCGTGAACGTGAACACCAGGCGGTCGGCCGCGGCGCCGCGCTGGGCCTCGACGCCCTTGAGGATGGTGGCGCCCGCGGCCGGCGCGGCGGCGATGGCGGCGACGGCGGCGGACACGGCGAGTGAGCGCGCGATGGTGGGCATGACGCCGATCCTAAGCCCGGGGTGCGTGGCCGTAAAGACCCCGCATGTGGACGAACGGCCGGGGCGGCCGCGACACCCCGGCCGCGCGTCGTCACGGTTTTTCGCGTTCGCCCCCTCAAGTCCGGCCGGGCGCTGCCGATGGGGGATCGCATCCAGCTTCCGCGGGCCCCCGCCGCGCGACCACAAGGACACCCATGCGACACCATCGTTCCCGGACGTCACCGCGGCCGGGGTGGCCGCTCCTCCTGGCGCTCGTCATGGCGCTGCTCACCGCGAGCATCGCGACCGCCCAGTCCGACGGTCCCCAGTGGCCCCTCAAGGGCACGTGGGATGTGACGACGACCGCCCCCGGCGTGGCGGCGCACCAGTGGACGCTCACCACTCAGGTGGACACGTACCGGGTCGACGGCACGTCGACCATCGACGGCACCGCGTTCACCCTGGTCTCGAACGGGTGGCTGGAGTCGGGTGCCACGAAGGTGTCGGTGACCGAGTCGGCCACGGGCGGTGCATCGCGTCGCTACGAGGGCACGATGACGGCCGAGAACACCATGTCCGGCGACCTCCGCCAGAGCGGGACCCCGATCGGAACCTGGACCGCCACGCGCGTCGTCAGCACCACCCCGGGCACCCCGTCCACTCCGGGCACCCCGGCGACGCCCAGCACCCCGGCGACGCCCTCCACCCCGACGGTCACCGCGGGCACGCGCCCCGTGGGCATCAGCGTGGTGTGCCACCGCAAGGACGACCCCAGCGTGGCCATGCCGTGCATCGTGAGCGTCGGGGACGGCGCCAACGCGTCGCTTCCCCGCGTCACCCCGACGGGTGTCGTGACGTGGACGGCCGAGCAGGGCTCGCTGCGCGGGACGGAGTGCCGCCTGGTGGCCACCCCGTCGTCGCCCGGTGTCGCGAGCTGCAGCATCGAGTACCAGCGCCCCGCCTACATCCCGGCGGGCATCGCGTTCCCGGTCACCGCAAGCTATCCCGGTGACACCACGTTCGAGGCCGGCAAGGCGCGCCACGAGATCGTGATCGCGGCGTGCATCGGGTCGGGCTTCCCCGGCTCGGCGTCGAAGTCGTCCAAGGCCATCGCTCCGATCGACCTTCCCACCCCGTCCACCGTCGTGGGGCGCAACGAGCCGACGGTGGTGACGCCGGCGCCCGCGGCCGCGTCCCCGCAGATCAAGAGCTGCGCCGACGGATTCATGATCCGCGGCGGCACGCCGTCGCAGCCCACCCCGTCGGTGGCCAATGGCGCGCTGACCACCACGGTCGCGTGCGCCCCGAGTGCCGCCGGCACCACGCCGTCCGTCGCGTCCACCGGCTCGTGCATCACGCAGGTGAGCACGTGGGTCGAGACGGGCCCCATCGTGCGGATGGCGACGAGCATCATCACGAACGACAAGAACGGCAAGGTCACGTACACGTTCATCGACAGCGCCGGCAAGAAGACGCAGACGATCATCAACCCGGGCAGCCCCGACCCGCCCGCGATCGGCGACTACCAGCGCCTGCAGAAGCAGCTCAACCAGCGGCCGTGGTACGAGATCGTGAACAAGACGGCGCAGGCACGCGCACCGCGGCGCGCCAAGCTGCCGCGGCGCACCACCATCTCGATGGGCGCCCGCACCGTCGTCATGGCCCCGGGGACCACCGCGAGCCTGCAGATCAAGATGTCGCCGCAGGGCCGCAAGGTCATCGCGCTCTTCCGCAAGGCCAAGCGGAAGACCATGCCCATGTACATGGCCGTCGACATGTACAACCCTGTGACGAAGACCGTCACGCGGGTGACCAAGCGCATCATGGTGCGCGTCCGCTGATCGCCCGTCGCCTTCGGGATCCGCGCCGCGCGGATCCCGAAGGCGCATGCCCCTGACGTCGCACCGTCGCGTCAGCGGGCCCCGACCCCGAAGGACGCCGTTGCGCCACCACCGCACCCCCACCGCTCCCCGCCTGGCATGGTCGTGGCTCGTCGCGACGGTGCTCGCGTTGGTGGTCGCCGGCCTCGGCAGCGCCCACCCGGGTGATTTCCCCGGCCCGCTGTGGGAGCTGAAGGGCACGTGGAGCATCACGTCGACCGCCCCGGGCGTCGCCCCGCACCAGTGGCTTCTGACCACCAGCCTGCCCGGCGACGCGCATCAGGTCGACGGGTCCGGAACGCTCGACGGCGAGAACCTCGCGGTGGGCGCGACCGGGTGGACGCCGTCGGGCGTGACGCAGGTGAGCGTGACCGAGAAGGTCGACGGTGCCCTCCTGCGCACGTACGAGGGCACGATGAGCGACGCCAGCACCATGTCGGGCGACGTGAAGGACACCGCCGCCGTCGTCGTGGGCACGTGGACGGCCAAGCGGGTCGCCGACGCCGCGGGCGCGCCCACCCCCGTGACCCCCGCGACGCCCGCCACCACCGGCACGCGCACCGTGGGCATCGGCGTGGTCTGCCAACGCCCCGCCAACCCGTTCGCCTTCGCCCCGTGCACCGTGAGCGCCCGCTCCGGCGGCGCGGCCGGTGCGCCGGGCGTCACCCCCACGGGCGTCGTCACGTGGACCGCCGGGGACGGGGCGCTTCAGGGCACCGCGTGTGCGCTGGCGGCGGTGCCGTCCTCCCCCGGCATGGCGGCGTGCACAGTGCAGTACCGCCGGGCGCTCGGCGCGGCCGTGGGTGCCGCGTTCCCGGTCACCGTGTCCTATGCCGGCGACGCGACGTTCGCCCCCGCCGCAGGACGCCACCGCACCGCCCCCGTCGCGTGCATCGGCACCGCGGCATCCACCGCGTCCGCCAAGGCCGTGGTGCCCGCCGACCTCGGCATCGCGCGGCCGCCGGCCGACCGCCGGGGAGAACCCACGGTGCTGCCGCGGGTCGCCGTGTCGCCGCTGGCCGCGTGCGCGGACGGCTTCCAGCTGCGCGTGGTCGCGTCCGCGAGGGGCACGGGCCTCGACACGGACGCCGCGTGCGCGCCCGGCAGCCCACCCGCCACCGTTCCGGGTCCCACCGGGCAGTGCATCGCCACGATCACCGCGTACACCCCCGCCCGGCCGCTGATGGCGCGGGCCACCCGGACGACGGTCACGTACGACCGCCGTGCGCGCCGCAGTCGCGTCGCGGCCGCGGACGCGAAGGGGCGCACGACCACCGTCGTCGCCGACAGCGGCGCGCCGTCGGCACCGACGGCCGCGGACGGCGCGCGCATGGAGAAGCTGGCGATCGACGAACGGTGGGTCGTGATCGCCAACGCCACGTCCGCAGCCCGCAGGCCTGCGACGCTGGGACGCGCGGCCACCGTGTCGCTGGGCCGCCGCACCGTCATCATGGCCCCGGGCACCGCCGCGCGGCTGCGGGTGTCCCTCTCCCCCCAGGGCCGCAAGGTGGTGGCGCTCTACCGGGCGGCCGGCGCGCGCACCATGCCGCTGTACGTGAGCGTCGACGTGTACGACGCCGGCACGCGCGCGCTCAGCCGGGTCACGAAGCGCGTCTCCGTGCGCGTGCGCTGACGGGGGCCGGCTACACCCCGAGGCGGTCCAGCATGCTCTCGTCGTCCCGCCAGCGCCGGCGGACCTTGACGAACAGATCCAGGTGCGTCTCGTAGCCCCACGCGACCGCCAGCGCCTTGCGCGCCGCCGTGCCGATGTCGCGGATCATCGCGCCGCCCTTGCCCACCACGATGCCCTTCTGGGACTCGGTCTCCACCAGGATCACGGCCTCCACCCTCACCCCTCCGCCCCGGGTGGGCGTGATGTCGTCCACCTGCACGGCCAGCGAGTGCGGCACCTCCTGGCGCAGCCGCACCAGGGCCTGCTCGCGGATGAGCTCGGCCGCCACCTCGTCGGGTGACTGATCGGTGACGATGCCCTCCGGGAAGTAGGCGGGCCCCTCGGGCAGCACCTCGGGCAGCGACGCCCTCAGCGCCTCCAGGCCGTCGCCGGTGAGCGCGCTGACCGGGTGCACCGCGTGGAACCGGGGCACCATCTCGGCGGCCAGCGCGACGGCCCGGGCGATCGCCCCCGGGTCGCCGACGTCGCACTTGTTGACGACGACGATCACGGGCAGCCCCGACGCGACCACGCGCTCGGCGATGTAGCGGTCGCCCCCGCCCACCGCCTCCTCCGCGTTCAGCATCAGCACCGCCGCGTCGCAGTCGGCCAGCGTGTCGTCGACGGTGGCCTGCATGCGGCGCGTCAGGCCGTCCCGGGGCGTCTGGAAGCCCGGGATGTCCAGCAGCACGGCCTGCCAGTCGTCTCCGTGCACGGCCATCGCGATGCGCCGCCGCGTGGTCTGGGGGCGGGGTGAGACGGCCGCCAGGTGGACGCCGGACAGCGCATTGGCAAGCGTGGATTTGCCGACGTTGGGTCGCCCCGCCAGGGCCACCATGCCGCTGCGGTACGCGCTCACCGCGTCACCCCAGCACCCGGAACACGACGATGGTCACGAGGATGCCCACCAGGGCGCCGCCGAACACCTCGAAGCCGGAATGGATGCCGCCCTCCACGCGCGACTGGGCCACCAGCAGCGCCATCATGAACGCCAGCATCGACACCAGCACCGCGTGCCGCAGCGGATCGGTGATCACCGTGATCGCCGCCCAGGCCGAGAACGCGGCCGCGGCGTGGCCGGACGGCCAGCCTCCCCGCAGCCACGTGCCGGTCTGCGTGATGGCCTTCAGCGCCACCGCCGCCAGCACCGTCAGCATCAGCGCCGCCACCACCAGCAGCACCGGCGTGTCGCGGATGCCGTCGATGATCTCGCGGCGTGGCGTCGTGAGGTGGTCGTAGAACACCAGATACGCGACGGCCACGGCGTTGCCCGCCGCCACCAGCACCGCCCCGGCCGCGACGTCCTTCGCCACCTTCACCAGCGGGTGGTAGTCGGTCACCACGGCGTCGATGGCCGCCTCGATGGCCGTGTTGATCATCTCGCAGATGAGCACCAGGGCGATGGCGCCGATGATGGCCATCATCTCGAAGCGCGTGATGTTGATGACGAGGCCGGCCAGGATGATGACGCCGCCGAGGCCCGCGTGCACCTGCATGTTGCGCTGGGTGCGCAGCGCGAACACGATGCCCTCGAAAGCCCACTGGAACGACCAGCGCAGCGACCCCTGGCGCGGCATGGCCGACGCCCGCCGCTTGCGCATCAGCCGCATGTGGGTGACGCGCCGCCGCAGGCTCATGCGCTTACTGCCCATCCACGCCCTCGCGCTCGTCGACCAGGGCGTCCTGCAGGGTCAGCATCTCGCCGTCGTCGGTCTCGTGGTCGTAGCCCACCAGGTGCAGCACCCCGTGGATGGCCAGCGTCGCCAGCGGCTCCTGGGCCCGGGGCGGGCAGATCACGATGTCACCCAGCTCCGGGGGCGGGCCGTCGGCAGGCCACCCGGCGAGCACGTCGGGACCGTCCACCGGGAACGACAGCACGTCGGTGGCGCCGTCCTTGCCCCGGTGCTCGGCGTTGAGGCGGGCCATCTCGTCCTCGCCCACCACCATCAGGCCGACGCTGGCGTCGGCGATGCCCAGGCGCCCGCACGTCCACGCGACCACGTCGGCCAGGGCCGAGACCTCGGGCCCCTCCGGGGTCGCCTCCACCTCGATCACGGGCCGCCGTCCGCGATCGCGTACGCGTCGACGATGCTCTGCACCAGGCGGTGCCGCACCACGTCGCGGCGGTCGAGCATCTGGAACGAGATGTCGTCGACGCCGTCCAGGATGTCGCGCACCTCGATCAGCCCGGACTGGTTGCCGCGCGGCAGGTCCACCTGGGTGATGTCGCCCGTGACGACCATCTTCGAGCCGAACCCCAGGCGGGTGAGGAACATGCGCATCTGCTCGGGCGACGTGTTCTGCGCCTCGTCCAGGATGATGAAGCTGTCGTTGAGCGTGCGGCCGCGCATGAACGCCAGCGGCGCCACCTCGATGTGGCCGCGCTCGAACAGCGCCTCCACGCGGTCCGCGTCCAGCATGTCGTGCAGTGCGTCGAACAGCGGCCGCAGGTACGGATCGACCTTCGCGGCCAGGTCGCCGGGCAGGAACCCCAGCTTCTCGCCCGCCTCCACCGCCGGCCGGGTGAGGATGATGCGGCCGACCTCGCGCCGGGTAAGCGCGGCGGTGGCCAGGGCCACGGCCAGGTACGTCTTGCCCGTGCCGGCCGGGCCGATGCCGAACGTGATGGTGTTGTTGCGGATCGCCTCGACGTAGCGCTTCTGGCCGGCGGTGCGGGGCGTGATGAGCCGCTGCCGGTTGCGCAGGATGACGTCGTCCAGCATCGTGCCGACCGGCTGGTCGCTCTCGACCGCGCTGGCCAGCACCTCCACGCCGCCGGGCCCCAGAGGGCGGCCGCTGTGCACGAGGCTCGACAGCTCGTCGATGGCCGCCGCGGCGGCCTCCACCCGGGCGTCGTCGCCCTCCAGCGTCACGCGGTTCCCGCGCAACGCGATGGACAGGTGCAGGCGCTCCTCGAGCTCGCGCAGCACGCGGTCGTAGTCGCCCGCCAGCTCCACGGCCACCCGGTCGGCGACCTCCATCACCCGCTGCATGCGTCTCCGTCCGTCACATCGACTCCGACAGCGGTTCGCCGCCGAGGATATGCCAGTGCAGGTGGTTCACCGACTGGCGCGCGTCGGGACCGTGGTTGGTGGCCACCCGGTAGCCCGACTGGTCGAGGCCCAGGTCGCGGGCGACCTGCGCGATGAACAGGGGCATCTCGGCCAGCGTCGCGGTGTCCAGGCCGTCGGCTCCGGCGATGGACGCGACGTGCGCGCGCGGGATCACCAGCGCGTGCACGGCGGCCAGGTCCTCAAGCGGCGTGAACGCCAGGAACTTCTCGTTCTGGGCGATCACGTCGGATGGCAGCTCTCCACGCACGATCTTGCAGAATACGCACTCGCTCATGAGGGGTCTCCTTCCACGGCCTCGTCCCACGGGGATCGTGCCAGGTGGCCGCGGGCCGCGAGCGCCAGGCTGACGCCCACCAGCGCCGCGGTCTCCGCACGGAGCGTCGACGCGCCCAGCGTGCATACGGGCACGCCCGCCCGCCGGGCGCGCTCCACCTCGGCCCGGCTGAACCCCGCGTCCGGGCCCACCATCACGCCGGTGGGAGTCAGGCGCCCGGCGTGTGAGGCGAGTTCCTCGCCCAGCGGGCGGTCGCCCGACGCGTCCAAGAGCACCAGCTCCAGCCCGCTCGCGGACGCCACGGCGTCGTCCAGCGCGACCAGGCCCTCCACGCGCGGCAGATGCCCCTGCCCCGACTGGCGCGCACCCGCCTCGGCCACTCGCAGCATGCGCTCGCGGCGCCGACGCCACGCGTCTGGGTCGGGCACCCTGCGGGCGCGGTCGGTCGCCAGCATCACGATGCGCGGCACGCCCAGCTCGGCGCACTTCTCCACCACCTGGTCGACGCGGTTCCACTCGGCCAGCCCCATGAACAGCACCACGGGCGCGGGCACGGGCCCCTGCCGGGGGCGACTGCCCACCCGCACCAGGGCGCCGCCGTCGATCCCCTCCACGACGGCCGGCCAGATGAGGCCCGACGCGTCGATCATCTCCACGGCATCGCCGGGCACCCGACGCACGACGCGCACCAGGTGATGGGCGTCGGAAGGTGCCAGGGCAACCACATCTCCGGGTGACGGTGTTCCTGCTACCAGATAACGGAACGTGTGCTTCACGCCGCCACCAGAAGCGCGGTCCACTCGTCCGCATCGCGGCGGTCCACCATCCGCAGGCCCAGCGGCGCCCAGGCGGCCAGCACGCCGTCCGCGTCGTCCGGGCGCAGCCCGCTCAGCACCGCGGCCCGAGGTGGCCGCCCGGCGAGCGCGCCGGCCAGCACGACCAGCAGGCCCGACGTGAGGTTGGCGGCCACGACGTCGGCGGCGGGCAGCGCGTCCTCGCCCACGACGAGGCGGCGCACATCGACGTCCACCCCGTTGGCGCGCGCGTTGTGGGCCGTCGCCTCGGTGCACAGGGGGTCGAAGTCGATCGCCACGATGGGACCGAAGCCCAGGCGGGCGGCGGCGATGGACAGGATGCCCGAGCCGCAGCCGACATCGAGCAGCGGGCCCGGGACGATGGCGCACAAGAGCTCCAGGCAGCCGCGGGTGGTGGCGTGCTGACCGGTACCGAACGCCATCCCCGGGTCGATCAGGATGTCGCCGAGGGCTGGATCGGCGTCGACCCACGGGGGCCGCACCAGCAGGCGGTCGGCCACGCGGACGGGCGTGTGGAACGTGCGCAGCGCGTCGCGCCAGGCCTCGTCCTGGGGCTCGGACCGCACGTCGCGCACCGCGGCGACGGCGCGCAACGCGGCCTCCACGCGCCCGGCGTCCGCGGACGGGACCCAGAACACCAGGTCGGTGCCGCCGTCCGCGCGGGCGCGCTCCTCACATCCGCCGGCGACGGCGATCGCGTCCAGCGTGGCGGTCTCGGGCGCGTCCGCGCCGAGGGTGGCGGTCAGCCGATGAAGCGGCGCATCGCCCATGGGCTAGCGGAAGGCGTTCTTGAGGCGGCCGAAGAAGCCCTCGTCCTCGCTGTAGGCCTTCTCGTCGAGCGTCTCGGCCAGGCGCTCCGCGGCCGCCCGGGCCTCGCCGTTGACCACCTTCGGCACCCGCACGTCGAGCACGACGCGCTGATCGCCCTGGCCGCGCCCCTGCAACGCCGGGAAGCCCTTGCCCCGCAGCACCACGTGGTCGCCCGACTGCGTACCGGCGCGGACCTCGACGGGCGCCTCGCCGTCGACGGTGGGGACGGTGATGCTGCCGCCCATCATCGCGTCGGTGACGGGGATGGGCACCCGGGTCACGACGTCCAGGCCGTCGCGGCGGAAGCGCTCGTCTGGCGTCACCTCGACGTGCACGTAGAGGTCCCCGGCGGGCGCACCGGCCTGGCCCGCGTGCCCCCGGCCCACCAGGCGCACCTGCTGGCCCGCGGCGATGCCGGCGGGGATGCTGATGGTGATCTCCCGGGTCTCGTTGCGGCGCCCGGCGCCGTTGCACGCGGGGCACGGCGCCGACGGTACCTCGCCGCGCCCCGCGCAGTCGGGGCACACGGCCGCGCGCACGAACTGCCCGAACGGCCCCCGCGTCACCTGCCGCACCTGGCCCTGCCCCACGCACGTCGCGCAGCGCGTCATGGTGGAGCCCGGCGCGTTGCCGGTGCCGTCGCACTGCTCGCATGCCGCCACCGCCTCGAACGTGACGGTGCGCTCGGCGCCGGTGGCCGACTCGACGAACGAGATCTCGGTCTGCACGGCGGCGTCCTGCCCCTGCGCGGCCCGGCGCGTGGTGCGGCCGAACATGTCGCCGCCGAAGAACGCGTCGAAGAGGTCCTGGAACGAGCCGAAATCGGCGAAGTCGGTGGCGCCGCCGCCCCCGGCGGAACCCCGGAGGCCGGCGTGGCCGTACGCGTCGTACGCGCGGCGCTTCTCGGGGTCCGACAGCACCTCGTACGCCTCGGCCGCCTCCTTGAACTGCGCCTCCGCGTCGGGCGAGGGGTTGACGTCGGGGTGGAGCTCGCGGGCCCGGCGCCGGAACGCCTTCTTGACGGCGTCCTCGTCGGCCGAGCGGTCGAGCTCCAGCACTTCGTAGTAGTCGCGCTTCTCGGCCATGTGCCCGGGAATCCTCGCACACGCACCCCAAGGAGGCCCACACGGCGGCGTCCGCGTGGGCCTGTTCCCCCTACCAGCGGTAGCTGGTCTCGCGCGCCAGGAAGAAGCCGTGGCCGGTGTGGCTGGAGCGGCACGAGACGCCGTTGACCTCGCTGGTGCACGAGAACGTCGACGCGCGCCAGCTGTAGCCGTAGCCGAGGGTGCGGCCGCCGGGCAGCGACGACGACGTGAACCCGGTGCGCGAGTTGCCGAACGCGCGCAGCATCGCGTAGCGACCGTTGGACCGCGACACGCATGCAACGCCCTGGCCGCTGACGTACGCGCAGCGGATGTTGCCGGACGGGCTCTGGAACGACGCGGTGTCGGCGGCCATCGCGGGGACGGCGGTGGCGGCGGCCGCGGCGGTGGCGACGGCGGCGATGGCGACGAGGTTGCGGAGAGAGGTCATCGGGTGCTCCTTGCGGGTGGTGGCGGGATCGCTCACCCGGTACGACGCCCCGCGGCCCGAAAAACATCCACCGCCGCGCCGGGAATAAAACCGGCGCGGCGGGCGTCGTGCGGTCA
The DNA here is from genome assembly GCA_963169235.1 of Actinomycetota bacterium. GTDB lineage: Bacteria > Actinomycetota > Thermoleophilia > Miltoncostaeales > Miltoncostaeaceae > JAGQUM01. Next base: position 33,665 of record CAUJCX010000003.1, on the reverse strand, counting down.
GGCGACCGTCCGGTACACCGCTTCGACCGCCGCGCCGATGGCGTCCCACGAGAAGTGCTCGCGGGCCCGCACCAGGCCCGCCTCCCCGTAGCGGCGGGCCCGCGCGGGGTCGCCGACGGCGTCGGTGAGCGTCGCGGCCAGGTCGGCGACGAACCGGTCGGGATCCACGGGGGTGCCGGTGCCGTCGGTCACCTGCTCGATGGGAACCAGCCAGCCGGTCTCCCCCGGCACGACCACCTCGGGGATGCCCCCGGTGGCCGTGCCCACCACCGCGGCGCCGCAGGCCATCGCCTCGAGGTTGACGATGCCCAGCGGCTCGTACACGGACGGGCACGCGAACACCGTCGCGAACGACAGCACGCGGCACAGCTCCGCGCGCGGCAGCACCCGCTCGATCCACACGACGCCGTCGCGGCGGGTCTGGAGGGCGGCGACCGCCGTGGACACCTCCGCCATGATCTCCGGGGTGTCGGGCGCGCCGGCGCACAGCACCACCTGCACGTCGGCGGGCAACTCGGCGGCCGCGCGCAGCAGGTACGGCAGACCCTTCTGCCGGGTGATGCGGCCCACGAACACCACGGCGGGCCGGCCGGGGTCGATGCCCAGCGTGCGCACGGCCGCGGCCGCCTCGGGGCCGTCGTCGCGGCGCCAGTCGGACGTGTCGATGCCGTTGTGCACCACGTGCACGCGGGCCGGGTCGAGGTCGGGATAGGCCCGCAGGATGTCGGCGCGCATGCCTCCGCTGACGGCGATCACGGCGTCCGCCCCCAGGTACGCCGTGCGCTCGCAGAACGACGACACCGCGTAGCCGCCGCCCAGCTGCTCGGCCTTCCAGGGGCGCAGGGGCTCCAGGCTGTGCGCGCTGATGACGTGCGGCACGCCGTGCAGCAGCTTGGCCAGGTGCCCGGCCATGTTCGCGTACCACGTGTGCGAGTGCACCACGTCGGCGCCGGCGCAGTCACCCGCGATGGCCAGGTCGACGCCCAGCGTCGACAGCGCGGGGTTGGCGGCCTGGAGGGCGGGATCCTCGGCGTAGGCCGTGACGCCCGGCTCGTCGCGTGGCGCGCCGAAACAGCGCACCCGCACGTCGAGCCGGCGGCGCAGCACGCGCGCCAGCTCGGTGACGTGGACGCCCGCTCCCCCGTAGACCTCCGGCGGGTACTCCTTCGTCACGATGTCCACGCGCACGCGTGACTCCTTTGTCGCACTCGCGGGGTTTCGTCGCACGAAACGGTATTCGCCCGCGCCCCGTCCGGCTAGGCTACGGGCATGCCCGCACCGAAAGTCCTGGCCATCGTGCTCGCGGGCGGGGAGGGCAAGCGCTTGATGCCCCTCACCGCCGACCGGGCCAAGCCCGCCGTGCCATTCGGCGGCAGTTATCGGCTGATCGACTTCGCGCTGTCCAACCTGGTGAACTCGGGCTTCCGCCAGATCGTCGTGCTGACGCAGTACAAGTCGCACAGCCTCGACCGGCACGTCACCATCACGTGGCGGCTGGCGTCGATGCTGGGCAGCTACGTCGCACCGGTACCCGCGCAGCAGCGGGTGGGCAAGCGGTGGTACCTGGGCTCGGCCGACGCCATCTTCCAGAGCCTCAACCTCATCCGCGACGAGCAGCCCGACATCGTCGTGGTCGTCGGCGCCGACCACGTGTACCGCATGGACTTCTCGCGGATGGTCGACGCCCACGTGGAGTCCGGCGCGGCGTGCACGGTCGCCGCCATCCGCCAGCCCATCACGCTGGCGTCCCAGTTCGGCGTGATCGACGTGCACCCCGACGAGCCGGGCCGCATCCGCGCGTTCCTCGAGAAGCCGTCCGACCCCGTGGGCCTCCCGGACGCGCCGCACGAGGTACTGGCGTCGATGGGCAACTACGTGTTCACCGCCGACCGGCTGGTGGAGGCGGTCACCCGCGACGCCGACGACGGCGGGTCGTCACACGACATGGGCGGCGACATCGTGCCCGCGTTCGTCGCCGACGGCGAGGCCGCCGTGTACGACTTCCGCTCCAACGACGTGCCGGGGTCGACGGCGCGCGACCGCGACTACTGGCGCGACGTCGGGACGCTCGACTCGTACTACGACGCCCACATGGACCTGATCTCGGTGCACCCGGTGTTCAGCCTCTACAACGCCGCCTGGCCGATCTTCACCAACACGTCGGCCTCCCTGCCCCCGGCGAAGTTCATCCACACCGAGGAGGGCCGCGTGGGCACGGCGACCAACTCGATGGTCGCGTCGGGCGTGGTGATCTCCGGGTCGTCCGTGGACCACAGCGTGATCGCCCCCAACGTGCAGGTGCACTCGTGGGCGCAGGTGTCGGGCAGCGTGCTGATGCCGGGCGTCGACGTGGGCCGCCGCGCCATCGTGCAGCGGGCCATCATCGACAAGAGCGTGCGCATCCCCGAGGGCACCACCATCGGCGTCGACCGCGAGCGCGACCTCGCGCGCGGGTTCGAGGTGACCGAATCCGGCATCACCGTGGTCGGCAAGGGTCACGTCATCGACCCCTGAACGCCGTACAGCGCACAGGGAAGGCATTTCACTTCATACCCCGGCCCGTTCACCGGTAACGCCGAGCCGCGGCAGGCGGCCCGGCGTCAGCAGATGCCCGGGCCGAACGTGACCGGGCGCGAGTCCACCAGCAGCTCGTTGGGGCCGGGCTCGGTGATCGTCACGCGCCGGGTCGCACCCGACACCGAGGTGAGCTCGACCTGCCACGTCCGCGGCGACGCGGAGGTGCCCACCAACTTCCACGTGCCGCTGTCGGACGACGCCGCCAGCGACGTGTTGCCGTTGGGGATCACCCGCGACGTGAACGTCGGACGCCAGGCGCACAGCAGGTAGTAGTACTGCTCGTCGGTGCCCGCCGGGGGCGCGCGCCGGATGGTGGTGAGCTTCTGACCAGCCCATGGGAGGGTGTCGGTCTGACCGGACAGGGCGGGATCATCCTCCCCCGGTACCGGCGAGTCCGTCGTGGGGGCGGGAGCGGTCGACGGGCCAGTGGCGCCCGGCGTCGTGGCGGGGGACGGGGATGGGCACCGTTTCCAGAGGCCCGCGGGGTCGTCCTCGTCGCGCGCGATCGACTCGTCGGAGCGGTAGAGGCGGCCCACCGCACGTGCGTAGCCGTTCAGCACCTGCACCCGGCCCGCATCGTCCCCGGACGTGACCACGGCGCTGAACCGCCGGGCCGTCGCGGCGGGCCTGCGACGCCCGAACACCAGCGCCACCTCGGTGCGCGGCGGCAACCCCCGGCGCAGGTTCACGAGCGAGGCCCGCGCCATGCACTGGCGCCCCACGGGCGCACGGATGCCCTTCAGGTCGACGGTCCGCACCCGGCCGGCGACCCGCACGACGACCGTGTCGCCGTCGACGACGCGCACCACCGTGCCGGTGCGCGGCATCGGCGCCGACGCGGCGGAGCCCGCGCCCACCAGCAGCGCGAGGCTTGCCGCGCCTGCAGCCGCGCGAACCGCGCTACGCACCGCAGTACGGGCTGGCCGACGGGTTGGCCGTCGTCGCGCCGAAGTAGAACGCGGTGTTGCCCCGATCGGTGACGGCGAACAGCGACGTGGCGCCGCCGCCCGACGGGGTGAGCGTGAAGTACACCGTGCCGACGTACGGCAGGTTCACCGCGGAGTCGGGCGGGGCGTACGTCTCATGGTCGACCTTCCAGGTGCCCTCGGTGACGCTCGGCACCGCGTCGTCTGCGGAGTTGGCGATCACCTCCAGACGGAAGCGCCCGTCCCGGCAGACGTCGAGCACCTTCTGGCTGGTGGTGTCGTCGACGAACGGGGTGGCGAAGCGGCGCCCCACCAGGTCGGGCAGCACGCTCTTGCCCGTGCCGGTGCCGCACACCGTCCACAGGCCGACGGGACGTCCCTTGGCGGCCCGCTCGAAGGACGCGTACATCGAGTTCACCGCCCGCGCGGCGCCCATCGTCACCTGCATGGCGCCCAGGTCGAGGCCGGCGTGGTTGACCACGCCGACGAACGAACGGGCCGTGCGGGGTGGTTTCACCCCGCGATACGCCCACGTCAGCAGTTGGCCCTTCTTGACCTCGGAGGCCAGCTCGGCCCGCGACCTGACCGCGTAGCACTCCGACCCGCGCGGGGCGTCGATGCCGTAGATCCTGAGGGTGCGGTTCTTGCCCGCGACGTTCACGAGGATCGTCTCGCCGCTGAGCACGCGGACGACCTTGCCCGAGCGGGGAAGCAGTGGCGCCGCCTGCGCCACCGACGCGGCGACGAGGGGCGCGATCACGACGGCACACGTGGCGGCAACGGCGACGAGGTGCCGGGTCGCCCGCATCAGCGTCCCTCGCGCCCCGCGACCAGGCTGTCGACCACGGTGGGGTCGGCCAGCGTCGAGGTGTCGCCCAGGTTGGCGACGTCCTGCTCGGCGATCTTGCGCAGCAGGCGCCGCATGATCTTGCCGGAGCGCGTCTTGGGAAGATCGGGCGAGAACTGGATGATGTCGGGCGTGGCGATGGGTCCGATCTCGATGCGCACCCAGGTCTTCAGGTCGTGCTCGAGCGCGTCGGTGCCCTCCTCGCCGTCCATCAGGGTGACGTAGCAGTAGATGCCCTGGCCCTTGATGTCGTGCGGGAAGCCGACCACGGCGGCCTCGGCCACCTTGGGGTGGGCCACCAGCGCGCTCTCCACCTCGGCCGTCGACATCAGGTGGCCGGACACGTTGATGTTGTCGTCGACGCGGCCGGTGATCCAGTAGTCGCCGTCCTCGTCGCGCTTGGCCCCGTCGCCGGTGAAGTACTTGCCGGGATACGGCGCGAAGTACGTCTCCTCGAAGCGCTTGTGGTCGCCGTACACGGTGCGCATCTGGCCGGGCCACGAGTCGGCGATGGCCAGCACCCCCTCCACCCCGTTGCCCTTCTTCACCTTGCCCTCGGGGTTGAGGATCTCGGGCCTGACCCCGAAGAACGGGATGGTGGCGGACCCGGGCTTCAGCGGGTTCACGCCGGGCAGCGCGCTGATCATGATGCCGCCGGTCTCGGTCTGCCACCACGTGTCGACGATGGGCCGGCGCGACTTGCCCACCACGCGGTAGTACCACTCCCACGCCTCGGGGTTGATGGGCTCGCCCACCGACCCCATCACCTTCAGCGTCGACCGCTTGGTGCGGTTCACGGGCTCCTCGCCCATGCCCATCAGCGAGCGCAGCGCGGTGGGGGCCGTGTAGATGATGTTCACCTTGTGCTGGTCGACGATCTCCCAGAACCGCGACGCCTTCGGGTACGTGGGGATGCCCTCGAACATCATGGTGGTGGCGCCGTTGGCGAGGGGCCCGTACACGATGTAGCTGTGGCCGGTGACCCAGCCGACGTCGGCCGTGCACCAGTAGACGTCGCCGTCGTGGTAGTCGAACACGTACTCGTGCGTCATCGACACGAACACCAGGTAGCCGCCCGTGGTGTGCAGCACGCCCTTCGGTTTGCCGGTGGAGCCCGACGTGTACAGGATGTACAGCGGGTCCTCGGCGTTCATCTCGACGGCCGAGCAGTGCGGCGTGACGTTGGCGGCCTCGTCGTGGAACCACACGTCGCGGCCCTGCTTCATGGTCACGTGGCCGCCGGTGCGCTTGAACACGATCACCCGGTCGATGCCGCCCTTGACGCGGTTGTCGGCCGCGTCCACGTTCTTCTTCAGCGGCACGGTCTTGCCACCGCGGATGCCCTCGTCGGCGGTGATCACCACCTGCGAGTCGCAGTCCATGATGCGCCCGGCCAGGCTGTCGGCCGAGAAGCCGCCGAACACCACCGAGTGCACCGCGCCGATGCGGGCGCACGCCAGCATCGCGAACGCCGCCTCGGGGATCATGGGCAGGTAGATGGTGACCCGGTCGCCGCGCTCGACCCCGTTGGCGCGCAGTACGTTGGCCCACGTGCACACGTGCTCGTGCAGCTCGCGGTACGTGATGTGGCGCGATTCCTTCGGGTCGTCGCCCTGCCAGATGATCGCCACCTGGTCGCCGCGCGTGGGCAGGTGCCGGTCGATGCAGTTGTAGGCGGCGTTGGTCGTGCCGTCCTCGAACCACTTGATCGAGATGTTGCCCGGCTCGAACGACGTGTTCTTCACGATGGTGTACGGCGTGAACCACGCGATGCGGCGGCCGTGCTCGCCCCAGAACGCGTCCGGGTCCTTGATGGAGGCCGCGTACATCTTGCGGTACTGCGCCTCGCTGAGGAGGGCCCGTTTGGACCAGGCCTCCTTGACGGGATACACGCGGTCGCCCATAGCCAGTCCCCCTCCGTACGTCGCCCCGCCCGGTGCGCCGGGCCGTTCGTCCACCGAGTCTACGCCCGGCTTGTGATCTTCGTCACGTCTGATCGGTGGCAAGGCGCACGGCGGCGAACGATGTCGACCCGGCGGCGATGCTATGCCGGTGTCACCGCCCGGGCCTGGGCGACGAAGCGCCGCGCCGCCCATGCGCAGGCCAGGGCGGCCACGGCCAGCGACCCCGCGAACGCGTTCAGCACCAGGAAGCCCGACACCGCCATCACGACGCCCGCGAAGGCCCCCGCGGCGGCGGCGGCGAGCCCCATCACCAGATCGCCCGCGCCCTGCACGTCGGTGCGGGCCCCGTCGGGCGCCTGCCCGGCGATCAGCGCCGCGGACGACACCGTGGCCAGCGACCAGCCCACGCCCAGCACGAACAGCCCGATCGCGATGGACGGGCCCGCGCCGGACGGCGCCTGTCCCGCGATGGCCGCGGCCGCCACCAGAACGACGGCCCCGGCGGCCATCACCGGCGGCGGCCCCAGCCGGTCGGACGCCCACCCCACCAGCGGCGACAGGCCGAACATGCCGAAGACGTGGCCGCTGATGGTGAACCCGATCACGTCGAGCCCCGCGCCGCCGTGGCGCATGTGCAGCGGCGTCATCACCATGACCGCCACCATCACCGCGTGTGCCAGGGCCATGGTGGCGATGCCCGCGCCGATCGCGGGCCGCGCCGACACGGCGGCGCGCACCGCCGCCCACGACGCCCCCCGGGCCCCGATGCGGGGGGTGTGGCCGGTCTCCTCCCAGGCCAGGTGCAGGGGATCGGGACGCAGCAGCACCGCCAGCGTCACCAGCGCCACCAGCATCGTCAGCAGGCCGAACAGGAACGGGCCGCTCAGCCCCTCCAGCCCCAGGCGCTTCGCCGCGCTCGCGGTGGGGCCCGTGAGGCTGGGCCCGGCGACGGCACCGATGGTGGTGGCCCACACCACCATCGCCAGCGAACGCCCCTGCACGGCGGGTCGCGCCAGATCGACGGCCGTGTAGCGGGCCAGCCCGTTGGCGGCGGTGGTGCACCCCAGGAACGCGGCGCCCGCCAGAAGCAGCGGGAACGATCCCATCATCGCGGCCGCCGCGCTCAGCACGGCGCCCATCGCGCCGCACGCGTATCCGGTCACCAGGCCCCGCCGGCGCCCGTGCAGGCGCATCATGCCGGCCAGCCAGTACGCGGCGATGGCCGACGCCAGCACCTGGACGGTCTGGGCCATGCCGGCGAGTGCCTGCGATCCGGTGAGGTCCTCCGCCAGCAGGGCGGCCGCGGCGATGCCCACCGTGATGCCGCTGCCACCGAATCCCTGGGAGGTCATCAGGACGCCGAGGGTGCGGCGCTGCGCCGCGACGACGTGGGGCGCGTCCTGCCAGACGCGCGGGTCAGGCGTCAGTCGTCGTCTCCGTCCTCGTCCTCGTCCAGGTCCTCCGGGTGCACGATCATGTTCTCCTGGTACTGGGCCACGATGCGGTGGGCGGCCTCCAGCGTGGGCTCACCCATCAGCAGGCGAACGAGGCTGCGGGCGTCGCGCGCCACGAGTTCCTCGACGCCCGTCTCCTCCAACCAGAACGGCGCCACGTCGGGGTCCTGGCGCAGGATCTCGACCGACTGGTGGCCGCAGTCGAGCGTGTAGGTGGCGATGCCGTACTGCGCCCCGACCGGGATGTCGGTGCCCGCCGGGCGCCACGACAGAAGCGGCTGCGAGCGCACGCCGCCGGGCTCGATCACCTCGGACTGCAGGTCGACGTCGCGCCACGTCAGGTCGACCGGCACGCGCAGGTCGAACAAGAGGTGCTCGGCGTCCTCCACGGTCTCGGACGCGCCGTCGATCACGGCGGCCAGCCAGTGGGCCTCGGCGAACGACAGGCCCGTGAACAGGTCGGCGTCGTCCAGCATGGGCAGAAGCTGGGCCTCGGCCAGCGTCGACAGGCCGACGGCGTACTCCTCGGGACCCGCCGCGCCCGACTCGGTCTTGGCCAGGACCCGCACGGCGGCGCGCGGCTCACCCCGCAGGGGCCGGCGCCACACCTCGATGATCTCGTATCGGTCGTCCACGTCGGTCCCCCGCCTCGGCGGCCCTCGGAGCCGCGCACGAGCGGGGATCCTACCTCCGAACGGCCTGTTCAGCCTCGACCGGGTCGGCCACCAGCTTGCGCAACAGCACGGCGAGCGCATCCCGTTCGTCCGCGTCGAGCCGCGCGAGGACGGCCGCGCCGCGGGCCACGTCGGCCGCCAGGCGCCGGCGCAGGGCGCGTCCCGCCTCGGTGAGCTCCAGCAGCTTCACCCGGCGGTCGTCCCCCGCCACGCGCGCCACCAGGCCCAGGGCCTCGAGCCGGTCGGCCAGGCCCGTGATGTTGGAGGCGTCGCAGCGGGCGTGGCGGGCCACCAGCCCCATCGGCAGGGGCTTCACCAGCAGCAGGATGGTGCGGGCCTGTACGGGGGTCAGCCCGTGGGGACTGACGACCTCGGCGAACTCGCGGCCCACGGCCTCGCCCGCCTCGAACATGAGGGTGTTGAGCTCGCGTGCCTTCGCGAGATCCTGCGCCAGCGACATGCGCGCATGCTATCCGGTTGATGTCAACTGTTGACCTCACCAAGCAGCGGACGCCCGTCCGGCGCGGCGCTCAGGTCAGGCCGGCGCGCCACGCCGGTGCGCGACCCACGCGATGGCCAGGTGCCGCAGCATCGCGCCGAACGTGATCATCCACGCCCCCAGGGCCACCCACAGCTCGACCGCGCCCACCGCGCCGACCAGCGGAAGATGGTCGGCCTCGCCCAGGTAGATCCCGGCCACCGCGTACATCCCCAGCGGGAAGATCATGCTCCAGAGCGTGGGTTCGTAGGCCAGCGGTTGCCGGTGGCGCACGTGACGCCACCACCCCGCGGCGACGAGCACCGGGATGAGCCACGTCGCGAACGCCCAGAACACCACGGCGATGCCCGCGATGAGCGCGCGCGTGGCCGCCACCATCGGTGCGTCGGCCATCTCGACGATGCGTGCGCCCGCCAGCACCGTGATCGCCGCCGCCCCCATCGACACCCAGTACGGCGGCGTCAGATCGGCGGGCCGCAGGTCGTAGAGCATCAGCCGCAGCGCGACGAACACGCCCGCGGACCCATACAGGAACACGCCCACCGACCAGCTGACCACCGCGACCACGGCGAGCACGTCGCGCAGACCGTGATAGTGCGGCTCCAGCGCTGCGGCCGCCACGGCGACGGACTGGCTGCCGACCACCCACGTGAACCACGTCCCGTTCGCGCTCTCGAGGCCGGGACGCGGGCGGGGCCCCAGCACCGCGGTCCACGGGATCACGTACCCCGCCACCAGCCACAGCGCCCCGGACGCGGCCAGCAGGGCGGCCGTCCACGCGAGGTGCCCCGCCATGGCCAGCCGCACGCCCGTCACGTTCATCGCGGCGATCACCGTGAAGAACCCGAAGGCGACGCCCGGGTTGCGCAAATCGGCCGCGAGGGCGTCGCGGTGGCGCACCACCCGCCAGGCCAGCACCAGCGCGTGCACGCACAGCGCCGCGATGCCGAGCACCATCATCCCGCGGGACGCGGTGGCGTGGCCGCGCAGCTCGAGGCCCACCGAGATGATGCCGGTGGCCATGACGAGCGCCGGGTAGCCGGGCGCGAAGGTCCGCACCGATTGGTCGAGCCACGAGGCCGTCGACGCCGTCACGCCTCCAGGGTATCCGGGCACGGGTCCGCCGCGCACCCCCGACCGCCGACCCGGCGTCGTAGGCTTCCGCGAATGGACTTCCACAACGCCTATGCGCAGGGTTTCGCCCGCATCGCCGCGTGCACGGTTCCCGTGACCGTGGCCGATCCCGCCGCCAACGCCGCCGCCGTCGTCGCGGCCGCGCGCGAGTGCGACGCCGACCACGTGGCCCTCGCCGTCTTCCCCGAGCTATGCCTCACCGGCTACGCCATCGACGACCTGCTGCTGCAGGACGCCCTCTTGGACGCGGCCCTGCGCGCCGTCGACCACGTCCGCGCCGCCAGCGAGGGCCTCATGCCCGTGCTGGTCGTGGGCGCACCGCTGCGGGTGGGACACCGCCTCTACAACTGCGCCGTCGTGATCCACCGGGGGCGCGTGCTGGGGGTGGCGCCGAAGTCGTACGTCCCCACGTACCGGGAGTTCTACGAGCGCCGGCACTTCGCGCCCGGCGACGACCGGCACGGCGCGGCGGCCCTGGTGGGCGACGAGTGGGTGCCGTTCGGCCCCGATCTGGTGTTCGCGGCGTCCGACGTGGAGGGCCTGGCGTTCCACGTGGAGGTGTGCGAAGACATGTGGGTGCCCGTGCCGCCGTCCGCCGAGGCCGCGCTGGCCGGGGCGACGGTGCTGGTGAACATCTCGGGCTCCCCCATCACGGTGACCAAGGCCGACGCCCGTCGCGACCTCTGCCGCGCCGCCAGCGTGCGCTGCGCCGCGGCCTACGTCTACGCCGCGGCGGGCGAGGGCGAGTCCACGACCGACCTGGCCTGGGACGGACAGGCCATGGTGTTCGAGCTGGGGACGCTGCTGGCCGAGAGCGCGCGGTTCGCGTCGGGCCCGCAGCGCACCGTCGCCGACGTCGACCTGGACGCGCTGCGACAGGAGCGCATGCGCCAGGGCACGTTCGACGACAACCGCCGCGCGCTGGCCGACCGCGTGGGGCGGGCACGCACCATCGACTTCGCGCTGTGCCCCCCGGCGGGCGACCTGGGCCTCGTGCGCGCCGTCGACCGCTTCCCGTTCGTCCCCGACGATCCGGAGCGGCTGGCGCTCGACTGCTACGAGGCCTACAACATCCAGGTCGCCGGCCTCGAGCAGCGCCTGCGCGCCATCGGCACGCCCACCATCGTCATCGGTGTGTCCGGCGGGCTCGATTCGACCCACGCCCTCATCGTGGCCGCGAAGGCCCTCGACCGCCTCGAGCGCCCGCGCACCGACATCCTGGCGTTCACCATGCCGGGGTTCGCCACGTCGGACCGCACCAAGGCCCACGCGCACGACCTCTGCCGGGCCCTGGGAGTGACGTTCGAGGAGATCGACATCCGGCCGCTGGCCACGCGGATGCTGAGCGACCTGGGCCATCCCGCCGCCGAGGGGGAGCCCGCGTACGACGTGACGTTCGAGAACGTGCAGGCGGGCCTGCGCACCGACCTGCTGTTCCGGGCCGCGAACCAGCGCGGCGGCATCGTGCTGGGCACGGGCGACCTCTCCGAGCTGGCGCTCGGCTGGTGCACGTACGGCGTCGGCGACCACATGTCGCACTACGGCGTCAACGCCGGGGTGCCCAAGACGCTCATCCAGCACCTCATCCGCTGGGTCATCGCGGACGGCCAGTTCGACGCGACCGTCGACGCCGTCCTTCAGTCCGTCCTCGACACCGAGATCAGCCCCGAGCTGGTGCCCGCCACCGACGGAGCCCCCCCGCAGTCCACCGAGGCCGCGGTGGGCCCCTACTCGCTGCAGGACTTCACGCTGTTCCACGTGCTGCGGCGCGGCGCCCGACCGCGCAAGATCGCGTTCCTCGCCCACCACGCCTGGCGCGACGCGTCCGCGGGGCAGTGGCCGGCGGGGCTGCCCGACGACGAGCGCCCCCAGTTCGACCTGGCGACGGTGCGGCATTGGCTCGAGGTGTTCGTGCGGCGCTTCTTCGCCAACCAGTTCAAGCGCTCGGCCCTCCCCAACGGGCCCAAGGTGGTCTCGGGTGGAGCCCTGTCGCCCCGCGGGGATTGGCGCATGCCGTCCGACGCGTCGGCCGCAGCGTGGCTGGCCGACCTGGACGACATTCCCCTCGATTAGCGCTTCCATCGCGCAATGGCGACGCGTGCCTGTTATCGCACCACGATAACTCGTGGGCCCGAGACGACCGTGATCCCCCCTCCCGCGAGGGCGCACCGATCCCCGCGACGGCGAGGGTGCGACGCGGCAGCGGTGGACGATTCCGTCTGCCCGGGGACTCAGATCGGGGCGTGGCCCGGCCGATCTCTCAAGGGCCCCGTCCGTCCGCAAGGGGCACCCCCACCCGCCTACGCGAAGGAACGGCCCAGACCGTGCGCGCACTCACCTCACGCCTCACCATCATCCAGCGTCTCTATATCGGGGTCGCGGCGTTCGTCGTGGTCGCCCTGGTGTCCTCGGTGACCAGCCTCGTGCTGACCGGACACCTCGCCACCGCCGAGAACGAGCTGGGCAACCGGGCCACGCCGTACGTCACGGCGCTCGGTGACGCGGCCACCGGCCTCAAGGCCACGGCCAACGACGAGCGTGGCTTCATGCTGACCGGCGACGCCGAGTTCGTCACCGAGATCAACGAGAAGCGCAAGCCGGGCGTGGAGGAGGACCTGGCGGCGGCCGAGAAGCTCTACCCCGCCGGCAGCCCGCAGGCGAAGGGCGTGGCGGAGCTGCGCGGCAAGATCAACGCGTGGTACGCGCAGCTCGACAAGGAGTTCGCGCTGCGGGCGACCGACCCCGAGGCGGCGTCCGCCGAGGCCCTCGGCGCCAGCCGTGACATCCGCAAGGACTACGAGAAGTCGCTGGACGGCCTGAAGGAGCAGGCGCTGGCGGGTGCCGCGGTGGCCCACTCCACGTTCAGCTCCGAGTCGGCCCTGGCCAAGCAGGTGGCCATCGGTGCCCTGGTGCTGAGCCTGCTGCTGGGCGGCGCCATCGGCTGGTGGCTGGTGTCGAGCATCCGCGGCCCGCTGGCCGAGCTGCGCACCCGCATGGAGGAGATCGCGGACGGCGACGGCGACCTGACCCAGCGTCTGGACGACACCCGCACCGACGAGATCGGCGCCGTGTCGAAGGCGTTCAACCGCCTGGTCGCCCGCGTCCAGGGCCTGGTCACCGAGGTGTCGGCGGCCGCGGCCGCGGTCACCGAGACCGCCCGCCAGATGGCCGACGGCGCGTCGCAGGCCGACCTCGCCATGAAGGAGATCGCCGGCACCGTCGACGCCGTCGCCCAGGGCTCGTCCGAGCAGGCGCGCGTCACGGCCAACGTGTCCGAGACCGCCGAGAGCATGGCCGGCGGCGTCACCAACGTGGCGGAGGGCGGTCACCGGGCGGCCGAGGCCACCCGCGACGCCGGGGCCGCCGCCCGCGAGGGCTCCGCCCGCGTCGAGCGCGCCACCGAGGCCATGCGACGCATCGAGGCGTCCGTCGCCAGCGTCGGCGAGGTCGGGACCGGCCTGGGCGAGCGCGGGGAGCAGATCGAGGAGATCGTCACCACCATCACCAACATCGCCGGCCAGACCAATCTGCTGGCGCTGAACGCCGCCATCGAGGCCGCCCGCGCCGGCGAGAACGGCCGCGGCTTCGCGGTGGTCGCGGATGAGGTGCGCTCGCTGGCCGAGGAAGTGCAGTCGGCCGCCGGGTCCATCGGTCACATCGTCCGCGACATCCAGTCGGAGACGTCGCGCGCCGTCGAGGCCATGTACGCCGGACGCGACGAGGTGACCGCCGGTACACAGACCGTGCAGTCCGCCGGCGAGGCGTTCGTCGAGATCGAGGATGGCGTGAACCGCGTGGCGGATGAGGTGGAGCAGGTCGCCGGCGCCGCCCAGGTGCTGGCCGCCGGCGCCGTTGCGGTGAAGGACGGCGCGGCCAGCGTCGCCGCCGTGTCGCAGGAGAACGCGGCGTCCGCCCAGGAGGTCGCGGCGTCGAGCGAGCAGACCGCAAGCGTCGTCGGCACCATGTCGCGTTCGGCGGAGGATCTGCGCCGCCAGGCGGACGGCCTCACCTCGCTGGTGGGTCACTTCACGGTGTAGCCCCACGGGTGGCGGGGCGCCGCGCGCGCCCCGCTACTCGTACACGTCCTCCAGGTACCGGCTGAGCGCCGCCGCGGCGTTCTTCACGGTCGCTACGGCCAGCGGGTAGTCCATCCGCGTCGGCCCGAACACGGACACCGTGCCCAGGTTGCCGCGCGGCACCCCGTAGTTGGCCGCCACCATCGCCAGCCCCTGCAGGCCGGGCTCCGGCAGCTCACGCCCGATGCGCAGGTAGACCTCGTGGCGCGTCAGTGCGCCGCGCAGCAGTGCCAGCAGCGTGTAGCGCTCCTCCAGGCGCTCCATCAGCGCGTCGATCACCTCGATCTCGGAGCGGTGGCCGTGCAGCAGGCGCGCCCGCCCGCCCACGAACAGCGCGCCCTGCGACGCCGGGTCGCCGTCGAGCAGCGCGGGCCCCAGCGTCTCGACGAACCCGCGCTCGCGCGCGGACAGTGACGGGTCGTCCAGGCGCCCCTCCAGCGTGCCGCTGCCCACGGGGTAGCCGGCGGCGCGCTCGTTGAGGAACGCGCGCGCCCACTCGGCCAGGCCCTGGTCGACGGCGTGGTCGAACGTGTGGATGCGCTTGCGCACGTCGCCCGCGGACGTGATGACGACCACCATCACCACCTGCGGTTGCAGGATCAGCACCTCGACGTGCCGCACCGTGGCCGACGGCGGCGCCGGTGCCGTGACGACGCCCAGCAGGTCGGTCACCTGCGAGACGTCGTCCGCCAGTTGCTGCAGCGCGTCGGTGACCTCGGCCCGCATCGCGCCGGGCTGAAGGACCCGTGCGATCGCCTGGGCGGACGCCGGCACCGGCAGGGCCGGCAGCATCTCGTCGACGTAGTACCGATACCCCGCGTCGGTCGGCACCCGCCCCGCCGACGTGTGGGGATGACGCAGGAAGCCCATCTCCTCCAGGCGCGCCAGCTCGTTGCGCACGGTCGACGGCGACGCCGCGATGTCGCCCCGGGCCATGTGCTTGCTGGCGACGGGCGTGCCGGACGCGACGTACCGCTCCACCACGGCCCTCAGGATCGCCTCCTGGCGGGGCGTCAGCGTCGCGGCGGGGATGTGGGACGCGTCGTCGGTCATGCGCCGAAGTCCATCAGCCGACCGGCCACGGCGTTGCCGACGAACCGCGCGCGGTGCGACAGCCGCACGCGGCTGCCGTCGCGGTGCACCATGCCGGCGTCCACCAGGTCGTCGAGCGCGCGGACGTCGTCGGGCTCCCCCACCTCGCGCATGTCGACGCCCTCACGCAGCCGCAGCCCCAGCATCCACGCCTCGCGCCGCCGCGTGGCGGGGCTGAGCGCCTCCCGCGAGTGCGGAGCGGCGCCGTCGTCCCGCACGGCCGCGACGTAGCGGTCGACGCCCGGGGCGTTGCGGCGGCGCGTGGCGCCGTGGGTGCCCACCGCGCCGACGCCCACGCCCGCGTGGTCGCGACCCCGCCAGTACGCCACGTTGTGGCGGGCGCGGTGCCCCGGCCGCGCGAAGTTGGCCGTCTCGTACCACTCGAACCCCGCCGCCACGAGCGCGTCGACGATGGCCTCGTACGCGTCGGCCACGTCGTCCTCGTCCGGCAGGTGGGTGCCGGCACGGGTCAGGGCGCTTCCGGGCTTCAGCTCCAGTTCGTACCACGAGACGTGGTCGACGCCCAGATCGAGTACCCGGTCGATGTCGGCGCGCACGTCGTCCGCCGTCTGCCCCGGGACGCCGAACAGCAGGTCGACGCTGATGGACCGGAAGCCGGCCCGGCGGGCGCAGCGCACCGCGCCCTCCACCTGCGCGGGCGTGGCGCGGCGGTCGAGGGCACTCAGCACGTGGGGCCGCAGCGACTGCGCGCCCACCGACAGGCGGGTGACGCCGGCCGCGCGGAACGCCTCCAGCTGGGCGGCGTCGACGCTCTCGGGGTTCGCCTCCATGGTCACCTCGGCGTCCGGCGCCGTGATGTCCGCCACCGCGTCCAGCAGGCGGGCGATGCGCCGGGGGCGCATCAGCGCCGGCGTGCCGCCGCCCAGGTAGACGGTGTCGAGTGCGCCGAGCTCGCGGCGTCGGTGCGTGATCTCGTCGATGACGGCGTCCAGGTAGGCGTCGCGCCGATCGAGGCCGCCGGTCTCGACCACGAACGCGCAGTAGCCGCACCGGTGGTGACAGAACGGTAGGTGCACGTACAGGTGGCGCACCGGGTCCATGGGCAGCGCCCCCTGCGTGGCGTCGGCCGGATGCGGCGCGGTGCGCGCCCCGCCGATCACTTCTTGCCGTTGTCCTGGATGGTCAGCACCGAGAGGAACGCCTCCTGCGGCACCTCGATGCGCCCCACCTGTTTCATGCGCTTCTTACCTTCCTTCTGCCGCTCGAGCAGCTTGCGCTTGCGGCTGATGTCGCCGCCGTAGCACTTGGCCAGCACGTCCTTGCGCTTGGCCTTGACCGTCTCGCGGGCGATGATCTTGCCCCCGATCGCCGCCTGGATGGGCACCTCGAACATCTGGCGGGGAATCGTCTTCTGCAGGCGCTCGACGAGCGCCTTGCCGCGGGCGTACGCCAGGTCCTTGTGGACGATCATGGACAGCGCGTCCACCGGGTCGCCCGCCAGCAGCACGTCCAGCTTGACGAGAGGGCTCTCGCGGTAGCCCACCAGGTCGTAATCCAGCGACGCGTAGCCGCGCGTGCGCGACTTCAGCTGGTCGTAGAAGTCCATCACGATCTCGGCCAGCGGCATGTCGTAGACGATCTGCTGGCGGTTCTCGATGGGCTCCATGGTCACGAACGTGCCGCGGCGTTCCTGGCACAGCTCCATGACCGCGCCGATGTGCTCCTGCGGCACCAGCACGGTGCAGCGCACGTACGGCTCGCGGACGATCTCGATGCTGTTGGGGGCCGGCAGCTCGGCCGGTGAGTGCACCTCGATCTCCTCGCCCGACGTGGTGCGCACCTGGTACTCCACGTTGGGGGTCGTCGCCAGCAGCTCGAGGTCGTACTCGCGTTCCAGGCGCTCGCGCACGATGTCCATGTGCAGGAGGCCCAGGAACCCGCAGCGGAAGCCGAAGCCGAGGGCCTGGGACGTCTCGGGCTCCCACACCAGGGACGCGTCGTTGAGCGACAGTTTCTCGAGCGCGTCGCGCAGGTCGGGGTAGTCGTCGGCGTCGACGGGGAACAGCCCGCAGAACACCATGGGCTTAACGTCGCGGTAGCCGGGCAGCGCCTCGGCGGCCCGGTGGGACGCGCGCGTGAGCGTGTCGCCCACCCGCAGGTCGCCCACCGACTTCAGCCCCGTCACGATGTATCCCGTCTCGCCCGCGTTCAGCACCGGCACGGGCACCATCCGGGGGCTCATGATGCCGATCTGGTCGGCCGTGATCTGCAGGCCGGTCTGCATCGCGAAGAGCTTGTCGCCGGTACGCAGGGACCCGTCGACGACCCTCACGAACGCGACGACGCCGCGGTACTGGTCGTACACGGAGTCGAAGATGAGGGCCCGCGTGGGGCCGTCGGGGTCGCCCGTCGGCGGCGGGATGCGCGCGACGATGGCCTCGAGCACGTCCGCGATGCCCTCCCCGGTCTTGGCCGAGATGCGCAGGACGTTGTCGGGATCGTCGCCGATGAGGTCGGCCACGGCGCGGCCGTGCAGCTCCGGATCGGCCTGGGGCAGGTCGATCTTGTTCAGCACCGGGATGATCTCGAGGTCGGACTCGATCGCGAGGTAGACGTTCGCGAGCGTCTGCGCCTCGATGCCCTGCGACGCGTCCACCACCAGCAGCGCGCCCTCGCACGCGGCCAGGCTGCGGGAGACCTCGTAGCTGAAGTCCACGTGCCCGGGCGTGTCGATGAGGTTGAGCTGGTACGTCACCCCATCCGCCGCCGTGTAGTGCACGCGCACGGCCTGTGCCTTGATGGTGATGCCCCGCTCGCGCTCGAGGTCCATCGAGTCGAGGATCTGGTCGCGCATCTCGCGATCGCTGACGGCTCCGGTGAGCTGCAGGATGCGGTCGGCCAGCGTCGACTTGCCGTGGTCGATGTGGGCGATGATGCAGAAGTTGCGGATGGTGTCGTCGGTCACGTGATCATCGTAGCGGCCTGCCCAACCGCGCCAGCGCCGACAGTTCGGGCTGGCGGGTGGCCAGGGCGGTCGACAGGTACGCGACGGTGCCCATCACCAGGGCCAGGCCGACGCTCACGACCTGTGCCGGGAACGACCGCCCCAGCGCGTCGTCGAGGATGCGCCACGTGCACCACGACAGCAGCGCGAGCGTCAGCGCGCCCGCGAGCGACCACGTGAAGCCGTCGACCAGGTCGAGGAACGAGATGCCGTCCACCTCGCGTTGCAGGGCGCGCAGCAGCACCACGAACGTCACGAAGCTGGTGATCGACGTGGCCAGCGGGATGCCGGCGGTGCCCAGCGGCGAATAGAAGAGCGCGTCCAGCACGCCGTTCAGCGCCAGGCCGAGCGCCGCGACCTTGGTGGGCAGCCACGGGATCTGCATCGAGAAGAACGCGCGGATGACCAGCAGGCTCGCGCCGTTGAACACCAGGCCCAGCGTGAACGTCACGAGGGCCGCCGCGCTCAGCGACGTGGAGCGCGCGTCGAACGCGCCCCGCTGGAACACCAGCCGCGTCACGGGCTCGGCCAGCACCATCAGGAACGCGGACGCGGGCAGCAGCATGAAGAAGATCTGGCGCACGCCCTGGGTGACCGTCTCGCCCACGCCGCGCATGTCGCCGCGCGCGACGAGCCGCGCGATGGCGGGGAACAACACCGTCGAGATGGCGACGCTGAACACGCCCTGCGGCAGGATGTACAGGCGGAACGCCGTCTCGATGGCCCGCACGGCCTCGTCGCTGACCAGCGTGGCGAACACGTTGTCGACGGCCGCGTTGATGTTGATCATGCCCAGGCCCAGCGTGACCGGCAGCATCAGCACCAGCACCTTGCGCACCTCGGGGGTGAACCACGACAGCGAGATCCCGAGCCCGCCGCCGAGGTGCGCCCACAGGTAGACCAGTTGCGCCAGCGTGCCCAGCACGATGCCGACCGCGTAGGCCTCCACCCGGTGGTCGGGGAACAGCCCGGCCCCCAGCACCAACACCACCACGATCACCACGTTCCACAGCACGGGGACGAAGCCGGTGGCCCCGAACCGGCCCTCGGCCTGCAGCACGGCCGCCACCAGCCCGGTGAGGGCCAGGAGCGGCACGATCGGGAACATGATCCGCGACAGCTCCACCGTCTGGTCCTGCAGCTCGCGGCTGAAGCCCGGTGCGAACAGGGGCATGATCCAGGGGGCCAGCACGATGACCACCAGCGTGAGGGCGCCCAGGCCCAGCGAGATCAGCCCCACCATCGCGCCCAAGAGGCGCTGCGCGTCGCGTCGGCGCCCCTGCTCGATCATCTGCGTGTAGACGGGGATCAGCGCGGCCGACAGGGCCGAGTCGGCCACCAGGCTGCGCAGGATGTTGGGAACGTTGAACGCGATCGCGAACGCGTTGATGGCGCCCTGCGTGCCGAACATCGCGGCGGCGATGACCTCGCGCACCAGGCCCACCACCCGGCTGAGGCCGGTCCATAGCGCGAAGATCGCGGTCGAACGGCCCGTGCGGCCGGATCCGCCCCGTTTCGTCACGCGCCGCTGTGATGACCCGACATCGGTGGTACCATACGCGGCCGTTCGACGGACGAAAGGGACCCGCCCCGGTGGCGAACATCACGCAGCAGAAGAAGCGCATCCTCATCTCGGAGCGCCAGCGTCAGCGCAACCTGCGCTACCGCAGCACCATCAAGACCCTGTTCCGGCGCCTCGACGAGACCGTCGCCGCCGGTGGAGACGACGTCGCAGACCGGGCTCGCGAGCTCGAGCACCTCATCGACCGCGCCGCGGCCGAGGGCGTCATCCACAAGAACAACGCGGCCCGCAAGAAGCGCCGCGTGGCGCGCCTCGCGGCCGCCAAGCCCGCCGCGTAGCCCCACACCGGGGGCATTCCGCCGCCGTTCCGTCCCCCCGCCTCCGGCCATCCGCCGGTGCGGGGACGGTGCGTGCGTGAGCACGTCGCTCAGGTGGCGGCCCGCAGGCGCAGCACGTCGCTGACCGCGCGCTCGAGCGCGAACCGCAGGCCGTCGTCGGGCGTCGTGCCCAGGCGTGCCTCCGTGCCGACGCGCAGGTCGAGTTCCAGACGGGCCATCCGCACGAACGCACCACGGCCGAAGCCCGCGGGCAGCACCCGTGCCTGCTCGGCGGCCTTCTGGGCGGGGAAGCCCCGCAGTCCCGTGGCCTCGGTGACCTCGTCGGCAGACGCGCCGGGGGGCAGCTCCTGCACGGCGGCGATCGCCTGGAAGTGGCGCATCATGCCCCCCTGCACCACCTGCGGCGCCACCCGGTCGCCCCCGTGTGACAGGTCGTGCAGCACGGCGAACGACCGGGCCCCGTCCCCCGCCGTCAGCGCGTCGCTCAGCTCGTAGACGCGGGCCCCGGGGTGCGCCGGCACCATCGCGTCGACGGCGTCCCGCTCGATCGCCTCGCCCCCCGCGTACGCCACCAGCTTCTCGGCCTCCAGGCTCAGGGCCAGCGCGGCGGCGCTCAGCGCGGCGGCGTCGCCGGCATCCACCACGGTGCGATCGGTGATGCGGCGGGCCATTCCCCGGGCCAGCGTGCCCCCGTGGCGAGCCACCTCCTGGGAGACGTGCTCCTCCAGCCACGCGCGCCGCTCGCGCGGACGCGCCTTCGCCGGAGGCCCCCAGTGCAGCAGTTGCCCCGTGGCCTTCACCGCGTTCTGCAGGCGCTGCGGCAGCGCGCCCAGCGACACCAGCACCAGCACCGTCTGGGGGTTGGGATCCTCCAGGTAGCCCGCCAGCACGTCGCCGTCGGCGGCCTTGAGCGCGTCGGCACCCTCCACCACCACTGCTCGCGTGCCGCCGAACGCGAGGGCCTGGCAGGTGGCCACCACGTCCTCCACGGGCACCTCGGCCGCGTCCAGGCGCTCGGCCTCCCCCCCGCCCTCGGCCGCGATGCGGGTCACGAGCCGCGCCAGGGCGCGTTCCACCTTGGGACGGTCCTCACCGGAGATCCCGTACACGGGGCGAAGTGACTCGGCGGGCGGCACCCCGTGATCCTACGCCCCGCGCCATCGCCCAGACGCCCGCCGCCAGCGCCGCCGTCACCAGCGCGCCGCGTGGCCCGACGGTCGCGAACGGCAGGCCTGCGGCCACGTCGCTCAGCCGCACCAGCACGTGCGCCCCGCCCGCCGCGACGCTCAGCGGCAGGTCACCGGCGGGTGGCCACGCGAGGGCCGCCAAGGCCCCACCCAGTCCGCACAGGAGCACCACTCCGGCCAGGGGCACGGCGGCCAGGTTCACCAGCAGCCCCACCACGGACACCTGCCCGAACAGCGCCAGCGAGGCCGGCGCGGTCGCCGTCGTCGCCGCTGCGGTCACGGCCAGCGCCATGGCCACCGGTCGGCCCGTCCACGGCTGCAACCGGCGCGTGATGGGGCCGGTCAGCACCAGGATGCCCACCACGGCCGAGAACGACAGCACGAACCCCGGGTCGCTCAGCATGCGCGGTTGCCACGCCACCAACCCGGCGAACGTGAGCACCACCGGGTAGCCCACCGCGCGACGCCGCCCGGCCATCTGCGCGGCCAGCACCAGGAGCCCCGTCACCGTGGCCCGCGCGACCGACGCACCCGGGGGGCACAACAGGGCGTACACCACCACCGCGCCGGCCGCGCAGCCGAGTGCCGCGCCCCGGCCCCAGCCCACCGCGAGCGCCGCTCCCAGCACGGCCAGCCCCACCAGCGCGACGTTCTGTCCCGAGACGGCCAGCAGGTGGGCCGTTCCCGCCCGCCGGAACGCATCGCGGCGGGCGTCGCTGAGGCGCTCGTCGAAGCCCAGCACGACGCCCGTGACGACGGCCGCGTCGTCGCCGTGGGCGCGACGCTCGATGCCCCGCCGAAGGGCGGCCACCACCGCATCGCGGGCGCCGCGCCAGCCGCCCCGGTGCCCCGTCGTCATCGGGGCGGGGTCGGTGATCCGGGCGGCCACGCCCAGGCGCGCCAGGTGGCGGCGCCACCACGCGGGGTCACCCGGGCGCGTGGCGGGGCCCAGGCGGCCCGTCACCCGCACCAGGTCACCGGGTGCCGGGGGCTCGCCGAACGGCTGGGAGACCCAGACGCGGGTGCCGGCCGGCACGCCCTGCACCGCATTCGAGGCGCGGGCGACGTAGCTCCACCCCCGCCGCGAACGCGACGGCACCCGCACCACCTCGGCCTCCAGGCTCACCTGGGCGCCCGTGCGCAGCGGCACCACCCGGGTGGCGTCCATGCGGGCCGACGCGACGACGTACGCGGCCACGGCGATCAGCGCGGCCACGCCCACCGCGGCCACGGCCGCACGGGTCTGGGCGGCGACGACGGCCGCCAGCGCCGCGGCCATGGCGGCCGCCGGCGTCCATCCCGGGCGGGTCGCGCCCGCCACCGTGCCGGCCGCCACGCCGCACGCGGCGATGTGGGGCGCGTGGCGGGCGAGGGCGAGGGTGAGACGCGCAGACGGCATGGGACGACGCTACGCCCCCTTGGCGCGCGCCTGTGTGCCGCCATGTGCCGCCCGCGTGCCGACTCGCGCGTGCGGTCGGTCACAACCTCGCCACACGCGGGTCTCCCGCTAATGTGATATCTCTTTGATAGCCACTTGATCCGACACGACGAGGACACACGCCATGCCGAGCGCACCTCCCCCGCCACCCCCAGGCGAACGTCCCAGCAGCCCCGCTGTCGATCCGTCCAGCCCCGAGGTGACGCCGCCTGCGTCGCAACCCGTCGGGCACGCGGGTGCCCGCGTGGACGTCACGGAGCATCGGGCGGCGTCCGTCAACGGCTTCGCCGTGCTCGCCGTGGCCGTCGCGCTGATCGCGGTCGCGGTGTGGCGCTTCGCCCAGATCCGCAGCGAGGCGGACGTGGCGCCCAACGTGTTCATCGGCGCCGTGCTCGTGGTCCTCGCCGCGCTCATCTGCACCCCGTTGGTGGTCATCGCGCCCGGGCAGGCACGTGTGGTGCAGTTCTTCGGCCGCTACATCGGCACCGTGCGTGAGCAGGGGCTGCGTTGCGTGTTGCCCTTGGCGACGCACCGCGGCGTGTCGGTGCGGGTCAACAACTTCGAGACGCACACGCTGAAGGTGAACGACGCCGACGGCAACCCGGTCGAGATCGCCGCCATCGTCGTGTGGCAGGTGGCCGACACCGCGCGCGCCACGTTCGCGGTGGAGGACTACCACGACTTCGTGCAGACCCAGTCCGAGGCCGCGCTGCGGCACGTCGCCACCACCCACCCGTACGACGACCCCGGCGGCGAGGGCACGTCGCTGAGGGGCTCCACCGACCAGGTCTCGGGCGAGTTGGCACACGAGGTCGCGGCACGCGTCACGGTGGCCGGCGTGGAGATCGTCGAGGTGCGCATCAGCCATCTGGCGTACGCCCCCGAGATCGCCCAGGCCATGCTGCAGCGGCAGCAGGCGGCGGCCATCATCGCGGCCCGCGAGCGCATCGTGGAGGGCGCCGTCGGCATGGTCGAGATGGCGCTCGGCCGCCTGGAGGCCGACGGGGTGGTGAGCCTGGACGACGAACGGCGCGCCGCGATGGTGTCCAACCTGCTGGTGGTGCTGTGCGGCGACCAGAAGGCCAGCCCCATCGTGAACGCGGGGACGCTGTATTCCTGACATCCCCGACACCGGCGTGCCGGGACGGGGCCGGGCGCGGCGGCAGATGCTGCTGCGCCTCGACCCGGCCGTGCACGACGCGCTGGCCCGGTGGGCCGCGGACGACCTGCGCAGCACCAATGCCCAGGTGGAGGTGCTGCTGCGCCGTGCCCTGGCCGATGCCGGGCGCCTGCCCCCGGGCGCCGGCCCGCTTCCGCGCCGGGGCCGCCCCCCCGGGGCCTCGGGGGTCTGACGGCTCTGCGACCACGTGTGTCGCACTCGCGGCACACGTTCGGCACGAAGCGCGCGCCGCGCAAGGGTGATCGCCGCCTAGCGTGGGGCCATGTCGTGGTTCACCCGTACCCGGGCCGCATACCTCGTCGTCGCGGCGGTGCTCGCGCTCGTGGGCCTGCGCGCCGCCTCAGGCGGTGACGCCGGTCGCGCGATGCCACCGGTGCAGACGGTGGCGTACGACGCCGCCCCCGCTGCGCCCGCCATCGCCGAGACCCCCGTGGTGGTGCACGTGGTGGGACGCGTGCGCCATCCCGGCGTCTACCGCCTGGCGCCGGGCGGTCGCGTCGGTGATGCCGTGCGCAGGGCGGGCGGTGCGCGCCGGGACGCCGACCTGGCGGCGGTGAACCTGGCGGCGCCGTTGGTGGACGGCAGCCAGGTGCTGGTGCCCGCGCGGGGCGCCACGCCCGCGACGGGGCCGGGCGGCGCGGGTCAGGCCGGGAGCTCCCCCACGCAGCCGCTCAGCCTCGCCACCGCGACGGCCCCGCAGCTGGAGGAACTCGACGGCATCGGCCCGACGCTGGCGGCCCGCATCGTCGAGTGGCGCGACACGCACGGCGGCTTTCGCACCGTCGACGATCTGGGCGAAGTACCTGGTATCGGCGACGCGCGTCTGGCCGCGCTGCAGGGAAAGGTGGTGCCGTGACGGGCGGATGGACCCTACCCACGCCAGGCCGCGTCGCCCTCCAGGTCGGCATGCGCACGGATCCAGGCATGCATGGCGATGCCCGCGGCGATCGATGCGTTGACGCTGCGGGTCGATCCGAACTGGGCGATACAGACCGTCCTGTCGCAATACTCGCGGGCCTGCTCGCTGAGCCCCGGCCCCTCCTGGCCGAACAGCAGGCACACGTCGCGCGGCAGGATCATGGTCTCCAGGTGGTCCGACCCGGGCAGGTTGTCGACGCCCACGAGCGTCACGCCGGCGGGCAGGTGCGCGCGCAGCGCGGCGACGTCGGGGTGGTGACGCACGTGCTGATATCGGTCGGTCACCATCGCGCCGCGCCGGTTCCACCGCTTGTTGCCCACGATGTGCACCTCGCGCGCGAGGAACGCGTTGGCAGTGCGCACGATGGTCCCGATGTTGAAGTCGTGCTCCCAGTTCTCGATGGCGACGTGAAACGGGTGGCGGCGCGTGTCGAGGTCGGCCACGATCGCCGCCATGCGCCAGTAGCGGTAGCGGTCCACCACGTTGCGGCGGTCGCCGTCACGCAAGAGTTCGGGGTCCAGGCGCTCGTCGTCGGGCCATTCGCCGCGCCAGGGGCCCACGCCCACCTCGGGGGGACCGTGCGGCATCGGGTCGTACGGCGCGCGGCGGTCGTCGGCGGGCCGGTTCGCGGACGAGCCGTCCTCGGGCGCGGGGTCGGGTGCGCTCACCGCACGCCGGCGTCAGCGCACGACGAAGTTGACGAGGCGCCCGGGCACCACGACCTCGCGCACGGGCGTCTTCCCATCGAGGGCGGCGGAGACCTTCGGCTCGGCGCGCGCGGCGGCCAGCACCTCGTCGTCGGGCGCGTCGGCGGCCACGTCGATGCGCCCCCGCAGCTTGCCGTTCACCTGCACCACGATGGTGACGGTGTCGCGCGCCATCAGCGCGGCGTCGGCCTGCGGCCACGGCTCCTGCCACAGCTTCTCGCCCCCGAGCGCGTCCCACAGCTCGCTGGTGACGTGCGGGGCGAACGGGAACAGCACCGACACGGCCGTCTGGGCCGCATAGCGCACGGCGTGCTCCACGGGCGGTGCGGTGGCGTCCTCCGACGCGGCCACCTTCGTGGCCTGGTTCACCAGCTCCTGCACCGCCGAGATGGCCGTGTGGAACGAGAACCGCTCGGCGATGTCGTCGCTCACCTTGGCGACGGTCTCCTCGCACTTGCGCACCAGCTCGGCCGCGTGCGGGTACGCCTGCAGGGCGTCCGGTGCGGGGCGCTCGACCATCTCGGGAGACGTCTGCGCGGCCGTGCGTGCCAGCACCCACAGCCGGTCGAGGAACCGGCGGGCACCCACGACGCCGCGGTCGCTCCACTCGATGTCGTCGGCCGCGGGCCCCATGAACATCACGTACAAGCGCAGGGTGTCGGCCCCGTAGCGCGACACGATCTCGTCGGGCGGCACCACGTTGCCCTTGCTCTTGCTCATCTTCGCGCCGTGGTGGTAGATCATCCCCTGCGTGAACAGGCGCGCGAACGGCTCGCGGAAGCCCACCAGGCCGATGTCGTTCAGCACCTTGGTGAAGAAGCGGGCGTACAGCAGGTGCAGCACCGCGTGCTCCACCCCGCCGATGTACTGGTCGACCGGCAGCCAGTAGTCGACCACGTCGGTCTCGAACGGCGCGCTCGACAGGTGCGGCGCCGTGTAGCGCAGGAAGTACCACGACGAGTCGACGAACGTGTCCATGGTGTCCGTCTCGCGCCGGGCCGGCCCACCGCACGTGGGACACGTGGTGTTCACGAACGCCTCGCTCGACGCGATGGGGCTGCGCCCCTTGGGCGCGTAGTCGTCGACCTCCGGCAGCAGCACGGGCAACTGATCGTCGGGCACGGCGACGGGCCCGCACGCCTCGCAGTGCACGATGGGGATGGGTGCGCCCCAGTAGCGCTGCCGCGAGATCAGCCAGTCGCGCAGGCGGTATCCCACCGTGGCCCCGCCGGCGTCGTGCTCGGCCAGCCATGCGGAGATGGTGCGCGTGGCCTCGTCGACGTCCATGCCGTCAAGCAGGCCGGACGCCACCAGGCGGCCCGGGCCGGTGTACGCCTCCTCCAGAGGCGTGGCGGGGTCGTCGCCCTTGGGGCAGATCACGCGCGTGATGGGCAGGTCGTGGGCCTTCGCGAACGCGAAGTCGCGCTCGTCGTGGGCGGGCACCGCCATCACGGCGCCGGTGCCGTAGTCCATCAAGACGTAGTCGGCCACCCACACGGGCAGCGTCGCCCCGTTGACCGGGTTGGTCACGTAGCGGCCGGTGAACACCCCCGTCTTGGGCTTGTCGACGGCTCCCCGCTCGGCGGTGGTCGCGCGGGCGGCCGCGGCGACGTACTCCAGCACGTCGGCCTGCTGCGGCGTCCCCTCCACCAGGGGGCCCACCAGCGGGTGCTCGGGGGCCAGCAGGAAGAACGTGGCCCCGAACAGCGTGTCGGGACGCGTGGTGAACACGGGCAGCTCGTGCGCGCCGTCGTCGGTGGCGAACAGCACGCGCGCCCCCTCCGACCTCCCGATCCAGTTTCGCTGCATCGACAGCACGCGCGCCGGCCAGTCCTGCAAGAGCGCCATGTCGTCGAGCAGCGCGTCGGCGTAGTCGGTGATACGCAGGAACCACTGGGTGAGCTGGCGCAGCTCCACCCGGCTGCCGCAGCGCTCGCAGTTGCCGTCGACCACCTGCTCGTTGGCCAGCACCGTCTGGTCGACGGGGCACCAGTTCACGGCCGCCTCGCGCCGTTCGGCCAGCCCCCGCTCGAACATGCGCAGGAACAGCCACTGGGTCCAGCGGTAGTACTCGGGATCGGCCGTCGAGATCTCGGTGTCCCAGTCGATCGCGAAGCCCAGTCGCTGCAGCTGCGCCTTGATCTTGGCGATGTTGCGGGACGTGACCACGGCCGGGGGTTCGCCCGTGCGGATGGCGGCGTTCTCGGCGGGCAGCCCGAACGCGTCGTACCCCATGGGGTGGAACACGGCCGCGCCGTTGCGGCGCCGGAAGTGCGCGATGACGTCGCCCATGGTGTAGTTCTTCACGTGCCCCATGTGGATCTCGCCGCTGGGGTACGGCAGCATCTCGAGCACGTACGCCTTGTCGCGCCCCGGCAGCGTGGGCGTGGCCCCGTCGCGGGAGATCACGTCGCTGCGGAAGGCCCCGGCGTCGTCCCACACCTTCTGCCAATGGGGCTCAACGCGCTCCGGGTCGTAGCGTTCGGGCAGAATGTGGTGAGCGGCCATCGGCCGTCGAGTATAGCCACGCCATCCCGAGGCCCGACCTGTCCTCTCTCCCCCCCGACGTCACCATCCGCCTGTACGACGCCGCGTCCGACTTCGACGGCGTGGTGGCCGTGTACCGGTCGAACGGCTGGACCCACGCCAACGACCCGGAACGGCTTCGCCGGGCCATCCAGCACTCGTCGTACAACGTGGTGGCCGTGGTGGGCGACCGCGTGGTGGGCTACGCGCGCACGCTGTCGGACGAGGCGTTCGCGGTGTACATCGCCGACATCCTGGTGGCGCCCGACCGGCAGGGCGAGGGCATCGGCCGGGAGATCACCCAGGCGCTCCTCGACCACTACCCCATCGATCGGCTGCACCACCAGGTGCTGGTCGCCGAGCGTGGTGCCGAGGGCTTCTACACCCGCCTGGGGATGCGCCCCGTGGGCACGTTCGGCCTCACGGCGTTCATTCGGACGAGGGAACCCCGACCGTAGCCCGCTCGGCACCCGAGATGTGACCCTCGGCGTCGACGCCGAGCACCACGGCCGTCGCGTCCAGCTCGAACGCCACCTCAAGCCCGTTGATGTGCACTCGCACACCGGGATGGACGTGCTCGGCCTTCAGGCGGTCCTGGGTCTTGGTGTCGCCGTCGAGCACCACGAGCGTCCGTGCGCCGCCGTGCCCGCCCAGCTCGGCCACCCGCACCTCGCCACCCACGGTGGTGACGCCGCCGCGGATGGTGGAGCGGTTGCCATCGGCCTTTAGGTCGCCGCCGACCACCATGTCGGACGTAAACGCCCCCTGGCCGGTGATCTCCAGGTCGCCGGCGATCTCGAGGTGGGAGTTCTGCAGGTACGACACGACGGCGTTCGGCCGGGGCTCGGTGAGCGCACGGCGAAGCGCACCCGCCGCGTGCAGGGCGACGCGACCGAACTCCACCGGGTCGACCTCCACGTCGCTCTGGCCGACGAGGACCGCCCGTGCCAGCATGAAATCTTCGCGCATGGCCTTGCCGAACACGTCGTCACCGACCTCGGCGAGGAGCGCGAGCACCCCGTCGACCGCGCCGCCGAGCTGGGGGAACGCCGCGCCGACCCGCGGGCCGATGGCCGTCAGCGGGATCTCAGTGCCGCGCTCGGCCGCCGCGGTGCGCAACTGCGCGACCTGGGCGCAGAACGACCGTAGGTCGTCGACGTGTGGCTGCAGCAGGTCCGTCAGGCGCAGGCCGGCGCTGTGGCGCAGCCCCGCGATGACGGTGGAGTGCAGCAGCGGGCCCGTGAACGTGACGCCGCCGAGCGCCGTGACGTGGGCGCGTTCGTTGCCGCCACCCACCTCCACCGACCCGGAGGCGAACACGCGGCGGTCGTCGATGCCGCCGCTGACGGTGAGCGAGCCGAGCACGGCGACGTCGCCGGTGGCGACGTCGATGTCGCCGTTGAAGCTGGTGCAGTCGTCCACCCGCAGCACGCCGTCGGCGAACACCGGCTTGCCGTCGCGCGTCGCGGTGACGCGCACGGTGCCGTCCTCGCTGGTGACGGCGGTGGCGCCCTCCCCGGCCGACAGCGGTGGGTTGGCGGGCACCCGGGCCGCGATGGACACCCCGGTGACAGCGGTGCCGTCGGTTCCGGGAACCGCCGGCGTCTTCGTCGCCAGCAGGTCGCCTGCCCGCACGCAGTGGAACGGCTTGTTGCGCCCCTCCTCGATGGCCGGGGCCGTCAGCACGGCGTCGATGGGTGCTCCCGGCTCGGTGCCGCGCGCGAGCACGGTGGGCGTGGCGTACGGGTCGGCGATGAACGGCGCGAACTCGCGCAGGAGGACACCGTGGGTGACGTGCGCCTCACTCAGCGCGGCCGACACGTCGCGGGCCTCGGGGGGCGCGGGCGGCGGGGCCATCCGCTCCTCGCGGCGCAGCGTGACCTGCTCGGCGGGCGCGACGTCGGCGAGTCCGTACTCGGTGCCCGGCACCGCCGTCACGGTCACCACGGCCTCGAGTCCCTGTTCACGCAGCGCCACCTCGATCACGTTGTGACCAGGCTCGCCCTTCAGCACCGCCTCCACGGTCTCGGCGCCCGTGAGGTCACAACGGTCGTGGACCTGGCGTCCGTCAACCACCAGCGTCACGCCGTCACCGATCACGACGCGGGCGGGGCCGCCCCCGGCTGCAGCGGGCTCGACGACCAGTTCTCCGCCGACGACGCCGGCCCGGCACGCACGTGCAGCTGTGGTTTCGGTGCTCATATCGTCACCATCGGCACCCAGGGGCGAAAACCAAGCGTCCCGCGATGAATGTCCCGGTTCGGCGGGCGGCGCGCACCGTGGATCGGCGTGCCGGAACGCTAGGGTGGGTGGGTGTGGCCGCACGACGGCCCGACGTCATCCAACCGGGGGACGCGGTGAACCAGCACGTCTTCGACCTGCGCGAGAGCGCCGAGCGGCAGGTGGTCGCCCACCAGTTGCGCGATCTCGCCGACCAGTTCGCCAAGGGCCGCATCGACCTGGCGTACGACGAGTGGACGACGCCGACGCGCGTCAGCGATCCCGTGAACGTGGTGCTCGACTTCACCCGCAACAAGCACCACGCGTCGCTGGTGATCGACCTGCGCTGGCAGCCCCCGGCCGACTGATCGCCCCGCGGGGCGGTCGGTGCCCCACTCGACCGCGTCGCACCGGAAGGCTGCGGATGCCCCTGCCACTCACCCCTCCGCTCGCCCCTCAGCTGGCCCGCCGGGCCGACGCGCTGCCCGTGGGTGACGGATGGCTGTACGAGCCCAAGCTCGACGGCTTCCGTGTCATCGCGTTCGTCGACGGCGACGCCTGCACGCTGATCTCCCGAGGCGGCAAGGACCTCACCCGCTACTTCCCCGAGGTGGCGTTCCCCTCGGGGCGCTTCGTGCTCGACGGCGAGTTGGTGATCGCGGCCGACGCGGGTGCGCCGCAGGCGGAGGACTTCAACGCGCTCAGCCAGCGCATCCATCCGGCGGCCTCGCGCATCGCGCGCCTGGCCCGCGAGTTGCCGGCCGCGTTCGCCGTGTTCGACGTGGTGGCGGTGGACGACGACGTGCTGATGGACCGGCCGTTCGCCGACCGCCGGCGCACCCTGGAGGCCTTGATCGCCGCGTGGGCGGACGCGCGGTCGGTGACGCTGGTGCCACAGGTGGACGACCCCGACCGCGCTGCGCAGTGGCTGACCGGTCGCTTCGAGGGCGTGGTGGCGAAGGAGGGCGACGCGCCGTACCGCCCCGGCCAGCGCAAGGGCGCGGTGAAGGTGAAGCGGCTGCGCACGGCCGACTGCGTGGTGGTGGGCTACCGGCCCGGTAAGGAGCCCGACACGGTCGGCTCGCTGATGCTGGGCGTGTACGACGCCGGCGGGGACCTGCGCGTGGTGGGCCACACGTCCGGGCTGAAGGCGGCCGAGAAGCGTGCCCTGGTCGATGAGCTGGCGCCGCTGGCCACCGGTCGCTCGGGGCAGGCCGATCCCAGCCGCTGGCGCAACGAGGAGGACCTGCAGTGGGTGGAGTTGCGGCCCGAGCGGGTGGTCGAGATCGCGTTCGACCAGGTGTCCGGCACGCGCATCCGGCACGGGGCCAAGCTCGTGCGCTGGCGCGACGACAAGCCGCCGGGCGAATGCACCCTCGATCAGATCGAAGGGTGAACAGGTGGGTCTAGCCGTCGGGTGACCGGCGGGCCCGGCTGGGTTGCACGCGGGGGCCCTCGCCGCGTTGCTTGCGGAAGTGCGGGGGCCACGGGGCGTCGCCGAGGCCCTCCTCCTCGTCCCGGCGGGCGAGGTCGAGTAGCGGGGCGAGGTCGAACGCCTCGTCGTCGATGGTGGCGTGGGGGTCACCGTCCGCCGCCAGCAACGCGGGCACGTTGCGCAGCGTGAAGTCGCCCAGCTCGCACTCCGGCACCTGCGCCCACGACAGCGGCATCGACACCCACGCCCCGGGGACCGGGCGCACCGAGCACACCGACGCCACGGTGCGGTCGCGGGCGTTCTGGTTGTAGTCGAGGAACACGCCGGAGCGCTCCTCCTTCCACCACTTGGACGTCGCCTGGGCGGGCACGCGCCGCTCCACCTCGCGGGCCAGCGCCAGCGCCGCGCGGCGCACCTCGGTGAAGTCGTGGTCGGCCACGATGCGCACGTACACGTGGATGCCGCGCGACCCCGACGTCTTGGGGTAGCCCACCATGCCGTGGTCGGCCAGGACGTCGCGCACCACCATCGCGACGTCGCGCACGTCGGCCCACGTCGCATCCGGGGACGGGTCGAGGTCGACCCGCAGCTCGTCCGGGTGGTCGAGGTCGCCCCGGCGCACGGGCCACGGGTTGAAGTCGATGACGCCCAGGTTGTTCGCCCACGCCAGGTGGGCCTGCTCGGTACACACCAGCTCGGTGGCGCTGCGGCCGCTGGGGAACGTGACGGTGGCCGTCTGGAGCCACTCGGGGGCGTTCTTCGGGACGCGCTTCTGGAAGAAGAACTCGCCCGTGATGCCGTCGACCCAGCGCTTCATCACGGTGGGTCGCTCTCGCAGGCCGCGCAGCGCTGCGCCGGCCACCTGCTGGTAGTACATCACCACGTCGAGCTTCGTGATCGCCGGATGCCCGTCGTGCTCGGGGAAGTAGACCTTCCCGGGGCTCGACACGCGCACGTCGCGTCCGCCGGCGTCGATGATCGTCTCGTCCCGTGCCGCCATGCCGGTGAGCATGGCACGCGAAGCCGGCGCACACGACCGCGCCGATCCCGGCGGGCGCGCCCACCTCCCGGCCGCGCCCTTTTGCCCGGCCCGAGGGCCGCAGGGCACCCTGTGGGCCATGTACCGGCCGACCGCGGCGATGAGGGCGCGCAACGTGGGCTGGCGAGCCCAGGTCTCGATCCCCATCATCTTGGACTGCCAGCTCGCCGTCCTACCCTGCGTCAGGACGGTGTCACCGGCAACGATGGATGCGAGGGGGGAGTCCGGACAGGACGGGGGTGGTGTCCGTGGTCACTCGTCATCCTCCTCATCGGGGATGCCTGGCTCCGGGATGTCGACAAAGCTCGCCTTCCACTCCGCGAGCTCCTCCGGCGTTGCCGCCATCAGTGGACGGGCGAAGCGTTCCCCGGCATCCGTGATTCTGTCGTCCGTCACGTCACCCACCCTTCGTCTCTGAGAACAGCCTCAAGGGCATCCCGCATCGGCACTCAGCCTTGCGGGTCAACCCATTGCGATGGGGGCCTTACACGGTCGGTGGAATGTGCAGACCCTTGCGGGCTGCACATTCCCGCAACGTACTGCTGCCTGGCCCGGGACCACGCTTCTTCCGATTTCACGGCGGAGTTGATCCACTTCACCAACCCTGACGGCCCGAGACCGCGCATCTGCATCGGCTCCGCCAATGTCCCCGGAACGCTGTGGCTGGTCGTCGCCCTCATCCGGGACCTCGCGGGCACCGCGACAACACGACCATCCTCGACATCTGCACGGGGGCGCTGCTCGGCAAGCCCACGAGCTGACTCGAGGAACCCGGGCCGCTGTCGGGCACATGACGGGCCCGGATCGTGGTGCCAGACGCCGCCGACGCTATCGACAACGCCATGAGCACGGAAGATACCGCGAGTGGAGGATACCGGGATCGAACCGGTGACCTTCGCGCTGCCAGCGCGACGCTCTCCCAGCTGAGCTAATCCCCCTGGGGTTGCCGATTATAGGTCACGCGGAGGGGCGCGCAACCTCCCGGCGGGTGTGAGGTCGGTCGCGG
>CAUJCX010000002.1 GCA_963169235.1 Actinomycetota bacterium | reverse complement strand
GGGGGCTGGCAGACCGGGCCGTTCGAGGTGTCGTGGTGGTCGTCGGACAACGGCGACTACGACAGCGCGCCGTGGGGTGACACGGGGGCCCGCATCGCGGGCGGCGACGATGGAAACCTGGGCCCGGACGCGCCGGGCGTGCACGACGTGGTGCTTGACCCGGAGGGCCTTGCCGATGGCGCGCACTCGGTGGCCGCGTACCGGGCGGGCGGCGGCTGGCCCACCGCGTGGACGCCTGAGGCCACGGTGTACACCGACCAGAACCCGCCGGTCCCCTCCGGGTTCTCGCACCGCCTGGACACGGGCGGGGTGCTGCACTTCGGGTGGAACGCGGCGGACGGGGCGGGGTCGGGCACCAGCCAGACGTGGGTGGAGTACTCCCAGGATGGGACAAACTGGGACGACCTTGGCGCCCCCGACGGCGGCGCGGCAGCCAACGTCGCCGTGACCATGGAGCAAGGCGACGCGGGCCTCGACGACGGTATGTACTGGTGGCGAGTCTCAAGCGAAGACCAGGCGGGAAACTACGGTGAGTTCCCTGCAGCGGGACGGTTCCGCATCGACCTGACCGAGCCCGACGTAACAGACGTGGAATCCACGTTGGTGGACGGCGACGACACCCGCCGGAGAGTGCGGTTTACGGCGAGCGATCCGGGCGGCATCGGCTTCGCTGGTGCCCCGGCGTTCGTCATCATGACCCGCGCGGACGACGGCGAGGAGTGGGTGGAGCGGTACCGCGGCGCCACCGTGGCGGGAGTGAACACCGCGCTCATCGACACGCACGCCATGCCGGTGGGGCGCTACGACACCCTCTTCAGCGTGACCGACGCGGCGGGCAACGAGGCCCAGGAGGAGTTCCAGGCGGGTGACCCGGAGGCCATCGTCGTCGACCGCGAGGCACCCCAGGTGACGGCCACCGCGATCCGGTACCTGGACTTCCCGGGTGCGCGGCTGTCGTGGAAGGTCACCGACCCCAACGACGGGGTGGGCCTGTCGGCTACTGGTCCACCGAACGTACGCATCGAGGTAGAGGACCCTGCCGGCGGCGGGACGTGGACGACGCTTCACCACGCGGCGCACGCCGGTGGCGCTGGATCCGCCGACGTGCGGCTTGACGCGATCGCGCCGGGCAGGCACCGGGGCCGTATCAGCGTCACCGACCGTCTGGGCCACGCCTCCACCGAGGTATTCGCGTTCGACGTGATCCGCGATGAGGTGGCCCCGGAGGTGTCGGGCATCACTCTCACCCCGGTGGAGTTTGACCTCGCGGACCTCACGTTCACCGTGTCCGACGGCCCCGACGGCGTGGGCGTCGACCCGGATCGGCCGCTCACCGTGGAGTGCAACACCGACGGCACCTGGCATCAGGCGATCGACCTGAACGCCTCCGCCAGCACGGAGGTGGGCCCCGACGGCGAGTACACGCGCCAGATCCCGCTGACGGTGTGCCCGACGGGGGAGTCCACGCTCACCCAAGGCATCCGGCTGCGGGTGCGCGACCGTTCGGGCAACACCACGGAGGTCGTCGCCGACGGCGGCGCGTACAGCGGGTACCCGCACCAGCTCTTCATGGTCGACAAGCTCATGCCCGATGTGACGGCCACCCAGGTGGAGGCCTTGGCCGACGGCACGGGCCGGGCCCGCTTCCGGTTCGACATCACCGACCCCGCTCCGTCGCTTCTGTACCTGCCGGGCGACCGCGCCGAGATCCGGGTGGAGGACACCCTGGCCACCCCCGCCGTGTGGCGCCTGGTGGAAAGCGTG
Source organism: Actinomycetota bacterium (assembly GCA_963169235.1). Lineage (GTDB taxonomy): Bacteria > Actinomycetota > Thermoleophilia > Miltoncostaeales > Miltoncostaeaceae > JAGQUM01. Next base: position 12,718 of record CAUJCX010000002.1, on the reverse strand, counting down.
GACGCGGCCGACGGCCCCGTGGACGTCACCGTCCCCCTGGGGGCGGTGAACGACCAGCAACTCACCCGCTGGCAGGTGATCGTCGCTGACCGCATGGGCAACACCCGCACGTGGACAAGCCCCCACAACGCACTGCGCGTCGACCGCACCGGTCCCGTCGCCAGCAACCCTGTCCTCACCATCCCCGGCGGGCCCGGGGGTGAGGCGATGGCTACAGGTGATCTGGGTGTGGGGGTGGACCTCACTGATGGCTCCCCGGTTGGGGCCGGCACTAGTGTCGATCCGGTGGCGCGGTTCCAGGCGCGGATCGATGGGGGGTGGGTGACGTTGGCGCAGGGCGCCGCCACGGACGGGCATCTGGTGCTCACGGGGTCGACGCTGGGGCAGCCTGATGGCCGGTATCCGTCGCGGCTCGTGGTGGATGACCTGCTGCACAACACGCGGGCGAACGCGACGGGCACCCTGCTTGTGGATCACACGGCGCCCGACATTGCGGACCTGCACGCGACGCTTCTGCCGGGGCAGCGGCTGGAGGTGTCGTTCACGTTGGATGAGCCCGGTATCGGGCTGCCTGCCGGTCACCAGGTCGTGATTGACGGTGAGGCGCCGGATGGGTCGTGGCGTGAGCTTGATCGGTTCGCCGCCACCGACGGGCCGTACCGGCGTGTGCTTGACGCCTCGGGTGTCAAGGAGGGGTCCCCGAGCATCCGTGTGCATGCGTGGGATCGGGCGCGTCGTGAGCGTGTCGCTGTGGCCAGGGCGAGTGTGGATCGTACGCCGCCGCGGATCATGGGGATCACCACCACCTACCCCGGCGTGGGGGTGGCGCGTGTGTGTGCGAACCTCACGGCGGGTGCCGGCACTGATGTTGCCGGGGAGTTGGCGGTGGCGCGGCGTGTCGGGGACGAGTGGGTGCCCGCGGGTTCGGCGGCGGCGGTGGAGGGGCGTAACTGCCTGAACCTTGAGATCGCCGGGTGGGGGGATGGTGCCCACACGCTGCGGTTGTCGTTCCAGGATCGGGCGGCGAACCAGGTGGCGGCGTTCACCACCGTGGCGTTGGACGCCACTGCCCCGGTGATCAGCGGCCTCGGGGTGGGGGCCGAGGGCACCACCGCGACGGTGACCTACACAGTGACCGACGCGGGGTCCGGGGTGGACCCCGACGGGGCCGTCGTCTACCTGGCGCCCACCTCAGGTGGGCACCCGACGGGCCCGTGGGTTGATGTCTGGCACGACACCCTCACCCCGGGTGGCGAACAGCAGGCCGCCATCGATCTTGCCCACCACCGTGGTCAGACGGTGGCCCTCAAGGTCCACGTGGCGGACCGAGCCGGGAACCACACCGAGGCCGTCGCACACCTGGACCTCACCTCCACCGGGCCGAAGAACCGCGCGGTGCGGGTGCCGCGGCTGCGTCTGGCGCAGGATCTGAAGGCCTTGAACCCGTTTGCGCAGGTGGAGGTCCTTCCGGACGGTTCCGCGCGGGTGTCGGCGGTGCCGGGAGAACCGGTGGTGCTGGCCGGTGAGGTCACCGACGAGGACGGCGCCGCCTTGGCGGGGCAGCAGATAACCATCGACATCCTCCCCGATGACGGGCCGATCACGTCGGCCGCCGTGGCGGCTCCACAACGCGCGGTGGCAAAGACACCGCCGCGGCAACCCGCCCCGTTGACGAACCTGGCGCGGCAGTACGCCGCACAGCAAGCGCAGCAGGCTCGCGCGCAGGCAGCCGCGCGCGTGGCCCGGCAGGCCGAGGCTCGCGCGGCCGCGCAGGCGCGTGCCGCCGCCGCCCAGGCCCGCGCAGCTCAGGCCCGGGCGCGTTCCGCGGCTGCTCAAGCGGCGAAGGCTGCCCAGCAGGCGCGTAAGGCCAAGACGGCCGCTGCGGCTGCGGCGGCCCGCCGCGTGCAGGCGCGCGCCACGACCCGTGCGCGGGCACAGCTTCGTGTCGCGGCCACAAAGCGGCGTGCCTCTCACGCCGCCACCCGCCGCGCGCGGACGGCTGCGGCACGCGTGCGCACCGCCCGCGCACAGGCAAGAGCCGCCGCCACGGCAAAGACACGGGTCGCCCACCGGGCAGCACTCGTGAAGTGCGCCACCAACCAGGAGGCACAGTCGGCGGCGTCACGTGATGCCGGGGCATTCCTCACCGTCGTATGCCCTGTGAAGACCACCACCGTCATCGTGCAGGTCAAGGGCGGAAACCGAGTCAAGGCCGAGCTGGGAATCGGGTGCCCACACTGGATGTGCAGCTCTGTGCCGGAGGTTGCGGGGTTCCTACGTGACGGGGCTGTAGGCGCGAGCGGCACTGCATGGGATCTCGGCAAGGGCATCGCGCACGACACGGTGACCGGCGCGAAGTTCGTCCTCACACATCCTCCGGACGAGACGTTGAAGATCGCAGCGAGCCGTCTCATCCATCAGTGCGATGCGGTCTACCGGGCGGGTGGCGGTCGCGTGGACTGCATGGTGACGATGTTCAAGGACCACACCGGCATCACGATGTTCCACAACGCGGCGGTGTGCATGGGGCGCACCGCAGCAGACGGTGACGGCAAGGCGTTCGGTGAGTGCACCCTCTACGCCGCACTCGTGGCGGTACCCGCCGCGAAGGTGCTGAGGTCTGGGGTCGGCAAGGTCGCCGCGCGCCGAGCACGGACGGACATCGCGGGAATCCCCGTCAACACACCGATCCAGATCACCAACAGGGCCGCCCGCCCCAACGGCGACCCCCCACCACCCCGCCCCACGCCCGAACAGGCAGAAACCGCACGCAGTGCCCGGGCACACCTCGAACCCGACTGCACAGGTGGGCGGCGCATCCGCATCAAGCAAGTCGGCGGGTGCGACGAAGGGCCCTCGAGGGCCCGCCAACTTCCCGGTGCGACACCACAGTTCCTGGCACGCCTCGAACAGGCCGCCAACAAGATCCCCGCCGAGTGGGGCCTAGGAACGCCCGCGAAAAAGCAGACCGGGTGGCGGTGGCTTCGGCCGTGGTCTTCTGAGCAAAAGCACAAGAAGGACTATGTCCGCATAGACCAGGGAGATCCAAACTCGCGCTACCCTGTGCAGCGTGTCGACCATGTCCAGGTGATCTACGAAGGAAAGCTACGGGCGGCCGATGGTTCTCCCGTCCCCGAAAACGCGAAGAGTCGACCCGAAGCGCACATTCCACTAGACGTGTGGCTGAAATGGGACGTCTGGTACGGGCCCACCGCACCGCACTCCGCCGTCAAACCGTCAATGAACTAGAGGGCGGAATGATTGATGATACTCACCTTCTCGGGCGCTGGTTACGTTTTGAGGTGCTCGCTGCACTTGAGGACGTCGCGAAGCCGAGGGACCAGACTGACGTCCACGGCGCTCCATTGCCTCGCGACTACCTCCTCGATTGCGCGATCAACAACCTGTACGACTTCGCGTTTCCCGACCCGGCCGATGGGGTTGGATATCTCTTCGTAGAGGCGGATGTCGCACCGCTGGAAGCGCTTGACGCGGTGTTCGGTCCTTTGATTGATCGACTTGGTGATGTCGGTGCCGATGCCTACGAGGCCGCGGAGGAGTGGCCGCGGGTGGTTGAGGCGGCGCGGCACGCGTTCGAGGTGATGACGGCGAACGTCAAGACGCGCTATCCGGAACCGCCCCTTGAGTAAGCCGGCCGACAGGGCGTCGATGCGGGTGTCGTCGTCCAGGTCTCAGGGCGGAGGCCCGACTGCGTCGTTGGCGATACTCGGTTCGATCTCCCCGGCACGAGGAATGCCGGTGTGACGATGGATGACAGCCAGCTTCTTGGACGATGGAATAGGCGGGACCCACGCAGCCCGGCGTACGCTTGACGGGCTGGGTGACTACCGCGAGCGTCGGTCGCACGCCGCCGCGTGTCTCGCAGGCGAAGGTGACCGAGGCGGTGGATGCGCTGGTGGAGGCCCGCTGGGGCGCCGTCGCCCGCCTTCACCCCCGCCAGCGCGGCGAGCTGGCGGGCTCCTGGGCGTGATGCGGGGCGCGGCGGGCTAGACCCGGGTGCGGGCGACGGCCATCACCACGCCGTTGACCCGCAGGATGCAGCGCCACTGGCCCTTGGGCATGGTGCCGCGCAGCCTCGAGAACGTCGTGGCCGCACGCGCTCGGCTCTCCTGACCGAACTTCAGGCCGCTGCCCGCGGGCGCGACCCACTGGGCGGTGATGCGCGCGCGCGCGCTGGGCTTCACCGCCCACCGGAACCGGGCCGACACGAACCCGTTGCGGTGGCTGCTGCTGGCGACCCGGGGCGAACCCGCCAGGATCCCCACTTCGGGGTTGCCGATCACGACGGTTTGGCTGACCGTGGCGCCCTCGGCTCCGGCGATGGCAAGCTGGTAGCGGCCGGGATCGAGGTTGGGCGGCAGCACGGTGACCAGGCGGATGGCCCCGGTCTTGAGCACCACCCGGCGGGCGAGTACCTGGCGTCCGCGAATGCCCGGATCGAGGCGCACCGCCACCCCGCCGATGGCGCGCACCGACACCGTGGCCTTCTGTGGGCTCGTGACGGTCAAGGGCGTCTGCACCGAGGCGCGGAGCGTCCTGCCACGCCACGTCTGGCTGATGACCATCGCGCCAGCGAGGCGGACGGTCGCGGGGGCGCCCTGCACCTGTGCCGGACCGGGACCCGTGCCGCTGGGAGCTCCGGGGGAGGGTGGCGCCGGGGGCGCGGGCGGCGCCGGCGCGGGCGGGTTGCTGACGGTCACGGCGTGGGTGCGACGGGTGATGTTGCCCTGGTTGTCGCGCGCCTCCGCGGTGACCGTGTACGTCCCCGCCGCGTCGTAGCGGTGGCTCACTTCGTCGCCGGTAGCCCAGGTGCCGTCGCCGAACGTCCACAGCGTGCCGCCCGAAAGCCCCGAGATGCTGTCGCTCGCGGAGGTGCGGAACGTCACCGCGTCGCCGCGGTATCCCGCCGTCGCTCCCTGGACGGGTGCGAGGCTGGGCCCGGAGCCGTCGTACACGCGGGCGCGCACGCCGCCGTTGGACCACACCACGATGGCATCGCCCTGCGGCGTGACGTCCACACCGATCTCGGCGGCATTCAGCATTCCCTCACGACCGGACAAGGCGGCGGCAGGTCCCCAGGCGCCGTCCCGGTAGATCGCCGCGAACGGCACGCGCTCGGTTCCGGACACCTGGGTCCACACCGCCGCGGCGACGCCGCCGTCACCGACAGCGACCTCGACGTCACGGGCATCCGTCGGCGCGGGTGCGGAGAGAGGCAAGACCGCGCCCCAATCGGATCCAGGCTGCTTGATCGTCGCGAACACCTGGTGAGCGTGCACCCACGCCGCGATCGCCGCTCCACCCCGGCTCACCGCCAGGTGCGGCACGTACGCGTCGTGCACGAACGGGCTGAGGCGTCGCGGTGCCTGCCGGTCCGACCAGTCGCCTCCGGCAGGGCGCTGGCTGACGTACAGGTGCCGGATCGGCACCTGCGTGCTCTGCCCAGGGACGGTCTCGGGACGGATCGCCGTCCAGATGAGCGTCTGATTGCCCGCCTGGTCGCTCCGAAGGATCGGGTCGGCGGCCAGCGTGCCGCCCGCGGTCAGCGGCCCTCGCGGGTAGTCCCTCCACACGCCCGAGCCCGAGGCGAAGTCCGCGATGCGGATGGTGGCGTCGTCGGTGCCCCACCACGCGGCGCTGGCGCAGCCAGTGCTGTTGGCCACCATCGACACCTGCGTGGGCGACGAGCGCACCTTCAGTGACGACAGCCCGGCGGTGCTTGCCACCTCGGACCAGGGGACGCCGGGCGGGCGCGACGCTGCGCGGGCCGCCCCGTTGTCGCCGCCGTAAAGCACGCAGGCTGCGCCGTTGTAGCCGACGCCGATGAAACCCCGGAACGACGTGCCGGAGTAGCCGGGCACGCCAGGATCCCCGTTCGCCACGTTCTCGGCAGGCAGCCACTGGCCGCTCTGCACGGAGCTCTCCTGGATGCCCACGCCGTAGTACCCTTCCTGCCCGAAACTGATGGCGTAGAGGGTGCCCTGGCCGTCCACCACGGACGTGCGCCACGACGAGTCGTCCAGCGCCGCGTGTCCCGGGATCGTCGTCCAGCCGGTGCCCGGCATCCAGGTGGCGGCGCCAACCTCCTCGGCCATGCCGTTGCTGCCCGCAGCGTCCTGGGTCCAATGGGCCACGGCACGCCCCTGACCGTCGAAGCCCACGCGGGCAGTGGATGTGCTGTGCCCCGACGGCGAGATGGGCGCGGCCGGCATCCAGCCCGCCCCGAGGGCGGGACCGGCGACGGCGAGCGCAGCTCCGAGGGCGAGCGATGCGGATAGGACGCGACGGAGTGCGGCGGGGCGGGGCATGACGGGGCGGCCTCGATGTGATGGAACTTGTTGGTTCTCTCACAATTCCACCTCAGACGGGGCGGCCGGACAACCGCCCTCACGTCTAGTCCGAGGTCTAGCCCGGCATCACCGTCCGACGCGCGCCAGCGCCGTGAGCGCCTGCTGCACGCGGGTGTGGGCCGCGGCGGCCGCGCTGCGCCGGGCCGCCCACGCGGCGGCGTTGCCCGCGCGCGCGGCTGAGGCCATCGCCTGGTACGCCGTGGCGGCGTCGCGGGCGCGTGCCACCAGGTCGGCGTGCGCGGCGCGCGCTTGGGGCCCAGGCGGCGTGTCGGCCACCCTCCCCGCAAGGCGCGTGTACGCGCCGGCGAGGGCGTCGGCGGCCCGTGCCTGGGCCGGCCGGGTGGACGCCTTCGCCATGGCCTTCACGGCCGTGCGGCGCTCGGTGGTGAACGTCGCGACGGCCGCGGCGATGCCCTTCGCGAACGCAGGGTCGGGCATCAGCGCCAGCGCGTCCGCGCGGCGCGACAGCGCCACCCGGTCGGCGGCCTGCCCGCACGCGCGCACGGCGCCGGCGGCCGGTGCCGGTGCCGAGCATGCCACGGTCAGCACGCCGTGGCGGGTGGGCGTCACCGACACCTGCCACACGCGGTCGGGCGTCGACGCCACCCGCAGCGGGCCGCGGCGCAGGAACGTGGTGCCCTCCACCGCGACCCTGCGGGAGGCGGGGTCGGCGCCGCGCAGCGTGCGCGCAAACGCATCGGGCAGCAGCTGCGGGCCGGTGGCATCGGTGTAGCCCACGCTGAGGGCGGTGCCCTGCGCGGCGGGCGCACGCACGTGTGTGGCCTCCCGCAGTGCCAGCGTGCCGGCACCCGCGGGCGGTGCGTCCATCACCGTCCACGTCGACGGGAAGTCCACCGCGTAGCCGGCCCGGCCCTCCGACTGCAGGCCGACGGGCACGGGATCGTGGCGCGTCAGCGCGATGCCTGTGGCGCCCACCACCGCGGCGACGACCGCCGCGATCACCGCCAGCGCGGCCGTGCGCGTGCGTCGCGTGCGCGCCGCGGCCACCGGCGCCGAGGACGGCGCGGGCGGGTCGAGCCCGGTCGCAGGGTCGGGGACGGCTGTGCGCCCCGCCACCGTGGCGGGCATGTGGGGCGCCAACGTCGGCTGCGGCGCAGGCGGCGTGGGGGGCGGGCCGGGCGCGGTCGCCGTGGTGGTGGCGGCGGGGCGCGAAGGCGGTGGCGCAGGTCGGGATCCCAAGGGCGAGAGCGTGACGTACCCCCGCCGGTGGGGTGCGCCGGCCGGCCCGCGGGCGTCGGCCAGGGCCCGGGCGAACGCGGCGGCGTCGGCGAACCGGTGCTCGGGATGCCGGGCCAGGCCCCGGCGCAGCACGTCGGCCGCGGCGTCCGGCAGATCGGGCGCCAGCGACCGTGGATCGCGGGCCTCGTCGGCGGCGTGCGCCAGCAGCTCCTGGTCGCGCGACAGGTGGGCGCCGAACACCGGCTCGCCGCACGCGGCCTCGAACAGGGTCGCCGCGACGCCGTAGATGTCGGACGACGCGCTGGCGCCCTCGCCGCGGGCCTGCTCGGGTGCCAGGTAGCGCGGCGTGCCGATGAGCATGCCGGTGTGCGACAGCCCGCCCTCGTCCATACGGGCCACGCCGAAGTCGACCAGCTTCACGGCCCCCGAACGCCCCACCAGGATGTTGGCGGGCTTCACGTCGCGGTGCACCACGCCCTGGTCGGCGGCGGCGTCGAGGGCGCTGCACACGGCCCACCCCAGGTCGGCGCACTGCCACCACTCCAGCCGATGCCTGCGGCGCAGGATGTCCTGCAGCGAATCGCCCGGGATGTACTCCATCACGATCATGGGACGGCCGCGGTCGACCAGGCGGTCGAACACCTGCGGCACGCCGGGGTGCCGCACGCGCGCGAGCACCGCGCCCTCCTGGCGGAAACGCTCGGCGATCTGGGCGTCGTCGGCGTGCTCGGCGTGCAGGCGCTTGATGGCGACGTCGCGGTCGAGGTCGGGGTCGCGGGCGAGTAGCACCTCGCCCATCGCCCCGCGCCCCAGCAGCGCGACCACGCGGTAGCGGCCCGCGATGATCTCGGGGCCCTCGCCCGCGGTGGTAATGCCTGTCACGCGGGACTCCGCGGGCCTGACGACTGCATGGATGGCGTATCCTCGAAAACGGCGGTGCGCAACTCAGGATACCGAGGCGGTCGGGAAAGGGCGTGAGGGGGCGAACGTGACGGCACGAGGCGGAGGTCGGCGCGGACCGGCGTTGCCGGTGGCGATCGCGGCGGTCGTGGGACTGGCGGCGGGTGCGGGCGCGATGAGCCTGCGCGAGAGTGACCCACCTCCCGAACTCGCCCCGGCACCCGCCGCAGAGGCGGTGGCCGCCCCGTCGGCGTCGTTCGGCGAGCTTCCCCCCGTGGGCGACCTGCCCGCGCTGGCGCCGCCGCCCCGGCCCGTGTCGCGCCCGTCGCCCGCCGCGACGCCGTCTCAGCCGTACGTGGCGCCGTCGCGCCCGTACGTGGCACCGGCACCGCGCTACACGCCACGTCCGTCGCCTCGCCCCGCACCGGACCCGGGGTTCATCCAGGACGGCAACTGATGGCGCCGGGGGCCCGTCGCCCGGGCGACAGCATCCGCATCCGCGAGGCCGAGGAGCAGGGCGTGCCGTTCCTCATCCTGCGCGACGCGGACGGCGTGCAGCACATCGTGTCGCTCGACGGCACCACCCGGCTGCTGGTGGGACGCGCCGACGAGAGCGACGTGGTCATCACCGACGACCCGTCCGTGTCGCGCGCCCACGCCGAGCTGACGTTCGTGGGCGGCGTGTGGACGCTGGCCGACGACGGCCTGTCGCGCAACGGCACGTTCGTGCAGGACCGCCGCGTGGTGGGCCGCGTGCGGCTGGCCGACGGCGACCTCATCCGCGTGGGACAGACGGTGCTGCAGTTCCGCGACCCGGGCGAGACGACCCTGAACGCCACGGTCACCGAGGGTGGACTGGCCCACCTGATCGGGCTGACGCCCGCCCAGCGGCGCGTGCTGGTGGCCCTGGCCGGGCCCTACCTCGTGGCCGGAAGCGGCTACCCGTCGCCCGCGACCAACAAGCAGATCGCCGACCAGCTGGTGATCGAGGTCGACACCGTGAAGGCCACGCTCACCGCCCTGTTCCGCCTGTTCGACCTGGGCGACCTGCCCCACGGCCAGAAACGCGCGGCCCTGGTGGACAAGGCCTGGCGCGCCGGCCTCATCTCGGCCGACGACCGCCCGCACAGCTGACGCGGCCGCGCGAGGCCTCAGGCGGCGTCGGTGTGGCCCGCGCCCCACAGGTCGGCACAACGCGCACACGTCGACTGCGGCACCAGGCCGACGCGCATGAGCCCGGCGAACATCACGCAGCCCAGGCAGAAGCCCAGGGCGCTTTCGAGGAACGCGCATACGGCCAGCACGGCGATCAGCACGGTGGCCACCACGGGAACGCCGGCCAGCACGGCGACCAGGGCGCCCACCGACATCACCGCGCCGATGCCCTGCGCGAACCGCTTCGGCGCCCCGGGCACGTTGCGCGCCGCGAACGGCAGCCGCGGGGTGACGACGCGCGTGACCACCTGCCCCAGGGGGCTCAGCGTCGGGCCGGTCAGCACGCGGGCGACGAAGCCGTACGCCAGCACCGCCAGCAGCCACGTCCACCCCGTCACCAGCCACGTGGCGGCCATCAGCACGACGCCCGCGGCCACGAGCCGGGCGGACACCTCGTTGACGGGATCGGGGAAGCGGAAGAGCTCGGTGGAGCGGACGGGCATGCGGTCCTCGGAACGTCGGCGGGCAATACTCGCGAAGTCCGCAAAGAATAGAGTGAATCGGACCACAGCGCCAGAGGCGGCGTCCCATGGACGCGCACGGCCCCGTCGCGTGTCATAGGGACATGCGCGAATCCGACCAGTCCCTCGTCGCCGCCGCCAAGGCGGGATCGCGGGACGCGGCGTCCGAGCTGTTCAGCCGCCACTGGGACGACGCCCGCCGCGTGGCGCTGGCGACGTGCCGGCGGCGCGCGATGGCCGACGACGTGGCCCAGGACGCGATGGTGCAGGCGTTCGCCGCGCTCGAGACATTTCGCGGGGAGGGCCCGTTCGGCGCGTGGCTGCGTCGCATCGTGGTCACCCGGGCGCTCAACGCGCTGCGCGACGAGCGCCGCCTGGTGCCGCTGGATGACGCCGACGCGCCCGTGTGGGACGAGCCGCACGTCGGCGACGCGGGCCTCGCGCGGGCCGTGTCGGCCCTGCCCCACGACCAGAGGGTCGCCGTGCAACTGCGCTACGGCGCCGACCTGACGCCGCCGGAGATCGCCGACGCGCTGGGTGTCGCCGTCGGCACCGTCCATTCCCGCCTCGCCCGCGCGCTCGCCGGGCTGCGTACCGCCCTGGAGGTGGCAGATGCCTGAGTCGCTCGAGACCCGTCTGCGGCAGGCGCTTGACGCCGAGCCCCACGCCGATCCCCAGCGCGCCGACGAGGCCCGGGCCGCGGCGCTCGCCGCCCTCCCGCACCGGCCTTCACGCGCGCCCCGCTCGTCGCGGCGCCGGATGGTGCGCGTGCTCGTCCCCCTGGCCGCAGCGGCGTGCGCGGCCGCCGGCCTCATCGCGATCATGCCGCGGGGGCAGAAGCCCGCGGCTCCCGCCGGGCCCGCCCCCGAGGACGTCATCTCCCTGCTGCGCACGGGTACCCCCGTCGATGCGGCGACGCTCCACCTGCCCGCGTCCGGCCTCGGCTTCCCCCAGGTGGACATGTCGAGCCTCAGGGCGGTGCCGGGAGACCCTGGTGGTGGCGATCGCATCCTTGTGGCGCGCACGACGCAGGGCATGGCGTGCGTGGTGCTGGTGCCGCGCCCCGCGCGTCCGCCGGTGGCGCCATCGCCGTCGGCCTCCGTGGCCTGGCAGGTTCCTCAGGCGTTCTGCTACTGGCCGTCCGACGTTGCGCGCGGCGCCATCGTGCTGCGGCGCAAGGCGGAGGGCGTCCCACCGAACCGCAGCACGCTCGTGTTCGTCGCGGACGGCGCGCGCGTGACGACCGGCGACGGCACCCCGGCCGTGGCCATCGACGGGGTGAACCTCTGGGCCGTTCCGCGGGGGGCCGCGCGCGAGCACCGGGTCGTGCTGGACCGCACCGACGGGTCCCGAGTGACGCTGCTGATCGACGCTGTCACCCGTGCGCCGATCAGCAGGGTCTTCTACGCGCCGCTGGTGCTGAGTCCCGAGGATGCTGCGCGACCTACGTCGGTGCCCGATGTCCATGGACTGTCGCCGGCTGCCGCGCGTCAGCTCATTCTCTTCGCGCGGCTGACGCCCGGCCCCCTTTCGGCGACCCCTGCCGCACCGACTCCCGGCACCGCGCTGGATCAGAACCCCGCCGCGGGTACGGAGGCGCCGCCGCAATCGCAGGTCGGCGTGACGCGCGCGGCGCCTCCCGGTCCCGGCGGCACGCGCCACCCCGTGGACCTGGCCACGCCCGTTACGTACAGGGGCCCCCAGTGGCGCACGCCCAGGTCTGGGCGGGTCGCCGACCTACGCGGCCTCGTGACGGTGATTCGCCTCGTGCGCACGTCCGCCGATGTGCGTCAGTCGAGCGTCTACTTCATCCGGCCGACGAACGTGTTCACGATCACGGCCACGACGACACCCCCCAAGGGGCGAACCGGTACGACCTCACCGCCGTACGGCGGGGCACCGGCCGTGGTCGTCGACCGTGGGGGCGCCTTGCGCAAGGCACTCGGCGTGACGTCGCTGCCTGCGACGGTCGTGCTCGACCGCAACGCGCGGGTGGCATATCGCACCGCGGGCCTTCCTCCGGAGTCCGACCCGGCGCTGTCGGGAGCGCTGGACGCCCTCCCGTATGAGTCCGCGATCGGTGCGCCCGGCCTGCCGCGCAATCTCGCGTCGTACTGGTACCTGCGCGGGACGTCCGCGCCGTCACGGACGGTCGACCCGACCAACCAGTGGGACGTACCGGGCAACCGTACGCGCACGTTTGGAACGTCGCAGTCGGGCGGTTACGTGATGGTCTCCGTCGGTCGCATCGCACCGGGCGTATGGAGCGTGAGCTTCGGCTCGACCCACGACCTCTCCCTCGGAATCGGCGCAAGCTTCTCCACGCAGGGTGACGTCCCACTCGCGTCGTTGCAGCGCCAGCACGCGGTGAAAGTGATGCAGGAGACCGTGAGGGGGCGCGGCGAGGTGGTCTACCTCGTGCGTCCCGGCTACACGCGCGCGATCGTGAACGGCCGCTCCATCCCCATCCGCAACCAGGTGCTGACCGTGCGCGGGCGACTGCCGGATGGTCCGGTGACGCTCGTCGGCCCGCAGGGGAAGGTTCCGCTCGATTCGACGGGCGTCCCGCGG
>CAUJCX010000001.1 GCA_963169235.1 Actinomycetota bacterium | reverse complement strand
TCCAGCCGGAAACGCTCGGATGGGGTGCGCCGCAGGTCGGTGGGGCTGCTGCTCACGCGCACCAGCAGGCCGAACGCGAGCGCCCCCGTGGCCTCGTCGAACACCAGCTCGCCATCCGCCTCATCCCCCGCGGCGACGGCGGGGTGCCCCTTCAGGTACCGCGCGCCGACCTTCATCACGTGCCTCCGCGTCGCGTCCCCCGACTGTACGCCAGGACGCGAACCCTCCGCACCGCGTCGGGCCACCCGTCACGCGGCCGCGAGCGACCGTCGCTCGGGGAGGTGGCCCGGGAGGTGGTCGACGCAGCTGGTGGGTGCGCGCTGTGCGGCTCCCGGCGCCAGCGCACCGGGAGCCGCACAGCGGGGGGTCACGCCTGGGCGGCGACCGGAGGCGGCTCGACCGGCTGGGCGGTCTCGGTGACGTCGTAGCGCTTGATGACCTCGCCGTACGGGAGCACGAAGTTGTAGCGCCCCCAGCTGCTGGCGACCATGCGCCGCACCGGCATCCGGTGCCACGGGTCGACGGCGGACGGGGAGTCGAACGTGACGTTGCCGGGGCCGGCGAAGCCCTCGCCGCGCCCGTCCGATCCGACGATCAACTCGAACTCCAAGGGCGTGCGCACCAGCTCGCACACCTCGGGCGGGGCGTTCTCCTCCGGGCTGGGGATGATCTTCAGCGTCACGAGCGGCGGCGTGACCACGTCGTCGGGCGCGAGGATGTCGCGCGGGCGCATGACGCCGGTGCAGATGCGCTTGCCCTTGGGCCGCTCGGCGTACGCCGAGATGATCTCGTGCTCCTTGACCCACTCCACCTCACCGAACAGCTTCGGGAAGCCGTAGGGCTCGCGTCCGCCGATGAGGCCGACCTCGTTGGTGACCAGCAGGTTGGTGCAGTACGTGACCGGCTCGCCCTCCCACAGGCAGCTGACGCCGAGGATGGCCTCGGTGTACGCACCCAGCGTCGAGAAGTGGAAGTTGGTGAAGATGAGCTGGGCGATGGCGGGCGAGTGGGCGATGACGAGCCCCTCCGGCACGATCGCCGCGGCGGCGTCATCGTCGGTCTCGTACGCGAACGCCATCATCTCGATGCCGCGGTAGTAGTACGGCGGCTTGTCGAACGGGGGGTCGCCGGGCGGCATGGAGAAACCGAACTGATCGGGCCGGAGGCGACCTTCGATACCGGGCATGGGACTCCTCTGGGTTCGGCGGCGGCGGGCGCCGCGGTGGTGATGTCACGCTAGGCCGGTCGCCGTGACACGCCCGTGACAGGGCCGCCTCAGCCCCGCAGGCGCTCGCCCAGCCGCACCGTCTCCGCCGACGGCCGCAACCCGATCTCGGCGAGCCTGCCCTCGCATTCGCGCAGGATCTGGGGCACGGCCGACGGTCCGCGCGCCGCGGCCGTCGCGCGCATCAGCAGGCGCCAGCCGTCCTCGTCGTACGGCTCGCCGGCCACCGCCAGCCGCGCGTGGTGCTCCGCATCGTTGGCCCATCCACGGGCCAGCTGCAGGTGCCCCAGGGCGCGACGGGCCTCGACGACGTACCGCACGACGTCCGCCCGGCGCGCGACGGTGTCCGGGGCGTCTCCCCCCGGCATGTAGTCCCCGCCGTCGGCGATCGCCAGGGCTCCCTCGAGCATCTCGCGGCGCACGGCACCGGTCTTGCGGCGGGCCCCGGTCACGAGCGACTCGAGCGTCTGGTCGTCGGTGACCACCGCGTCCGCAGGCCGCCACGCCAGGCGCCCGTCCTGCGATACGACATCGACGCCGGCCGGCAGGGCTCGCCTGAGGCGGCTGAGGATCTGGCGCAGGTACGCCGCACCGTCGGCGCTGGACCGCACCAGGGCATCGATCACCGCGCCGCGCTCGGCACCCTCGGGCCCCGCACGCGCGAGGATGGCGGCGAGCTCGACGCCGCGCGCCGGCACGGCCAGCTGCGCGCCTCCGGGCGCCACCACGACCGCCGCGCCCATCGTCCGGATGGTGAGCACCCGGGTTCCCGAAGACCCCCCCTCCCCCGGCCCGGTGCGCGCCTGCGCCACCGCCCGCCAGCGCGCGGCGGAGTCGCCCGTGGCCGCATCGAGGCGGCGGGCGAGCGTGTCCGGCACCAGCGCGAGCGTGCGGATCATCGGCACCAGCGTGCCCAGCCGCAGCGATGCGGCGTACGCGTCGTCCATCGCCGCGTCGTGGCGGTCCTCGTCCCCCGTGCGCCAGGCCGCCTCCGCCTCGAGCACGAGCGCCGGGACCAGCTCCAGCACGCGGTCCGCGGCGCGCATCGAGGCGACGGCGCCGCGCAGCAGGGCGCCGGCCCGGTGCGCGTCCTCGCCCAGGTCCAGGAGCGCCGCCGCGTACCACGTGTCAGCCCACTCCCCGAAGCAGCGCGCCCCGTGGTGGGCGCACCACCAGCGGGCCGCCTCCAGCACCTCCGACGCCTCGGGGCTGCGCCCCATGCGCACGAGCATCTTGCCCTCGAGGGTGGGGAACGCGCCGCGGTCGGTGAGGCGGTAGCCGTGGTCGCGCGACGTGGCGCGGGCGTCCCGCATCAGCTGCAGCCCCGCGTCCCGGTCGCCCTCCTCGAACGCCAGCTCGGCGCTGACCTGCTGCCAGAACTCGATGAACCGTGACTCCCGGATGCGCGGGGTGGCCGCGTCGAGCTCGCGCCTGGCCTCGATGAGGTCACCCGCGAACGTGAGCGCGGCGACGCGGTAGATGCGCGCCAGCACGGCGGTGACCGGTCCCCGCGTGGCCGCCGCGGCGGCGAGCTGCTCCACCTCGGCGAAGCGCCCCCGGTAGTACACCGCCGACTGCAGCGCGACGTGGAGCGGCTGCACCCGGTCGAACGCGCCGTCGGGCCACGGCCGGGGCGGCGAGTCCCCCGCGAGGGTCTCCAGGATGTAGCGCACCGCCTGGCACCTGCGCGACGAGGTCGCGTCCGGGGCGATGCCGAGCAGTTCCGGCAGGCCACCGGCACCGTGCAGGGCCCACACCGCCCAGGCCGCGACGTCGGGGTCGTCGCGGAGGTGCGCGTCGAACTCGCCGCTGGCGCGCATCCGCTGCACCAGGGGAGGCACGTCCTGCTGGCGCCGGCTCATCATCAGGGCCCGGATCTGGACGCCGCGCAACGCGCTGGCGCCCGTGATGCGCGTCTCCCCCACGGCATCCAGCCAGGCCAGGAGCTTGTCCCAGTCGCCGCGCCGCATCAGGGTGGGCGCCGCCCGCAGCAGCGCCGGGACGGCCTCGTCCCCGTGGCCGGCCGCCAGGAACTGGTCGACGGCCTCCTCCACGTGCCCATCGTCGGCGAGGGCGCGGGCGCAGCGCGCCCGCACGCGTGCCGCCCGGCCCGGATCGTCCCCGTCCAGCAGCGACAGGAGGAACTCCCGGAAGCGCGGGTGGTAGCGGAACCCGTCGGCCTCGCGCACACCCGGCAGGTGGTGCGACACGATGCGCCCGAAGGCCCGCTGGGCGGCCCGCGCGTCGAGTCCCTCCACGGCGGCGACGCCCGGGGCGGTCACCACGTCGAGCACCGCGCTCGACACCACGGCATCGCGCAGCGGCGCCTCGATGCCGCTCAGCACCTCGGAGCCGAGGTACGCGAAGAACGGGTCCTCGGCGCTGGCGTCGGGCGGGTACCGGCCCGTGCCCATCGCCTCCGACACCACGCCGGCCGCCCAGCCTCCCGACGCCGCCATCACCGCGAGCGGATCGGCGTCGAGCCCACGCGCACGCAGCACCTCTGCGACCTCGGCGGCGTCGAGGGCGAGGTCACGCTCGTCGATGCGGCCCACCCGGCCCGCGATGACCGCCTTGGTGAGGTCAAGGTGGATCAGCCGGCGGCTGATGACCACCAGCGTCGAGCCGACGGCGAGATCGTCGACGAGCCGATGAAGGATGCGGATGGCGGGGGCCCGGATCTCGACGGCGTGCACGTCGTCGAGGACGAGGACGCTGCCCGGCGGAAGCCCCTCCGCCAGGAGTGACGCGCAATCGGTGGGGGGCAGGCCGTCGGACAGGAACCCCGACACGCGGGCGCTGAGGCCGGCGTCGAGGGGGGCCACCGCCGCCGCGAGGTACATCACCAGGCGCCCCGCCGTGGTGTCGTTCTCACCCAGGGTGAGCCACGCGCAGCGCCCCGGCCGCTGGTGGGCGAACGCGACGACGGCCGTGGTCTTGCCGTACCCGGGCGGCCCCACGACGGTGATCACCGGGTACCGCTGCGCGTTCTCGTTGAGCAGGGCGGTCACCCGGGGCCGGTCGACGCACAGCGTGGGGCGCCCGGGGATCCGGGTCTTGGTCGCAACGATGGGCCAGCGGTCCTGCACCGTGTTGCCCCACCCCTCGAGGGCCTGCGAGCACGTGGGGTCTACAGTGCCACGCAGGGATGGCCGCCGACACCGTGGCCGTCGTCACCAGCCGCCATTGCCATCCGTACGAGACGCAACGCATCTCGGCGGAGGCAGGTCGGAGCTGGCGGCGGGACGGTCGGGGCGGCCGTCGCACCGTGAGCAGCAGCGTGGCGTTGAGGTCGTGAGGCTGACCTCAGCGGTGGGTCTCACCTGGGAGCGACACCGAAGGAGGCGGTCGTGGCGGGCGCAGACCGGACGCGGCGAATGGGCCCTCGTAGGCGTCTGTGGTGTGGTGGTGGGAATTGCGATGGCGATCGGTGCGCGCGGCGTTCACCGCTGGGGGTTCGTCGTCTTCGCGCTGATCTTCGCCGGCGCGATCGCCGTGACCCTCCGCAATCCCGCGCGACTCCGTGAGGCTCCGCTTGCCGTGCGGGTGGCCGCCGCCGCGGGCCTCATGGGCGTCATCCGGGGCTGCTGGATCTACGGGAGTGGAGACGCTTCGCTGCGGGATGCCGTCCTGGAAGCGTTGGGCGTCGCCGTCCTCCTGTGGGTCTTTCTCTACGTCCTGTCGCGATTCGTGGAC
Organism: Actinomycetota bacterium; assembly: GCA_963169235.1. Taxonomy (GTDB): domain Bacteria; phylum Actinomycetota; class Thermoleophilia; order Miltoncostaeales; family Miltoncostaeaceae; genus JAGQUM01. The sequence continues at coordinate 37,378 of CAUJCX010000001.1, read as the reverse complement.
CGGCGCACGGAGCGGTGAGCACGGCCACCGGCCACGATGCGCGTCGGGGCCGGCCCTCACCTCACCGGCCTGCCGGACGCTGAGACGAGGGCCCGCGGAAAGCACTCACACCATGGTTCGCAACGGATTCGCACCCGTTTGCGCAACGTCCGGTGGGGTGCCGGGGAGCCGCGTACCCCTCCGACGGGGCTACCTGCGCCGGCTCACCGTCCGCCGCCGCGCCCGGGAGACGCCCACCACCCGGGGCGCCGCCTCGTTCACCCACACCAGCGACACCCGCCCGCGCAGGGGCTCCGTGTCGTGTACCCGCACGTCGACCGCGTCGCCCAGGCGCAGGCCGCGCTCGGAGCGCTCGCCCAGCAGGGCCACCTCCAGGGCGTCCAGCACCAGCGTCTCGTCGCTGATGCGGCGGGCGGGCAGGAACCCCTCCAGGGCCGGCCCGAACGACACGAACACGCCGCCCGGCAGCACCCCAGTCACCTCACCCGAGAACACCCGCTGCGCGTCCTCGCGCACCAGGCGCGTGACGTACATGGCGGCGCACACCCGATCACCGCGACGCTCGAGGGCGGCCGCGTCGCGCTCGCGGTCGGACGACTCCTGCCCCACCACCTCCAGCTCGTCGCGGCCGGCCAGGGCCACGTCAGCGCCCAGGGAGTGCAGGAGGGCGCGGTGCACCACCACGTCGGGGTAGCGGCGGATAGGCGACGTGAAGTGGCAGTACGCGGGGCTCGCCAGGCCCGAGTGGGTGACGTGAAGGGGCGTGTAGAACGCCTGCGCCAGGGCGCGCAGCACCAGCGTCCAGAGGCCCGCGCCCGCGCGATGGTCGCCGCGCGCGCCCAGGGCCGCGACGTGCCGGGCCACGGCGTCGCCGGCCGCCGTCACCGCCGCCCGGCACTCCGCCGGGCCCATCTCGTGCTCGGGCAGCGCGGGGGTGGACACGTCGAGGGCCGCCAGCCGCTCGTACAGGCGCTCCACCCGGGCCTGATCGGGGTCGGGGTGATGGCGGAAGAGGGCCGGCACGCCCTTCGCGATCAGGTGCCGCGCCACCGCCTCGTTGGCCGCCACCATGCAGTCCTCGACGATGCGGTGCGACTCGGTCTGATGCTCGATGTGCACGTCGGTGACGCCGTCGGGCGCCAGCACGAACTGGGGCTCGCCCGCCCCGACGGTGAGGCCGCCCTTGCCGTCGCGCCGCGCCCGCAGCCGCCGGGCCGCCTCGCGGGCCGCGTCCACCGTGCCGGCCAGGCCCTCGGCGGGCAGCGGCTCCCCGTCGATGTAGCGGTCGACGTCGGGGTAGGTCAGGCGACACTCCGACCGGATGGCCGAGCGGTAGAACCGCTCGCCGCTCACGGATCCATCGCGGGCCACCACCATCTCGGCCGTCACCACCCGGCGCACCACGCCCGGGCGCAGGCTGCACAGGTCGTTGGACAGCCGCGTGGGCAGCATGGGGTCGACGGTGCCCGGCAGGTACACCGAGCACCCGCGGCGCTGGGCCTCCACGTCCACCGGGTCGCCGGGCGTGACGTAGTGGGTGACGTCGGCGATGTGCACCCAAAGGCGCACGTCGTCGCCCTCGATCTGGGCCGCGATGGCGTCGTCGTGATCCTTCGCGCCCTCCGGGTCGATGGTGACGACGGCCTGCGCGGTGAGGTCGCGGCGCTCGGGGTCGGACAGGGGGTCGGTATCGACGATGGCCGCCGCGGCCGCGTCGACCTTGCGGGGAAGGCCCCACCCCTTGCCCGCGTCGGCCAGCAGGGCCCGCATCACGACGGCGGGCGAACGGGCGGGCCCGAACACCTCCACCACCCGTCCCTGCCGGCCCTTCACCGTCACCATCACCAGGTCGCCCACCCGGGCGTCGCCCCGTTGCTTGCCCGACAGCGCCACCGGCTCGCCGGGCGCGAACGCCGCCTGGGCGGCGGCGCCCCGCCCCGCCCCCACCATCTCGGCGACGAACTGGAACGACGTGCCGCCCCGGCTCACCGGGACTTGCTCACGGCGACCGCGACGGCCTTGTCGAGGGCCTCGTCGGCGGGGGTCTTGGCGTTGTCGACGGCCGCCACGTCGGGCGGCAGGCCGCGCGTGGCCAGGTCGAAGCCCGACGGGGTGAGGTAGCGCGCCGTGGTGAACCGCAGCGCCCCGCCGTTGCGCAACGGACGGGTGGTCTGCACCAGCGCCTTGCCGAACGTGCGGGTGCCCACCAGCGTGGCCTTGTCGTCGTCGCGCAGCGCGCCCGCCACGATCTCGCTGGCGCTGGCGCTGTTGCGGTCGACCAGCACCACCACCGGGCGGGACGTGCGCGGGGCGTCGTCGGTGCGCAGGGTCACCTTGCCGCGCTCACGCCCCTGCGTGGTGACCACCGGGCTGCCCTTGGGCACGAAGGCGCTGACCACGCCGACGGCCTCGTCCACCAGGCCGCCGGGGTCGCCGCGCAGGTCGAACACGATGGCCTTCACGCCCTTGCCATCGAGGTTGCCGACCGCGTCGCGCACCTCCGCCCCGGCGCGGCGGTCGAACTCCGACAGCCGCAGGTAACCGATCTTGGTGCCGCCGCTTTGGATCACGCGCGAGCGCACCAGCGGGATGCGCACCTGGGCGCGGGTGAACGTGTACACCTTGTCGGGTTCACCCTTGCGGCGGATGCCGACGCGCACCTGGGTGCCCTCCTGGCCGCGGATGCCCTCGACCACCTTGTCGAGCTTCGTCACCGCCTTGCCGTCGACGGTGGTGATGACGTCGCCGCGCCGGATGCCGCCCTTCTGGGCGGGCCCGCCCGCGTACACCTCCAAGATGGTCACGCCACGGGGCCGCTGGCCCACCGAGATGCCGATACCGGTGAGCGTCGAGTCGAGGTGCTTCTGCATCAGCGCGTACTCGGACGCGTCCATGTAGTACGTGTACGGATCGTCCAGCGACTTCAGCATGCCGTCCACCGACGCGCGTGCCAGCGTGGTGCCGTCGACATCGCGGTAGTAGCCGTCCTCCAGCAGCGTCAGCACCTCCGACGCGGTGGGGTCGGCATTGGCCCCCAGCACGGTGTCGCGCAGCACCGGCGGCAGGTCGGTGAGCCCCGTCGCGCGCGGGTGTCCCCCCACGACGATGCCCGCGACGAACACCATCATCATCAGCACCAGGCCGGCGAGGGCGAGGAGCACGCGGCGGGCTCCGCGCCGGGATCCCTGGGGCTTCGTGGTCACGGCCGCCGATTGTAGCCAGCGCGCAGCCCGGACCCTGGATCCCCCGGTGAGTGGGAGATCGAGGCGTCGTCCACGCCCGCCAGATCGAGGGTCACTGGGTCGTCGACGACGCGGACCTCGACCTGTGGCTCACCAAGCGGACAGGTGCGCGCACCACCGCAGCCTCGGCCCATTCGACGGCGGCATCACACCAGGATGCGTCCCCCGAGACCGTCCCTCCCACCGCAATGCTGCGCCGCGGTTTCGGCACAGCAGGCCGACCGCTGTCGGCCCGGTCGGCGTGGGCGATCCTCGGCTTCGGTGGGCGGGACCCTTCCCGGTCGGAAAAAGCAAGGGCGCGAGCACGCCGGGAGTGCCTTGCGTTCATGGCGCCTGGTGTCGTGTCGCGCCGCGCGAGGGCACTGCGCGGCCACTGCCATCCCGGCCTGTGGCAGGCCCTCTCGACCGATCCCCAGGTCAGCCTCGGCGGCGTACGAGCAGGCGTTCTCCACGGCGCCGACCTCGCCCACCACGACCGCGACCCGCTCGAGGTGTACGTCGGCCGCCGGGGACCTCGACGCGGTGATCGCCCGTTACGGGATCCACATGGACATCACGCCGCGCGAATCCAATCTCACGGTCCACGTTCCCAACCCGTGGCCCCACGGCCTCGAACGAGGCTGCGCGGTCCCCGCGGCGGTGGCGATCGCCGACATGATCGACTCGTGTGAGCCACGCGCCGACACCGCAGCCCGTCAGCTGGCGCTCGCACTTCTGGCAGGCACCCCGACACGAGGGAAGGCGGGGGACGACGCGCGGCCAGATTGCACCGGGTATCAGCCCGCCTCTCGACCGCGCGTGGAGTCAGGTGATCGGGCTCGCGCGTGCGGTACCGGAGGACTGGTGCGTCGTCGGCGCGCAGACGGTCGTCGTCCATGAGCTACTGGCCGGGCGCCCTTCCTCGCGTGCCACCACCGACATCGGCATCGTGGCCGCCGTTGCCGGGGCAAACCCCCCGTAGCCCATGTGCTTGGCGGAGATCGCGGGGCCACCCCCGATAGCGGAGGCGGCCACGCACGAAGGCGGCTAGATCTTCAGGAACCGCCGCAGCGTGACGCCGCTACCGACCGCACCCACGACGCCGCCCGACACGATGAGCAGCGCGGCCAGGGTGACGAACCCGATGGGCCCGGCCTCGCCCTTGGTGAGGCCGCCGTTGTCCTGCACGAACTGGTCGACCACGCCCACCTTGGCGCCCCACAGAAGGGCGATGGCGATGGCGGCGCCGATGACGCCGCAGATGACGCCCTCGATCACGAACGGCCAGCGGATGAACCAGTTGGTCGCCCCCACCAGGCGCATCACCTCCACCTCGCGCCGGCGGGCGAAGATGGACAGGCGGATGGTGTTGCCGATGAGCAGCACCGACGCCACCATCAGCACGCCGATCAGCGCGATGCCCGCGTACTGGATGAACTTCGCGATCGTCAGCAGGCGGTCGGTGGTCTCCTTGGCCCAGCTGATGCCCTGCTCACCCGGCTCGCCCATGGTCTTGTCGATGGCCGGGTTGTCGATCAGCCGCTCGCGGATCTCGGCGTTGCGCTTGGGATCGGTGGACGTGAGCTTGAACGACGCGGGCAGCGGGTTCTTCGGCAGCAGGTCCAGCACCGTCGGGTCCTTCATGCGCTTTCGCAGGATGGCCAGCGCCTCGTTCTTCGAGATGTACGTGAACGACTTCACCAGCCCCTCGGTCTGGAGCTGCTTGATGCCCGACTGGAGGCCCGCGACCTGCTGGTCGGTGGCGCCGTCCGAGATGTACACGTTCACGTCGAGGCGCTGCTTCTGCCGGTCGACGGTGGACTGCACGTACAGGAACGACGGGATGAACGTGCCCAGGATGAACACGGCGATCATCACCGTGACGATGGCCGCCACCGCGATGGCGACGTTGTTGCGGATGGAGCGCAAAGCCTCCATCACGAAGAAACCGGGCCTCATTCGTCACCCCCGCCGGCCGGCGTCTCGGCCCGGGCGTAGCGCGAACGGCGCTGGTCGCGCACGATGCGGCCGTCCTCCAGGGCGATCACGCGCATCTGCATCTTGTCCACCAGCTCGCGGTCGTGGGTGGCCATCACCACGGTCGTGCCCGTGCGGTTGATGCGGTAAAGCAGCTGCATGATGTCGATGGACGTCTCGGGGTCCAGGTTGCCCGTGGGCTCGTCGGCGATCAGAAGGCGCGGGTGGTTGACGAACGCGCGCGCGATCGACACCCGCTGCTGCTCGCCGCCCGACAGCTCGTTGGGGTGGCGCTCGCCCTTGTCGGCCAGGCCCACCAGGCTGAGGATCTCGGGCACCTTGCGGCGGATCGAGCGCTGGTCGTCGCCGGTCACCTGCAGCGCGTACGCCACGTTCTCGTACACCGTGCGCCCGGGCAGCAGCTTGTAGTCCTGGAACACGCAGCCGATGCCGCGCCGCAGCATGGGCACCTTCGAGCGCCGCAGCTTGCGCAGGTCGCGCCCGCCCACGATGACGCTGCCGGAGGTGGCCACCACCTCGCGGGTCAGCAGGCGGATGAACGTCGACTTGCCCGAACCGGACGGCCCCACCAGGAACACGAACTCGCCGGCCTCGATGGACGCCGACACGTCGCGCAACGCCACGGAGCTCTCGTTGTAGCGCTTGGTCACCTTGTCGAGGATCACCATGGGCCCGTCGCCGGGACGCAACAGGCTGCGCCGGTCGATGCGGCGCTCGCCGTCGCGGCGCCGCTGGCGCCGTTCCTCCTGGGTGATCATCTCGGGCTCGGTGGTAGGCACCTGTGCCTGGTCCGGCTCTGCGCCTGTGCTCATGCGGTGTGTCTCCCGCGGATACGCCGTTCGCGCGCCGGCTCGTCGCCGCACCGTCGCGGGGAGCCGTGGGGGCATGGTGGCAAAGGACGAAGGTCTCCGCCTGCTTGCATGTTCCCGAAGGCTCTCATGGGTGTGTCCACCCGTGCGTCTGGTGCAGTCGTGCTGGCACCGCTACGGGTTCGCCGCCCGGGCCGCGGGTCCTTCCCACCCGCGGAACCGGACGGCACTAATCGCGCGGCGCAGGCGCGGCGCGGCGCTCCAGCTCGGCCCGGATGAAGCCGTCGAGATCGCCGTCGAGCACGCCTTGTGCGTTGCCCACCTCGTGGTTGGTGCGCAGGTCCTTCACCATCGTGTACGGGTGCACCACGTAGCTGCGGATCTGGCTGCCGAAACCGATGGTCATCGACTCGCCACGCGCCTTGGCGGCCTCCTCCTCGCGCCGCTGCAGCTCGGCCTGCACCAGCCGCGAGCGCAGCATCGACATGGCGGTGGCGCGGTTCTGCATCTGCGAGCGCTCGTTCTGGCACTGCACCACGATGCCCGTGGGCAGGTGCGTGATGCGGATGGCCGAGTCGGTCTTGTTGACGTGCTGGCCGCCCGCGCCGGACGCGCGGAACGTGTCGACGCGCAGGTCCTTGTCGTCGATGTCGACCTGGACGTCGTCGCTGACCATGGGCGCCACGTCGACCGCGGCGAACGACGTCTGGCGACGGTGCGCCGAGTCGAACGGCGACAGCCGCACCAGGCGGTGGACGCCCCGCTCGGCCGACAGCAGCCCGTACGCGTTCTGGCCGTCCACCGTGAACGTGACGCTCTTGAGGCCCGCCTCCGTACCCTCCTGAGACTCCTTCACGTCGGCCCCGAACCCGCGCGCCTCGGCCCAGCGCAGGTACATGCGCAGCAGCATCTCGGCCCAGTCCTGGGCGTCGGTGCCACCCTCCCCCGCGTTGATCGAGACGATCGCGGCGCCGCCGTCGTGCTCGCCCGAGAACAGGCGCGCCTCCTCCAGGCGCCCCAGCTGGTCGTCCACCCGGGCGACGCCGTCGCCCAGCTCGGCGATGAACTCGGGGTCGTCGGCCTCGTCGCCCTCACGGGCCACCGCGATCAGCTCGGACAGGTCCGACAGGTCGCCGTCGAGGGCCAGGAACCCCGCCAGCCGGTCGCGCACCGCGGCGTGCTCGGCGCCCACCTTGGACGCGGCCGCGGGGTCGTCCCAGAAGCCCGGGGCCTGCATCTGGTCCTCGAGCTCCGCCTGCCGGGTCTCGAGCGCCTGGGTGTCGACGAACGCCGACAGGTTCTTGGTGCGCTCACGCAGCCGCGAGACGGCCTGCGCGAGCGCATCGAGGTCGGCGACGCTCACTCGGCCTGTTCAGCCCCGTGGCACTTCTTGAACTTCTTGCCCGAGCCGCACCAGCAGGGATCGTTGCGGCCGATGCGCTCGTGCTCGGCCACCGTGCGCTGCTGCACGACCGGCGCCGGCTCCTCCATCTCACCGTCGTCACCCGGGATGAAGCCCTCCTCGGCGGCCTCGGCCGCGGCGGCGGCCACGCTCTGGATGGGCTCGTCCTGGAAGCTGTAGTCGAGGTTCTCGGTGTCGGGCGCCTCCATCGGGGGCGGCGGGGCCTGCACCTGCACCTGGAACATGGTGCGCACGAAGTCCTGCTTGATGAGCGACATGGTCTCGTCGAACATCGTGTGGCCCTCCATCCGGTACTCGGACAGCGGGTCCTTCTGACCCAGCGCGCGCAGGTGGATGCCCTCGCGCAGGTAGTCCATCGCGTACAGGTGCTCGCGCCAGTGCGAGTCGACGCGCTGCAGGATGGCCCAGCGCTCGACCTCGCGCATGATCTCGGGCGTGATCTCGACCTCGCGGCGCTCGTACGCGTCCATCACGTCGTCCTCGAGGCGGTCGAGCAGCTCGTCGCGCGAGAACGCCGAGTCGGTGAGCGGCAGGTCGGTAGGGCCGAACGACAGCGGCCAGTACGTGCCGAGCGTCGAGAACAGGCCGTCGAGGTCCCAGTCGACGGGCGGTGAGTCGGGCACGGCGTGCTGGTCGACCACGTCCACCACCACCTCGGCGAGCCAGTCCTTGACGTGTTCGTCGAGGTCCTGCCCCTTCAGCACGGCCCGGCGCTCGCGGTAGATGACGGTGCGCTGGTTGTTGAGCACGTCGTCGTAGTCGAGCACGCGCTTGCGCACGCCGAAGTTCATCTCCTCGACCTTCTTCTGCGCGCCCTCGATGGTGCGCGACAGCATCTTCGACTCGATCGGCAGGTCGTCACCGCCGCCCAGGCGGTCGAGGATCTTGTAGATGCGGTCGCCGGCGAAGATGCGGATGAGGTCGTCCTCGGCGGACAGGTAGAAGCGCGTGCGACCGGGGTCGCCCTGGCGGCCCGAGCGTCCGCGCAGCTGGTTGTCGATGCGGCGGCTCTCGTGGCGTTCCGTGCCGATGACGTACAGGCCGCCCACGTCGCCGACCCCGTCGCCCAGCTTGATGTCGACCCCACGGCCGGCCATGTTGGTGGCGATGGTGACGGCGCCCTTCTGGCCCGCGTCCTTGATGATCTCGGCCTCACGGTCGTGCTGCTTGGCGTTCAGCACGTTGTGCGGGATGCCGCGTTTCGTCAGCAGGCCCGAGAGCATCTCGGAGATCTCCACCGAGATGGTGCCCACCAGCACCGGCTGGCCGCGGTCGTGGGCATCGGCGATGTCCTCGATGGCCGCGTTGTACTTGCCGTCCTTGGTCTTGAAGATGAAGTCGTCTTCATCGATGCGGGCGATCGGCCGGTGCGTCGGGATACTGACCACGTCGGCCTTGTAGATCTTGGCGAACTCGTTGGCCTCGGTGGCCGCCGTGCCCGTCATGCCCGAGAGCTTCTCGTACATGCGGAAGAAGTTCTGCAGCGTGATGGTCGCGAGCGTCTGGTTCTCCTCGCGGATCTGCTGCCCCTCCTTGGCCTCGATGGCCTGGTGCAGGCCCTCCGAGTAGCGGCGCCCCTCCAGCACGCGGCCGGTGAACTCGTCGACGATCAGCACCTCGCCGTCGCGGACGATGTACTCCTTGTCGAGCCGGTACAGCGCATGCGCCCGCAGCGCCTGGATGAGGTGGTTGACCAGGGCGCCGTTGACGTCGAGGTACAGGTTGTCGATGCCCAGGGCCTTCTCGACCTTGTCGACGCCCGACTCGGTGGGCGACACCGACCGCTGCTTCTCGTCGACGTCGTAGTCGGCGCCCTTCTTGAGCGTGGGAACGATGCGCGCGAAGCGGTAGTACGTGTCGGCCGCGGCCTCGGGGATGCCCGAGATGATGAGGGGCGTGCGGGCCTCGTCGATGAGGATGGAGTCGACCTCGTCCACGATGCAGAAGAAGTGGTCGCGCTGCACGCAGTCCTCGAGCCGCACCGCCATGTTGTCGCGCAGGTAGTCGAACCCGAACTCGCTGTTGGTGCCGTACGTGACGTCACACGCGTACGCGGCGCGCCGGGCCTCGGGGTCCATGTTGGCCTCGATGACCCCCACGGTGAGGCCCAGGCCCTCGTACACCGGCTGCATCCACTCGCTGTCGCGGCGGGCCAGGTAGTCGTTCACCGTGACCACGTGCACGCCGCGCCCCAGCAGGGCGTTGAGGAACACGGCGGGGACGCCCGCGAACGTCTTGCCCTCGCCGGTCTTCATCTCGGCGACCTTGCCGGCGTGCAGCACCTGCGCGCCCACCAGCTGCACGTCGTAGAGCCGCAGCCCCAGCTTGCGCTTGCCCACCTCGCGGGTGAGCGCGAACGCCTCGATCATCAGCCCGTCGAGCGCGTCGGGGTCGGTGGCGCGCTCACGCAGCGACGCGCTGGCCGCCAGCAGTTCCTCGTCCGAGAGCGGCTCGAACTTCGACTCCAGCTCGCCCACCTTGGCGGCGCGCTGGACCATCTGTTTCATCTGGCGACCTTCGCCGAAGCGAAGGACCTTGTTCAGGAGGTCGGTCGACATGGAGCCTCACGCGTAGACGAGCGCGCCGGGGTGGGCGGCCTTGCACCGGCGAATCGTAGCAACGGCGACGAGGTGGCCCCGGCGCCGGGCGTCGTGGCGGGCCGAGACGAAATCACGTCTACCTCCATGTCATGCGTCACACATTCAATAAATTGCGTCCACATCTATCACCTTGGGACGGCCGCGGCCGACGGTGGTGCTGTGGGCAACGCGCATGACGGCGCCCACCACCCGCCCCCCGCTTGAGGAGATTCCCTTGGCCCCGCTCCCGATGACTGCCGACGCACGCGCGGACGACGCGCTGCTGCGGCTCGGCCTGGTGCTGCGCGCCGCACACATGGCGCTGTGGGACATGACGGTGGACGCCGGTAACCCGGTGAGCCCCAACAACGAGTTCATCTGGTCGCAGGAGTTCCGTCACATGCTGGGCTTCCGCGACGAGTCGGACTTCCCGAACCGCCTCGACTCGTGGTCGAGCCGCCTGCACCCCGACCACCTGGAGCCCACCATCAACGCGTTCGCCGCGCACCTCACCGACCATTCGGGCCGTACGCCGTACGACGTCGAGTACATGCTGCAGCTGAAGAACGGCGAGTACCGGTGGTTCCAGGCCTCCGGCTCGACCACCCGCGACGCCAAGGGCGTGCCGCTGCGCGTCGTGGGCGGGCTGCGCGACATCCACGACCGCAAGGTGATGGAGATGGAGCTCTCGCAGGACCGGCGCGTCGAGGAGATCGGTCGGCAGATGGCCACGCGTGCCGAGCAGCTGGCCGCCGTGGCGCAGCAGAGCACGGCGTCGGCCGAGGAGATGAACAACGTCTCGCAGCGCGTGTCGGCCGACGTCGATGCCGGTCGCGCCGCCATCGACGACTGCCTCGAGCGCGCCCGGCAGGGCCGGTCGGCCGTGTCGGACGCCAGCGACGCGGCGCACCGCATGCAGTCGACCGTCGAGTCGATCGCCGGGGAGGTCGACCGGCTACGCGCCGCGCTGGACGAGAACGGTCGCATCGTCGAGGGCATCAACGCCATCGCGGCGCAGACGAACCTGCTGGCGCTGAACGCCGCCATCGAGGCCGCCCGGGCCGGCGAGCACGGCCGTGGCTTCGCGGTGGTGGCCGAGGAGGTGCGCAAGCTCGCCGACACCACGCACAAGTCGCTCAACGACATCGCGTCGCTCAACCAGACGTCCGCGGAGGCCATCGAGGCCGTCAAGGTGTCGGTGACGACCAGCACGGCGCAGGCGGGCGAAGCCGCGCAGCGCACCAGCGAGGCCAACGACCGGTTCGAGCTGATCGATGAGGCCGTGGGTCAGACCGCCGCCGCGCTCACCCAGATCGTGGAGGGCGTCACCGTGGTGTCGCGATCGTCCGACGAGCTGCGCCAGATGGCGCAGTCGGTCGCGAACGCCGCCGAGGAGATCAGCGCGCTGGGCACGTAGTACCCGCGTGCCGGCGGGGCCACCGGGATCGTCCGGGAACCCCGCCGGCACGCGACGCTTCCAGGTATATGCGACGCGACGTTCGAGGTATATGGTGCCGCATCCTCACCGACACCAGGGGCGGCCGCAGACATGCACGAATCAGTTCACACCGGCGTACACGGGGGCGGGGCCGAACGCTCCTCGACCCGGTCACGGGCAGCCACGCGGTGGTGGAGCATGGCGCTCATGGTGCCTGTGCTCCTCGTCGCGATGGCGTCCGCGGCGCTCGGCCAGACGGTGCCGTTCACCGAGTTCCATCCCACCGGCAGCTCCGCCCCGAGGCAGATCGTGCGTGGCCCCGACAACAATCTCTGGGTTGCCCTGTATGGCACGAGCTCCATCGGGAAGATCGACCCGGCGACCGGCACCATCACCGAGTATCCGGTCCCCACCGCAGGCGGCCAACCGTTCGCCATCGCGGTGGGCCCCGACGGCAACATCTGGTACACGGACCTGAAGGGCCGCGTCGGGAAGGTCGACCCGGCGACGGGCGCCACCACGGAATACGCCCTCGCCACCTCCTCGGGCATCCCGCGGGGAATCACCGCCGGCCCGGACGGCAACGTCTGGTTCGCCGAGCAGTTCGCCGACCGGATCGGCCGCATCAACCCCACGACCGGGGTGATCACCAACTATCCGATCCCCACCTCCGGTGGCAATCCGATGAACATCGTGGCCGGGCCGGACGGCAACCTGTGGTTCGCCGAGTACCTGGGCAACCGGGTTGGCCGCATCAATCCGACGACCGGGGTGATCACCGAGTACCCCCTTCCCAACGCCGACTCGCGCCCGTACGGCATCGCCGTGGGATCGGACGGCAACGTGTGGTTCACCGAATACGCCGGCGGCCGCGTCGGCCGCATCGATCCCACGACCGGCGTGATCACCGAGTACCCGATCGCGCTCCCCGCTGCGGGTCCGATGCTGCTGACCAAGGGGGCGGACGGCACCCTGTGGTTCGCCGAGCCGGACGGTAACCGGATCGGCAAGATCGACGTGGCGACCGGCGCGGTCACCCGGTACGCCCTTCCGGACGCTCCCGTCGGAATGAATGGAACTGCCCAGGGATTGTTCGGAATCGCCATGGACACCGACGGCAGGTTCTGGATCGCCGCCTTGTACACCAACAAGATCTTCCGGGTCGCGCTTCCCAAGGCCACCATCGCGGCCCCGGCGAAGGACGCCGTCGTCACGCTGGGTGCCACCGTCGCCACCAGCTTCTCGTGCTCCCACGAGAATGGCGCCTCCAACGTCACCTCGTGCGTCGACAGCCGCGGTGCCACCGGCGGCACCGGAACCCTGGACACCAGCACCCTGGGAACCCACACGTACACCGTGACGGCCACGAGCGTGGGCGGGCTCACCGGCACCGCGCAGGTCACGTACACCGTCGTCTCGGCAACGGCCGCGACGCCGGCCCCCGGTACGCCGTCCGCGACACCGACCCCCGGTACGCCGTCCGCGACACCGACCGGGAAACCCCGCCTGGTGACCGCGATGAGCGTGTCGTCGCTGGCCATCTCGCCGGGCGGCACCACGGTCGTTCAGGCCTCGGTGACCAACCGCGGCACGGCCGCCAGCATGCCGTCGCAGGTGTGCATGACGGTCCCCGCCGGGATGACGGTGGTCAGCCAACCCGGCGTCACCCTCCGTGGCACGCGGGCCTGCCAGCGGGTTGCGGCGCTGAGCCCGGGACGCTCTGCCCGGGTGCGCTTCACCCTGCGGGTGAGTGCGACGTCGCGCAGCGCCAGCCGGGTCACGCGGGTCACCATCGCCGGGGTCACCCGCCGGGTGACACTCCGCGTGAAGGCGAGCCGGCGCCCCGCCCCTGCGCGGGCCCCCCGGGTCACCGGATAGAACGCGCCCGTCCTCGCCGTCCGCACGTGACGGCGAGGACGGGGGGGTCGCCTACTCGGCGGTGAAGCCCCCCGGCCACGCGACCCCCGTGCGGCGACGCGCGGGGGTGGGTGGTCAGCGTGGCGCGGGCTCCCCGTCGCGGTCGAGCCCCTCGGTCTGCCACACCTCGCGGTACGACGGCCGGTCGGCGATGCGCCGGAAATAGGCGGCCAGCACCGGGTCGTCCCAGTACGGCTCGGGCATGCGCCGGGTCCAGCGAATGAGCATGCACAGGTACAGATCGGCGCTCGTGCACGCGTCGCCCACCAGGTACGGCCGGCCGGCCAGCTCGCCCGCCAGCCGCTCGCGCCACCACGCCAGCGTGTCGTTGGCGTGGGCGATCACCGACGCGCGCCCGTCGTCGTCGACGAAGCGGCCGGGCGCGAACGCCCGGTAGAACGCCTCCTGCACGGTGTTGGTGAGCGTGCAGTGCCAGCGGTACCACTGGGCGCGGGCGTCCGAGCCCGCCGGCGGCGCCAGCCCGGCCGCAGGGGCCCGGTCGGCGTAGTGCATGCAGATCGCGGCGGACTCGGTGAGCGTCAGGTCGCCGTCGCGCACGGCGGGCACCCGGCCCGCGGGGCTCACCGCGAGGAACGCGGGATCCGGGTCGCCACCGCGTTCCACCCGCACGAGGCGGTGGGGGGTGCCCGTCTCGATCAGAACGGCGTGCGGGGCCATCGACGCGGAGCCCGGAAGGAAGTAGAGGTCGACCATGGCCGGGATGATGTCAGGCGGCCGGCACTACTCCACGTCGGCCAGCGGCCAGCCACCCGCGGCGAGGTGCGCCGACACGCGCGCCACGTCATCGTCGGACGCCGTCTCGAGCACGCTCGAGCGGATCATGTCGCGGATGTCGTCCTCGCCGATGGGGTCTCCGGGGGCCGAGGCCTCCGCGAGCGCCCCGGCGATCTGCTCCACCTCGTCGGCGGTGAGGCGGCGGCGCAGGATGCCGAGCAGGGCGACGTAGTCGTTGTTGGGCACCCCCTCGGGGTAGCCGGCGCGCAGCCATCCGATGACGCGGCCGAGCATGTCCTGGATGCGACCGACGGGCATGGGCTCCTCCTACTTCTTGTCGGCGAACGTCGGGAACACGTGGTCGAAGCTGACCTCCTTGCCCAGCCCGGACGCGACGATGATCGCGAGGCCGATTGCGACCACGGCCACCACGACGACGAAGCACAGCGTGGCCAGCACGCGGCCCAGCGGGTGGGGCGCGGCGTGGTCGGTCTCGGCGTCCCCCCCGGCGCCGAACGCCAGCGAGCGGATGCCCAGCGCGAACACGACGGGCACGCCCGCGCCCACGACGAGGCCGATGGCGAGCACCTTCCAGGCGCCTTCGAGCGCGAATCTCAGATTGTCCATGAATCCGCTCCCTGCGTCGGGGGTCTCTACGCGACGACCCGCGCGGACGGCTTGTGGCCGCCGTCGCCGGCCCACTCGTCGTTGACGTTGTGGTGGCCCACGGGCTGCTTGCGCGAGTGCAGATACATGTACCCCGACGCGGCGACCAGCAGGCCGAACACCAGCAGCGCCCCCGCCAGCGGCGGCAACACGTCGCCGATGTGCCACATGGCGAACGCGACGACGCCGGCGCACGGCAGCGTGATGACCCACGCCGTGGCCATGCGCCCGGCGACCGCCCAGCGTACCTCGGCGTCACGCTTGCCCAGGCCCGAGCCGAGGATGGACCCGGTGGCGACGTGGGTGGTCGACAGCGCAAAGCCCAGATGGCTGGACGCGAGGATCACGGCGGCACCGGCGCTCTCGGCCGCGAAGCCCTGCGGGGAGGCGATCTCCACGAGCCCCTTGCCGAGCGTGCGGATGATGCGCCAGCCCCCCAGGTACGTGCCGCTGGCGATGGCGAACGCGCACACCACCTTCACCCACAGCGGGATGCTGGCCGTGTCGGTCCAGTGGCCCGACCCGATGAGCGCCAGCGTGATGATGCCCATGGTCTTCTGCGCGTCGTTGGTGCCGTGCGCCAGCGACACCAGCGACGCGCTGCCGATCTGCCCCCAGCGAAAGCCGGTCTCGCGGTAGCGATCGGCCACCCGCGCGGTGATCTTGTAGATCATCCACGTGCCGCACATGGCGATGACGGCCGCGATGACGGGCGACGCGAGCGCGGGCAGGATCACCTTGCCCACCACGCCGTCCAGCTTGGTGCCGTCGCCCGACCACTTCACGCCGGCCCATCCCACGCTGGCGATGGTGGCGCCGATCATGCCGCCGAAGAGCGCGTGCGACGACGACGACGGCAGGCCCACGAGCCACGTCAGCAGGTTCCACACGATGGCCCCGGCGAGGCCGGCCAGCAGGATGGCCAGGAGGGCCTCGCCCCCGTGCGCCGTGAACGCCTCCCGCGGCGCGCCCGTCTTGTCCTGCACCTTGATCACGGCGTTCGTGACCGTGAGCGCCACCTCCACCGACAGGAACGCGCCGATGAGGTTGAGCACGGCCGAGAGCGCCACGGCGGTCTTGGGACGTAGCGCGCCCGTGGCGATGGACGTGGCCATGGCGTTGGCCGTGTCGTGGAATCCATTCGTGAAATCGAACGCCAGCGCGGTGAACACCACCAGGCACAGCACGATCAACTCCGGGCTCATGGCGCGAGCATGTCACGATCCGGGGGTGTCCGCGCAAGCCCGGACGCGTCACACGTGTCGTCCGGCGTGCGGACGCGTGCGGAATGGCCCCTTGGCGACCGATGCCGTGCCGGGCCGCGTCCCGGCGCGGCGTCCTCCGCGCGCGCCGGGACGTTCCCCCGGGCTAGGCCGAAAGCGGCACGATCAGGCCGAAACCGCCGTTCTTGCGCCGGTACACCACGTTCACCTCACCCGAGTCCGCGTCGCGGAACACGAAGAAGTCGTGGTGCAGCATGTCCATGTGCAGCGCGGCATCGTCGCTCGACATCGGCTTCAGCGCGAACTCCTTGCGCTTCACCAGCGACGGCGCGGGCTCGTCGACGTGGATCACCAGGTCGTCGGGCAGCGGCGCCATGCGCTCAAGCTCGTGATCGGACCCCTGCCGGCGCTTGCGGCGCCGTTCGCGGTAGCGCACCGCCTGGCGCTCGAGCTTGCGCGAGGCCTGGTCGATGGCCGCGTACATGTCGGTGGCCGACTCACACGCCCGCAGCACCGTGCCCTTGGTGCGCACCGTGATCTCGGCGATCTGCGGTCGGTCGATCTTCGGGTTGCGCTCGACCGACAGCTCGAGCTCCACCAGCGGGGGCTCGTCCCACTGTGGAAGGACCTTGGCAAGGCGCTGGAGCTTGCGCTCGGCGTGCTCGTGCAGCGCATCCGTGACCGGGATGTTCTTGCCTTTGACCTGGAGTTGCATCGAACGCCTCCTGGTCGCGATTTGACGTGCCTCATGGTAACCGGCTTGTCACGGAAGGCCAATCGCGCTGTCGCGCGGCGTGCGGGCGAACGCCACGGCCTCCACCCGCCGGCACCCCGCGCGCCGCAGTGCGTGCGCGCACGCACTGAGCGTCGCGCCCGTGGTGACGACGTCGTCCACCAGGCACGCGTGGGCGGGCACGGCGCCCGCGGCGCCGAACGCGCCGGCCACCTGGCGGCGGCGGGCGTCGCGTGAGGCGCCCCGCTGGGCGGGTGCGTCGTGCGTGCGTCGCAGGGCAGCGCACGCGGGCACGCCCCACAGGAGCGCCAGACGCCGCGCCAGGAGGCCCGCGTGGTCGCCGCCCCGCCGGCGCCGCCGTGGTCCGGGGGGCACGGGCACCAGCACGCACCCCGGCGCGGGCGGTGCGCAGCGCACCACGATGGCCGCCGCCATCACGGCGGCCGCCGCGCGCCGCCCGTCGTCCTTGAGCGCCGTCACCAGCGCGCGGGACGTGGGCGCGTACGCGCAGGCCTGGCGCCCCCATGCGATGCCCGGCGGGCAGTCGGGGCAGCGGTCGGTCGCCACCGGCGTGCCCATGCCGCAGCGGGCGCACCGCACCGCAGGCGTCCACGGCATCGACGCCAGGCACGCCGGGCAGCACACGTCGCCCGCGGCCCCGCACCCGACGCACCGCTCGGGGGCCACCAGGTCACACAGCGCCGCGACGACGGGATGCATGGCCGCACGCTACGGGCGCGCCTGTCACCGCACGCGCCCGCCGTGTGCCGCCCGTGCGCCGTCAGGGTGTCGTGCTGAGGCGCTCCTTGAGCGTGCCGATGGCCTCCACGGGGCCGGGGTCGACGCCGCGCAGGATGCCGAGGTACAGCGACGCGTAGTCGGCCAGCATCACCAGGTCGAGCAGGCGGCCCAGCGGCGTCTGGCCCCGCGCCTCCACCTCGATGACCCCGGACGTGTACTTCTCGACGATCTCCCGGGTGAGTGTGAACCGGCGACCCACCTGGCGGTGCTGGCGCGGATCGCGCAACATCACCAGGCGGCACAGCGACGAGAACGCCCCGTTGCCCTCGAAGCCGCAGATCTCGTTGTGGTCGGCCTCGGGCAGCACGGCCCAGTACGCCGGCGCCTTCGCGTTCTCGTTGATCTGCCCCTTGAACCGCTGGGCCATGGCGGCCGTGGCCTCGGCGCCCCAGAACACCGGGACGGTGTCGAGCAGCTCGAACGCCAGCTGCTTCGCGCGGTTGCGCTCGGTGGGCACCTCGGGCCCCCACTCGGCCACGGCGCGCGCCACCGATGCCCGGCCGTCGTCCAGGTCGGCGTCGGCGGGTCCCACCACCTCGAGGCGCGACAGGATGACCACCAGCGGCACCAGCAGCCGCAAGAGCGCCGCGCGCGGCTGCAGCCCCGGGGGCAGGTCGATGATGGGCACGCCGATGTCGCGGTAGCGCCCGTTGAGCTTGCCGCCCGACGTGATGCCGATGCAGGGAGCGCCGTTCTCGGTGGCCTGGTGGGCCGCGGTCAGCGTCTCCTCGGTGTCGCCCGAATAGCTCGAGACCACCACCAGCGTGTCCTCGCCCACCCACGCCGGCAGGTAGTAGTCGCGCAGCACCTGCGCGGGCATGCGCAGCCGCTCGCGCCAGGCCCCCAGCACCAGGTCGCCCGCGATGGCCGAGCCGCCCATGCCGCACACCGCGACGTTGCGGAACATGCCGGGCTTCCAGTGCAGGTCGGCGTTCTCGGCCCCCATGCGGGCCTCGTCGAACGCCGCGACCGACCCCGCCATCGCCGGGATGAGCCCCAGCGAGTCGATGCCGAATGCGGATGCGTCGTCAAGCGCGGTCATGCCACCTCCTCGTTGGGCCATACCCGTCCGGTCTCGTCGACCCGTCCCCCCGTGGGCACCGTGCCCGGGCCCTCCAGGCGGGCGCCGTCGGCGACCACGGCGTCGTCTCCGATCACCATGAGGCCGGTGATGCTCGCGTCGCGGCCGACGCGCACGCCGTCGCCCAGGATCGACCGCTCGACGCGGGCGCCCTCGCCCACGTCGGCACCCGCGCCCACCACGCTGTCGGTCACGCGCGCGCCCTTGCGCACCCGGGTGCCGCCGCCCAGCACGGTGTGCCCGTGCACGTCGGCCTCGTCGTGCACGTCCACGCCCTCACCGGCGTGGGCGCCGCCGTTCACGGCAGTCTGCGTGCGGGCGCGCCCGGCCAGCACGTCGGCGTGCGCGTCGAGGTACGAGCCGTGGGTGCCGATGTCGCGCCAGTACGCGTCGGACGGGTAGCCGTACAGGCCGCCCTCACGCGCGATGACGGGGAACGTCTCGCGCTCGATGGACGAGGCCCGTCCGCGCGGGATGCGCGCCACGGCCGCCGGCGACAGCACGTACGTGCCGGCGTTGATGAGGAACGGCTCCCCCGGGATGAGCTGGTCGGGCGTGGGCTTCTCGAGGAACTCGGTGACGCGCTGATCGGCGTCCAGACGGACCAGTCCGTATGCGCTGGGGTCCTCCACCGGCGTCAGCACGATGGTGGCCTCGGCCCCACGGGCGTGGTGCGCGGCGATGACCGCGCCGAGGTCGAGGTCGGTGAGGATGTCGCCGTTGAGCACCAGCACCTCGTCGGCGCCGATGATGTCCCCGGCGTTGGCCACCGCGCCCGCGGTGCCGAGCGGCTCGGGATCGACGACGTAGCGCATGCGCACGCCGTGCGCGGTGCCGTCACCGAAGTGCTCGCGCAGCGCGTCGGGACGGTAGCCGCACGAGAACACGATGTCGCGCACGCCGTGGTGGGCCAGGAGGTCGATCTGGTGCTCCACGAACGGACGGTCCACCAGGTTCATCATGGGCTTCGGGCGGGTGTCGGTGAGGGGACGCAGGCGGGTGCCCTGGCCGCCGACCAGCACGACGGCCTTCATCGCGCCACCTCCGCGCCCGACGGCGCCTGCCGGGCGGGCAGGCGCCCGATCCCCTCGTACGCGTAGCCGTGTCGCACCATCACCTCCGGGTCCAAGGCGTTGCGGCCGTCGATCACCAGCGGCGTGGCCATCGACGCGCGGGCGGCGGCCCAGTCGATGCCCACCACCTCGGGCCACTCGGTCACCACCACGGCGCCGTCGGCCCCGGCCAGGGCCTCGGCGGGCGTCGCCATGCGGGTCACGCCGTGCAGGGCCCGGTGGTGCTCGTCGACCACGGGATCCCACGCCACCACCACCGCGCCCTCGGCCACCAGGCGGCCCGACAGCACCAGGCTGGCGGCCTCGCGCATATCGTCGGTGCCGGGCTTGAACGCCAGCCCCAAGAGCGCGATGCGCCGCCCGGCCAGGTCACCCAGGTGCCGCTTGAGCTTGCCGATGACCCGCCGCTTCTGCAGCTCATTCACCTCGATCACCGACGTGAGCAGCTGGAAGTGGTAGCCGGAGTTGCCGGCCAGCTGCTTCAGCGCCGAGACGTCCTTGGGGAAGCACGAGCCGCCGAAGCCGATGCCGGCGTTGAGGAACGCGCGGCCGATGCGGCGGTCGAAGCCCATGCCCTCGGCCACCTGGCCCACGTCGGCGCCGACCTCCTCGCAGACGTTCGCGATCTCGTTGATGAAGCTGATCTTGGTGGCCAGGAACGCGTTGGACGCGTACTTGATCATCTCGGCCGTCTCCACCGACGTGCGCACCACGGGCGCGTCGATGGGCGCGTACAGCGCGGCCACGCGGTCGCCGGTGGCCTCGTCCCACGAGCCGATCACCACCCGGTCGGGGTGGGTGAAGTCGGCGATCGCGACGCCCTCCTTGAGGAACTCGGGGTTGCTGGCGTACGCGACGTCGTGCAGGCCGTGCGCGTCGAGGGCGGCCCTCACGCGGGCGCCCGTGCCCACCGGCACCGTGCTCTTCATCACCAGCACCTTGTCGGTGGCGCCGGCCGCGGCCAGCTCGTCGACCACCGTCATCACCCGCGACAGGTCGGCGTCGCCCGAGTGGGTGGGCGGCGTGTCGACCGCGATGAACACCACCTCGGACGCGTCGAGCATGTCGGGCAGCGACAGGGTGTACGTGAGGTTCTCGGCGTGGCGGCGCATCAGGTCGGCCAGGCCGTCCTCGTAGATGGGCGGCACCCCGCTGTTGAGCGCGTCCACCTTGGCGGCGTCGATGTCGCGGATGGTCACCGAATGGCCCAGCGCGGCGAAGCACACGCCGGTCACCAGGCCCACGTATCCCCCGCCGATCACGCCGACGGGCGTGCGGCCCGGGCTTCCCTTCGTCACACTCACCTCGTTCTAGGGCGTCTCGGGATCGTCGCTGATGGTGATGCGGGTATCGACCGTACCTTTGGGGAGTTTGGCGCTCTTGAGCGGCCGGAACGACTGGGCGATCGAATGGATGGTGGTGCTCGACAGCGGCGCGCTGGTGTCGAGTGTGTTGGAGACCCAGTACGAGACCCCGTTGCGCGTGAACGCGTCGCGCAGCAACACCTTGCCGTTGTAGTAGGTCTGCGGGGCCACCAGGCCGTCGCCCTTCTTCCACGTGCCGACCGGGTTG
Organism: Actinomycetota bacterium; assembly: GCA_963169235.1. Classification (GTDB taxonomy): domain Bacteria; phylum Actinomycetota; class Thermoleophilia; order Miltoncostaeales; family Miltoncostaeaceae; genus JAGQUM01. Next base: position 16,109 of record CAUJCX010000001.1, on the reverse strand, counting down.
GCCATGATGGGCGGGTTGCGCATGGCCGTCGCCTGGATGCCCCAGTAGCGCGGGAAGCTGCCGTTGGAGGGGAGCTCGAGCACCACCTTCACGGCCCACGGCCCGCGCTTCTTGTCGCCCACGCGGTAGACGTACACGTCGCGCACGGCCGAGTTGCGCGCCAGGCGCGTGGGCACCATCAGCTTCATGCCCGTCTTGCGCTGGATCTCGCGGAACTTCTCGACCAGGGCGGTGGTGGAGACGACGTCCGCCACCTCCTTCTCCTTCACCGGCTTGGGCGGCGTGACCAGCGCGCCCGGGTAGTCGGCACCCACCACCACGACGGCGTCGTTGCCGCCCAGCGACGCGGGCTTCACGGCCGACAGGCCGGTGCTGGGGCCCAGCTGGGGCTGAAGCGCCATCGCCAGCGACGATCCCCGCGGCGTGGCCCCGTTGAACAGCACGACCGAGCTGGCGTAGCTGAAGTCCTTCGCGTTGCCGCCCGTCTCGGCCCGGTAGCCCTTCGCCCGCAGTTGCGCCGCCACCTGGTCGGCCACCATGCCGCGGCCGGAGCCGTTCAGCACGTGCACGGTGACCGTCTTGGGGTCGACCTTCTTCTGCACGACGTTGGTGAACGGCGGCTGCAGCCACAGCTGCACGGCCTTCGCCATGGACGCGCTGGACACGTACACCACCGACTGGTCGCCCTCCATGCCCGTCGTGCTCTCGGGCATGATGCGGAACACCCGGCTGTCGGGCGTCTCGATGGCGAAGCGGATCACGTCGAGGCGGCGGTCCTTGGGGATGCTGATGGCCGCGTTGTCCAGCATCACCCGCACGATCTGCGGCGCCTTGAGCGCGTTGCCGATGCCGCTCTTGAGCTGGCGCTTGAGCTCCGACAAGAACATCTGCTGGCGGGCGATGCGGGCGAAGTCGCTGTCGGCGTGCCGGTAGCGCACGAACGCCAGCGCGTCGGTGCCGTTGAGCTTCTGGTAGCCCGGGGCGATGCTGATCTCGGAGTACTGCGGCCCGCCCGGCACGTTCTTGTGGAAGTAGCCGCGGTCGACGTCGATGTAGACGCCGCCCAGCTCGTTGACCACGCTGACGAAGCCCTTGAAGTCGATGTTCGCGAAGTAGTTGATCTTCTGGCCGGTGAGCTCGGTGATGGTCTTCACCACCAGCGCCGGCCCGCCGTCCTTCGCGTCCTGCTCGCCGAACGAGTACGCCCAGTTGAGCTTGCCCATGCCGTGGCCGGGGATGCTGACCCAGCTGTCGCGCGGGAAGCTCATCATCGAGATGAAGCCCTGCCGGGTGTCGAGCCGCACCAGGATCATGGAGTCGCTGCGGGCGTCACCGCCCGTCTTCTCGCGGCTGTCGCTGCCCAGCAGCAGCACGTTCATGGGCTCGCCCGGATCGACGGGCGCGACCACCTTCTCGAGCTCGCGCGAGCTGTTGACGCTGAGGTTGGCGCCCGAGATCGCCTCGTCGACGAACGCGTACGCCCCGAACCCCACGGCCGCACCCACGGACGCCACCAGCCACACGACCCAGCCGACGGTGGGCCGTAGCCAGCCGCGCCGCCGCGTCACCCGGTAATACGCGGCGTCGCGGTGGGCGGGCGGCTCGTTGCCGGGGTTCGTGCTCACGCGGCCGCCGCCGGGGGATGCGCCAGCGCGCCCACGAACGAGACGAGGGCCTGGCGGTAGCGGCCGAGGCTCTCGATGGACACCCATTCCTCGGGACCGTGGTGGCCCGCGCCCACGGGGCCGAACTCCACCGCGGGCGTGCCGACGGCCAGGAACGCGACCGCGTCGCTGGAGCCGTCGCGGCCCACGGGGCGGGATTCCGCGGACTGCTCGCGGGCGGCGTCCAGCAGCGACACCACGAACGGATCGCTGGGGGCGAGGTCGGCAGGCGGCCGCGAGATCATCAGCTCAACCTCTACCTCAGGGTCAATGTCGACGATTTGCTGCATGATCTCGTCAACGCTCTGGCCCGGCGGATAGCGCACGTCCAAGACCGCGCGGCACGCCGCGGGGACGCAATTGAACGCTTCGCCACCCGTGATGGTGGCCAGGTTCACGGTCGGGGGCCCGAGCAGCTCTCCCTGGGAGGACATGAACGGGCACTGTTCGATGCGCGGCACCATCTCCACGGCACGTACGATGGCATTGCGGCCCAGCCATGGGGTGGAAGAGTGTGCGGCCAGACCCGGCACGCGCAGCTCGAAGATGGCCACGCCCTTCGCGTGCACGCCCACGTGCAGGTCGGTGGGCTCGCCGCAGATCACGAAATCGGCGCGGTAGCCGTCGGCCACGATGAGCTCGCTGCAGTTGGCGCCGGGGCTGGCGCGCTCCTCGTCGGGCACCACCAGCAGGTCGATCTGCACGCCGGGCACGTCGAGGCGCTGCAGGTCGGCGATCGCCAGCATCATGGTGGCGACCGCGGCCTTCATGTCGTACGCGCCGCGGCCGTACAGGCGCCCGTCCTGGCGCTGCGGGCGGAACTGGTGGGGCGCCCCCGGCACCACGTCGACGTGGCCGTTGAACATCACGCGCAAGGGTCCGTCCCCCACCGACACGCGCAGGCACCGGCGGTCGCCGAACACCACCTCCTGCACCGGCAGGCCGCGCCCACCGCACCAGCCGTCGATGTACTCGAGGACGGTGTCGATGCCGGCCTGGTGGGAGGTGTCGACGGCGATCAGCGCCTCCGCCAGGGTGACTTCGTCCATCGGGCGAGGATACCCGTTGCCGCGGTCGCGAGACCCCGGCTAGCCCCCGGCCTCCAGCCGCCCGGCGTCGATCAGCGGTTCGCGCCGCACCAGCCCCCACACGCCGAACGCGGCCAGTCCCACGGCACCCGTCAGAAGGCCGGCACGCATGCCCCAGACGTCGGCGATGAGGCCCGCGGACGCCGCCCCCACGGCGATCGGCGCCACCACGGCCAGCTGGTAGAGGCCGAGCAGGCGCCCCACCATCGCAGTCGGGGCGCGCAGCTGGATGGCGGTGTTGGTGTCGATGAACATCCAGATCCAGAACACCCCGCAGAAGCCCATGGCGGCCAGCGACAGCGGCAGGTGGCCCGACACCGCCAGCACGGCCATCCCCGCCGCCGACGCCGTGATGGCGCTCGGCAGCGTGGTGCTGCGGGGCACGCCCGCGCGCCGCAGCTGGGCCAGCACCCACGTGCCCACCAGCGCCCCGGTGCCCATCGCCCCCAGCAGGAAGCCCAGGCCGCGCGGTCCGGCGTCGAGGCGGTCGGCCACCACGGGGGCCAGCTCCTGGATGGGCGACGCGCACGTGGCGAACACCGTCATGCCCACCAGCAGGCGCCGGATGGCCGGGTCGCGCCACGCGACGCCCAGCGCGCGGCGCATGCCCGCGGCGCCCCGAGCGGCCCGGTCGGTCGTACGGGGGCGGGCGTACGCGAGGGCCACGATCAGCGCCACGAACGACAGCGAGTTGACGGCGAAGCACCACGTGGGCCCCGCGGTGTCGAACAGCACGCCCCCGATGGCGGGCCCGGCCAGCCGGGCCACGTTGATGCCGGCCGCGTTCAGCGCCACCGCCTGCGGCAGCTGGGGCGGCGGCACCAGCTCGGGGATCAGCACCAGCATCGCCGGCAGGCCCAGCGCGAAGCCGACGCCCAGCGCGAACGTCAGCACGAAGATGAGCGGCGTGGTGAGGGCGCCCGCCCACGACAGCACGGCCATCCCGGCCGCCGCCAGCCCTTGCAGCGCAAACGTCGCCATGCCCACCCAGCGCCGGTCGAAGCGGTCGGCGAGCTGGCCGCCGAGGGTGGACAGCACGAACGCCGGGCCGCGGGCCGCGAACGCCAGGGCTCCGACGGCCGCCGGCGAATCGGTGAGCACCAGCACCATCCACCCCGCCGCGATCACCTGCAGCCAGCTGCCGCAGTTGGACGCCAGGCTGGCCACCCACACGTTGCGGAACCCGGGCGTGTGAAGGACGGTCGGAACGCGCGGCACGAGGGCCAGGCTACCTCTCGGCGGCCGGTGGGGACGGCAGCGCTCAAGATCCTGCGCGCCGGGCCGCTAGGAGCCGGCACGTCACCGACCGACCACCACCCATAAGGCCCCCCATGCGCCGTGCCCGCGTCCTGTGCTGTGCCGCCCTCGTCACCGTCGCGCTCGGCGGCTCCGCCATTGCCGCCCCGCTGAAGTACGCCACCAACAACACCGTCTACGGGGCGTATCGCTCCGGCGACACGGTGTACCTCGCCGGCGCGTTCACGACGGTCGGCACGAACGTGGGCGGGGGCGTCATGGTGGACGCCACGACCGGCAAGTCGGTCAAGGGCTTCGAGTCGCGCGTCGGCTACAGCACGACGAACTCACAAGCGGTGACCACCGCGGTTCCCGACGGCCAGGGTGGGTACTACATCGGCGGTCTCTTCGACACCGTCGGCGACACCACCCTGTCCGCCCCGCACCTGGCCCACATCAACGCCGACGGCACCCTCGACGCCACGTGGAACCCCCCCGCGGTGAACGGCAAGGTGACGGCACTGGCCGTCGACGGCGGCAAGCTCTACATCGGGGGCCTGTTCACCCAGGTCGACGGCCAGCCGCGGGCGCACGCCGCCCGTATCGACCTCGGCGCCACCACGCTCGACGCGTGGGCTCCCGACGTCGCGACCGACTCCGGTACCACGACCGTCAACGCGATCGTCGTGAGCGGCGGCGCCGTGTACCTGGGCGGGAACTTCACCCAGGTCGGCGGCGCCGGCCACACGTCGGTCGCGAAGGTCGACGACACCAACGGCACCGTGGACAACGGATGGAGCGCCGACACGTCCAACTCGTCCGGCACCGGCAGCGTGTCGTCGATGGTCGTCGCGCCGGACGGCGACCTCATCCTGGGCGGGACGTTCACCGCGATCAACTCGGCCAGCCGCTTCGGCCTCGCCAAGATCGGTACCGACGGCACGCTGCGCCGCGCCTGGAACTGGACCAGCAGCGGCCTCACCGTCACCCAGCTGGCCCTGGACGGATCGCAGGTCTACGTCGCCGGCGGGGGCGTCCTGTCGAGCCCCCTCTACCAGCGGGGCGGTGCCGCGCGGGTCGACGCCGCGACGGGGGCGCTCGACGCCACGTGGCAGGTCAACAACGGCGCGGCCGGCCAGGGGAGCGGCATCGCCGTGTCGGGCTCCACGGTCTACGTCCGCTTCCTCAACCCCACAACGATCAGCGCGTACGACGCCGCCACGGGGGCCAAGGGCTGGACCAACCAGCTCGGGAGCTTCGGCACGGTGGTGGCCTCGGGCAACAGCGTGTACGCCACGGATGCGTCCGGGGTCGCCGACGGCGTCGCGCGTGACCACCTGGCGGCGATGAACGCGAACACCGGTGCGCCGACGGCCTGGGACCCGGGCGCCGACGGGAACGTGATGACGACGAGCCGCGTGGGGAACACGTGGTACCTGGGCGGCTCCTTCACCAAGGTGGGCGGCGTGACCCGCAACCGGGCGGCCGCCGTGGACCTCACCAGTGGCAACGTCACCGCGTTCAACCCCAACGTGAGCGGCAGCCTCACCACCATCAAGGCGACGGGCACGACCGTGTACCTGGGGGGCGACTTCACAAAGATCGGCACGACAAACCGTGCCGGCCTGGCCGCCGTGGACCCCACGACGGGTGCGGCCACGAACTGGGACCCGAACCCGGTGAAGACGGCCGGCTTCCTCCCGACGCCCGTGCGGGCGCTCGATGTCGCCAACGGGGTGGTGTACCTCGCAGGGGACTTCACCGCGGTCGGAGGCCAGCCGCGCATGCGCGTGGGCGCGGTCGACGCCACCACGGGTCTCGCGACCGCGTGGGACCCCGACCCCTCCGACACCGCGTCCAGCGTGCTGGCGGTCAGGGCGATGGGGAGCACCGTCTACCTCGGCGGGGCGTTCACCCAGCTGAAGGCCAGCTCGGGCAGCCCCGTGGCGCGGTCGCACGTCGCCGCCGTCGACGCCACGACGGGCGTCGCGACGTCGTGGGATCCCGGCGCGAACGCGGACGTGACCATGATCGGCCTCTCGGGTGACACCGTCTACCTGGCGGGCAACTTCACGCAGGTCAACGGCCAGGCCCGCAAGAGGCTCGCCGCCGTGTCGGCGTCCGGCACCCTCCACCCCACGTGGACCCCGACCACCACGTCCGCCCCTCAGGCGATGTTCGTCGGCGGTGGCCAGGTGTGGCTGGGCGGCCTGTTCGGCTCCAGTAACGGAACGGCCGCAACCGGCGTCGCCGCCGTCGACGACCTGGCCTGGCCCGAGGCCGCCTCCGACCCCGCGGTCTCGAACGGCACGTCCGGGTCGACCAGTGGCGGCACGACGGAGGGCGACAAGCTGACGGCCACCCCCGGCACCTGGGCGACCCCCGCGCCGGCGACCACGCGCCAGAGCTGGATGCGCTGCGACAAGGACGGCAAGAACTGCGTGGAGATCAGCGGTGCCACCGGCACCACGTACACCACCACCGCCGATGACGTCGGTCACGTCATCCGGTTCGCCACCATCGGCAGCGCCAACGTCGACGGCAGCGACCCGGTGATCTTGTTGTCGCCCCCGGGCAACCCGGTGGAGGCCAAGAAGGCCACCGACCCTGGCAACGGCAACAACAACGGCGGCAACAACGGGGGCAACAACGGCGGCAATGCCCCGGCTCCCACCCCGCCCACGGACGGCGGCGGTGGCGGCACCCCGGCTCCCGCCCCTTCCACGGACGGCACGGGTGGCGGTACCCCGACTCCCGCCCCTTCCACGGACGGCGGCGGGGCCCCGGCCCCCGTGTCCAAGGACACGTCGTGCCTGGTCAACGGTGCGAAGGCCAAGGGCGGAGGTAACTGGATCATCCAGCCCTGGCGGCGCGGCCTGCGCGGCAAAACCATCACCGCAAGCGTCGCCCTCGGCGCCACCAAGGCCCGCCCCGTGATCATCCTCACCGACGGCAACCGCCGCATCAGGCTCACCAAGAACTCCCGCATCGGACGCGTCACCCTGCACACCGGCTCCCGCCAGATCCGCATGCAACGCACCACCAAGCCCGTGCTGATGAGCCTGCGCACCAAGGCCCGCCTGTCACGCAAAGCCCGCGTCACCGTGAGGTTCACCACCAAGACCGGCATCAAGCGACGCCTGTCAAGCCGCATCGCCACCACCCAGAAGATGCCCCGCACCCTCACGTGCACCGACGCCATCACCATGCCCACCACCACCAAAATCACGCGCCGCGGCAAAAAGGGCAGCCGCGTCAGCGCCACCGTCAACGCCGTCCTCGGCGGACGCCTCAGCATCGTGCTCATCGACAAACGCGGACACACGGTCGCCATGCAGCGCGGCACCACCATCGGCACCACCAAACTACGCCGCGCCCGCAACGTCGTGGTCATCCCCGTCCGCGCCGGAGCCCACATCCGCGTCACCCTCAACACCGCCCGCCGCGCCCCCAAGGCAACCCGCGTCCGCGCCCTGCTCACCACCCCCGAAGGCCCCGTCTACCGCGCCCAAAAGTAACGGGACCCCGGTCGCCCCGCGGCCCCGCCACACGCCGATGACAGCGATGCGCGCGGCCCGGGGAGGAGTGCTCCCGGGCCGCGTGCGCACCGCGCCTACCTGCTCTTCTGCGCCACCTTGAGGCGGTTCTCGGCCCGGCGTAGCGCCGCCTGGTACACGTCGCGGGCGGCCTCGTCGTCGCCTGCGCCCTCGAGGTTCTCCTGCGCGCGGCGCAGGGCGTTCTCGGCCCGCGCCACGTCGATCTGACCCAGCTCCTCGGCCTGCTCGACCAGGATGAACACGCGGTCCTCGCCGATGCTGAGGTACCCCTCCGACGTCGCGAACGTGCGGGTCTCGCCCTCGCTGACGTGGATGCGGGTCTCACCGAAGCGCAGGGCGGCGACCAGCGGCTCGTGGCGGGCCAGGAGGCCCACCTCGCCGGCGACGCCCGGGGCCACCACCATGGTGGCCTGGTCGTCGAACACGATGCCCTCGGGGGTGAGCAGCCTCACCCCCAGAACCTTGCGATCACCGGTGGCCGTCGACATCGGCTCAGCCCTTCATCGTGGCGGCCTTCTCGACCGCCTCGTCGATGCCGCCGACCAGGAAGAACGCCTGCTCGGGCAGATCGTCGTGCTTGCCGTCCACGATCTCCTGGAACCCGCGGATGGTCTCCGCCAGCGGCACGTACTTGCCGGGGGTGCCGGTGAACGCCTCGGCCACATGGAACGGCTGCGACAGGAAGCGCTCGATGCGGCGGGCACGGGCCACGGCGAGCTTCTGCTCGTCGGTGAGCTCGTCGACGCCGAGGATCGCGATGATGTCCTGGAGGTCCTTGTAGGTCTGCAGGATCTCCTGCACCCGGCGGGCCGTCTCGTAGTGCTCCTCGCCCACCACGTCGGCCGCCAGGATGCGGCTGGACGAGTCGAGCGGGTCCACGGCCGGGTAGATGCCCTTGGCCGAGATCTCGCGCGACAGCACCGTGGTGGCGTCGAGGTGCGCGAACGACGCGGCCGGGGCCGGGTCGGTGAGGTCGTCTGCGGGCACGTAGATGGCCTGCACCGACGTGACCGAGCCCTTGCGGGTGGACGTGATGCGCTCCTGCAGGTCACCCATCTCGGTCTGCAGGGTGGGCTGGTAACCCACGGCCGACGGCATGCGGCCCAGCAGGGCCGACACCTCGGAACCGGCCTGCACGAACCGGAAGATGTTGTCGATGAACAGCAGCACGTCCTGGCCGCCCTCGTCGCGGAAGTACTCCGCGATGGTGAGTCCGGTCAGGGCGACGCGCAGACGGGCGCCGGGCGGCTCGTTCATCTGACCGTAGACCAGCGCGGTCTTGTCGATGACGCCCGATTCCTTCATCTCGAGCCAGAGGTCGTTGCCCTCGCGGGTGCGCTCACCCACGCCGGCGAACACCGACAGGCCACCGTGCTCCTGGGCGATGTTGTTGATGAGCTCCTGGATCAGCACCGTCTTGCCCACGCCGGCGCCGCCGAACAGGCCGATCTTGCCGCCCTTCACGTACGGGGCGAGCAGGTCGACCACCTTGATGCCGGTCTCGAAGATCTCGGCCGTCGGGTTGAGCTCGTCGAAGCTGGGGGCGGGACGGTGGATGGGCCACGTCTCGCCGCTGGGGATCTCGTCGCCCTCGTCGATGACGTCGCCGAGCACGTTGAAGATGCGCCCCAGCGTGCGGTCGCCCACGGGCACCGAGATCGGCCGGCCGCTGTCCATCACCTTGCTGCCACGGGCCAAGCCGTCCGTGGTGTCGAAGGCCACTGCGCGCACCTTGTCGTCGCCCAGGTGCTGCTGCACCTCGGCCACGAGCACCGTGCCGTCCTCGCGGGGGATCTCCAGCGCGTTGTAGATCGCGGGAAGCTCTCCGTCGAAGCGGACGTCGAGCACGACGCCCTTGATCTCCAGGACAGTGCCGGAGCTGACGTTGTCTGCCATCGGTCTCCTTGTTCTCCCGCTACTGGAGGGCATCCGCGCCGCCGACCACCTCAAGGATCTCCTGGGTGATGGCGGCCTGACGGGCCCGGTTCATCTTGAGCGTGAGGTCAGAGATGAGACCCCCCGCGTTGTCGGATGCGTTGCGCATGGCGCTGCGGCGAGCGGCGTGCTCGGCGGCGGCGCTCTCGAGCAAGGCTCGGTAGATCGTGGTGTTGATGTACGTCGGCAGCAGGTGCGTCAGCACATCCTCGGGGCTGGGCTCGAACAGCACCAGCGCCTTGGAGGCCAGCGACTCGTGGTCGTCGTCGAGCTCGCCGGCGTGCTCCACCGTGGTGCGCTCGATGGGAAGCAGCTGCTCCATCGTGACGTCCTGCTGCATCACGGACTTGAACTGGTTGTAGACCAGCAGCACGCGGTCGACCTCGCCGCTGGTGAACTGCTCCACCAGGTACTCGGCGATGGCCTCGGCGTCGCTGAACTTGGGGTCGCTCGAGAAGCCCTCGAACGTGCGGTCGATGGGCTTGCGGCGGAAGCGCAGCGTGCCGGAGCCCTTCTTGCCCACGCCCACGAACACCACGTCCTCGGTGCCGTCACGGCGCAGGTCGTCGTCGGCGTGGAAGCCGGCCCGCAGGATGTTGACGTTGAACGCGCCGGCCAGGCCGCGGTCACCCGTGATGGTCACGATGGCGGCCCTGGCGACCTCGTCGCGCTGCTGCAGCAGCGGGAACGCGCGCATGTCGGACTGGCGGGCGGCCTGGGCCATCAGCTCGCGCATGTTCTGCGCGTACGGGCGCAACGCCTCGATGCGCTCCTGCGCGCGCCGCAGCTTGGCGGACGCCACGAGCTCCATCGCCCGCGTGATCTTGCGGGTGTTGCGCACCGAGTCGATGCGGCGCTTGATGTCGCGTTGGCTGGCCACGGCCGGGCTAGACCTCGTCCTTCTCGGCCACGTCCGCCTCGGCCTCCGCCTGCGCGGTGTCCACGGCCTCGTCCGCCTCGGCCTGCTGCGCGGTGACGTCGGACCCCTTGGGGATGATGTCGCCGGCGACGCGCTTCAGCAGCTCGTCCAGCTTGCCGGTGGTCTCGTCGCTCAGCTGCTTCGTGTCGCGGATGGCGGCGAGGATGGTGCCCTCCTCGCGCAGGGCGTCGCGGAACGACTCGTTGACGCGCGGCACGTCCGCGGGGTCGACGGTGTCGAGGTAGCCGTTGCCGGCCGCGTAGATGATGGCGACCTGCTCCTCCACCGGCCACGGGTTGTACGCCGGCTGGTTGAGCGTGGCGACCAGGCGGGCACCGCGGGCCAGCGTGGCCTGGGTGGACGCGTCGAGGTCGGACCCGAACTGCGCGAACGCCTCGAGGTCGCGGTACTGGGCCAGCTCGAGCTTCAGGCGGCCGGCCACCGAGCGCATGGCCTTCACCTGGGCCGAACCACCCACGCGCGACACCGAGATGCCCACGTTCACGGCGGGCCGCACGCCCGAGAAGAAGAGCTTGGCCTCGAGGAAGATCTGGCCGTCCGTGATGGAGATCACGTTGGTCGGGATGTAGGCCGACACGTCACCGGCCTGCGTCTCGATGATGGGCAGCGCGGTGATGGAGCCGCCGCCCAGCGCGTCGTTGATCTTGCAGGCGCGCTCCAGCAGCCGGCTGTGCAGGTAGAACACGTCGCCGGGGAAGGCCTCACGGCCGGGCGGGCGCCGCAGCAGCAGCGACATCTGGCGGTAGGCGTCGGCCTGCTTGGAGAGGTCGTCGTACACGCACAGGGCGTGCTGGCCGTCGAACAGGAAGTGCTCGGCCATCGCGCAGCCGGAGTACGGGGCCAGGTACTTCAGCGGCGCCGACGCGGACGCCGACGCGACCACCACGGTGGTGTACTCCATGGCGCCTGCGGCCTTCAGGCGGGCGACCACCTGGGCCACCGTGGACGCCTTCTGGCCGATGGCGACGTAGAAGCACTTCACGCCCTGGCCGCGCTGGTTGATGATGGTGTCGACCGCGATCGTCGTCTTGCCCGTGCCACGGTCGCCGATGATCAGCTCGCGCTGGCCACGGCCGATGGGGATGAGCGCGTCGATGGCCTTGATGCCCGTCTGCAGGGGCTCGTTCACCGGCTGGCGCTGCACCACGCCGGGAGCCTTGAACTCGACCGGCCGGTACGTCTCGGTCTCGATGGGGCCCATGTCGTCGAGCGGGTTGCCCAGCGGGTCGACCACGCGGCCCAGCAGCGCCTCGCCCACGGGTACCTGGATGACCTTGCCGGTGCGCTTGACCTGGTCACCCTCCTTGATGAGGGTGTCGTCGCCCAGCAGCACGACGCCGACGTTGTCCTCTTCCAGGTTGAGGGCCAGGCCCATGACGCCGTGCGGCAGCTCGAGCATCTCGAGCGCGACGCACGACTGCAGGCCGTGGACGCGGGCGATACCGTCACCGACCTGCAGGACGGTACCCACCTCCTCGACGTCCACCTGGTCCTGGTAGTGCTCGATCTGATCGCGCAGGACCTTGGTGATCTCGTCGGGTCGCAGCTTCATCTGTCGCGTCCTCGTCTTTCCGTGGGATGAATCATCGTGTGAACTGGGAGGGGCCTACTCGGCCGCGACCGCGTCGTGAACGGACGCACGGGCCATCGACAGCTTCATCGCGTCCAGGCGCTGGCGCACGGAGGCGTCCACGCGGGCCGTCTCGGTCTCGATGACCACGCCGCCGACGATGGAGGGGTCGACCACCGTCTCGACGTCGATGGGGCCCCCCGCGTTGCGCTCGAGGCGGCCGATGACGTCGCGCGTGAGGTCGTCCGGCATCGGGATGGCCGTGCGCACCACCACGCGCAGGCGCCCCTGCTCGTGGGCGACGCGCGCGTCGAACTCGCGGCCGATGGGCTCGATGAGGTCGGCGCGGCCACGGTCGAGCAGCACCTGCATGAAGTTGGCCACAAGCGGCGTCGCGCCCTCGGTCAGCGCGCCCAGCGTGCGCTTCTTCGTGGCGGTGTCGACGTCCGGGTCACCCAGCAGGCGCGCGAGCTCCGGCACGTCGCTGACGGCCTGACGCAGCTCGCCCAACTGGGTCGCCACGTCGCCGACGACGTCGCTGTCGCGGGCCGCCTCGTACAGCGCCTCGGCGTATGTGGTCGCGATGCTCACGCTACGACCGGGACAGCCGCGACAGGTCGGCCTCGTCGATGGCCTGCTCGATGAGGCGACGGTGGTCGGCCTCGCTCAGCGCACCGCGCGTGGCCTTGGCCGCGGCGGCGATCGCCAGGCCGACGACGTCGTCGCGCAGGCCGGACGCGGCGCTGCGCGCCTGGGCGTCGAGCTGCGTCTGCGTGTCGGCGAGGACGCGCTCGCGCTGCTCCTGAGCCTGCCCCACGATCTCGTGCCCGCGGCGCTCGCCCTCCTTGCGGCCCCGCTCACGCAGCGCGTCGGCCTCCTTGTGCGCCTCGGCCAGCCGCACCTTGTACTCGTCCAGCAGCGCGACGGCCTCGTCGCGGCTGCGGGTGGCCTCGTCGATGCTCTGGGCCACCTCGGCACGACGCTTCTCGAGCATCGCCCCGACGGGACCGAACACGTACTTGGTCAGGATGAACAGGCACAGACCGAACGTGACGAGCGTCCAGATCATCAGCCCCGGGCTGGGAGCCAGGAGCACGTTCTCGGCGTGCTGTGCGTGCACCTCGGCAAGCGGGGTACCCATGTCTCGCGACCTCCCGGCCTGTGCTTTAGCTGGACACCAGGAAGAAGGCCACGAAGCCCATGAGCAGGGCGTAGAACGTGATGGCCTCCGTCAGGGCCAGACCGAGGAACGTGATACCCATGAGCTCACCGCGGAGCTCGGGCTGGCGGGCGACCGACTCCACGGTCTTGCCGAACAGGTAGCCCACGCCGATGCCCGGGCCGATGGCGCCGAGACCGGTGGACAGTCCGAGCGTGATCGCCTTGGCGGCGTCAACGACATTACCCTCGAGTGCCATGGTTCTCCTTGATGGGTCTTACGTCAGTGGTGATCAGTGGGGGGCTTCGATCGCGTACCCGATGTACACGCCCGAGAGCAGGGCGAAGATGAATGCCTGCAGCCCAGCCACAAGCACCCACTCGAACACGTAGAAAAACAGGGCGAACGGGATGCCCAGCGCACCCATGAGGCTGCCGACCAGCACCGCGAAACCGCCGGCCATGATGATCAGCAGGTGGCCCGCCAGCAGGTTGGCGAACAGACGCACCGAGAGGCTGACCAGCCGCAAGAGCTGCGACAGCACCTCGATGCTGGCGACGAACGGCTTCACGGGAGCCGGAGCGCCGTGCGGCACCCACGTCTTGAAGTAGCCGAACGGACCGTGGGTCTTGATGCCGACCACGTGCGTCGCGAGGAACGTGATGATCGCCAGCGTCAGCGTCACGTTGATGTTGGCCGTCGCCGCGTACAGGCCGAGGTCGGGCAGGCCGGCGGGGAACGTACCGGTCTCGTGGCCCATCGGCATCGGGATGAAGCTGATGAGATTGTTGACCGCGATGAACAGGAACAGCGTGGCCAGGTACGGGAACCAGCGCGGCATGCCGGGCTTCGCGCCCTTCTGGGGCACCACCGGCCGTACCACCTGGTTCTCGGTGAACTCGTAGATCATCTCCACGACGTTCTGACCCTTGGTGGGCTTCATCTTCAGCCCGCCGCGCACCACCCAGATGCCGCCGACGCACAGGATCACCGTGGTCAGCAGCAGGTAGACGACGGCCTTGTTGATCGAGAAGTCGAACGGCCCGACCTTCAGCTCACCGAAGTACGGCGCCGTCTTGAACTCGAGGGACGGGTCGAACTTCTCGCCCTCGGACGCGAACGCGTACGCCGGCGCTGCGAGCAGCGTGACGACGGCCGCGAGATAGGCCGAACGGAATGAGCGTCGCGTCATGACTCGGAACGGTCCCCGGCAGAAGGATTGGCGGCGCGGTCGGCCTGCAGCGCGTACAGCAGGGCCCTCCCCGCCAGGTCGAAGGTGAAGGCCGCGAGGAAGACGAACGCCGCGGTCAGCGCGATGGTCTCCGATACGCGGATGGCCACGATGAACAGCACGATCGCCACGATCCAGGCGCGGGCCATCAGCGAGATGCCGGTGACGCCCACGGCCGTGGTCGGCGAGGCGGTCAGCGAGAACTTGCTGGTGGCGAGCACGGCGAGCCAGTTGGCGACCCACAACCCGAAGCCCAGCATCCACCCGGCCAGCGGGCCACCCGCCAGCAGCACCACCGGCAGCGCGATCAGCGCGACGATGGTGCCCAGGATGGCGGCCGTGAAGGGCAGCGCGCCCTCCCGCGGTGACGGGTAGACGGCCGTGGTCATCTGTGGGCGGTGGGGTTCATCGGAGGGCGCGAGTCAGCTCCTGGCGCGTGCGTCAAGGCCCGGCACGAACGGCGGGCCCGGGGCTCGGCGGCAGTATGCCAGCTTCGCGATGGCCGGTGCCCACCCCCGCAGCGCGTCCCGCGGCCCGCTTGAGACGACTGCCACGAGGTGCGGGCGGGGTGGCGGCGGAGCGACGACGGGCGCCCGCGACGTCACCAGCGGACTGCTCGTTCCACGAAGATTCAGTGGCGATATCGTCGATTACGCATTAGTGCGGGGCCACTCGTCCCCCCGTGGAGGACCCTTCGTCCTCACCTCCGCGAACGGTCCGCCGGGCGTCGCCGCTCGGCGCCGTCCGGGGGCGCGCCCTCGGCCCCGGCCCGCCTGCGCTCGGCCCGCACGGCCCTGCCCTCGCGCACGATCGACACCACCGGCGTGTTGCGCCACTTGAGGATCTCGAGCACGTACACCAGGTACGCCGCGCACCCCAGCGCCAGCAGCGCTCCCGCCACCAGCACCGCGATGCCGGCGGCCTGCGGCGCGCCGGTCGGGTCGCGGTACGGCACGAAGTGGATGGCCATGGCCACCGTCCCCATCAGCGCGCACCAGGCGTACAACGTCAGCACGGTGCGGCGCTGCCCCCAGCCGATGGTGAAGAAGCGGTGGTGGAAGTGCGAGCGGTCGGCCGCGTACACGGGCAGGCCGTGCTTCAGCCGCTTCAGCACCACGAACGACGTGTCGAGGATGGGGATGGCGAGCACCAGCAGCGGGATCACCACCGCCACCGTGGCGGTCGTCTTCATCACGCCGCTCACCGAGATGCCCGCGGTCATGAACCCCAGGAACATGGCGCCCGAGTCGCCCATGAAGATGGTGGCGGGGTGGAAGTTGAACACCAGGAACGCGGCGCACGCGCCCGCGATGGCGGCGCCCGCGATGGCGGCCTCGGGACGGTTGAGCGACGCGGCGATGACCGCGAACGTCACGGCGCCCAGCCCCGTGACGCCGGCCGCCAGGCCGTCCATGCCGTCGATGAAGTTGATGATGTTCACGATGGCGACGAACCACACGATGGTGACCGGGTACTGCAGCAGCCCCAGGTTGCCGACGCCCACCAGCGGCACCGTGATGTGGTCGATGGTGAGACCCGCCGAGACGGGGACGGCCGCGCACGCCACCTGGCCGGCCAGCTTGGCCCATCGTCACCGGGCGAAGGACCCACGCTGGAGGCCTTGGCCGCGCAGTTCGGCCTGTCGCCCGCCACCCTGCGCCGTCGCCTGGACGATGAAGGCACCGGTTGGCAGCAGCTGAAAGACGAAGTGCGACGTGACCTGGCGATC